>NZ_CP020469.1:4203225-4803686 GCF_003031405.1 Halomonas sp. 'Soap Lake #6'
CTTCAGGCGTTGCCTGATGCAGGCCACGCAACAGCGCGGGAGTCAAACGCTCGCGATGCATTTCACGCTTACTGAGTTTGCCATACAGTGAAAAAATAAAGCAGTGCCAGTCGCGTACCATGCAGTCCGTCAGCTCATGATACTCCCCTGGATCGGTTTCAAAATCGATGAACACCACTTCTTCTTGGCGTACCAGAATATTGCGAGCGAACGCTTCACTAAGATAGCACTGCCGTGCATGTACATCATTAAGCGCCTGGGTGCCCAAGGCCAGGTAATGATCAATTTCCTCTACACTTTGCGCTGCAAGTAATTTATCAAGCAGCGTTTGGGATGGCTGTCCATTGTGACCAGCATCGGCTAGTAGTAGTGCCTCTGGGGCTTCAGCCAATATTGTGGGCACGACTACGCCAGCGGCCGAAAGGGCTTTTATCCGGGCAGACTCCTGAGCAATGCTTTGCTCGCCGCCTAGGTTTGGGACGGGTTTGAGCGCCTCAATACGCAACCATTTCGCTAATAGAGTAAGCGGTAGATACGCAAGGCGAGAATTACGCTTTGCGGCTTTTTTAAGCCACACCTTTTGTCCATCATGTGTGTATGACGCTATATTTGCTTGTTGCTGGGGGAGGGTGTCTAAAAGGAAATTTTCGTACATGGGTCGTCTCCATGGCAAAGCAGAAAGCCTCACGCGTTTGCCAGGTAATGGACGCGCTGATTCGCTTTAAGGTTTCACTAATCTTACCTGCATGTTTCACGTGAAACAAAAAAACGCCGGGAGCGTTTTTCAACGTCGTGCAACGACGGCCCTGAAAGGGTGGCTGCCATGGATGGCAGCCATAAAAAAACGCCGGGAGCGTTTTTCAACGTCGTGCAACGACGGCCCTGAAAGGGTGGCTGCCTGGGATGGGTAGCCATAAAAAAACGCCGGGGGCGTTTTTCAACGTCGTGCAGCGACGGCCCTGAAAGGGTGGCTGCCAGGGATGGCAGCCATAAAAAACCGGCACTGTAGCAGTGCCGGTTGAGAGGGCGTTGTTAAATACGCCAATGAAGTTGCTATTAGCAATAAGCTAAAACAACTACTGGGGTAGCTGAGAAATATCAGCCACTTCTAGGAACAGCGCTTGAAGACTGGCAAGCAAGGCAAGACGATTACGACGAACTGCTTCGTCATCTGACATCACCATCACTTGGTCAAAGAAGGCATCGACTGGCTCGCGCAGGGTCGCTAGTACATCCAGCGCCTGCTGATAATCACCCGCTGCGAATAACGGCGTCACCTGCTGCTGGCTGGTTGCTACAGCGTTAAACAGCGTCTGCTCAGCCTGCTCTTGTAGCAAGCTTTGGTCAACCTGGGTGTTGCCATCATGCTCCTGCTTACTGAGAATGTTAGAAACACGTTTGTTGGCAGCGGCCAACGCAGTTGCTTCTTCACGCTGGGCAAAGGCCTTAACAGCACGCAAGCGACGAGCGAAATCCAATGGCTTGGTGACCGGGCGTGCGCGAACCGCGAGATACATCTCTGCACTAATACCCTCATCCTGCCCCCAGGCACGGAAGCGGTCTAGCATGTAGGTTAGCACGTCCTCAACCAACCCTTCGGCTTTGGGTAGGCCTTGGTGCTGTTCCGCCGCTACGTTAAGCAGTTCGCGCAGGTCCAGATTAAGTTCGCCTTTGACCAGAATATTCAGCACACCGATGGAAGCACGACGGAGGGCGAAGGGGTCTTTCGCGCCGGTGGGGCGTTGGCCGATACCGAAGATGCCCACCAGTGTGTCTAATCGGTCTGCTAATGCCAGCGCTTGGCCGGTCAGACTTTGGGGGATGGCGTCGCTAGCAAAGCGGGGTAGGTACTGCTCTTCTAACGCCTGGGCAACCTCGGCAGGCTCGCCATCCTGCTCAGCGTAGTAGCGCCCCATGATGCCCTGTAGCTCAGGGAATTCGAGCACCATCTCAGTGACGAGGTCACATTTAGCTAACGCAACGGCGCGCTGGGCGTGAGCCACGTCACCGTTGATATGCTCGGCAATAAAAGTAGCAATGGCCGTACTGCGACGTGCTTTATCCGCGAGGGTACCGAGCTGCTGCTGAAATACCACGCTTTCCAGCTGTGGAATGCGCGAGGCTAAGGTGCGTTTGCGATCTGTATCGTAGAAGAAGGCCGCATCCGCTAAGCGTGGGCGAATGACCTTTTCGTTGCCAGAAATCACCTGTTCAGGGTCTTGGCTCTCGATATTTGAGATGGTGATAAACAGCGGCTTCAGCTTGCCTTGATCATCTAGCAAGTGGAAGTATTTCTGGTTCGCCTTCATGGAAGAGATCAGGCACTCTGCCGGAACTTCCAGGAAGCGTTCGTCAAAGCTGCCTGTCAGTGCTACTGGCCACTCGACCAAACCACTGACTTCAACCAGCAGATCTTCGTCAATTACTGCGTTTGCTTCCAGCACTTCAGCTTCGGCAAGTACTTGCTCACGAATACGTTCACGGCGTTGCTGACGGTCGGCCAACACATAGGCGTTTTCCAGCGTGGCGAGATAGTCGTCGGCATGTTCCAGTTGTATTGCATCCGGCGCATGGAAACGGTGGCCGTAGGTTGTACGACTAGCTTGAAGGCCTAGCGCCTCGGCAGCAATCACATTGCTACCGTAGAGGGCTACTAGCCAGTGAACCGGCCGGGAAAACTCAACCCGGGACGCACCCCAGCGCATATTTTTCGGTACGGGAAGGGACTGCAGCGTTTTGCGCAGCATCTCCGGCAGTAGCGCATGAACGCTCTCGCCTGGCTGCTGTTCGCGATAGCCCAGCCAAGTACCCTTGTCGGTTTCCAGATGAATAAGCTCATCTACGCTGACGCCGCAAGAGCGGGCGAAACCTTCAGCGGCTTTGGATGGCACACCGTCTTTAAACGCAGCGGCCAAAGCAGGGCCACGGCGCTCAACTTCGCGGTCGGGTTGCTTATCGGCAAGCCCAGTGACCTGCACTGCAAGGCGACGAGGCGAGGCGTAAGCGGTCACTGCCTGGAACGGGATGTCTGCTTCCTTTAGGCCTTTTTCAATGCCGTCCGCGAAAGCATCTGAAAGTGCATCCAGTGCGGAAGGCGGTAACTCTTCAGTGCCCAGTTCTAATAAAAGCGTCTCAACAGCCATTATGCATCTCCCTGGTCAGCTAGTAGTTCACGGCGCAGGGCCTCGGGCGCCATTGGGAACCCTTCTGCTTTACGAGATTCGAAATAAGCGGTGGCCACGTCTCTCGCCATAGTGCGCACGCGCAGAATAAAGCGCTGGCGTTCGGTCACGGAGATTGCATGGCGTGCGTCGAGCAGGTTAAACGTATGTGACGCTTTTAGCACTTGCTCGTAGGCAGGTAGCGGCAAACTAGCGGATAATAGTTTGCTGCACTCTTTTTCCTGGTGATCAAAGGCGGCAAATAGCTGGTCAATGTCAGCGTGCTCAAAGTTATAAGCTGACTGCTCGCGCTCATTTTGCAGGTAAACATCGCCATAACTGACTTTGCTACCATCCGGGGCGATGGCCCATACTAAGTCGTATACACTGTCGACGTTTTGCAGGTACATGGCGATACGCTCAAGCCCGTAGGTGAGCTCGCCTGTGACCGGGTAGCACTCAATGCCACCTGCTTGTTGGAAATAGGTAAACTGGGTGACCTCCATGCCGTTGAGCCATACTTCCCAGCCAAGACCCCAGGCTCCAAGAGTGGGAGATTCCCAGTTATCTTCAACGAAGCGTACATCGTGAATCAGCGGATCAAGCCCCAGGCGCTTTAATGAACCAAGGTAGAGGTCCTGCAGGTTGCTGGGTGAGGGCTTCATGACTACTTGAAACTGGTAATAGTGCTGCAGGCGGTTAGGATTTTCGCCGTAGCGGCCGTCAGTAGGGCGGCGGGAAGGCTGGACGTAGGCAGCGTTCCAGGTTTCTGGGCCAATTGCCCGCAGGAAGGTAGCGGGGTGGAAGGTGCCCGCGCCGACTTCCATATCTAGGGGCTGAAGGATGACACAGCCTTGCTCTGCCCAATACTGTTGCAGGGTAAGGATCAAGCCTTGAAAGGTCGACACATCAGATGTCGATTGGTTTGTCGAAACACTCATCGCGGAAAGCACCGTTGGCCATGAATTCATTAGCCGTCAAGTATACAATCACAGGCAGATGGGTTATAGGCACGTTAGCTAACAGAGCCGCTTTTGGTAAGGAGAACGAGATGATCGTTGTAACAGGCGGGGCCGGGTTTATCGGTGCCAATATTGTCAAAGCGCTGAATGCCCGTGGCCGAGATGATGTGATGGTGGTTGACGACCTGCGTGATGGCACCAAATTTGTCAATCTAGCTGATTGCACGTTGGCCGACTATCTGGATAAGGGTGACTTCTTAGCGCGAGTTAAAGCAGCGCTACGCGGCGAAATAGTTGATCTGCCGACCATCGATGCCATTTTCCATGAAGGGGCCTGTTCCGATACCACGGAGTGGGATGGCCACTACATGATGGAGAATAATTTCGAGTACTCCAAGGTACTGCTCAACTACTGTGAAAAGTTTGGCATTCCATTCTTGTACGCATCGTCGGCGGCTACCTACGGTGGCAGTGAGATATTTAAAGAAGCACCCGAGTATGAAAAGCCGCTGAACGTATATGGCTACTCAAAGCTGCTGTTTGACCAGCACGTGCGCTCACGTTGGAGTGAATTGACCACTCAGGTAGTGGGCTTTCGCTACTTCAACGTGTATGGCCCCCGAGAGCAGCACAAAGGGAAAATGGCCAGCGTGGCCTATCATAACCATTTGCAAATTCGTAATGGTGAGACCTTGAAGCTGTTTGGGGCCTACGGTGGTTTTGATGCGGGTATGCAGAGCCGTGATTTTGTTTACGTGGGTGATGTAGTCGACGTCAATCTATGGTTTTTAGATAACCCAAGTGCATCGGGTATTTTCAACCTGGGTACTGGCCGGGCAGAGCCATTCAAAGCTATTGGTGAAGCGGTGATCGACTTTTATGGGCGGGGAGAGATTGATTACATCCCTTTCCCAGAAGAGCTAAAGGGACGCTATCAGAGCTATACCCGGGCGGATATTAGTAACCTACGCGCTTGCGGTTGCGATGTGGAGTTCAAAACGGTGGCCCAGGGTGTAAACGCTTACCTGGAGTGGCTGAATGGCTAACCCTCCTGCCAAGCGACTGTTGGTGGTTGGCCCTTCCTGGGTGGGGGATATGGTCATGGCGCAAAGCCTGTTCATGACCTTAAAAGCCCGTTACCCAGGTTCAACCCTAAGTGTAATTGCTCCAGCCTGGTCGCAGCCTATCATTGAGCGCATGCCAGAGGTAGACGCTGTACTACCTCTGGCGGTAGGTCATGGAGAGTTCGGCTTGGCTAGCCGCCGTGAATTGGCTGCCCGGTTACGCGGAGATTTTGACCGTGCCATTGTGCTACCTCGCTCTTGGAAAGCGGCACTAGTGCCGTTTATGGCTCGTATTCCTGAGCGGGTGGGCTTTGTAGGGGAACACCGCTATGGCCTGCTGAAGGAGCGCCGTAAACTGGATAAGCAGGTGCTGGACCAAACCGTAAAGCGCTTTGTTTCACTTGGCCTGCCTCTAGAGGAAGCTGTAAAAGGTGACTTTGCTATTCCCAAGCCGCGGTTGACCATCGACCGGGATAACTTGG
Source organism: Halomonas sp. 'Soap Lake #6' (assembly GCF_003031405.1). Taxonomy (NCBI): domain Bacteria; kingdom Pseudomonadati; phylum Pseudomonadota; class Gammaproteobacteria; order Oceanospirillales; family Halomonadaceae; genus Halomonas; species Halomonas sp. 'Soap Lake #6'. The sequence continues at coordinate 4,208,895 of NZ_CP020469.1, forward strand.
TTAATTTACGCCTAACCCATGCGCTATCGTCACGTCCAGCCATCGGTATGATGCCAGGAGCTGAATATGGGCCGGCGAAGCAGTGGCCACTGGAGTACTTCCATCGCTTAGCAGCACTGCTGGTTAAAGAGGGCTTTGAGGTGCGCGTGTTGGGCGGGGCAAAAGATCAGGCGGCGGGGGAGACCATCGTTCAAGGACTGCCCCACGCCCATAATCTTTGCGGTAAAACCCAGTTAGCAGATGCGGTGGATCTGCTAGCGGATTGCAGCCAAGTAGTGACCAATGATTCGGGGTTGATGCACGTAGCAGCCGCCGTAGGGGTTCGTATTCATGCCCTCTATGGCTCTTCGTCGCCCGCTTACACACCGCCGCTAACTGATAATGCCGTTATTCACTATCTGGGGCTTTCCTGCTCGCCCTGCTTTAAGCGCATTTGCCCGCTGGGCCACACCAACTGCCTGAAAGAGCTAAGTGTTGAGCAGGTCTACCAGATGATGCAGACCGACTGACAAGGTGAAAACGGTGTGTTTATTAGCGCATAATCTCTACTTCTACTGCCTGATCAGCAGGTGTTTCGACGGTTTGTGCTGTGCTGTTTTTTTCATTACTGCTCTCTTCTGTAGTGCGGCGCTGAGGTGATAGCCCCTCCCAGAGGCGATGCTGGAGAGCGGTTTCTTCCCGCAAACGTTCATTCAATACATTGAGTCCGTGTACTTCCACAAGTGTAGGTTTGTCGCTGAGCAGTGATGCACCTAGACCCGCTCGATGATCATTTAGCGACAAGCCCATCGCCTCAAGGATGGTAGGAAATACATCCAGCATAGTGGCGTCTCGAATGATGCGGCCTGGGGGAAGATTATCACCCAACATAATCAGCGTATTATCACGGTCAAGCGCTGTCAGTTGATCCCACACGGAAACACGCATGGTGAGATGGTCGCTTAGCAACACGACCAGGGTGTTATCGAGCAAGCCTTCTTCGTCAAGGCGTTCAATGAGATCTCGTGCTAACCATGCAGAGCACTCAACCGAATATAATATATTCTGGCCGTCGAATTCACCCTGACGATCTAAGCAGGTTTGAGAGGGGAAGCCATGGGGTGCATGCCCTGCGATGCTTAGGTTGACGACTGCCCATGGGCCGTCGTCTTCGGTACTTAAACGGCGAACTTCTTGAACGGTAAAATCGTAAAGCGAATCGTCGTAAAGTCCCCAGCTATTCAAGTACTCTGGGTTTTCAAGCTTAGGTACCAGCTCTTCTTTGCCTTTCACCGCTTGGCCGCAGAAACTGAGTGCAACACCTGAGTATTTCGCTAAGGTGTTGTCCCATGTCTTACCTCGAACTCAGCATTGAAGAACGTGCCAGCATTCAAGTGGGTCAAGCCCAAGGGATGAGCCTTCGGCATATTGCCCAGCTCTTAGGGCGAGCTCCTTCAACCATCTCTCGTGAAATACGCCGTAACCAAATGGCCCAGAACGGTTACTGTGCCCGGCACGCTCAACGTCAGCGAGAAAAGCGTCGAGCGGCCTGTCGCCCGAAACAGAAGCTTGTGCTAGGCACGGAGCGTTTTGACCTCATCGTTTATATGTTGCGGCGACGCTTGTCTCCCGAACAGATTAGCGGCAAGCTCAAGGCCATGACATTACCTGACCTAAGCGATGCCTACGTCTGCCGAGAGACGATATACACGGCTATTTATGCCCTGCCCGTTGGCCACCTGCGCAAGGAGCTGATTCACTGCTTGCGACAAGGAAAAACCACGCGTAAGCCTCGCCGTGGCGAAGTAGATCGACGTGGTCAGATCCCTGACATGGTCAGCATCCACTTACGTCCGCCCGAGGTCAGTAAGCGTGAAATGCCCGGCCACTGGGAAGGCGATCTGATTAAAGGTAAGAATAACGCGTCTGCGGTAGGCACCTTGGTAGAACTTAGCAGTGGCTATCTGATCCTCGCAAAAATGGACGACGCCACCGCCACATCCGCCGTAGCAGGTTTTAGTGCCGCCCTGAACCGAATGCCGACCACCGCTCGAAAAAGCATGACCTATGATCAGGGGCGTGAAATGACACACCATGCAAAAATTACTCAAGAAACCGGTGTTGCGATTTACTTTTGCGATCCCCATAGCCCCTGGCAACGGGGAGCTAATGAGAATATCAATGGCCTTATCCGTCAATATTTACCGAAAGGAACAGACCTTTCAGTACATAGCCAGGAAGAGCTGGATGCCATTGCCTTTGAGCTGAATATGCGGCCTCGAAAACGCTTTGATTTTAAATGTCCGATAGAAGTGATGAGCGAGCTGATGGCCAAGTATCATGAGAGCCCATCAACCATCCAGTGAGTGTGTTGCACTCAGAGTCTGCATCCGCCCCGTATTGAAACTGTGACCACGATAAAAAAGACCTTTCCCAGCAAACTGAGTGCTTGCCCCACCTAGATAGCTAAGCCGGTATCCTTGCTCGGCTAATATACCACCCAGGCAGTCAACGCCTGGGACGACTTGGGTGAGCGGCTCAAACTGACTATCGTGCAAAAGGCCCGCAGGCATTAGCGGTACACCACACTGGCTGGCTATCATGCCCGCCATGGTCCAGCCAGTATTGTCCATTTGTCGAACCCCTTCAAAGACGATGCCGCGCTCACCTAGCACATTCAAGTCAGCATAAGCATCACCAAATAGCTCATTATCGTAGGTACGCTCAATGCTCTCTAGATAGAGGAGTAGCAAGTTAGGTGGATCACTTAGCTCACTATCAGGAGGAGGCATATAGCGGCGATCTAGCCATGCGCCATCGTCAGTTACAATCGCGGCGCTACGTTGTCCTAGGCCGTATAGTAGCGGGTTAGCAGCGAGCAGCGTTATGGCGATGAAACGCTCCGATAATCGCCAGCGTTGATCGTGGCGGGTTAGCCAGGTAATTGAGGTTAGCACGGCTAACACTACCAGTGTGTAGAGTACCGCCATCACCATCTTTCCGGCACCACCGTGTTCGGCCATGCCTGCTTGAAGGTGAAAAAACACGGCGCCCAGGTCAACGCTGCCGAAGCTGTCGACTAAATAGACATAAATACCTAATAAGCTGATAGGTAAGAGAGACCATGGCCAGACTGGCCGGTAGCGTGCATTGGTAGGCCTCCCCCAACGCAGAGTTAGCCCTATGCCAGTCCATACCGCGGCGGTAAAAAACAGCGTCCACCAGGGGAGGCGGGTTAACACGGTGATAGCGTAACCTATGCTAGCACCCGTGACCGCTAGCGGTAGCCAGGGAGTAAGTTTGATTGACGTTAACGCGGACATGCCTCTCCAAATAAATAGCTGTGAAAAACAGTAGCCTGTGGTGACTCTCACATCAATATAACGTAGGCATATGGTTTGGCTACGCGGTAATTAACTTTTTGTCCAAGCTGATTCTAGCCAAAACGGGTATCATGCCCTTGGAAATTAATGGCAGTTGGTTCTATGTACGACCATAATCAATTTGTCTTTACACAAGACCGCTGTATGGGTACTGAGCCATCAGGCAATGTATATGACACTAGCTTAATCATAGCAGCTATGCCGAGACATTTTTCTCAGCTTGAAAGGTTGATACTGAGGATGCTGAAGGGGCCATGTAAAAGCATGCCCTAAGGAAGTGATAGAGCTGTGAGCATATGCACTAGCCAGTAATTGGGCGTATCGGCGCGGCACTGATAATTTGTCAATTAGTGCTCTAAGAGATGAATTTTCATTAGAGCCTTTTCTTTATAAAGGGATGATTTAGTGAATAAGTTTTTAATTATAGCTACTAGCCGAGTGATTAAGTTAGTAGCTAACATAACTAAGTTGCTTAACTATCTGGTTATTTGGGTTTTCCCAAAAAAACGATTTAAACTACCTCCTTACGCAGCCCCTTTGTTAAATACAAAGAAGCCTAGTAAAGTGCCGCGTGTTATTTGGCAAACGAACTTTACGGATAAGGTGACTTTGCCTGTGTATCTCAACTATCTGTTTAATAGGTTGATGTCGCCTAGCTATGAATATCGTTTCATGATTACCGAAGCGCGTTCTGAATTTATAAAAAATGAATTCCCTGACGTGTTCCCTTACTATGACAGATTGAAAATTGGAGCAGCCCAGGCAGATCTTTGGCGTTTGCTCATATTATATAAATTTGGTGGAGTATATCTTGATATTGACGCGCACCAAGTGTGGCCGTTAGCGTCTATCGTTGGTCAAAATCGGGAAGAGCTCTATGTGATGACTCGGCGTGGCGAAATTAGTAACTACTTTATAGCCAGTAAGCCTGATAATGAGAATATCAAGCTGCTGATAGATAAAGTAGTAGAAAATATATCTTTAAACTCATCTGATAATATATTTCACTTGACGGGGCCAGGTGTTTTTAACGAATGTTTGGATAAGGAAGTAATACCTACAGTTCTGTATCGCTATGCTGTTAATCAGGGAAGTTTTACAAATGAGTATTTTCAGTATATTGATAAACCTCAAGGTAAATGGAATAAAGAGCAGGAAAAGACGAGTATCTTGAAATAGATTATGGTTGTAAACCGTTATTGCTTAGCATATTTTACTAATTTTTATTAGGATTTTTTGAAGAGGGGTAAGTTAAGCTTTGCGTAATTCTGGATAGTTTTTTAAAGAAAAATAGCTTCTGCCTTTCCAGGTAAGGCATGAAAATTAGATGAGGTAGAGCGAGTCTCTAGCACTGTTTACAATGCTAAGATAGTTCAATGTTTTCTTTATAGAGTTGCCTTTATTTATGCCTATTTCAGCTGTGTTAATAGTGAAAAACGAAGCGCACCATCTACGGGACTGCCTAGAAACGCTGGTATGGGCTGACGAAATCGTTGTGCTTGATGCGGGTAGCCAGGACGAGACATGTGCAATTGCTCGTGAGTTCACCGAGAACGTCAACGTGAACGCGGACTGGCAAGGCTTCGGTATCCAGCGCCAGCGGGCTGAAGCGTTAGCAAACAACGAGTGGATTTTAATGGTAGATGCTGATGAGCGGGTGACACCTGAACTGCGCGACAGCATCTTAGCGGCTATTCAGCACCCTCCTGCCGCTTATAGCGCCAGCCGCCTGTCATGGTGCTTTGGGCGCTTTATTCGCCATTCTGGCTGGTATCCTGATCGGGTACTGCGTCTCTACCCGAAAAGCCAAGCATCTTATAATGCTTCTCTAGTGCACGAAAAGCTTGAAGTCTCAGAAGGGCTTGCCATAAAGCAGTTAGCAGGAGACCTGCTTCACTATACTTATCGTGACCTGCGCCACTATTTGGAAAAATCAGCTCACTATGCTCAAGCATGGGCAGAGCAGCGGGCGGCGCAAGGCAAAACCGCCACCTTATGGCAAGGTATTAGCCACGGTCTTGCCTGCTTTATCAAAATGTATTTACTAAAAGCAGGGTTTAAAGACGGTAAGCAGGGGTTACTGCTGGCACTGCTTTCGGCGCACTCGACGTTTACTAAATATGCTGATCTGTGGATCCGAACCCAAACGTCAGCCGCGAAGCAGCGTTGAGATTTGTTGAGCTGCGTGGTTAATTTCGATCGCTGACATATCCTGTTGGCCAGCACTGTCGGGAGGGCTGAATGCTAGGCGTTTTTGAGCGCTATTGCAGGTTTGCCAACGTAGTGGTGTAGCCGAACGCTTGGCTGGATAAAACCCCGCCGTGGCAATATTTAAACAGCCCGCAATATGTAGTGGGCCAGTAGAGCCTGCAATCAACAGGTCTGCCCCCGCGAGTTGCAGAGCGAAATCAGCCACGCTAATACTGTCGGGAAAGTGGCCAGCGGTAATATCTACTTCAGCAAGCTGTTCTATCAGTGCCTGGGCATAAGGCTTTTCGTTTGGGCCAGCGCTGATCATCCAGCTAGTGGGTATGCCATTTAGCTGCTGGTGAATCTGCGTAATGAGAGCTGCATATTGCTCTATCGATAAGTTGACCGCTGAGCCGCCGCTACCAGGGTGTACCACGATGACGCGCTCACCAGCTGTTTGACGGGTACTGAGCAGTGCTTGACGCTGCTGTTGGCGGTGGGCGTCGTTCATTGGCCAGAACGGGGGAGAGGGCAGCGAAGAGAGCTTGAGTGAAAGCCTGGCAAGCAATTCACAGGCTAAATCGACGTTGTACTGGAACTCCGGTTTGATCGACTGAGAACGCCGCTGGCGAACCCTGACGTTGTAGAATACCTGTGCCCACTTTGTTGCAGGTGCTATGCGCAAAGGAATTCCAGCTCGCCAACCTAGCCAGCCAATACGGGGCGTCGAAAATAGTGTTAGCAGCGCATCAAAGCCCCTGGCTTTTATTTGGTTTAGCAACTCCTGCTGCGCAGCTTTGTCAGCATTGGAGCCTGGGTCGATAAGCACTTCGTCTACCCATGGGCAGGCATTCGCTAGTGGCGCGGTATAGGTAGGCACCAGGACGGTAATGCGTGGCGCAGGTGATGCGTTTTTCAGGCATGCCAGCGCTGGCCAAGCCAACATAAAATCACCGATTTTGTCGTTGCGTACCACTAGAACGTTGGGCGTCGCAGCGCTTGGGTGACTCATCAAAGCTCCTAATAATTTTTTGACAACGTAAACGTTAATATATAGGACGGGAAGGTTTAGATGGCCCAAAACATAATGCAGATTTGTATGTCTCGTGGCTGGGGGGGGCTTGAAATGTACCCTTCACGTATTATGCCTGAATTGTATCGCCAGGGTGTAACCAACCATGGAGTTGCCATCAAAGGGTCGCGTGTTGCCACCAGCATGATGGAGGCCGGTGCCCAGCTCTTTACTGTCCCCAGCCCCACACGAGCTATTTATTCGCTACCCAGGCTACTGTCTTACATTGATGCGCATACAATCGAGATACTGCATTGTCATAAATCTAGCGATTTGCGCGTTGCCTCTCTGTTGAAGGTCTTTCGTCCTGGGCTTAAGTTGTTTTTTACTGAACACATGGGCGTTACTCGGTCCAAAAAAGGGCTATACCACCGGTTTGCCTACTCCCAGGTAACACGCGTTTTTTCTATCAGTCAGGCGACTTATCAGCGTAATTTACGGGCATTGCCTCTCCCTTCCGAGCGCATTCATCGCTTAGGACTAGGCGTAGACCTGGGTACCTATTCGGCTGCCCTTATATCGAAGGCGGAGCTGGGGCTCCCTGAAAATAGGTGCTTAATTGCGTTGCCAGGACGTATTACGCCAGGTAAAGGGCATGAGGTCTGGTTGGATGCTTTAGCGATGCTGAAACAAACGACACCGTGGCATGCTCTGGTTATTGGTGGCTTAAATGCCGTTGAGGGAGCAGACGAATTATTTGTCGCTGAGATAAAGAAGAAAGCAGCAAGCCTTGGGCTTGAAGATAGGGTGAGTTTTCTTGGATTTCGGCGGGATGTGCCGATGTTGCTGCAGGCTATGGATATCGTCTGTATTCCTTCCCGCAATGAGGCGTTTGGCTTAACAGTGATCGAGTCCATGGCGGCTGGCTGTGCCGTGGTTGGGGCCAATAGTGGCGCTATACCTGAGCTGATTGATGCTGAGCGGGGGCGCTTAGCGGATCCTTTATCGGTAACTGAATGGGTTGCCGCTATTAGTGAGTTGCTCAATACACCTGCTTTAAGAAGCAAGCTGGGGGAGCAGGCAAGGCAGTGGGTGGCTGAAAATATGGCGCTTGATGTCCATGTAAGTAATTTACTAAGAGAGTATCAACGGGATTAGTGGTGATAGCCTGCATAAATATACGCCATGGCAGTGGTTTCCTGCGGTGAGCAAAACTTGGCGATGGATCTTTCTAACCTTGCTAAGTTTTTTGCCTGCCATTTCCCTTGTGAGCGCAGGCGGCAGCGATCCAGATCAATTAGCCAAGGCTCGCCGTGGTGGTCTACTAAGATATTGCGGGCGTTTAGATCGACGTGATCAAGCCCTGCCAAATGAAAGCGCTTAATCATTGCGCCGACGCGTATTAGCAGTGCCTCGTTGGCTTCGTTTGCAGCCAGCAGTGAGGCCAGTGCCTGCGCACCGGGAATTCTAACGGTTAACAGGGCGGCTTCGTAGCTTGCACCGAAGCGAGTCACACAGCAGGCGACTGGACGTGGAATAGGTAAGCCTTGCTGATAAAGCGTAGCGGTTAAACGTAGCTCACGAAATGCTCGGGTGCGTTCTTCACCAAGCCATAAATAACGTTTTTTACTCACTTTAGCGATCAGCCCACCGCGGCGGTAGGGGCGCAGTACCCACTGCTCGGCATCACTGGCCTGTAAAAACAGACTGCTGCCACGACCAGGCGCTTCTCCGACGATTAACCCTTGCCTACGCCAATAGTCCGCCTCAAACAGCGTTGGATCGAGTTGGTGTGATGCGCCAGCGTCACTTAAACTGTCTACATCATGTAAAATCAGCCAATTTTCCTTCCGGAGTGCCGCTAAGCGCATGAAGCCCTCTCTGCCTGTTCAACCTAATCATATTGCCATCTTGCGCCTCTCCGCGTTGGGAGATGTGTGCAATCTCGTGCCCACGGTGCGGGCGTTGCAGCGCCAATGGCCGCATGCGCGCATTACCTGGATTATCGGCAAGGGGGAGTACAGTTTACTGGCGGGGCTTTCCGGGGTCGAGTTTGTTGTTTATGACAAATCCACAGGCCTGGCTGGTATGCGGGTACTGTGGAAAGAGCTTGCCGATACGCGCTTTGATGTTCTGTTGCATATGCAGCAGGCCATCCGTGCCAGTGTGCTCTCGCTGGGCCTGAAGGCTAATGTGCGAGTGGGCTTCGATAAGGCCCGCGCGAAAGATGCCCAACACTGGTTTACCCAGCGCCAGCTCGCACCGCACCCTAATGCCCACGTGCTGGAGTCGTTTATGGACTTCGCACGCCTGCTGGGAGTAGAGGACGACAGCCTGGAGTGGAACCTAGCCGTTCCCCCTGTCGCTTACGATGAAGCTCGGGTAATCAGCGGTGACGGACCTTATCTAGTAATTAACCCCTGTAGCAATGTGCGGCTGCGTAATTTTCGCAACTGGTCGGTGGAAGGCTATGCCAGCGTGATTGAACATGCCTGGGTACAGCATGGTCTGACAAGCGTATTGACTGGCGGCGGCAGCTCGCTTGAGCGTGAAGTCGGTGACCAAATTGAAGCGCTGTGCCAGCCGGGAAGTGTAATAAATGCTATCGGTGGTACGTCGCTTAAAGGAGTACTGGCGCTTATCGATAACGCTCGCGCGGTGATTGCCCCAGATACAGGCCCAGTGCACATGGGAAATGCCATGGGCACCCCAACACTTGGCCTGTATGCCACCACCAATCCCCAGCGTGCCGCGCCTTACTTGTGGCGCGATTTTGCAGTCAACGCCTATCCCGATGCAGTAAGTACTTACTTACATAAGTCGGTAGATGACGTTAGCTGGGGGCAACGGGTGCGCCATGCCGATGCTATGGACCTGATCAAAGCTGATGAGGTGATTGCTAAGCTAGATGCGCTGCTGGTGTATACCGCAGCGCAGCCAACCACAGGACCCACGCATGAAAGTTGATTTAACCGCCCTGGAACACGCCCGCGTACTGGTGGTGGGAGATGTAATGCTAGACCGTTACTGGCACGGAGGCACAACGCGTATTTCGCCAGAAGCACCGGTGCCGGTAGTGAGGGTGGAAGACGCCGAAGACCGTCCCGGAGGCGCGGCCAATGTAGCGCTTAATGTGGCATCACTCGGTGGTCACGCTGCTTTGGCTGGTGTAGTGGGGGAGGACGACAATGCAGAGCTACTCTCTACGCGCTTGGCTGCTTCAAATGTGAGTACTTACTTTCAGCGAAGCCCAGGCATACCCACTATTACTAAGCTGCGTGTGATGAGCCGTAACCAGCAGCTGCTGCGTCTAGACTTTGAGCAGAAACTCGATGAGGTCGACACTTCGGAGCTGCTGGCACAAGTGGAAAAAGCACTGCCCGCATGCGATGTGGTGATCCTCTCCGATTACGGTAAAGGCACGCTCAATCAAGTCGAGCGGCTGATTGAGATGACCCGCGCTCATGGTAAACGGGTGTTAATTGACCCGAAGGGCCAAGACTTCAGTAAATACCGCGGAGCTAGCCTAATTACGCCCAACTTAACCGAGTTTGAGGCGGTGGTTGGCCCCTGCTCTAGCGATGAAGAGCTGTCCCTGCGCGGTGAAGCACTGCGTGCTGAGCTTGAGTTAGAAGCGTTGCTAATTACTCGCAGTGAAAAAGGCATGACCCTGATTCGAGAAGGCCACTCGCCGCTGCACCTGCCCACGCGTGCTCAGGAAGTGTTCGACGTAACAGGTGCAGGCGACACCGTGATTGGCTTAATGGGCCTCGCCCTGGCTGCAGGCCACGCGCTGCCGGAGGCCATGATGCTGGCCAATCTGGGCGCTGGCTTAGTGGTCGCTAAGCCGGGCACTGCAACGCTCTCTATTGCTGAGCTATATACTGCGCTGCACGGCGATAAGCTGGCCGAGTTTGGCGTGATTGAGCAGGTCCCTCTGGTGGAAGCCGTGCGCGCCGCCCAACTGCGTGGTGAGCGCGTAGTAATGACCAACGGCTGCTTTGATATTCTTCATGCAGGCCACGTGGCCTATTTGGAGCAGGCTAAGCGTTTGGGTGACCGGCTAGTTGTTGCAGTCAATGACGATGCCTCCATTGGCCGTTTAAAAGGCCCCAAACGCCCGATTAACCCACTAAACCGACGTATGCAGGTTTTGGCTGGGTTAGGTGCTGTAGATTGGGTGATACCGTTTAGTAATGATACGCCACAAGCGCTGATTGAAGCTGTGTTGCCGGATATCCTGGTCAAAGGCGGGGACTATCGTCCCGAGGATATTGCCGGCGGAGACGCGGTGATTGCCAACGGTGGCGAAGTAAAGGTATTGGGCTTTGAAGATGGTGTGTCAACCTCAGCGATGATTAGCTCTATCTTGGATCGCGAGGGGTAATGGCCTTGCCTGTCTGGCCGCGGCTGATGTACTCGGCAGCGCTCTATGCGCTGTCACCGCTGATCGTCTGGCGTATCTGGCGTGAGCGAGTACTCACATACTCGCGCCTACAGCGGCTCGGCTTACGCCTTGGTGAACTCCCTCCCGCGCCGCGCATTTGGTTACACTGTGCCTCAGTAGGGGAAGTGCGCGCTGCTCGCCCGTTAATAGAGGGGTTGCTGACGCACTATCCTCAACATAGCCTGTTACTCACCACCATGACCGCGACTGGCGCCCATCAGGCCCAAGTGCTCATTGGTGAGCAAACCACAGCCGATCAAGCCAGACTAGCCCACTGCTTTCTGCCGCTAGATTTTCCTGGTGCATCCAAGCGTTTTATCGCCCGCGTCAAGCCTGCGCTTGCCCTCCTGTTTGAAACTGAGTTGTGGCCCAATTTACTACATGCCTGCCGCCAGCAGGAAATACCCGTGGCGGTGGTTAACGGGAGACTATCGCCGCGAGCTTTTGCGCGCTATCAGCGCCTGCGCCCGCTGATGGCGAGCACCTTAGCCAACATAACGTGGTTAGCGGCGAAGTCGATGGAGGATGCCGAGCGCTTTAAGGAGCTAGGGTGTCAGGCCGGTTCGGTGAGTGTCGTTGGATCACTTAAATTTGAGCAACCATTGCCCGACAAGGCGCTAGAAGAGAGTAAGCACTTACTTGATCTGTGGGGCGAACGGCCCATATGGGTGGCGGGTTCCACCCGTGAAGGGGAAGAGTCGCTGCTGTTAGAAGCGCACAGTCTGCTGTGTAAATGTTTTCCTGATGCTCTGCTGGTGCTGGTACCACGCCACCCTCAGCGCTTTGATGAAGTGGCAAACCTATGCACTAGTGGTGGATGGGTGTTGAGCCGCCGTAGCCAGCAACAGGCCGTCACGCCACAAACTCAGGTTTACCTGGCGGATACACTAGGCGAGCTGGCAACGCTTTATGCAGTAGGCAGCGTTGCCTATGTGGGCGGTAGCCTAGTGCCCTTGGGTGGCCACAATGTGCTAGAACCTGCTGCTTTGGGTAAACCAGTGCTATGCGGCCCGTCACTGGAAAACTTTAGCGATGTAGCCGAGCCACTGTTAGCAGTTGGCGCTCTTACGTTGGTAGACTCCCCCTCCGCGCTGGCTGATACGCTGGCCGAGTATTTTAGCGAGCCAGCGCGTATTCGTCAGCAGGGAGAGGCGGGCCAGATGGCGCTTAACGCCCACCGTGGAGCGCTAGCACGCACGCTCAAAGGGCTTAAGCAGTGGTTAGCGTAGGGCGGTACGCTCTACACCGTCAGTCTTACCCAGCAACAGTACATCTGCACCGCGCGCAGCAAACAAACCATTGGTAACAACACCCACAATAGCGTTAATCCGTGCTTCCATGGCGATGGGGTCGTCAATCATAAAGTCAAAGCAGTCGATGATTTGATTGCCGTTATCGGTTACCACCCCTTGGCGATAGACAGGGTCGGCACCGAGCTTAACCAGTTCCCTGGCAACGTAGGAGCGCGCCATGGGAATGACTTCTACCGGTAGCGGAAAGTTACCTAGCCGAGCAACCTCTTTTGAGCCATCAGCAATGCAGATAAAACGCTCGGCGCAGGCGGCGACAATTTTTTCCCGGGTAAGCGCTGCGCCGCCACCTTTAATCATGTGTAAGTGAGCATTTACTTCGTCTGCGCCGTCTATATAAAAAGGTATACTTCCAACGCTATTGAGCTCAAATACCTCAATGCCTAAGTCTTGTAAGCGCTTGGCGCTAGCTTCTGAACTGGCAACAGTGCCTTTAAAACGGTCACGCAGTGGGCCTAAGCGGTCAATAAACAGATTGGCGGTTGAACCTGTACCGATACCCAGCACGGTATCTTTCTCAAGGTGAGGCTCAATCTCTTTAATGGCGGCGTCCGCCACAGCGGCTTTCAGTTCATCTTGGGTCATCGTATTTTCCAGCGTCAGGATTGGCAGGTGGCCCTAGTATAACGGCCTGAACGGCCTCTGCCGATGGAAACGCTGCTAGACGTCGCTAGGCGTAATCTGCTACCAATAAGGGCTTTGCCCGCACCCGTCAGGGTCACGCTATTTTTCTGGGATTTCCGCATGCTCGAAGCAACCGTCAAAAAGATCCTCCAAGCCCGCGTTTATGAAGCCGCTTGTGAGACACCCATTTCCCCTGCACCCTTTTTGTCGCGTCGCTTTAATAACCAAATTTTAATTAAGCGCGAAGATCTACAGCCCGTATTCTCGTTCAAAATCCGCGGTGCTTATAACAAAATGGCTCAGCTCACCGAAGAGCAGAAGGCTAAGGGTGTGATCGCTGCATCAGCAGGCAATCATGCCCAAGGACTGGCTATGGCAGCCAAGCTAATGGGCGTTAAAGCGATCATTGTGATGCCCCGCATTACCCCTGATATCAAAGTTCAGGCGGTGCGTGCCCGTGGCGCCAAGGTGATTCTTAAAGGTGACGCCTTCGCGGCGGCTGCAGAGCATGCCCAAGAGTTAATCAAGGAGCATGGTTACACCTATATTCCGCCGTTTGACGATATTGATGTGGTCGCTGGTCAAGGCACCATTGGCGTTGAAATCCTGCGCCAACACGCAGGGCGTTTGGATGCCATCTTTGTGCCAGTCGGCGGCGGCGGGCTGATCGCCGGTGTGGCAGCATATGTAAAATATCTTCGTCCAGATATCAAAGTAATTGGTGTAGAGGCTGAAGACAGCGCCTGCCTTAAAGCGGCGTTAGAAGCAGGCGAGCGGGTAGTACTCGATCAAGTGGGTGTTTTTGCGGAAGGTGTCGCGGTGGCTCAGGTGGGCGAAGTGCCGTTTTCGCTGGTGAAAGACTTGATTGACGGCGTAATTACCGTCAACACCGATGAGATGTGCGCTGCGGTAAAAGATATCTTTGAAGATACACGCGCTGTGGCGGAAACGTCGGGCGCGCTCTCGCTGGCAGGGCTTAAAAAGTATGTGCAGCAGACCGGTGTTGAAGGCGAAACATTGCTATGTATCAACTCGGGTGCTAACACCAACTTTGACCGCCTGCAGCATATTGCTGAGCGTACCGAGCTTGGCGAGCAGCGTGAGGCGATCTTAGCAGTGACGATTTCAGAGAAGCCCGGCAGTTTTAAAAAGTTCTGCCGCACCTTGGGCAAGCGCATGGTCACTGAATTTAGCTACCGCTACGCTGATAACAACGAAGCCCACATTTTTGTTGGTGTTCAGGTGAAGCCCGGCGGGGAGGACCGCCAAGCGTTGCTGGATAAGCTCCGCGAAGGAGGCTATCAAGTGGAAGACCTCACCGATAACGAGTTGGCGAAACTGCATATCCGTCACCTTAGTGGTGGTCGTCCCAGTGAGCGCTTTGAAGAGGAGCTTTACCGCTTTGAGTTTCCCGAGCGCCCTGGAGCATTGATGAACTTCCTGACCCAGCTGCCTCACGACTGGAATATTTCGCTGTTTCACTATCGCAATCATGGCGCTGCTTATGGACGTGTACTGGTTGGTATGCAGGTTCCTAGTGTTGATCGCACCCATGTCACTGAATATTTAGATGCCATTGGCTATCGGTACTGGCATGAGAGTGACAACCCTGCATATCGGCTCTTTATGGCCTGAAAGTATGTGAGTGCTCACTAATCGCGCAGGCCAGAAAGATTAAGAAAAATGAACTTAAGAAAACGTTTAATTGAGCGTTAAAAATAGCGCTCATCATAGTTGTCAGCAGTCCCTAATGGCCCTATAGTCGTGAGCGAAATTAATGGGGCGCGTCATCTTTCAAAAGGTACAGCCTTGATGACGCATTACAGGCATTTGGCAACAGAGAAAGATGTTGGAGAAGAGGCATGCGGCGTAGGAAGCCTGATATGGTGATGGCGTTAACTGTGGTGTTTTTACTCGGAGTTCTTGCCACTGGCTACGCGCAAGCGGTGTCTGGAAGTTAACTTAATTAGTTAATTCCACAGCGCATTCAGCATAAACGCTGCTACACCAACTGGTAACTAGTTGTGTTAAAACGGGTTGACCCTATGGGTCAGCCCGTTTTTGTTGGTCGAACGGATATTTGATCACTGACCACAGCGTCGAGCGGTATGTCCCAAGGCTCTACGGGAAGCACTTCCACCTGTTGGCAGGCGTGGGCAACCCCAATTAATGTCGGTGATGGGCCGTTTCTGCGCATAAAAGCGAGGCTACGGTCATAAAAACCACCCCCCATACCCATGCGATTTGCCTCTGCATCAAACCCGACTAGTGGCACGATCAGCGTGTCCAATGCCCAGGCAGGTAGCCGGTGGCGTCTGTGGGCTGCAAAGCGTGTACAAGGCTCAGTAATGCCGAAGCGGTTTTTAACCATTGGGGTTGTATCGCGGTATTTTACAAACCAGAGTTGGTTGGTACTAAAGGGTCGCAGAACCGGAAGATACACCTCAACACTACGCTGGCGCAGCCAGGGCAGCAGCAGTGTAGGATCAATTTCACCATTAACCGGCAGATAAAGGCTAATACGCTTAGCACGACGAATTTCAGGCAGTCGTTTTAGCCGTTGGCAAAGGCTAATGGCGGCCTGACGCTGTTGGTCGGGGGAAAGAGAGCGGCGTTTACGCTTGAGTTCGCGGCGCAGAGCATGCTTATCAATCAAGTGATTTTCGAAGGCGAGTTTGTCGTTAGCAGTGTCGTGCATTAAAAAGTGTTCCCCAGAGTGCCGCTGCCGTTCTGGCCCTGAACCTACTGGTTCAGGTGGGTGGCCGCAGCCAAACCGTCAGGCTTTCCGACGCACGGACATGCACACAGGTTTGGCTAGCATTTGGCCCCCTGGGTACTGCGCATAGGCTCGAGGGACTATAACGACTGGCGTACACCCCAGAGAACGCCACTATCCTACCAGAGCCAGACCTAATGCCAAAGTCTCGCGTTGAGGTTCTTCGGGATTATTCAGGGTTCTTCAGGGCGCCGTGTTTTAGCCAGTGCTCGCTCAAGCTTGTCGTTCAAGCGGCTTAGATTCGCTTCACCAGCCCGATGCTCATCTAGCGTTTCAAGCAGCTCGTGGGTAATGTTAAGCGCCGCCATAATGGCAATCCGCTCACTGCCCAGCACGCTGCTCTGGGCATGAATACCCTGCATGGCACGGTCTAAATAGCGAGCAGCGCGCTCAAGCTTGGCTTCTTCGCCGGTATCGCAGGCAATCACATAGCTGCGACCCTGGAGGGTGATTTCTTTCGTTGGTCGCTTAGCGTTACTCATCAAAGGCTCCAGCACAGGTCATTTTGTCGACCAATGCGTTAACATCACTACATAGAAAGGATAGACGGCGTTCACTATAAGAGAGCCGCTTGTGTGGGGTCAACGCGCATGCGCGCCGCTCTGTTCTATCGTATTTGTCTCCATTCACTGAAAAACGAGTTATTACCATGTCACTTATTGATGAACGCCAGGACTTTTCTGACGTTGCTGATGTGTTTCTCATTCACGGTAGCATGCAATCTCCGGCCTTTTTGGATGGTCGCTTATCTGCTCTATTGGCGCTGCGCGATATTAATGCCGAGGCGTGGTTGGAAGAGGTCTGTTTAAGTTTAGGTGTTGAGCAGCCCCGTGATCCTGCTAGCGCTGAACGTTTACTGGGCTGGCGCCGCCAAACGCTAGAGGCGCTTAATGCCAGTGATATGAGCTACGCCCCTCTGCTGCCCGATGAGCTGTTTTCGTTGGCCGAGCAGGCACAAGGCCTGAAAGAGTGGACGCTAGGCTTTATGGAAGTTGTCGAAGATGCTGCTGATGACACACTACGTGAGCGCTGGTCGCAAACGCTACGCGAAGCTATTGATGATTTGGCTGGGCTCGCACAGATTGAAACGGACATCGACGATAGCCCCGAAAATGAGAATGACCTGTTTGCGCTGACCGAACACGCCCGGATGGCGGCCATGCTGCTATATACCGAGCAACACCCCGGCATGCCACAGGTTGAACAAGCAGATGCCCCCGTTCACTAAGCCGATTCATTAATTGTTAGGAGTGGTTATGTTACCTGAGCCATTGCCTCGTCCCACTGCAATTGAGCCTGCTGAGTACCATAAGCGCCGGGAAGCGCTGATAGCGCAGTTGCCGCAAAACGCTGCCATGATATTGCCAAGCGCTTCCCTGGTAACACGCTCTCACGATAGTGAGTACGCGTTTCGTCAGCAGAGTGATTTTTACTACTTAACTGGCATCCAAGAGCCGGACGCCCTGCTGTTGCTACTGCCGGGTCGTGAGGCAGGCCAAAGCGTCGTTTTTTGCCAAGACCGTGACCCTACCATGGAAGCCTGGACCGGTAGGAGGCTGGGAGCCAGCGGCGTCGAAAGCCAGCATGGTATTGATCAGGCGTTTGAAAATGCCTTGCGCGATGATCTGCTTGCTGAGCTGCTTGAGGGTCGTGAGCTGCTCTACGCACCGCTGGATAACCCAGAAGCTGTCGGTATTGCAGAAGACGCGTTAGCCCACGCCCTAGCAGGAGCGCGGCGTGGAAAGCCTGCGCTAAAAGGTTGGTTAGACATCCGGCCGCTACTACATGATATGCGGCTCATAAAAAGCCCTGCTGAAATCGCTCTGCTGCGCCATGCAGCGACTATTTCCGCTCAAGCACATCGTCGCGCCATGCGGACTTGTCAGCCAGGATTAAGCGAGTATCAGCTGCAGGCTGAGTTAGAGCATGAGTTTATGTGGCAGGGGGCCAGCGGGCCTGCCTACAGCACCATTGTGGGGGGTGGCGCTAATGCCTGCGTACTGCACTATATTGAAAACAGCGCGGTACTCAAGGCCGATACACTGGTGCTTATTGATGCTGGTGCTGAGTTTGATCTCTATGCTGGGGATATTACTCGAACCTTCCCTGTCAGCGGGCGTTTTAGTGATGCTCAGCGGGCGCTTTACCAAGTGGTGCTAGCTGCCCAGGAGCGTGCTATTCAGGCTATCGTACCTGGCGCTACCTTGGTGGATATCCACCAGGGTGTGGTACGAGACTTAACCGCCGGCTTAGTCGCTCTGGGGCTATTAGATGGTGATATTCAAGCGCGTATTGATGATGAGAGCTATCGTCGCTTCTACCTACACTCTACTTCCCACTGGTTAGGTTTAGATGTGCACGATGTGGGTACTTACCACTTGGATGAAAAAACGCCCCGCCCACTAGAACCAGGAATGGTGCTCACCGTTGAACCTGGCCTGTATATCCCCTGTGACGACGATATACCGGAGGCTTATCGCGGGATCGGTATTCGTATTGAAGACAATGTGGTGGTGACGCCCTCTGGTCATGATGTACTTACCTCTGCAGTGCCTAAACAAGTCATAGAGATTGAGCAATTGATGGTTAATTAGTAACCATTTTTTAATTGGTTTTTTACGAGTTATGTAAATTACATTACGGTTTACGAAAAGCTTTAGGAGAGGCCGATGCAAGGCGCTAAGCAGGTGAGTCAAACGCTCAGCCACGATATCGTGATAGTGGGTGGTGGGCTTGTAGGTGCTAGCTTGGGCTGTGCGTTGGCGCCTTTGATTGATCGCTACGGCTGGCGTGTGGCGATTATTGAAGGGACTGCGTTACCTGAAAACTCCCAGGACGCATCTTGGCAGCCCAGCTTTGATGCAAGGGCCAGCGCCATTGCCGAAGGCTCTGCCCAGCGTTTTCGGCAGCTGGGGGTGTGGGAGGCTATGCAACGTGAGGCAGCGCCTATTGAGCGCATCCACATTAGTGAGCGGGGGCGGTTGGGGGCTGCGCGATTAAATGCCAAGGAGCTTGGGGTGTCAGCATTGGGCCATGTGATACCCAATGCTTGGATGGGAAGAGTGCTTCACCAGCAGCTTCAGCAATTGCCCATTGAGTGGCATTGCCCTGTCCAGGTCGCGCAGCTGACGCCACACGTATTTGGTCATCATCTGGCGCTTTCCGATGGTCGCGAGCTAACGTCGGCGCTAACCATCCTCGCTGATGGTGGTCGCTCTGGTCTTAAAGAGCAACTAGGTATTAGCAGTCGCCGCTACTCCTATGAGCAGACCGCATTAATCGCTCATGTCGGGGTTAGCCAGCCCCATCAAGGCGTGGCCTATGAGCGCTTTACCGCAGACGGCCCTATTGCACTACTACCGTTACCGGGCCAGGCCATGGAGCTGGTATGGACTCATGCCAGCGGGGCCGAGCAGGCGCGTTTAGCCCTTTCTGACCGAGAGTTTTTACACCAGCTACAAGCTGCGTTTGGCGATCGGGTCGGACGTTTTACTCGGGTCGGTCAGCGTTTTAGCTACCCACTTTCACTGGTCACCGCTGAAGAACCTGTTCGGCCTGGGTTAGCGGTATTAGGTAATGCGGCCCATGCGCTTCACCCCGTTGCAGGGCAGGGATTTAATCTTGCGCTCCGCTCGGTAATAGATTTAGTGGAAGCGTTAGATGAGGGCGTTCAGGAGCAGCGAGCATTGGGAGATATGCAAACGCTACTCGCCTTTGAGCAGCGCCGTGCCCGAGACCGAGCCAACGTGATTCAGTTCAGCGACGGCTTAGTGCGCTTGTTTGGCTATTCGCTGCCACTATTGTCCCATGCTCGGGCGGCGGGGCTGATTGGGCTTAACTTGGTAGGCCCTCTGCGCCGTAGCCTGGCACGACGGGCTATGGGTCTGGAGCGCTGATTTACCTAAGCAATAAAGGAACGCTATGACTACGCAAGCAGCGGCAAGCAAAGCGTCGGTTGAACGTTATGACGCAGTAATTGTGGGTGCGGGCATGGTAGGTACCGCGCTAGCAGGGTTGCTGGCAAAGGCAGGCATGCAGGTAGCCCTGGTAGAGGCTAAAGCGGCACCGCTACAGCTCAGCGCTTTTGGAGAACACTCGCCTGCGCCGCGTGTTAGTGCCCTTACACCGGTTTCTCAGCGGCTGTTGACGCACCTTGGCGCATGGCCTGCCATGGAGGCAACTAGGGTAACGCCTTACCGTTATATGCAGGTATGGGATGCCGAAGGCAGTGGCAGCATCGACTTTTCAGCTGATGAAGCGGGCACGTCGGTGCTAGGCCATATTGTTGAAAACGATATCACCCTGGCAGCACTTAATGAGCAGGTGCTTAAGTTGCCGACGGTTAGTACGTTTTTTGGGACAAGTATTCAAGCGTTACAGACGACTGGCAGCGGCCGTTGGCTTGTACTGGATGACGGCCGTCAACTACACACATCACTACTCATTGCCGCAGATGGTGCGCGTTCTACTCTGCGCGAACTGGCTGGCATTAAGGTGGCTGAGGATGCCATGGAGCAGGATGCGTTAGTGACAACGGTTCTCTGTGAGAAGACCCATGGTGCCACTGCGCGGCAGGCTTTTGTCGCCGGCCAGCCTTTGGCTTTTTTACCGCTGACGGTCAACGGTGATGATCGCTATTGTTCGATTGTTTGGTCAACCGCCCCAGAACATGCAGAGGAGCTAGCTGCTCTTTCATGGGAGCGCTTAGGTGAAACGCTGGGTCGTGCGTTTAACCACCGGCTTGGCAAGGTAACAGTGGTGGATAATGCGCACCGCTTTCCTCTCGTCCAGCGTCATGCGTCACACTACATTCAGCCAAATTTTGCTCTGGTGGGGGATGCTGCCCACAGTATCCACCCGCTGGCTGGGCAAGGTGTCAATCTGGGCTTTATGGATGCGGCAGTACTGGCTGAAGAGGTAGTTACTGCTTGGCGGCGCGGGGCCCCCTGGGGGGCATTGACCACTTTGGCTCGCTATGAGCGGCGGAGGCGCTTTGATAACAGTGCGATGCTGGGGCTAATGAAGGGCTTCAAGGTACTGTTTGGTAGCCAAATTCCGGTACTTACACTAGTGCGTAACCTAGGCATGAGCGGCATGAATCAAGTAGTGCCAGTAAAGCGTATGGTTATGCGGCAGGCCACCGGTGAGCGTGGCCGCCTGCCGCTGTCGTGCCGCTAACGGCGCCGACGATCCACTACGTTCAGTGCTTTAAGCAGATTAAGCGCTTCGCTGAGCTGGTAATCATCCTGTAGTCGCTGTACGGCGGCGGAGCGCTCGCGTGGCAAAGCTGATTGGCCTCCTAAGTGACCATCAAGGTCGGCTTCACGAACTTCGCGGCGGCTTTCGGCAACCTCCAGGCGGCCACGTACTACCTCTACATCAGGCTCAATACCTTGGGCCTGAATTGAGCGCCCGTTGGGAGTGTAATAGAGGGCAGTAGTTAGCTTGAGACCTTCTCCGTTGCCGAGCGGCATAATCTGCTGCACGGAACCTTTGCCAAAGCTTTCGGTGCCCATAATTACACCACGGCGCTGGTCCTGGAGTGCTCCCGCAACAATCTCTGCTGCCGAGGCGCTGCCGCTGTTAATCAGCACTACTAAAGGTACTTCTCCGGCAGGCGTTGCCGGTGTGGCGGAAAATGACATTTCGGTGTCAGATAGCCGCCCTTCGGTATAGACGATTAACCCACCATCCAGAAATAGGTCGGCAACGCCAACGGCAGCTTGCAGTACACCGCCAGGATTATTGCGCAAATCAAGAATCAGGCCCTCAAGAGGCTGTTGTCGCTCCATGCGCTCAATGGCTTGGCGCGCTTGATCGGTAGTACGTGACTGGAACTGGCTGATACGCAAATAGCCGTAGCCCGGCTCTAATACTTCATGTTTAACGCTTTCACTGCGGATGATCTCTCTGGTTAAAGTGAATTCGCGAGGCGCATCTTCACCCGTGCGCAAGATAGAGATCTGTAACTGACTGCCCGCTTCACCGCGCATTATGCTGACGGCCTCTTGAAGCGACATGTCATCGGTGGGGGTGCCATCAATCGCAATAATAATGTCCCTTGAGAGCAGCCCTGCGCGGGACGCGGGTGTGTCATCAATGGGGGTGATCACCATAAGCTGACCATTTTCGGTGCCCACTTCAATGCCTATGCCGCCAAACTCACCCTGAGTGGACTCGCGTAGGCTTTGGTACTCTTCTTTATCTAAATAGGCTGAGTGGGGGTCTAGCTCTCTGAGCATGCCACGCATGGCGTTACGCAATAGCGTGCGATCATCCACCTCTTCAACATAGCCACGTTTAATGCGCTCAAACACTTCGGCGAAGGTTTGAATCTCTTCTAAAGGAAGATCGTTCGCAACGCTATTGCCAGTCGATTGGGCCGCAAGTGGTAGCGGAGCTAACAATAGGGCAAGCGGTAGCAGGGTAGCCAAGAAGCGCTTGGCGGGTGCCGATACCTCGGTAACAGATAGCGTCATGCAGACTCCGCAAGGCGAAAGGCGGCGCGTCACTGCGCCGCGCAAATTTAGATAGTGAAGCTACGTTGGGCATTCATATAGGTCAGCTTATCCCGTCAGCGGCGTGCAATCCAACGTTGAGGGTTAATTGGTTCTCCACCTCGCCTCACTTCAAAGTAAAGCGCCGAGCGGGGCTGGCCGCCACTGTTGCCTACCCGGCCAATTTCATCACCCCGGTTGACTTGCTGACCAGGGCGAGCGCTGAACTGTTGTAGATGGGCGTGTAGCGTCATGATTTGGTCGCCGTGATCGATAATAAGCAGATTACCAAAACCACGCATCCAATCTGCAAACACTACTCGGCCGCTGTGGACTGCCGTGACAGCAGTCCCCTCGTTGGCCTGAATAACAATACCGTTATAGTGTACGCCGTCGCGGCGTTGGAAATCCGCAGTAATGGATCCTTGCACCGGCCAGGGTAAATCGCCTTGGGTGCGCGTGATATGCGTGGTGGGAGAGGGTTGTGATAAGCGGGCAAGTTCAGCCTGGATAGCACGCAACTGTTGCTCCGCCTGTTCTCTGCTCTGGTTAAGATCTGCCAGGCGATCAGCCTCGCTGCCATAGCGGTCATCTAGCGTTGCTACGACACCACGCCGCTCTGCGGTACGTTGGGCTAACAGAGTACTTTGGGTTTCTAGCTCATCAGCCAGCGTATCAAGACGCGTTTGGCGCTCGCTTAAGGCTTGTTGCGTGTCGGCAAGGGCGGTATCTAAGCGCCGAATGTCTGTTAAGCGCTGCTGGCGGGCTTGGGTCAGCCGGTTGAGATAGGCCTGCATACGGTCGAGCTCAGCTGGGTCGCTTTGGTTAAGCAGCAGTTTGAGCTGGGGGGTTGGGCCAAGCCGATAAAGCGCGGCCAGCTGTTGGGCTAATGCGGCGTACTGAGCATCGCGCTCAGCTTCCAAGCGATCTCTGTGCTGTAGTAGCTGCGTGGTTTCTGCATCAAGCTGGCGACGTTCGGCTTGCAGAGCATCCAGGCGCTGATGTGTTTCGGCTAGTTCTGTCTCAACTTGTTGCAGCTCGCGCTCAGCGCTGTCGCGAGCTTGGCCAGTAGCGCTCAGGCGCTGCGAGAGCGAGTCAATCTCCTGGCCAAGGGCATCTAATTGCTGGCGTGCTGCACGCTCGTCCTGGGCGATAGCGGGCGAGCACAGCATCATCAACACTGTGCTTAGTGCTATTACTCCCCGCATTGGCATCAGCCTAATGTAATCAACGGCTTCCCGGTCATTGCTTCGGGAACGGGTTGATTCATCATCGTCAGCAGCGTGGGCGCTAAATCGCATAGGCGGCCATCTTCTAATGCGCCGTCTTGCTCTCCCACGTAAATGAGAGGCACTACGAAGGTCGTGTGAGCGGTTTGGGGAGCGCCAGTTTCCGGATGCACCATCTGTTCGGCATTACCGTGATCGGCGGTAATCAAACAGGCGCCGCCTGCCCGCTCAATAGCTTCTACTACGCGGCCAACGCAGGTATCGACGGTTTCGATGGCTTTCACTGCAGCATTAAAGTCGCCGGTGTGGCCGACCATATCCCCATTGGCATAGTTGCATACAATTAAATCAAAACGGCCGCTATCGATCGCATCCACCAGCTTGTCGGTGATCTCGAATGCGCTCATCTCGGGTTTTTCATCGTAGGTTTTAACGTCCCGCGGGGAGGGCACCAAGATGCGCTCTTCGCCCTCATACTCAGCTTCGTTACCGCCAGAGAAGAAGAAGGTAACGTGGGGGTACTTCTCGGTTTCGGCAATGCGCAGTTGGGTCAGTCCACGTTTGGCGACTACTTCGCCCAGGGTGTCACTAAGATCTGACGGGGGGAAGGCAGTCGGTGCCGGGATGTCAGCAGCATATTGGGTCATCATCACGATGCCGTCACCAGCGAGCTTCGGACAAACGCGACGCTCGAAGCTAGTAAAATTGGGTTCGGTGAAGGCGCGGGTTAGCTCGCGGGCGCGATCAGAGCGGAAGTTTAGAAAAATAGCCGCGTCGCCATCTTGTAGAGTAATGGCGCCATTGTTGAGCGGAATGCTACTGGAGGCTACAAACTCATCGGTTTCACCGCGCTCGTAAGCGTCGCGTAGAGCGGTTTCAGCGCTGGAGGCGATAAAGTCTGCGTGGCCGTCGGTCAGTAAGCGATAGGCTTGCTCAACACGCTCCCAGCGATTGTCTCGGTCCATCGCGTAAAAGCGGCCGATCACTGAGGCAACAAAGCCGTTGTCAGCACCGACCAGCTCCGCCAATCGGGCATTGGCTCGCTCAATTGAGCGGAGCGCACTTTGCGGCGGCATATCACGGCCGTCCAAAAATGCATGTACGAAAATACGCTGTGCACCGCGGCGAGCCGCCAGCTCGGCCATGGCAATAAAGTGGTCTTCATGGCTATGCACGCCGCCAGGGGAGAGTAATCCAAGCAGGTGGACTGCATGGCCGTTGGCCACCGCTTCATCGATTGGCTTGGTCAGTACCGCGTTAGTATCCAGCTCGCCCTCTTCAACAGCCTTGGTGATACGCGTGAAGTCCTGGTACACAATACGGCCCGCGCCTATGTTCATATGGCCGACTTCGGAGTTGCCCATCTGCCCATCAGGCAAGCCCACATGGCGGCCATCGGTATGGACGAAGGCATGAGGGCGGTTGGCCCACAGTTTATCCATGGCCGGCGTATTAGCGGCAGCCACAGCATTGTGGGCGCTATCCGGGTTGTGGCCGTAGCCGTCTAAAATGATCAGCGCCACGGGGCGCGGAGTAGCAGTAGATGTAGCCATGGAAAAACCTCGTTAAGTTGGTCCGCCAAGCGACGTGAGATGTTGTTTGAAACGTCATTGAAGAGTGCTCAGACTGTTTTCAGACAACACTTTATGATCGGGGTCGCGACAGGCGCGCGCTTGGGGCATCATAACGCAGGCAACCGTCGGGCGTCATGGCCTGCGCGGAATGCTGTGTGACGTGTATACTTGTCGCGTTTCTGACAGTGGCTAGGCCGCTTTTTTCTGCATAGACCAAGAGATTGTGTTCGCGATGATCGATCAGCTGTTCGAATTCGTAATGAACCATCCCCTATTAGTGGGGGCGTTTTTGCTGGTACTGATAGCGTGGATTACCTATGAAACGCGCAGTGCTGCCACTAATGCTGTGACTTCTACTGAGGCCACCCAGCTCATCAACCGCGAAGACGCGGTGGTGCTGGATATTCGTGAAAGCAAAGACTTTAAAGCCGGGCATATCGCTGGCGCACGCAACATACCCCAAAGTAGCCTCGACAGCCGCATGAGTGAACTGGAGAAAGTCAAAAGCCAGCCGATCATCGTGGTGTGTAAACATGGCCAGAGCTCGGGTGCTGCCCAGGCGAAACTCTCTAAAGCGGGTTTCGAGCGCTCAACCAAGCTAAAAGGCGGTATGGTGCAGTGGCAGGCCGATGGCCTACCGGTCGTTAAAAAGTAATCACGTGGTTGGTAGTATCCGCGTGTCTTAATTTATTGAATGGATTATCAGGAGCATTCCAATGGCGGAAGATAACAACACCCCGCAGGCTGGCGCCGCTGAAGGCGAAAAGCCCCAGCTGAAGTTCTCTCTACAACGTATCTACGTAAAAGATATTTCGTTTGAAGCGCCTAATTCGCCCTCTGTATTTAAGCAGGCGTTCAAGCCTAAAGTGAATCTTGACCTTAACACCACCAGCCAGAAAGTAGCTGACGACCAGTACGAAGTGGTTGTGAAGGTGACGGCTCAGGTTAACGACAGCGAAACTGGCACCACGTCATTCCTCGCGGAAGTTGAGCAAGCGGGCCTGTTCCGTATCTCTGGTATCGAAGGCGCTCAGCTTGAGCAAACCTTGGGTGCGTTCTGCCCTAACCTGTTGTTCCCTTACGCCCGTGAGTGCGTGGATAACCTTGTCAATCGTGGTGGTTTCCCACCATTGATGTTGGCGCCAGTAAACTTTGAAGCCATGTACGCTCAGCGCAAGCAGCGTGAAGCGCAGCAGGCAAGCCAAGCCGCAGAGAATACTCACTAAGCTATGTCGGAAACGTTGCTCGCCGCTAATTGGGTTGCCGTACACGGTAAAATGCCTCGCCTCTATGTGGCTGCGGAGTTTGCAGTAGGCGCAACATTAACGCTGCCGGAAGGTCCCGCGCGACACGTCACGCGGGTGCTGCGGATGGGTGAAGGGGCCCCACTGGTGCTGTTTGATGGCCAGGGCCAAGAGGCGGGCGTTCGCTTAGCCGAAGTAGGCCGCAAACATACTTCGGTACGTATTGAGGAGCTTTGGCAAGGGGGCAATGAGTCGCCGTTGGCAGTGCACCTCGGTCAAGCGATCTCCAAGGGCGACCGGATGGACTATGCCATTCAAAAAGCCGTGGAGTTAGGCGTTGCGGCTATCACCCCACTCTATACTGAGCGGGGTGATGTACGCCTTAAAGGCGATCGAGAAGAGAAAAAGCTGGCGCATTGGCAGGCTGTCGCGGCTAGCGCCTGCGAACAGAGCGGGCGAGCGGTCGTACCGCCGATCTATCCACCCAAAGGGCTTGATGAGTGGCTGGCCGAGCGTCAGGAGCCGCTGCGTTTAATGCTGCATTTGGCGACGGGCAACGCATTTTCCCAGCAGCTCCGCCCCGATGCGGCGGCGCTGTTGATTGGTCCCGAAGGTGGCTTAAGCGACGCAGATATTAGCATCGCTGTTGCGAGCGGTTTTACGCCACTAACACTGGGGCCTCGGGTGCTGCGTACTGAAACCGCCCCGGTAGTGGCCTTAACGCTTTTACAGCATCACTTTGGTGATTTGTAAGCACTCACTATCGTCAGTACCCTCTATCTGATCGCTGCCCAGCCATGCGTAGGCAGCGATTTTTTTATACGCTATTTCCCTCTGTTAGTTGTGCTGGTAACCACGATGCTTTGCCTTGCGTTCGCAAGACACCATAATGAAGCTCTACTTCCTGTAAGGACGGTACCCATGGTCCGTGAGTCACACTCCTCCCCTCGCTCCGCCAGCGATGCGTCTGCCCAACTGGGTGATGTAGCGTACTTAACTGTCACTGCGGTCAATAATACCGGGGCGTTTTTACAATGGGGGCAACCTAAAGATGTGCTATTGCCCTACAGCGAGCAGCGCTTTCGTCCTGACCCCGGCAAACGGGTATTGGTGATGCTGTATAGCGACGATCAGGGGCGGCCGGTGGCCACCATGCGTCTTGATCGCTTTTTAACCGACGATGCCTGGGCGCTAGAGAAGGGTGATGAAGTATCTGTTGTGGTTGCTGACCGAACGGATTTAGGTATGAAGGTTGTTGTTAACAACCGCTACTGGGGGCTGATCTATCAAGACGATATCACTCAGCCGCTGCGCCGTGGGCAGTCGCTGAAAGGTTATGTAAAGCAGCGCCGTGAAGATGGTCGTGTGAATATTTCGCTACTACCCCCAGGGGCGGCCCGCTTAGATGTGGTCGGCGATAAGGTGCTACAGGCGCTGCGCGAAAGCGGTGGCTACCTGCCTCTGGGCGATAAAAGCTCGGCCCACGCAATTAAGACTCGGCTGGGGGTGAGCAAGAGCGCCTATAAGCAGGCGATTGGGCGGCTTTATAAACAGCAGTTAATCACCCTGGAGCCCGATGCTATTCGTCTTGTGCCTGGAGCGCTCACCGACGGGCAAGCCGAGTAGCCGCTCGTCACGGTGGTTGGAGCTGTGCAGGCAGTACGGCATACTGCTTACTATTGTTCATGTATGGATAGGTACCCCGATGAGCCAAGCAACGTTGCATCTCGGTGTGGTGATGGATCCCATCAGCGACATCGCGTACAAAAAAGATACCACTATGGCCATGTTGTGGGCGGCTCAAGAGCGCGGCTATACACTTCACTATATGGAGCAGGACGATCTTTTTTTGAGCGCGGGACAAGCCTGCGCACGTATGCGCCCGCTCACGGTGCACCGCGACCCCAACCACTGGTACGATTTGGGTGACGCGGTTCAGCGCCCGCTAGCCGAGCTAGATGTGGTGCTAATGCGCAAAGACCCGCCGGTAGATACTGATTTTACTAATGCGGTTCATCTATTAGGTTTTGCCGAGCGTGAAGGCGTGCTGGTGGTAAACCCCACCGCAGCACTCTTGCAGTGTAATGAAAAGCTGTTTGCCCAGCAGTTTCCCCAGTGTTGCACGCCCACGCTGGTGGCTAGCCGCGACGATGTGCTGCGCGCTTTCCACGCTGAGCACGGCGATGTAATTTTCAAGCCACTGGATGGTATGGGTGGCACCGGAATTTTTCATATTGGCCCTGATGGCCGCAACATTGGCGCGGTGATTGAACAGTTAACGCTGCGTGGCCAGCGGCAAATTATGGCACAGCGCTACTTACCAGAAATTAAAGACGGTGACACGCGTATCTTGTTGGTTGATGGTGAACCGGTACCCTTTGGGCTGGCGCGCATACCTTCAGCGGGGGAGACTCGAGGCAACCTGGCTGCTGGTGGGCGTGGCGTCAGTCGTGAGCTAACCGAGCGTGATCACTGGTTAATCCAGCAGGTGCAGCCGATGATTCGCGAGAAAGGGTTGATGTTTGTTGGTTTAGACGTGATTGGTGATTACATCACTGAAATTAACGTGACAAGCCCCACGTGTGTGCGTGAAATCGATGACCAGCGCGGTACCGATATTGCCGGCATGCTGCTGGATGCGATTGAGCGTCGGCTTGCCTAAAGGTTGGACGTCCTAGCCGCTAAATAATTCGAGGCTTGCCGAGTAATTGGCGGGCCGTAGGAGACGCATGCAAAGTTTAAAGCATCACTTTTTAATGGCAATGCCGCACTTAGATGATCCTAATTTTGCTGGTAGCTTGATCTACCTATGTGATCATGACCATAACGGTTGCATGGGGGTCATCGCTAACCGGCCTCTTGAAATCACCCTAGATGCCCTGTTTGAGCAGCTTTCACTGGGGGGAGATGATAGTCCGCACCGTAATGCACCAGTCTATTATGGCGGCCCAATGCATAAGGATCGTGGCTTCATTTTGCATATTGGCGATAGCCAGGATTGGGACTCAAGTGTCCAAGTGGAAGATGGCATTGCGCTTACCACTTCAATGGATATTCTGCAGGCGCTTGCGGATGGCACTGGTCCTGAGCATTTTCTGGTCTGCTTAGGTTGTGCAGGCTGGGATGTTGGACAGATGGAAGACGAGCTAAAAGAGAATGCCTGGTTAACTGTTGAAGGCCAGGCAAGCGTGCTATTTGATACGCCGCCTGCCGAACGTCTAGCCGCTGCGGCTGGCATTCTGGGTGTTGACCTTAACTTGATGACTCGTGATGCGGGGCATGCGTAATGGTTAAATATCATGGCTGATATAGGGCAGCGGCTGATACTCGGGTTTGACTTTGGTACCCGGCGCATCGGTGTTGCGGTGGGAAATGAGCTGTTAAATAGTGCTAGGGAGCTGCCGCCGTTAACTGCTCGCGACGGTATTCCCGATTGGAATCTTGTCACACGGCTAGTAGAGGAGTGGCAGCCTGATCTATTTGTTGTTGGTTTGCCGCTTAATATGGACGGCAGTGAATCGGCGATGAGTACACGTGCACGTAAATTTGGCAACCGCCTTCATGGGCGTTACGGCAAGCCCTGTGAAATGGTCGATGAGCGGGGTTCTACCCGCGAAGCGAAACAAATTGCCCTCGCGGCGGGCCACCGTGGCAACTACCGGGAAGAGAGTATTGACGGGATTGCCGCGGTACTTATTTTAGAAGGCTGGTTTGCCCACCAGGAAGGTCTTCCTGGTGGGCGCACTGCTTATTAGCAGCACTTGTTAAAAGTCAGATGAGAGCTAGCGGTCGAGTGTGCCAGTTTGGGCGGGTACGAACCAGCGTACAGCGCGCAGATCTTTCTCTATCAAATCGTCAACGTTGAGCAACGTTGCAAAAATGGCCATGCGCATGGGAATGCCGTTATCTGTCTGACGGAAAATCGCCAGTCGTGGGTCGCCATTTAGATCCACATTTAGGTCATTAGCGCCTGGGCGACTATCCCGGGGTAGCGGGTGCATGACAATCGTGCTCTGGCTGCAGTGACGGTCAAGAAAGTCGCGATTCACCATAAAGTCGTCAGACAGCCCCTGAAAACTCTCATTCATCTCGTCGGTAAAGCGCTCTTTCTGGATGCGCGTGGTGTAAACCACGTCCAGGTCTGAGAAATCGCTGGCCAATGAGTCGCGCTGTTCAATGCGGTGCCCACGTGACGTGACCAAGTCAATCAGCTTTGATGGCATTTCAAGCCCTGGTGGAGAGACCAGAGTAATGCGCAGGGGATCGTAAAGAGACAGTAGCTTAATCAGCGAGTGCACCGTACGGCCATATTTCAAATCGCCGGTAAGTAAGATATGCGCACCACTGAGCGATTTACCCAGCCGCTGAAACTCTTTATCAATAGTGTAAAGGTCTAGCAGCGCTTGGCTCGGATGCTCGCCTGGGCCATCTCCTCCATTAATCACAGGTACATTGGTCGCTGCAGCAAACTCAGCAACCGACCCCTGATCGGGGTGACGCATTACAATTGCATCGCAGTAACCGCTCATCACCCGGCTAGTGTCATATAGCGACTCCCCCTTGGCCATAGAGGAGAACGTAAAGCCGGTGGTATCGCACACGCTTCCACCTAAACGACAAAAAGCAGCATTAAAGCTTACCCGGGTCCGGGTGCTAGCCTCAAAGAAGAGGTTGCCGAGTACTGCGCCTTCCAGCACTCGTGTCACCTGGCGACGCTGAGCAATCGGCTCCATACGCGCAGCAACACGCAGTAGATGATCAACGCTTTCGCGGCTTAATGAATCGACAGTTAATAAGTGCTGGCTCATCGTAGACCTCAGAGTAATAGGCATTCGGTGCTAAAGGCAGGTATCAGTGTAACTGCCAATGCAGTGCCGTCGAAGTGCTTTCAGCAGTCAAATATGGGCATGCTGAAACTTTCTCACGCTTATTTCCCAAAAGGCCTTGCCAAGAGGACCATGAAACCGTAAAGTACGCATCCGCTGCCGGGGACGCCAAGCGTTACCAGCGGTGAATAAGGTGTAAAAGCCTTGGTTTGTCAGGCAGTTAACGCTTTTAAGAAAGCGCGCCGTTTGAGATGAGTTCGTTTCTTCATCGAAAAACAGTGATTGACAAGCACCAGGAAATGCGTAGAATACGCCTTCCTCGCTGAGGCCAAACAGTTCATCGATTGGCCGGGTAGTAACCACGGGTTACACAGCGACATTGCTCTTTAACAATTTGATCAGGTAATTCATGTGGGCGCTTGCCGATGAGGGTGATAAATCACCAAATATCAAGGCAAGCGGTCATGGCAATGTAAATTGAAATGAATTTGTTTGAACCTTGAGCCAAGTTTGATGCGCTTTTGTTACTTTCGGCTAGTCCTTAAGTAACGAGTAAGTATCACAATGATTTTAAACTGAAGAGTTTGATCATGGCTCAGATTGAACGCTGGCGGCAGGCCTAACACATGCAAGTCGAGCGGTAACAGATCTAGCTTGCTAGATGCTGACGAGCGGCGGACGGGTGAGTAATGCATAGGAATCTGCCCGGTAGTGGGGGATAACCTGGGGAAACCCAGGCTAATACCGCATACGTCCTACGGGAGAAAGGGGGCTTCGGCTCCCGCTATTGGATGAGCCTATGTCGGATTAGCTAGTTGGTGAGGTAATGGCTCACCAAGGCAACGATCCGTAGCTGGTCTGAGAGGATGATCAGCCACATCGGGACTGAGACACGGCCCGAACTCCTACGGGAGGCAGCAGTGGGGAATATTGGACAATGGGCGGAAGCCTGATCCAGCCATGCCGCGTGTGTGAAGAAGGCCTTCGGGTTGTAAAGCACTTTCAGCGAGGAAGAACGCCTAGTGGTTAATACCCATTAGGAAAGACATCACTCGCAGAAGAAGCACCGGCTAACTCCGTGCCAGCAGCCGCGGTAATACGGAGGGTGCGAGCGTTAATCGGAATTACTGGGCGTAAAGCGCGCGTAGGTGGCTTGATAAGCCGGTTGTGAAAGCCCCGGGCTCAACCTGGGAACGGCATCCGGAACTGTCAAGCTAGAGTGCAGGAGAGGAAGGTAGAATTCCCGGTGTAGCGGTGAAATGCGTAGAGATCGGGAGGAATACCAGTGGCGAAGGCGGCCTTCTGGACTGACACTGACACTGAGGTGCGAAAGCGTGGGTAGCAAACAGGATTAGATACCCTGGTAGTCCACGCCGTAAACGATGTCGACCAGCCGTTGGGTGCCTAGCGCACTTTGTGGCGAAGTTAACGCGATAAGTCGACCGCCTGGGGAGTACGGCCGCAAGGTTAAAACTCAAATGAATTGACGGGGGCCCGCACAAGCGGTGGAGCATGTGGTTTAATTCGATGCAACGCGAAGAACCTTACCTACTCTTGACATCTACAGAAGCCGGAAGAGATTCTGGTGTGCCTTCGGGAACTGTAAGACAGGTGCTGCATGGCTGTCGTCAGCTCGTGTTGTGAAATGTTGGGTTAAGTCCCGTAACGAGCGCAACCCTTGTCCTTATTTGCCAGCGCGTAATGGCGGGAACTCTAAGGAGACTGCCGGTGACAAACCGGAGGAAGGTGGGGACGACGTCAAGTCATCATGGCCCTTACGAGTAGGGCTACACACGTGCTACAATGGCCGGTACAAAGGGTTGCGAGCTCGCGAGAGTCAGCTAATCCCGAAAAGCCGGTCTCAGTCCGGATCGGAGTCTGCAACTCGACTCCGTGAAGTCGGAATCGCTAGTAATCGTGAATCAGAATGTCACGGTGAATACGTTCCCGGGCCTTGTACACACCGCCCGTCACACCATGGGAGTGGACTGCACCAGAAGTGGTTAGCCTAACGCAAGAGGGCGATCACCACGGTGTGGTTCATGACTGGGGTGAAGTCGTAACAAGGTAGCCGTAGGGGAACCTGCGGCTGGATCACCTCCTTAAACGATGCATCATCCCTCGCGGTAAGCGCTCACAATGAATTACCTGATCAGATATAGAGCAAACGGTAAAAGCACGATCCCCTCTTGGGTCTGTAGCTCAGTTGGTTAGAGCGCACCCCTGATAAGGGTGAGGTCGGCAGTTCAAGTCTGCCCAGACCCACCAAATTTTATTCTATCGCTGCGTTATTTTATGACTCGCATAGCAGGCTATGCGTCGCCATAAAATGCCTTGCGCTAAATAAAATTGGCCAGAGGTGAGTGTCACTAGATGGGGCCATAGCTCAGCTGGGAGAGCGCCTGCCTTGCACGCAGGAGGTCAGCGGTTCGATCCCGCTTGGCTCCACCATTACGTACTATTTTTATCTTAAATACCGTTTGTGAATGTTTCGTGACTATTGATAAGTCGTTGTGTGTTATGACGCCGCCTTATCACTGTTCATCGAACAGCCGCTCTTTAACAATGTATATCATGCTGACACAAACGTTTTTTTAAAACGTTTGTACGTAAATTGTTTTGTGATACGTCTCAAGCGTATCCGGCAATCGTTAACATTGCGAGATACCAGACTCCTTCGGGTTATAGGGTCAAGCAATGAAGCGCACACGGTGGATGCCTAGGCAGCCAGAGGCGATGAAAGACGTGGTAGCCTGCGATAAGGCTCGGCGAGGTGGCAAACAACCTGTGACCCGGGCATTTCTGAATGGGGAAACCCACTGACCATAAGGTCAGTATCCTGCCCTGAATATATAGGGGTAGGAGGCGAACCAGGGGAACTGAAACATCTAAGTACCCTGAGGAAAAGAAATCAACCGAGATTCCCCTAGTAGCGGCGAGCGAACGGGGACCAGCCCTTAAGCGTGTGACTGATTAGGCGAAGGCATTGGGAAGTGCCGCCATAGCGGGTGATAGCCCCGTAGCCGAAAATCTGATCGCGTGAAATCGAGTAGGTCGGGGCACGAGAAACCTTGACTGAAGACGGGGGGACCATCCTCCAAGGCTAAATACTCCTGGCTGACCGATAGTGAACCAGTACCGTGAGGGAAAGGCGAAAAGAACCCCGGAGAGGGGAGTGAAATAGATCCTGAAACCGTGTGCGTACAAGCAGTAGGAGCAGACTTGTTCTGTGACTGCGTACCTTTTGTATAATGGGTCAGCGACTTATATTCAGTGGCGAGGTTAACCGTATAGGGGAGCCGTAGGGAAACCGAGTCTTAACTGGGCGACACAGTCGCTGGATATAGACCCGAAACCGAGCGATCTATCCATGAGCAGGGTGAAGGTTGAGTAACATCAACTGGAGGCCCGAACCAGGATCTGTTGAAAAAGATTTGGATGACTTGTGGATCGGAGTGAAAGGCTAATCAAGCTCGGAGATAGCTGGTTCTCCTCGAAAGCTATTTAGGTAGCGCCTCACGTATCACCACCGGGGGTAGAGCACTGTTTCGGCTAGGGGGTCATCCCGACTTACCAACCCGAGGCAAACTCCGAATACCGGTGAGTGCAGCGTGGGAGACACACGGCGGGTGCTAACGTCCGTCGTGAAAAGGGAAACAACCCAGACCGTCAGCTAAGGTCCCCAAATCCTGGTTAAGTGGGAAACGATGTGGGAAGGCTCAGACAGCTAGGAGGTTGGCTTAGAAGCAGCCATCCTTTAAAGAAAGCGTAATAGCTCACTAGTCGAGTCGGCCTGCGCGGAAGATGTAACGGGGCTAAACCAGGTACCGAAGCTACGGGTTCATCCTTAGGGATGAGCGGTAGAGGAGCGTCGTGTAAGCCAATGAAGGTGGATTGAGAAGTCTGCTGGAGGTATCACGAGTGCGAATGCTGACATGAGTAACGATAAAGGGAGTGAAAAACTCCCTCGCCGGAAGACCAAGGGTTTCTGTTCTACGCTAATCGGAGCAGAGTGAGTCGGCCCCTAAGGCGAGGCCGAAAGGCGTAGTCGATGGGAAACGGGTCAATATTCCCGTACCGGACATGATTGCGATGGGGGGACGGAGAAGGCTAGGTGGGCCAGGCGTTGGTTGTCCTGGTGAAAGTGAGTAGGCCGAGATCTTAGGCAAATCCGAGATCTTAAAGCCGAGACACGAGATGAACTGACCACGGTCAGGAAGTCACTGATGCCACGCTTCCAGGAAAAGCCTCTAAGCTTCAGATCATGTGCGACCGTACCCCAAACCGACACAGGTGGTCAGGGTGAGAATCCCAAGGCGCTTGAGAGAACTCGGGTGAAGGAACTAGGCAAAATGGTGCCGTAACTTCGGGAGAAGGCACGCCGGCGTAGGGTGAAGAGACTTGCTCTCCTAGCCCGAACCGGTCGAAGATACCAGGTGGCTGCAACTGTTTAGTAAAAACACAGCACTCTGCTAACTCGTAAGAGGACGTATAGGGTGTGACGCCTGCCCGGTGCCGGAAGGTTAAGTGATGGTGTTAGGATTCGTCCGAAGCTCTTGATCGAAGCCCCGGTAAACGGCGGCCGTAACTATAACGGTCCTAAGGTAGCGAAATTCCTTGTCGGGTA
This sequence comes from Halomonas sp. 'Soap Lake #6', assembly GCF_003031405.1. Lineage (NCBI taxonomy): Bacteria > Pseudomonadati > Pseudomonadota > Gammaproteobacteria > Oceanospirillales > Halomonadaceae > Halomonas > Halomonas sp. 'Soap Lake #6'. The sequence goes on from NZ_CP020469.1 coordinate 4,244,613, forward strand.
AGTTCCGACCTGCACGAATGGCGTAATGATGGCCACGCTGTCTCCACCCGAGACTCAGTGAAATTGAAATCGCCGTGAAGATGCGGTGTACCCGCGGCTAGACGGAAAGACCCCGTGAACCTTTACTATAGCTTCACACTGGACGCTGATGTTGCCTGTGTAGGATAGCTGGGAGGCTTTGAATCTCGGACGCCAGTTCGAGGGGAGCCAACCTTGAAATACCAGCCTGGCATCATTGGCGTTCTCACTCAGGTCCGTTATCCGGATCGAGGACAGTGTGTGGTGGGTAGTTTGACTGGGGCGGTCTCCTCCCAAAGAGTAACGGAGGAGCACGAAGGTACCCTCAGCACGGTCGGACATCGTGCAGTGAGTGCAAGAGCATAAGGGTGCTTGACTGCGAGACAGACACGTCGAGCAGGTGCGAAAGCAGGTTCTAGTGATCCGGTGGTTCTGTATGGAAGGGCCATCGCTCAACGGATAAAAGGTACTCCGGGGATAACAGGCTGATACCGCCCAAGAGTTCACATCGACGGCGGTGTTTGGCACCTCGATGTCGGCTCATCACATCCTGGGGCTGAAGTCGGTCCCAAGGGTATGGCTGTTCGCCATTTAAAGTGGTACGCGAGCTGGGTTTAGAACGTCGTGAGACAGTTCGGTCCCTATCTGCCGTGGGCGTTGGATGTTTGAGAAGAGCTGCTCCTAGTACGAGAGGACCGGAGTGGACGACCCTCTGGTGTTCCGGTTGTCACGCCAGTGGCATTGCCGGGTAGCTATGGTCGGACAGGATAACCGCTGAAAGCATCTAAGCGGGAAGCCCCCTTCAAGATGAGACATCCCTGAGGCCTAGAGCCTCCTAAAGGGCCCAGCAAGACCAGCTGGTTGATAGGCACGGTGTGGAAGCGCTGCAAGGCGTTGAGCTAACGTGTACTAATTGCCCGTGAGGCTTGACCCTATAACACCCAAGGGGTCTGGTCGCAATGATAACGACAGGTTCGTAAGAACCCCGGATACGTACGCTGTGCCCTGAGAGGGTGTAGTGAGAGACGCAGACAAGACATTGATGACACGTACAGCATGATATACATCACCCGTTACGCCTGACGACCATAGCACGCGTGAACCACCTGAACCCATGCCGAACTCAGAAGTGAAACCGCTTAGCGCCGATGGTAGTGTGGGGTCTCCCCATGCGAGAGTAGGTCATCGTCAGGCACTTATTAAGAAAAACCCCAGTTCTAAATGGAACTGGGGTTTTTTGTTGGGCGCTAGTCCGCGTTAAGCCTGTTTTAATAAAAATCCCCCAGGGCTGATGCCTTGGGGGATTTTTTTATGTCTAAAATTCACACCTCTCATGCTAATGTGCGGTTTTCAGGCGTTTTGTGTCAAAATGCAGTTCTCCAGGAGGAATGCTATGGCACAAATGCAATGGGATCAGTTGCTTTCCCCGCAACGTCTTCACGATAAACGTACTGACAGCACCCGTGAAATAGGGCGCACCCCCTTCCATAAAGATCACGATCGCATTGTCTTTTCAGGCTCCTTCCGACGCTTGGGGCGCAAGACCCAAGTGCATCCATTAACTGAAAATGACCATATTCATACGCGCTTAACACACTCGTTAGAAGTTGGTTGTGTTGGCCGCTCGTTAGGTATGATTGTTGGAGAGTTGCTGCATGACCGTTTGCCTGCTTGGATTACCCCTTCAGATCTTGGCGTGATCGTCCAAACGGCTTGTTTAGGGCACGACATTGGTAACCCACCCTTTGGTCATGCCGGCGAGTATGCCATTCGTGATTGGTTTCAACGTGCGCAAAGTAGTGGTCTATTAGAGGGGCTGTCCGACGCTGAACGTGAAGATCTGTTGACCTATGAAGGTAACGCTCAGGGCTTTAGAGTTATTACGCAAATTGAGTATAACCAGTTCAATGGTGGAATGCGGCTCACCGCGGCAACGTTAGGCACTCTGCTTAAATACCCATGGACGGTTCGTTATGGTGGCCGGGCAGGAAAATTTGGAGCTTATCAGTCGGAGCAGGCACTGTTGAAAGAAGTGGCAGAAGCCGTTGGTCTAATCCCCCAGGGGGAGCAGCGCTGGTGTCGCCACCCTCTGGCATGGCTTGTCGAGGCAGCCGATGATATTTGCTATGCCTTACTCGATCTGGAAGACGGCTTGGAAATGGGTATTTTACGCTACGAGGAAGTGGTCGAGATACTGCGTCAAATTGCCGGAGAGTTTCCGCCTGAATACGCGGAAATGCAGCGTAAAAACGTTTCACAACGTCGCCGTATTGCTCTGCTGCGTGGGGCAGCGATGGAGCGTGCGGTCAATGATGTGGGAGCCGTCTTCGTACAGCATGAACAGGCGCTACTAAGCGGAGCCTTGGGAGAGGACTTACTTGAACTGTGCCACCCTGATCTGGGGTGGGGAGTGCAGGCAGCCAAACAACTAGCTCGGGAGCGCATTTTTCAAAATGAGCGCAAGGCTAAGCTGGAAATTGGTGCCTATACCACGCTGGGCATTTTGCTTGAGGCTTTCATTGGCGCTGCCCATGAGCTACATCATACGGGACAGAGTTCGTTTAAGCATCAGCGTGTATTAGCACTCATCGGTGAAAACACGCCGTTACCTTCCTGGAAACTTTACGATAGCTATCGTCGGATGCTGGATTTTATCGGCGGCATGACCGACCACTATGCGGTCGATCTGGCGCAGGAGATGGGAGGCCGCTTACGCGGCGATTAACTCTTACGAAGCAACTAATAAAGCCTTTATACCGAGGGATGGCGTAAGTGCTTCAGTTCCATCAGCCGTGCACGCTCAAGTAAGATGTGAATCACCCTATCGTGAATAGCATCGCTCATCTGACCAGGTGTCAGTTCGGTGAGTTGGCGGGCTAAATGCTCGCCACTGACCACTAAAATATCTGGCGCGGCTTCGCTGGTATCGATTTGCCAGCCTGGCAATACAAGTACCCCTCTGACGGGCACCGGTACGCCACAGCGGCGGCCTAGCCATTGACTTAGCCAGCTGACACCTTGGCGGGTTTTATGCAGTGGCCGTCGTTCCTGCCAGTGGGGGAAGCGCAGGCGTTCCCGCTCGACGGCAACGCTGTTTAGCTCTTTGCCGTCAGTACCAATGGCCAGTGCCCGCGCTCGTGTTTCTACTACAAATATGCCATGGGGCGTTACGACTACGTGGTCAATGGTAAAACTATCGGTAGGAATATCATGAAACACATAGTAAGGATGCGCTTCGGGGCGCACTAAGCGCTCAAGCTCCTGGCCAACAGCCAGCTCACAGGCAAGGCCAAGCTTAAGCCGACGAATACGCTGATAATCGCGTATCAGCAACAGCGAAAACGCTAAAACTAACAGCGTACTCAATAGGCCGTAAAGTGCCCACTCCACCCAGTCTTGTTGGTCGACAAACAACATACGGCCCATGCCATAGACCAAGGGGGCAAGGCTGATGATCGGGCCTAACGCACCATTCAGAAATAGGCTTGAGAAAGCTTGATCCAGGCGATGCCGCAGCGCTTGTCCAGGCTCACGCAATGGAGCATTAAATGGGGAGTGGACGCGTGCATCGTGCAGGCTACGCAGGGCCAATACGATGCCACCCATTGCGGCCATGGGAAATAGAAAGATGAGCGGTAGCAGGTATTCCAGCCAAACCATTGCAGTGCCTTACCCTTTAGCGATTTACCTACGTAAACCGGCATCATAGAGGTGTATTAGCCACCTGCCAATTTTACTTGGTAGCCAAGTGACGTTAACGCTTGCTGCAGCGTCTCGCGATGATCGCCCTGAATTTCAATCACGCCATCTTTAACAGCGCCGCCAGTGCCACAGCGTTTTTTCAATGTCTTCGCGAGCGTTTTAAGCTCGGCATTGGTAAGTGGTATACCACTTATAGTGGTGACGCCTTTGCCTTTACGGCCACTTGTTTCACGGCGAATGCGCACAATGCCATCTAGAGTAGCGAGGCGTTGTTGTTCGCTGGCACTCTCACATTGGCAGTTGTTAACAGACTCGCGGCAGTCGGGACACGTTTTTCCTTGCTCGGTTGAGTATACAAGCCCCCCAAGCTGGTCACGTAAAGAAGCCATGCTATTTCCCTGTTAAGTGTTGAGGCTCCGCTGGTTGCCACCTTTCATGGGTGAGGCGTTCCACCACAGCTGGTAGTTGGTACATACTACTAATCATAATAGCCCCTTCAGGGGTGATTTCGGCATCCGGAAAACGGTTTAAATGGATGACCGTCATTCCTGCCTGCAGTGCTGCGTGAACACCTACAAGTGCATCATCAATTGCAATACAGTTGTGTGCAGCATAGCCCATGATACTGGCTGCGTGCAGATGTAAACAGGGCTCAGGCTTCCAGCAGTTGGCGGTATACCCACTAAAAAGCCGATTGCCAAAATAGTTGGCAAGCTTGGTGGTTTGCAAAGCAGTATGGATTTTACTCTCTGGGCCATTTGAAACAACAGCGCTGGGGTAGTGACGCAATGCTTCAAGCGATTCATGAGCACCAGGAATGGTCGTCAATTCGGTGGCAAGGCGATTTGCCAGTTTAGCGCGCATCGTTTGCTCCATACGGGCCAACTGTTCAGCATCCACCCCGCCATGGCGTTGTTGAAGTTCAGCCACGATACGTCGGAAGCGAGCGCCTCGGAATTCCCCTAGATAATCAGAAGAGGCGAACGGTAAGCCAACAGAATTGAGGCCAACGGCCATCTCTTCGGCCAAAAGCGGTTCGCTATCGACGAGGGTGCCATCACAGTCAAACAGCAAAAGTGGAAGCGGCATTGTCGTTCCTTGGAGCGCTTAAAGCGCTACCCATGTTAGTTGAAGCCGACATACTGCTATTGAACGGGATTTTAAGGCATTTGTGAACACTGTTTTATAATTTTTTATAAGATGAGCCCGATATACAGCTAATCATCAAACTGGCGTGCATTAAAAAGGCGACCGTTAGGCCGCCTTGCAAGAGATGCTGCTTAATACGTTTATTTGACTTTAGTCTTATTTCACCTTAGGTGCCAGTTCGCCACGTGCGTAGCGTTCGAACATCGCTTCTAAGCTGATAGGCTTGATTTTGCTGGCATTACCCGCTGTGCCAAAGGCCTCGTAGCGTGCGATACAAAGGTCACGCATTGCAGTGACGGTTTCTTTCAAGAATTTACGTGGATCGAATTCTGAGGGGTTTTCAGCCATGAAGCGCCGTACAGCACCGGTTGAGGCAAGGCGTAAATCGGTATCGATGTTTACCTTACGAACACCGTATTTAATACCTTCGATGATCTCTTCTACCGGCACGCCGTACGTTTCCGGAATCTGACCACCGTATTGGTTGATCACTTCTAGCCACTCTTGCGGCACAGAAGAGGAGCCGTGCATAACGAGGTGAGTATCCGGAATGCGCGCATGGATCTCTTTAATACGCTGAATTGAGAGGGTATCGCCAGTCGGTGGCTTAGTGAACTTATAAGCGCCGTGGCTGGTGCCAATAGCGATTGCAAGAGCATCGACATGGGTCGCTTTAACAAAGTCGGCGGCTTCTTCTGGATCGGTTAGCATTTGCTCCATATCCAGCTTACCTTCGGCACCGATGCCGTCTTCCTCGCCTGCCATGCCGGTTTCCAGGCTGCCTAGGCAACCTAGCTCCCCTTCGACAGAAACGCCGCAAGCATGGGCCATTTCTACTGCACGACGGGTAACGTCGACGTTGTAGTCATAGTCCATGGGGGTTTTACCGTCTTCGCCCAGGGAGCCATCCATCATCACTGAGGAGAAGCCTAACTGGATGGAGCGCTGGCAGACGGCAGGACTGGTACCGTGGTCCTGGTGCATAACCACTGGGATATGTGGGAACTCTTCCACTGCTGCCAAAATCAGGTGGCGCAGGAAAGGAGCGCCGGCGTATTTGCGTGCACCTGCGGAGGCTTGCACGATGACCGGGGAGTCAGTGGCATCGGCAGCTTCCATAATGGCGCGCATCTGCTCAAGGTTATTAACGTTGAATGCCGGAATGCCGTAGCCATATTCGGCAGCGTGGTCGAGCATTTGACGCATGCTGATCAAAGCCATGGGGTCACCTTATCTATGTTTTAAACAGTATGTTGTAAGCGGTATGTAAACGGGGATATCTGCGTGAACGGTAGCTGTGAGCGTACGGTTCAGCCCGTTGAGCATTAACCGCGTTGGGCAGCTGCTTCGAGCGCGGCGACGGCAGGCAGTTGCTTACCTTCAACGTATTCAAGAAATGCACCGCCGCCGGTGGAAATATAGGAAACACGCTCAGCAATCGCATATTTATCAATGGCCGCTAAGGTATCACCGCCACCAGCAATAGAGAAACCTGCGCTATCGGCGATCGCCTGAGCAATTACCTGGGTACCTTTGCCAAACTGATCAATCTCAAACACACCCACCGGCCCGTTCCACAAAATGGTGCCTGCGTCTTTCAACAGGTTGGCAAGGTGAGCGGCGGTATCCGGTCCGATATCCAAAATCATTTCGTCGTCAGCGACCTGGTCAACCGGTTTTACCACTGCTTCGGCAGACTCTGAAAACTCGGTGGCAACGACAACGTCTGTTGGCAGCGGGATGGCGACTTTTTCCATCAATGCTTTTGCTTGGCCGATTAAATCTGCTTCGTAGAGTGATTTGCCTACATTATAGCCTGCTGCAGCAATAAAGGTGTTGGCGATGCCGCCGCCGACAATGAGCTGATCGCACTTTTCGGAAAGTGCGGTGAGCACGTCTAATTTGGTAGAGACTTTTGAGCCGCCGACAATTGCTGCCATGGGGCGGGCTGGGTTAGCTAACGCCTTTTCAAGGGCATCAAGTTCTTGGGCAAGTAGCGGGCCTGCGCAGGCTTGTGGGGCAAAATGGGCGACACCGTGGGTTGATGCCTGGGCGCGGTGAGCAGTACCGAAGGCATCCATCACAAACACGTCACAGAGTGCAGCGTACTGTTTAGCCAGCTGTTCATCATCGCTTTTCTCACCACGATTAAAGCGCACATTCTCAAGTAAAACGACTTCGCCATTAGCCAGATCTAGCGCGGCATCCAGATACTCTTTGATAAGCGTAACGGGACGGCCTAGTAGTTCCCCTAAGCGCTTGGCAACTGGTGCAAGGGAAAACTCCTCGTTAGGTTCACCTTCGGTGGGGCGGCCTAAGTGGCTCATTAGCATTACCTTGGCCCCCGTTTTAGCTGCCGCCTGAATGGTCGGAAGCGCAGCCCGCAGGCGTGCATCGCTGGAAACATGACCATGCTTAATGGGGACATTCAAATCTTCACGAATCAGCACGCGCTGCCCTTCCAGGGACAGATCGATCATTTTTTGCACGTTCATGTGAGCGGTTTCCTCGTGGTTAAACGGATGAAAAGAAGTCATGCAACCCTAGCTAGCGCTACCTGCTTGGAGAGAGGCCAACCGCTGGCTGATATCCAGCATGCGGTTGGCAAACCCCCATTCGTTGTCAAACCAGCACAGTAGTTTGATCAGGCGCGTGCCTGCGACCCGTGTTTGTGTGGCGTCTAGGATGCCAGAGCGTGGGTCGTGATTAAAATCAATTGATGCCATGGGAGCTTCAGTATAGCCAAGTACACCGGCTAGGCGCTGCTCGCTTGCGGTACGTAGCAGGGCGTTGACTTGCTCGGCGCTGGTGTCGTGGCGCACGGTTAACGCGACGTCCATAGCGGAAACATTGATGGTTGGCACACGCACATGCAGACACTCAAAACGCCCGGCTAGGCTGGGCATCAGGCGGCTAATGCCCACCGCGAGACCGGTGTCCACTGGCACTATCGACTGCATGGCTGAACGAGTTAGGCGCAGGTCAGTTTGATGGTAGGCATCAATCACCGGCTGGTCGTTCATGGCCGAGTGGATAGTGGTAGTCACGCCATGCTCAAGTCCAAGGGCTTCATCCAATACGGTAAGCAGCGGTACTAGACAGTTAGTCGTGCAGGACGCTGCTGAGAGAATACTCTGGGAAAGTGCAAGCTCGTGCTCGTTAATGCCCCAGACAATAGTCGCGTCTACATCACTTTCGGCAGGCTGTGAAAACAACAGTCGCTTAGCGCCGGCAGCTAAGTGCTGCTCGGCGGTGGGGCGGTCTTTAAAGCTGCCCGAACACTCGAGTACTAAGTCGATATCCAGTGCTGCCCAGGGCAGTGCCTGAGGGTCACGCTCGCACAGTACCTGGATACGCTGACCATCGATCAGTAGGGCTTCACCGTCATTCTCCACCTCGCCTGGAAAGCGGCCATGGGTGGTGTCGTAACGGGTTAGGTAGGTAATGGTCGCGAGATCGGAGAGCTCATTAATGGCGACCACTTCAAGCTCAGGGTGGTTGCGTTCAACCAATGCTCTAAGCACACATTGGCCAATGCGCCCATAACCATTGATGGCAATACGATATCTGGGTGTCGAGTTGGCCATGATGTGGAGCAGCTCTTATAAAAATATGCGGCGATGATAGCGTATTTCAGTCGATAACGCCTGTCAGCTACCTATGCCGAGCAGCCGCCAAGCGAGTGGTAGCAGCAGGGCGGTTAAGATACCGGTTAGGCTCATGCCCAGCGAGGCAAATGCCCCCGCCGTTGGGCTGAGCTCAAATGCCCGCACCGTGCCAATTGCATGGCCATTGAGGCCAAGTGCAAAGCCAATAATGCGTTCATCGTCGATATTTAACAGTTTCGCTCCTAGGCCGACCAAGGGAATCGTGACGACGCCCGTCAGCAGCAATGCCCCCATTAGTAACGCAACACTACCACCAAGCTGCTCGGTAATACCGATCGCAATAGGGGCAGTCACCGACTTAGCAGCAATGGAGGCCAGTATCTGCGGGCTACTGCCCATCAACCAAGCAATCATGAGGGCATAGCTGGCGGCAAGCATGGCCGCGATAGGCAGGCATACCATCAGTGGTCGCCATAGCTCACCAATGCGTGGCAACTGTTGGTAGAGCGGCATACCCAGGGCAACCGTGGCGGGGCCTAAGAGAATCGTAAGCCAAATAGCCCCCTGTTGATAAGTGGCGTAGGGCACCCTGAGTATGGCAAGTGTGGCAGCTAACAGCAGTGCGGCAATTAAAATAGCCGGGAGCCATGAGGGTTTATGCAGACGATTGAAGAGCGCACTGCCAAGTAAGAAGGCGGCTAGTGTTAGCCCCACGGCAAATAAAGGGGTCGCGGTTAAGGTGCTAAGTAAACTAGCGGGCATTAGGGCGTTCCATGAGCCGCTTGAGTAGCCATAGAGTAGTGATAACGCTAAGCAGTGTTCCTAGCAGGAGCGCTGTAAGAATGGCGAGCCATTCGCCAGCTAATTCATCAAGCATAAAAAACACCCCAACCACACCGGGCATAATCAGCATGGCTAGCAGTGCTATCAATGGCTGGGCTGCTGCCGCAATACTTGCCGGTACGCGTCCGATAATGGCAAGGGTGGCGCAGAGCAGCAGCATGCCAACCACGCCGGAAGAAATAGGCAGGCCGGAGAAGTGGATCACCACTTCTCCGATCAGCCAGTAGCTAATTAGCCATAGCAGACCGTTTAACGCGGGCATCTAAGGGCCCGCGTGCGATCGGCCTGTGTAGCGCTAACCGAGTAGCTCATTAGCCTGCTTGACGATATTATCAACAGTAAATCCGAAGTGCTTAAACAGCGCATCCGCTGGTGCTGACTCACCGTAGGTGGTCATGCCAATCACACGGCCTTCCAAGCCTACGTACTTGTACCAGTAATCTGCGTGGCTAGCCTCAATGGCGATACGCTTGGTGACCGCTTTCGGCAGTACGCTTTCGCGGTAATCGGCATCTTGGCCGTTGTAGCGGTAGGTTGACGGCATAGAAACAACGCGTACTGCTTTTCCTTGCTGAGCAAGCTCAGCCGCCGCCTCCATAGCCAGTGCCACTTCAGAGCCGGTAGCAATCAAAATAAGCTCTGGGGTACCGTCGCAATCCTTCAGCACATAACCACCGCGCTGTATGGCTGCCAGCTGTGCTTTTGTGCGCGGCTGATGTGGCAGGTTTTGACGTGATAGCACCAGCGCAGTGGGGCCTGAGTGGCGTTTAACGGCAGCATCCCAAGAGGCGGCGGTTTCTACTGCATCGCATGGGCGCCAGGTATTCAGGTTAGGCGTGGTGCGCAGGCTGGTGAGCTGTTCAATCGGCTGGTGGGTCGGGCCATCTTCGCCGAGCCCGATAGAGTCATGAGTGAACACGTAGATAGCTTGTTGCCCCATCAACGCTGCCATACGTACGGCGTTACGCATGTACTCCATAAAGATCAGGAAGGTGGCGCCATAAGGAATGAAGCCGCCGTGCAAGGCGATACCGTTCATTACCGCACCCATGCCAAACTCACGCACCCCGTAGTGTAGGTAGTTGCCACTAGCATCTTCTGGGGTAATTGCTTTAGCACCTTTCCAGAACGTCAGGTTAGACGGTGCAAGATCAGCGCTGCCGCCAAGCAGCTCGGGCATCTGTGGACCAATTACATTCAGCGCTTCAAATGAGGCTTTGCGGGTGGCAATGCTCTCACCTTTTTCTTGAGCTTGCTCGATCAGTGCTTCTGTCGTCAGATCGTTTGGCAGCTGTGCTTTCATGCGGCGCTTAAACTCGCGAGCTTCCGTAGGGAAGGCCTCGGTATAGCGTGCAAAGCGAGCTTCCCACTCCTGTTGGCGAGTCTTGCCTGCGTTGCGGGCATCCCACTTGGAGTAAATTGACTCTGGAATATGGAACGGTGCGTGTTCCCAGCCAAGCTGCTTGCGGGCCAGCGCCACTTCTTCATCACCTAGTGGTGCCCCATGGGCTTCTTCTTTGCCCTGTTTGTTCGGGGCACCAAAACCAATAATGGTTTTGCAGATAATCAGGCTAGGCTTGTCGTCATGGCTCTTGGCGAGCTCAATAGCGGCCTTAATCTCTTCAGGTTTGTGGCCATCAACATTGGGCACCACGTGCCAGCCATAGGCTTCAAAGCGCTTGGCGGTGTCGTCGGTAAACCAGCCTTCGACTTCGCCATCAATGGAAATACCGTTATCGTCATACAGAGCTATCAGTTTACCTAGCTGCTGAGTGCCAGCCAGTGACGCGGCTTCATGGGAGATACCTTCCATCAAGCAGCCGTCGCCTAAGAAACACCAAGTGTGGTGGTCAACGATGGCATGGCCTGGGCGGTTAAACTGAGCTGCCAGGGTTTTTTCGGCAATTGCAAAGCCGACGGCGTTGGCAAATCCTTGGCCTAGTGGGCCGGTAGTCGTTTCGATGCCCGGTGCATAACCGAACTCTGGGTGGCCTGCGGTGGACGAGTGCAACTGCCGGAAGTTTTGTAGCTGTTCCAGGCTTAGCTCGTAGCCGCTTAAGTGCAGCAATGAGTAGAGCAACATGGAGCCATGACCATTGGACAGCACGAACCGGTCACGGTCGACCCACTTCGGGTCTTCGGGGTTGTGCTTGAGGTAGTCATTCCACAGCACCTCGGCGATATCAGCCATACCCATGGGGGCGCCAGGGTGACCAGATTTGGCCTTCTGAACGGCATCCATGGAAAGGGCGCGAATGGCATTGGCCAGCTCAAAACGGGACGGCATGGGGGTGCTCCTCGCCTGAAAACAGAAATAATAAAGGATCTATTGTCGCTGACTTCCCCTGCGGCGGCAAATTCTACGGACACCTTCTGGGAAGAACCCCCAACAGCGTGTAGACTCTGCCTCCCGAAGTGGTGGTGAAAGTGGTAGTACCGCTTCTTTATACGGGCAGGGGACCTCCTGCCATGATTTCCTGCTGATGCTGCAGTCATGTGAAGCAGCCGTCATACAGAGGGTCGAGAGCGCGATGAGCGAATATTCCCTGTTTACCTCCGAGTCTGTCTCAGAAGGCCATCCTGATAAGATTGCCGACCAGATTTCCGACGCGGTACTAGATGCCATTATCGCCCGTGACAAACAGGCTCGTGTTGCCTGTGAAACCATGGTGAAAACAGGCGTGGCAATTATTGCGGGTGAGATTACTACGTCTGCGTGGGTGGACCTGGAAGCGCTGGTGCGTGATGTGATTACCGATATCGGTTACACCTCATCCCACGTAGGCTTCGATGGGGCTACTTGCGGAGTGATTAACCTGATTGGCAAGCAGAGCGTCGATATTGCTCAGGGCGTTGATCGCTCTAAGCCAGAAGATCAGGGTGCCGGTGATCAGGGGTTAATGTTTGGTTACGCGACCAACGAAACCGACTCTTTTATGCCTGCGCCAATCCACTACGCGCACCGTTTGGTCGAGCGTCAGGCCGAACTGCGTAAAAACGGCCTGCTGCCGTGGCTGCGGCCGGATGCCAAAAGCCAGGTTACCTTCCGCTATAACGCTGAAGGCCAACCATGTGGCGTCGATGCGGTTGTGCTATCTACCCAGCATGACCCTGAAATCGATCAGGAAGACCTGCGCAAAATGGTTAAGCGTGAAATCGTTGAGCAGGTGATTCCCGCTGAGTGGCTGGATGAAAATACCCAATACCATATTAATCCGACTGGAAAGTTTGTGATTGGTGGTCCTGTGGGCGACTGCGGTTTAACCGGCCGTAAAATTATCGTCGATACCTACGGTGGTATGGCACGTCACGGCGGTGGCGCGTTTTCGGGTAAAGATCCCTCCAAAGTTGACCGCAGTGCAGCTTACGCTGGCCGTTACGTAGCTAAAAACGTGGTAGCGGCAGGGCTTGCCGACAAGTGTGAAATTCAAGTCTCTTACGCTATCGGTGTTGCTGAGCCGACCTCAGTATCCATTGATACCTTTGGTACTGGTAAAATCGATGACGCAAAAATCGTTGCTCTAGTACGTGAGCATTTTGATCTGCGTCCTTACGCGATTACCAAGATGCTCGACCTGCTGCACCCGATGTACCGCCTTACCTCTGCCTATGGCCACTTTGGGCGTGAGCCGTTTGAGCATAGCTATAGCTGGGTAGACGACAAAGGCCAAGTGCATAAAGAGACATTTACGGCCTTCCCGTGGGAAAAAACCGATAAAGCTGAGGCTCTACATCAGGCTGCCGGTCTGTAAAACGCAGTACACCACGTAGTAATTTCAGCACTTTGAAAACGCCTCTTGGCTCCAGCCAAGAGGCGTTTTTTTATATGCTGCATAAGTGTTTTAGATTGCGCTAAGATAACTTTGCTAATAATTAAGTGTAAGCAGTTGGGTATCTACTGAGCTGGTCGCAATAAAATCGCGCAATCATAAAGTACGCGGGGAGGCTTATGCAGACGGGGCGAAAAATCAGTGGATGTGGTTTGCTAGTGATGTGGCTGATGGGTGTCACCTTATCCGCACAGGCTGACCAGTGTCCAGATTGGTCACGGGAGCGGCTGGCGCTTGAGAGCCAGGCGTTGGCGGAACACATCGAAATATGGGATCGCGCCTACCATGACCAGGGCGAGTCGCTGATTGATGATGAACTCTACGATCAAACGGTGGCACGCCTAACCAACTGGCAAGCTTGTTTAGGGGAGCAGGTGCCTCACCAACCGCTAACCAGAGTGACCAGCAGTCGAGGCACGCTGGATCACCCATTTGCACAAACCGGTTTGAACAAAGTTGATGATGATGGCGTACGGCGTTTTACCAGCCGCCGAGATGACCTATGGATTCAGCCTAAGGTGGATGGCGTCGCGGTCACGCTACGCTATCAAGGCGGTGAATTAGTCGACGCCGTTAGCCGCGGGGATGGTGAACGTGGCCAGGACTGGACGGCTCGCGCCCAGCAGATTCCTGCTGTACCCAATGCACTGCTCTCACCGCTCTCCGTGGTACTCCAGGGCGAGCTTTATTGGCGCTTGGAGGACCATATTCAGGCCCGAAACCCTACAACAGGCGCCCGCGGTGCAGTGGCGGGTGCCATGGCGCAGGCATCGCCGACGAGTCAAACCCTTGAGCAAATTGGGCTGTTTGTTTGGGATTGGCCTGATGGGCCTACTGATATGGCTACAAGGCTCGCTGAGTTAACCGCACTGGGTTTTGATACTGCTGATTATACCCACCACTTAAATGAGCAACGCGATGCCACCTACTGGCGGGAAACGTGGTTTAACAGTCCACTACCCTTTGCCACCGATGGTGTTGTCCTCAAACAAGCTGAGCGCCCTGGCGTACGTCGCTGGTCATCAACGCCACCCGAATGGGCAGTTGCTTGGAAATATCCTACTCAGCAGGCGCTGGCTCAGGTACGCGGTGTGGAATTTCGCATTGGGCGGACTGGGAGGGTGACACCGCTCCTATGGCTCTATCCAGTGACATTAGAGGGACGGCGCATCAGTCGCGTTTCATTAGGTTCGCTGGAGCGCTGGCAGGCTTGGGATGTTCGGCCTGGTGATCAGGTGGCAGTAACGCTAGCAGGGCTGACGATCCCACAAGTTACTGAGGTCGTATGGCAAACACGCGAGCGGGCCACGCTAAGTGCCCCCTCCCCGGAGCGCTACCACTTACTGAGCTGCTTTACGTTGACCTCTGGTTGTGAAGCGCAGTTTTTGGCAAGGCTGGGCTTTTTAAGCGACCAGCTGGGTATGCAAGGAGTGGGGGAGGGCACTTGGCAAGCGCTAATCGAAGCAGGTGTTGTCACTGAGTTACTTGGCTGGATGGACGTTACTCCTGCGCAGTTGCGGCAAGCACAAGGCATTGGAGAAGTGCGCGCCGCAGCATTAGAAGCGCAATTTAATGCTGCTCGGGCTGCTCCCTATTCGGCATGGTTAGCCGCTCTGGGTATGCCGCCAGGTGCCAACGCCCGCCTGGGTGATTGGGATACGTTGGCAGGTTATTCACGAGCGGACTGGCAGTCTGCATCCGGCGTAGGAGCAATGCGAGCCGCGGCGCTGGCCGCGTTTTTCAGCCACTTAGAGATACAGCACATGGCAGCACGACTTCAGCAGGCGGGGGTGGATGGCTTTTAACCCAGCCCGGTTAGGCGAAGCATAAGACCTAGATAAAGTGGTATCAGCAGTGGCGCCAGTAGCGTAGTGGTGAGTACCGCGAGTGCGCCCTTTTGTGGTTGAATCCCCAATTCCATGGCAACTACCACCACATTAGATGCCATGGGCACAACGCCTAGCAGTAATAGGGCCATGGCAAGCTCAGGGGCCAGTGGCGCGATCTGTTGCAGCACAAGCACTGCCGCTAGCATGACTAGTGGCCATAGCAGGTAGCGTAACCCTACGCAGGCGGTGACAAACCGGGTATCCCACGCGGACAGCGTAACCTGGCTAAGGGTCATACCGATGATCATCATGCCCAACAGCGTGTAGGTGGCAGGAAATACTTCCAGGGAGCTCATTAGTGCGGTGGGCAGCGTGACGTTGAGTGCACTCAGTAGCAGCGCTATAAGAAAGGCATAGATAAGTGGCAGGCGAGCGATTTTGATTAAGCTTTGGCGCACTGAAAAGTGGCCGCGTGCGCTTAAATAGAAGCCCACCGTAAATTCGTACAGATTAATGCCCAGCATGCAGAAGAGATAAAGAGTCACACCCTCTGGTGGTAGTAAAATAAGCGCTACCGGAAGCCCAAAGTAGCCGGTATTGCCAGTGCCGGAGGAAAACGCCAGCAGCGCGCCCTCTTGAGGCCCAAAGCGGTGCTGGGTAACCCTGCGTACGAGCAGTGCCATAGTGCTCACAAGAATAAACAGCGCCAACGTCAGTGCTAGATACTCTATCGTAGGGCCGCCGTTCATCAGCGCGCGAAAAATCGTTAGCGGTGCAATCAGGTACACCAGCAACGTGGCGATGGGCCGTGGGTCGATTTTCAGGCGCTGCGCGGCAATAAAGCCCAGCCCAACATATCCTAATAACATCAGCAATGGCCCCATAAGGGCACTTGGCGCTAAATCCATTTTTGCTCCCTGATTAATGTTGTGGCTGAGGTTGTGCTGTAAATAGCGAACATGAGCCGAATTAAAGGACGACCGTGGAATCTTTCATTAGCCCCCATTCACCGGAAAAGAGAGAATAACTCAAAGACCACCACGTTACCGCTATGCGAGGATATCCGATGAGCAGCCAAGAACATCCGTTAGGTATTAGCTTTGAATTCTTTCCGCCCAATACTGATGCTGGGCGAGACAAGCTAATGCATGTGCGTGATGAGCTGGCCGCGCGTAATCCGCGTTTCTTCTCTGTTACTTACGGTGCGGGTGGCTCTACCCAAGCGCGTACCCGTGACACTGTGCGTAGCGTTAGCCAAAGTGGCATTACTACCGCGCCTCATCTCTCCTGTATTGGCAGTGAAAAAGCTTATTTGCGTGATCTGCTTGCGCAGTACCGGGAAGAGGGCGTCGATAGCTTGGTCGCACTGCGCGGTGATATGCCTTCGGGCATGGCAAGCATCGGTGAGCTGCGCTATGCCAACGAGCTAGTCGAGTTTATTCGCACGGAGACCGGCGATCATTTTGAGATTGCTGTGGCTGCCTACCCGGAATCTCACCCACAGACCCCCAACTTTGATAAGGATGTGGAAAACTTTGCCCGTAAGATGAAGGCTGGCGCTAATATGGCGATTACCCAGTACTTCTTTACGGCTGATGCCTATTTCCACTTCGTTGAGAAAGCACGGGCGCTAGGGGTCGAGCAGCCGATTATTCCCGGCATTATGCCAATCACCAACTACACCAAACTGGCACGTTTTTCGGATGCCTGTGGTGCAGAAATCCCCCGCTGGGTCCGCAAGCAACTGGAGTCCTACGGTGACGACAGCGATTCCATTGCCGCCTTTGGTACTGATGTTATCACCCGCTTATGCGAGCGCTTGCTAGATGGCGGTGCACCAGGACTGCACTTCTACACCCTTAACCAAGCCGCTCCAGTCCTGAAGGTTGTTGATAACTTAGTGAGCTAAAAACGCTTATCAGAAAAAAGTAGTAACAATAAAAAGCCTCGCTCAACAATGTTGAGTGAGGCTTTTTAGTTATGTGGGTCTCTGGTAAGCAGGTTAAGCCAGTAAGCTATTTAGCTTAAGTACGCCTCTAGGTACGCCCAGCAAGCTGGGCGCCCAGGCATTTAAGCAGAGACAGGACTAGGCTTATGCCCATGCAGTTTACGCTGCATGATGAACATCATGACGCCAATTCCTAAACCTATTAAGTCGCTAAAGACACCGCCATAAATCAAAAATAGTGCCCCTGTTAATAGGACTAGCCGTTGCCACGCTTTGACTGAGCCGAAGAACCACGCCTGCACGGTAGCCGACAGCATAAATATACCAATAGAAGCAGTAATCGCGACGCGGGCAATCTGCATGGGAGTACCTTCCATCAGCATGGCGGGGCTGTAGAAGAACATAAATGGCACGATAAAGGCGGCTAAACCTACTTTAAAGGAGGTAATCGATGTCTTCATCGCGTTATCGCCAGAAATGCCTGCCGCAGCATAAGATGCCAACGCGACAGGGGGCGTAATAGCCGACATAACCGCGAAATAGAAAACGAAGAAGTGAGCTACTAGCGGTTGAATGCCGATGTTAATTAGCCCCGGGGCAACAACGGATGCAGCAACTGCATAGGCTGCTGTGGTGGGCATGCCCATACCCAGCAGGATACTGATGAGCATCGCAAAGAACAGCGCCAATAGTTGGCTAACGCCGGCTAGACCAAGCAGTAGTGAGGAGAAGCGCGCGCCAACGCCAGTCAGCGAGATAACCCCAACGATTAAGCCTGCACAAGCACACACGGCAATGATCTGAATCGACATTGTGCCGGCTAACTGCAGTGCCCTGAGAATTTCACGAATACCCATTTTGTTGGGTGAAATCCAGCTGACAACAGCAGCGGCAGCAGTAGCAAGGGTACCTGCACGGATAACTGAATAGCCCATAAATAGTGCATAAATCAGGATTAAAATAGGCGCGAATAGGTATGCATGCCTGACAAGCTTACGGAACTGCGGGATTTCATCTTTACGCATGCCGCGCATGCCTTTCTTAGCCGCCTCTAGATCAACCATAAAGTAGACGGATAGGAAGTACAGTGCTGCCGGAATTAGTGCTGCAACAGCGATTTCACGGTAAGGGATACCCGTCACTTCCGCCATAATAAAGGCGCCGGCACCCATAATAGGCGGCATGATTTGCCCACCTGTAGAAGCGGCTGCTTCAATGGCGCCAGCACTCCGGCCTGGGTAGCCAACTTTCTTCATCAGTGGAATCGTCAGTGAGCCGGTTGATACGACGTTACCCGCTGAGGTTCCGTTGATCATACCCATCAGGCCGGATGCAAAAATAGATACTTTGGCGGGGCCTCCGCGTGAGCGCCCGGCAGCAGCAAAGGCAAAATTCACAAAGTAGTCGCCAACCTTAGAGGCCTGCAGGAAAGCAGCGAAAATAATAAACAGAATAATGTAGGTAGAAGAGACCGCTGTAGTTTGGCCTAGCACGCCAATATCGGTGTAGAGCTGGCTGAAAAAGCGGTTAACCGATAGTCCTGGATAACTCAGGAAGCCCGGTAAGTAAGGGCCACCAAAAACATATGCCAGAAAAATTGCAGAAATTACCACTAGAGCGTTACCTGCTACACGGCGCGTTAGCTCTAAAATAAGCAGAGAGCCCGCCATGGCTGCATAGGTAATGCCTATGGGAGCAAACGAAGTACCCGTGGACATGCGTAGTGGGGTGTTATAAATGGTAATTAAATACCCTGCACTAGCTAATGCAACAATCATTAATACTAGGTCGGGCATAGAGAACTTTGAGCGAACTTGACGATAAAACCAAGACAACACGATAGCGCCGACGGTCGCTAGCAGCAGTGGGTAGCCAAAGTGCCACGACTCAATCTGAGGATCGATACGCATGGCGCCGCCTGATAACGCTTGCCACATTAATACAGTTTGCACTAACGCATAGCCGGCGGGTATCAGTAGCGCTGCACTGAGTAGTGTTAACCATTTAGGTGATTCTTCAGAGGCCGTGCTGGCAAAGCGAGCGCCTGTAAATAAACCAAAGCCAAGTATTAGTGCGCCTGCAACGTGAACAATACGGTAGGTCCACGTCTCCATAGGGAGCACGTTTAGCGTAATTAGATGGAACAGTGAATAAGCAATGGCGACACAGGCAAAGAGTGCCCATTGCCAGCCTGTAAATACACGTCGATTAGGCTCAACGACTTCCTCATCAACGCCTTCGGCCAAAATTTCTTGGGCGTTTTTTTGTTCTGCTGGGTCGTTAGTGGGTGCGGCCGAGTTAGGGCTGCCGGTGTTGTTGCTCATGAGAGGTTACCCTTGAGGATGGATCATCAACGAGACGGGTCGGGGTATGTCAGCATTTTCTTATGCGCTAGTGTTGTAACAAGGGTCGGCCCCTAGGTAGGTGCCGACCCTTGTTACTACAGAGGCTTAGCGCTTATTGACGAATCATGTCGTCAGCAATCTCATAACCGTTTTCGTTAAACCAACGGGCGGCTCCAGGGTGGAAAGGCATTACTGTGTTATACGCAATATTTTCAGGAATGCTCTCTTCCGCGCTGCGATGAATCGAGATCATACGGTCATTATTTTCCATGGTAAGGCGCGTTACTTCATATACTAAGCTTTCAGGCAGATCACAGCCTGCAATGGCAAAGTTCCACATGGAAACCGCACGAGCATCTTCCTCAAGAGTCTCATAGGTACTTGCCGGAATCGTAAACTCCGATACAGGGAAAGCCTCAATGACCCTAGCCTGCTCTTCTTCGGTGAATTCAATAATATTAATGTTTGTTTGTACTTCTAGCTGACTTACCGCAGGGATAGGAACACCTGCCGCAAAGGCAATAACGTCGAGTAGACCATCTTGCAATTGGCCACCCAGGTCAGACCAGCCACCATTACGGCGCTCGAAGTTAACGCCTAGCTCTTCAAGAATGGCAGGAAAGTACACGTCAGAGGTAGAGCCCGCTGGACCAAAGCCGATACGAGAGCCATCGGGAATATCCGCAATAGAGGTAATACCTTTGCTTGCAAGAGCGCTGATGGAGAAAGGTGTTTCATACATTGGGAATAGAGCGCAGGCATTATCCATAACAACGCCCGGTGCCAAAGGGCTGCGGCCATTCATTGCATCATCTGCAGGGCCTAAGGTAGTAAGGCCGAATGCTAGCTCGCCAGCATGAACCAGTGCCAGGTTTTGTGTCGGGCCACCAGTTACTTCGCCGCCGCCTGTGATGCCACCTAGCTGATCAGCAATCAGGTTGGCCCAACCTGAACCATAAATATAGAACGTACCCCCTTGGCTTGCGGTACCAACGGTAAAGCTGGAGGGCCAACCGTCACGATCAACTTCAGCATGAGCGGTAGCAGCGGCAACGAGTGCGCCGCCAGCAATGAGAGCAAGGGTCTTGGGCATTTTATTGCGCATGGCGAGATTTCCTAGCTGTTATTAGGGTTATTAACAGGGTATTCAGATGTGCATGTTCAGAATACCGCTGGCGTTATTTCAGTTAAGCAAGTTGTATTAAGCGATTTATAAGCCATTTATTTATTTTATTTTAATAAACAAATGCTTATAATTTTTTTGTTAGACTTTGGTTGATGAGGGCTAAGGGGGAAGTGTCTGATTTTTCGCACGGATAAAAAAAAAGCGTGCGGTAATCCGCACACAATATAGGGTCGAAATAGGGAAAATACGGGTAGCGTCCGATCGACGCAGCTAGAAAGGTCTATTTAGCGATGGGGCTTGCCAGGGTCGAGAATACGAACTGGCTGGACATCCTGAACTTTCTGCTCATCACGTACTTGGTTAACGCGAGTTGTCAGCTCCGGTGCCGCTTCATCCTCAATGGGCAACTGCTCGAAAAAATCGCAGCTTACGCACTCCCTGTAACGGATGTTATTTTGCTCCCAGGCACGAATCCGATCCATCGCTGCACAGCGAGGGCAGATTACTCCAGCAATAAAACGTTTAACGCTCGACATAATTAAGCTCCGGTAGCGCGGCGAAGCTAAACCGCCGCGCTGGGTAATCACAGTAGTATGGCTAAGCGGCGCGTATACCGCTATGGCGTAACAGTGGCTCGACGCTTGGTTCGCGGCCCCGGAAATTGCGGAATAGCTCTGCAGCATCACGAGCGCCGCCTTGCTCTAAAATTTCCTGGCGGAAGCGCTGGCCCGTTTCTGGGTCAAAAATACCGGCTTCTTCAAAAGCACTCCAAGCATCGGCAGAGAGTACTTCTGCCCACTTATAGCTGTAGTAGCCAGCGGCGTAGCCGCCGGCGAAAATATGACTAAAGCTATTTTGGAAGCGGTTAAAGGCGACAACGGGCACCACCGACGTAGTACTGCGTACTTCATCGATTAACACTTGAACGTCGCTAGCGCTGGGAGCTTCAAGCTCATGGTGAAGGCGTAAATCAAACAGCGAAAATTCGATTTGGCGCACCATACCCATCGCTGACTGGAAGTTTTTAGCCGCTTGCAGCCGCTCAAGCAGATCGGAGGGCAGTGGCTCATTGCTCTCAACATGCTTGGCGAGCAGGTCTAATCCTTCGCGCTCCCAGCAGTAGTTCTCCATAAACTGGCTGGGTAGCTCCACCGCATCCCAGGCTACGCCGTTAATCCCTGATATGTCAGCAATCAGTTGCTTGGTTAGCATATGGTGCAAGCCATGACCAAACTCGTGGAATAGCGTAGTAACTTCATCGTGGGTTAGCAGCGCCGGCTTCCCGCTTACTGGTGCGGTGAAGTTGCAGGTAAGAAACGCAACGGGTAGCTGTAGGTCGCCGTTAGCCTGGCGGCGTACCCGGCAGTCGGCCATCCAGGCACCGCCACGTTTTCCTTCCCTGGCGTATAGGTCAAGATAGAAGCCAGCGATGGGCTTGCCCTGTTCGATAATCCGGAAGAAGCGTACATCGCTGTGGTAGCTCGGTGCGCTGCTGTCTTCTTCCACCTGAACGCCGAACAGGCGCTCTACTACTTGGAAGAGCCCATCTACCACACGAGGCGCGGGGAAGTAGGGGCGCAGTTGCTCTTGGGAAATCGCATGGCGCGCTTCGCGCAACTTTTCGCTTACATAAGCAATATCCCAGGGCTCAAGAGAGCTGATGCCAAGCTCGTTAAGGGCGTAGGCACTTAGCTCGGCAAACTCTTCTTTAGCCTGGGGTACGGCGCGGCGGGCAAGATCGCTTAAGAACTCAAGTACCTGCTCGGGCGAGTCCGCCATTTTGGTCGCTAGCGAATAATCAGCGTAGGTATCAAAGCCTAGCAGTTTGGCCAGTTCATGACGCAGGGCCAAGGTCTCTTCCAGAATCGGTGCATTATCGAACTTACCGGCATCAGGGCCCTGGTCAGAGGCTCGAGTGACAAAAGCGGTGTACACCTCGCGACGCAGCTCACGGTTGTCAGCATAGCTAACGATGGGGAAAAAACTGGGGAAATCGAGGGTAATACGATAGCCCTCGACGCCTTTTGCTTCAGCAGCGGCTTTTAGCGTATCAAGCGCACTTTGCGGCACGCCGGTGAGCTCATGCTGGTTGTCGATATCTTTGTGCCACGCTTGAGTGGCATCCAGTACGTTGTTGGAAAACTGGTTGGATAGCGTGGAGAGACGCGATTGAATCTCACCGTAGCGGGCTTTTTTATCAGCAGGCAGGTCGACGCCGGCCAAGCGGAAGTCGCGTAGGGCGTTGTCGACCGTGCGTTGCTGTGCGGCATCCAGCTGTTCCCAATGGCTATCTTTTAGCGCTTGCCAGCCATGAAACAGTCCTTCGTGCTGGCCAACCCAGGTGCTGAATGCAGAGAGCTGCTCCAAACATGCTTGGTAGGCTTCGCGTAACTCTGGGGTATTCATCGTGCCATTAAGGTGCGCCACCGGCGACCATGTCTGGGAAAGACGGTCATTCACGGCCTCCAGCGGTGCCGCGAAGTTTTCCCAGGTTGGCGGTGTGCTAGCTGCCAGTCGGGCGAGGTGGTCAATTGCTTCACGGCTTTCGCTCAGCAGTGTCTCTACAGCAGGCACCACGTGTTCGGCGCGAATCTCGGCGAAAGGGGGAAGCACATGGCTCTCTAGCAGCGGATTGCGGGACATAGGCACCTCATTGGCATCGTTTTTAAACGTAATAGGGGGGCGTAAAAACCCACGATAATGATGACACAGTGTGGGCAGTGGGGCGTTCTTTCAATGGCAAGGTTTGGCCTGGGCGAATGTGCCTGCTAGTCTTGCCGCCTTTCAGTGCCACCAATTAGGGCCACCAATGGCAGGAGCATGTGATGAGTGAAACGCTAGAGCGCTGGGGGTCGAAGCGGGCCTTTATCTTGGCGGTAACCGGGGCAGCGGTGGGGCTAGGCAATATTTGGCGTTTCCCCTATGTGGCAGGTGAGAATGGCGGCGCGGCCTTTTTACTGATTTATGTCGCTTTTGTGCTGCTGTTAGGCCTCCCAGTAATGATGGCTGAAATTTTAATCGGTAGGGCAGGACGGCGTGGTCCTATGCAGTCGCTTGGAGTACTCGCAGCCGAGGCGGGGGCTTCCTCCCACTGGCGCTGGCTAGGGTTATTCGGCGCTTTTACCGTGTTTTGTATTCTGTCGTTTTACTCGGTGGTGTCAGGCTGGTCGATCGAGTTCTTGGTTGCTTCCGTTAACGGTAATTTTGATGGTGCAAGTGCCGCGGAGATCGGCGCTGGCTTTGAGTCTTTTTTAGCTAGTCCCGGATTGCTGATTTTTAACCACTCGCTATTTCTATTTATGACCATGACCGTGGTGGCCGCGGGAGTTGCGAAAGGTTTGGAGCGGTTAAATAACCTATTAATGCCATTGCTATATGGGTTGTTGCTGCTGTTGGCAGTTTACGCCACGACGACCGATGGCTTCGGTATCGCTCTTTCCTGGCTGTTTTTACCTTCATTTGGAGATGTTACGACCAGTGTTGTGCTGCATGCGATGGGCCATGCATTTTTCACCCTTGCGGTAGGGGCATGTGCCTTAATGGCGTATGGCGCTTATATGCCCGATGATCAAAGCTTGCCGAAGGCCGCTTTCGCGGTGGCTGTACTGGATATTAGTGTGGCCTTATTGGCAGGTATAGCGATCTTTTCGGTGGTGTTTGCACAGGGGCTGGACCCGGCTGATGGGCCTGGACTGATGTTCGTCACGCTACCGATTGCGTTCTCAGAGTTGCCCTGGGGATCGCTATGGCTGAGTGTGTTTTTCCTGCTGCTGTTACTGGCTACGTGGACATCGGCCATTAACCTTGCCGAGCCGATGGTAGCCACGTTGCAGGGGCTGGGTTGGCGGCGCAGCGTATCGACGCTGGTCGTAGCGCTAAGCGTGTGGTTAATCGGCTTGCTATCAGCGTTCTCATTCTCAACCCTGGCAGAGTTTAGGCCACTGTTTGGGCGCAATGTGTTTGAGCTGGTAAGCAGTATTCCTCCGGATATTTTCCTGCCCATGGGTGGCTTGTTAATCGCAATTTTTGCGGCATGGGTGATGCCTCAAGCACGTGTCGTGAGCGCGCTCGGTATGGGGGAGCGCGGTTATTTACTATGGCGTACTATCATTCGCTGGGTGTCGATCCCATTGACGTTTATCGTCTTACTTGGCGGATTGCTATAGCACTTCTTCCAACACCATTATCGCGTTAAGGAGATAACCATGAGCAGTGCCCTACGAATGTTTCAAGGCGTTTCACCTCAACTGGGCGAGCGCGTATATGTCGATCCCGCGAGCGTAGTGATTGGCGATGTGGTGCTGGGTGATGACTGTTCTGTGTGGCCGATGACCGTGATCCGTGGCGATATGCACCGTATCCGCATTGGTGAACGCACCAGCGTGCAGGATGGCAGCGTCTTGCACATTACCCACGCCAGCGATTTTAACCCTGATGGCTTTCCGCTCACCATTGGCGACGATGTCACCATTGGCCATAAGGCAATTTTGCACGGCTGCACGTTGGGCAACCGTATCCTGGTGGGTATGGGGGCCATTGTGATGGATGGTGCGGTGGTTGAAGATGAGGTGATTATTGCCGCTGGCGCCGTGGTAACACCGGGTAAGCGTCTGGAGAGTGGTTATGTTTATGCGGGTAACCCGGCCAAGGCGTTGCGACCGCTTAAAGAGCAAGAGCGTGCCTTCTTCCCCTACACGGCAGGTAACTATGTGAGATTAAAAGATACGTTTCTTACACAGCCTGCTTGTTAACAGATATGCCTAAATGGTTGGCTTACCACTCTTTTTTCTAACGCAATCATGTTGCGGCAGCCAAAAATCTGGTAATTTATCCAGTTTTTCAGGGTGCCGCGTTATGGCGAATTTTCGCACGCATATTACGGTTGCAGCAGCGGGCGGCATGCTAATGGCCTATGTGGGCTGGCAGGCCCAATGGTGGCCCGCCAATCAGGCGCTGCTGGTGGTGGCTCTGGTTGCTTTTGGTGGTATTTTGCCGGATATTGACGCTGACCGATCCCGCTCTATCCGCTTGATCTTTAACCTACTTTCAGTGCCTTCGTTAGTGTTGGGCGTACTGCTGCTCCAACCTTGGTTAACGCCAGGATTACTGCTGGTTGCTTGTGGCGGCATATACTTCTGTGTGCGTTATTTCGCTGCAGTGCTTTTTTCACGCTTCACGGTGCATCGAGGGATCTGGCATTCGCTAATGGCCGCCGGACTGTGTGCGCTGGCAACCGCTGCACTCAGCTATCATTTGCTGGTCCAGCCCGCTTGGCTGGCATGGTGCCACGGGGCAGCGGTATTGCTAGGGTTTATTATTCATCTGGGATTAGATGAGCTGTTTAGTGTCGATTTGGAAGGGGCACGTTTAAAGCGCTCTTTTGGCACTGCGCTGAAACTGGGTGATAGCCGCCGTCCACTCTCTAATCTATTAATGCTGATTGCAATGCTAACCCTGGTTCCCTGGGTGCCGCCCTGGGGAGTGTTGGCCGAGCTGTTTCATCAAGGCTCGCTGTTGTGGCGATAGTCTCCGGCGTTTAAGCCGTGCTTTTTAAGCTTGTCGTAAAACGTCTTACGGGGTATGCCTAGATGGTGGCAAACATCGGTAACACGCCCTTGGTGCCGGGCAAGCGATTGGCTAATGAGGCTTTTTTCGAAAAGCTCCACTTGGCGGGACAACGTCGGCTCTTGGGTGTCGGCAGCGACACCCTCCAGTAGGGCATCAAGACGATAATCAAACGCTGCCCCTAGCAGTACGTAGCGCTCGGCTAGGTTGCGTAGTTCACGGACATTACCAGGCCAGTCGTGGGCCAGAAGGGCGGCAATGGCATGGCTATCCAAAAGGGGAGCTTCAAGCCCGCTGCGATTGGCGGCCACGACGGCAAAGTGCTGGAAAAGCAAGGGAATATCTTCACGCCGCTCACGTAGGGCTGGCAACGGTAGAGTAACGACGTTAAGCCGGTAGTATAAATCTTCGCGAAAGCGCCCCTCCTCAGCGGCTACTTTGAGGTCAACTTTGGTGGCGGCAATGACACGGATATTGAGTGGCACCGCTTCGTTGGCACCTAGCCGCTCGACGCTGCGCTCTTGGAGAACCCGCAGCAGCTTGACCTGAAGAGCTAGCGGCATTGACTCAATTTCATCCAGAAATACTGTGCCACCATTCGCGTGCTCAAATTTACCTATGCGCCGTTCCACCGCCCCTGTAAAGGCGCCTTTTTCATGGCCGAATAACTCTGATTCAATAGTGTTTTCAGGCACTGCACCGCAGTTAATGGCCATAAAGGGACTATTGCGTCTAGCGCTGCGTTCATGGATCGCACGGGCGACTAAGTCCTTGCCCGTCCCCGTTTCGCCAAATAGCAGCACATCGGCTTCTACCTGGCTGATACGTTGAATCATGGCGGCAAGATGAGAAATCACCTGTGTGCGACCGACAAGACGAGGGCCGAGAGCGGCTTGTTGAACTTCAAGCTCAGCTTTAAGACGTAAGTTTTCCAGGCTTAGCTGGCGCTTTTCGATGCCGCGCCTTACCACATCCAGTAACTGATCTCCCGCAAAGGGCTTTTCCAGGAAATCCCACGCGCCTGCGCGCATGGCTTCTACGGCGGTAGAAATATCGCCGTGGCCGGTAATTAAAATGATTGGTAGCGTGGCATCGCGGCTGTGCAGCTCATGCAGCAGTGCCATGCCATCCATGCCGGGCATACGTATATCGCTAACGATGACTCCGGGGAAATTGTGAGGCAAGGCGGCAAGCGCCTGTTCGGCTGACTCAAAGCAGTAGGGTGTGTAGCCGGCCAGCTCTAGGGTTTGGCTGGCTGTGATGCGCAGGTGTGGTTCGTCGTCTATCACCATGACCGGCAGTGTTGACGGCTCATGCATGGTTATTATTCTCCTTCACCAACGGGGTCGCTAACGAATCAGGAGGCGATGAGTAAGGTAGTGTAACGGTGAAGCATGCGCCGCCAGCCGTTTGATTGGTGGCCTGCAGCTTGCCTCCTAGGTCATCCATGATACGTGAGGAGATGGAAAGTCCTAGCCCTAATCCACTGCCTGGCGCTTTAGTTGTGAAAAAGGGCTCAAAGATCTGCCCCAAATGCGGCTTGGCAATACCTGGACCGTTGTCGGCTACACTGATTACCACATGCTCTCTCACCACCTCCACGCGCAGTGTCAGAACAGGTGAGAGCGTCTCTTTCATTGCTTGTAGCGCATTACCAATAAGATTAACCAGTACCTGTTCTAGGCGCACTAAGTCAGCTTTTACCCATAGCGTTTCCTCTGGCCAGTGTTGCTGAACCTGAACGCTACCGTCCTTGAGTCTGCTGTGAAATAGGCGTAAGGCGTATTCAATGCACGCTTGCACAGAGATGATTTCATGGCGCTCGCTGCTTTTCCGCGAGAACTGACGCAACTGGGCGCTAATGTCGGCCATACGTTGAGTAAGCTCGACAATTTGCTCTAGGTTTGCATCGGCTTTTTCAATCCTGGCGAGTTCAATAAACCGCCGAGCGTTTTCGGCGTAGGCACGAATAGCCGCTAACGGCTGATTGAGTTCGTGATT
Source organism: Halomonas sp. 'Soap Lake #6' (assembly GCF_003031405.1). Lineage (NCBI taxonomy): Bacteria > Pseudomonadati > Pseudomonadota > Gammaproteobacteria > Oceanospirillales > Halomonadaceae > Halomonas > Halomonas sp. 'Soap Lake #6'. The sequence continues at coordinate 4,272,577 of NZ_CP020469.1, forward strand.
AATACCTGCAGCCAGTTGGCCCAGAACAGCAAGTTTGGCCGCTTGAATTAGCTCATCTTGCGTTTGACGTAGGCTTGCCTCTGCACGACGGCGCTCTTCTATCTCGCCAGATAACCGTTGGTTACTGGCGACTAAGTCTCTGGTGCGGAGCTCAACACTCACTTCAAGTTCGTCGCGTACTCGAGCCAGAGTTTGCCGTTCCCGCTCAGCAAACGCCTCGCGTTCACGGCGTAACCGCAACCGCTGCCAGCCGATGCCGCCACCTAGTGCCACAATGCCGTAAAGCCCGCCAGCCATTAACGCGGCAATCCACTGTGCGCTGATGACTGGTGTTAAAGGTTTTAGGATGTGCATCTGCCAGCCAAATTCAGGAATAGGGCGAGTGAGACTTAAATAGCGCTCGCCGCTGAGCGGCCCATGGGAAAAGCTGACCAAGTAGCTATCTGGTCCGTAAGGCGTATCTAGCACAATACCAGATGGCGACAATGGCTCCATGGCGTAGCGTCGCGTGGCCCTTAATGCATCGCGCTCATCATCGCTAAGAGGGTGGAGTGCATTCATGCGCAGCTCTGGGTGGCTGGCCATAAAGATGATGTTGTCGCTATCGGTAACCAGTAGTTCTGCGTCCTGCTCAGCCCAACTGGCTTCGACATCATCTAGCAGCACTTTAATTACAAGTACGCCATCTGGTTGAGCGTCGGGCGAAGTGTCGTCTAGCCAGACAGGGGAAGAGAAGTAGTAGCCGCGCTCCAGAGACTGAACGCCGAGTCCGTAAAAGCGCCCCTGGCCTCCTTGAATAGCATCCGTATAGTAGCTGCGAAACGCATAATTTTGGCCGATAAACGTATTGGGGCGGTGCCAGTTACTCGCGGCTATAGTATCGGCGTGCCGGTCTAACAAATAGATATCTGACACGCCTGCCGTAAAGCGGAAGCGGTCAAGTAGCATGTTTAGCGGCATAGAGTCTTGGCTATCTGGAGAGGCGAGATAGCGCTGAATGCCCTCCCGGGTGGCCAGCATCCTAGGCAGGTAGTCGTAGCGTAGCAAGTAGCCATTTAAGTTGGCGGCCGACAAGCGTAGCTCGTTCTCTGCGTCGTTTTGTAAATTACTTAGCGCTTGCTCACGTGCAATCAGCGATGCTTGCCACATGCATAGCATCAAGCCCAGGAAGATCACTATCAACCACAGTAGACGCCAACGTAACGGCTGGCTAATCATGCTGGCGTACTACTTGTGCCTTGAGCGCGGCGCAGTGCTCGTTGGGCACGGGTTTCTGCCCTGGCCATTTCCAATAGCCCTTCTTCAACGTATACCAAGTGTTCGTGGGCTCGGGCGCGCGCATCTTCAGCGCGGCCTTCCAGAATCGCATCCAGCAGCGCACGGTGTTGTTTCATAAGCTGACTGCGTGAGTCAGGCTTAGCAAACAAGTGCGCTAAGTTATCGACGATGCTTTGCTCTAATAAGTGGAAGATTCCACGAATTGTGTGCAGGAGTAATACGTTATGGGCGGCTTCTGCAATAGCGAGATGGAAAGCGGCGTCTAGCTTGGCTTCTTGGGCAGGGTTGGCACCGACAAAACCGCCATCGAGCTCTTCAAAGCGCTGAATCAGTATGGCCTTATCCGCGGGAGTTGAGCGTAGCGCAGCATAATAAGCAGAAATACCTTCCATAGCATCGCGAAACTCAAGCAGGTCGAGATGAAATTCTTTGTGACGAGACATCATCTCTAGTAGCGGGTCTGTATAACCGCTGTTCAATGTCTCATTCACGAAGGTGCCACCACCCTGTCGGCTAGTGAGTAGGCCACGGGCAGCAAGTTTCTGAATCGCTTCTCGCAGCGATGGGCGCGATACGCCAAACCGCTCGGCAAGCTCACGCTCGGGCGGTAGACGCTGGCCAGGTTTTAAGCTGCCTTCAAGAATCATAGCTTCAAGGCGTTCAGTAATGACATCAGCTAAGCGCTGCTGGCGGAGCGGTGGATAAGCCATTGGATAAAGCCCCTTTAATTGGTAAGACCAATAATAAGGGCTTTGAAGGGTTGGCTCAACAGTAAATCGTTAGCTAACCGCTTGCTAACAGTATCAGTCAATCAGCTTTGAACTAAAGTATAGGCCTGAAAAACACTGAAGAGTGCGATCTTGGTTTGACACGATCACAGCCTCTCACTAATGTTGGGGCCATATTTTTTGTAAATTGGTAAAACCAATTTACAGGCTTTGGGCGCTTAACACCGACTCTTTGATGACTACTTGCGATAGTGCACCTATTACTCGTAGTAGTGCATCTGTTTCTTGTAGTAGCGCATCTATCTTATTGCATAGGGCTTGCCATGATCATTTCAGCATCTACGGACTACCGCCAAGCTGCCAAGCGCCGTCTCCCCCCCTTTCTCTTTCACTATGCTGACGGGGGATCTTACGCGGAGCATACGCTGCGGAGAAATGTTGATGATCTTGCCGGTGTGGCGTTGCGTCAGCGCGTGCTGAAAGATATGTCATCGCTATCACTAGAGACCGAGTTGTTCGGTGAAACCCTCGCCATGCCTATTGCCTTGGCCCCGGTAGGGCTGACAGGCATGTACGCCAGGCGCGGTGAAGTGCAGGCAGCGCGGGCGGCTACCAAAAAGGGCATACCGTTCACGCTATCGACAGTGTCGGTATGCCCTATCGGTGAAGTGGCTGCGGCAGTTGATCGGCCCATCTGGTTTCAGCTCTATGTGTTAAAAGATAGAGGCTTTATGAAACATGTCCTTGAGCGGGCTAAGGCTGCTGGAGTCAAAACGCTGGTATTTACCGTCGATATGCCCGTGCCGGGCGCGCGTTATCGTGATGCCCACTCCGGCATGAGCGGTAAGCGTGGGCCAATGAGGCGTATGCTCCAGGCCGCAATGCACCCTCTTTGGGCCTGGGATGTGGGTATTCATGGCCGCCCTCATGACCTGGGTAATGTATCCGATTATCGTGGTCAGCCAACGGAGCTTGAGGACTATATTGCCTGGCTTGGTGATAACTTTGATCCGGCCATTTCCTGGAAAGACCTGGAGTGGATCCGTGAGCTCTGGGATGGCCCGATGATCATTAAGGGCATACTCGATGCTGAAGATGCCCGCGATGCGGTTCGCTTTGGTGCCGATGGCATTGTTGTTTCCAATCACGGTGGCCGCCAGCTTGATGGGGTTCCCTCAACCGCTCGTGCTTTGCCTGCTATTGCAGATGCCGTCAAAGGTGATTTGACCATTTTGGCCGATTCCGGTGTGCGCAACGGACTTGATGTGGTGAGAATGATTGCGCTTGGTGCGGATACCGCCTTGATTGGACGTGCCTTCATCTATGCGCTCGCTACGGCTGGAGAGGCTGGTGTCTCCCATTTGCTTGAGCTATTCGAAAAAGAGATGCGGGTTGCTATGACGCTTACCGGGGCTCGTAGCATCGCGGATATCAGCTCGGATTCACTGGTGTCGAGTGCGCTGCGTGACATTTAGAGAGGCGTAAGAGTGCAAGCCGCAAGAGCCGAGGTAGTAAGAAGAGGCAGTAAGAGGGGCAGTAAATAGTAAGAAGAAGTAGCGCTAGTGCTTCGCTTAAATCAGTTGGGAAAGGGAAGCGTAACTGGCTAGGAAATTTTTTTACAAAACTCTCTTGCCAAAGCGGCAGCGAATCCGTAAAGTACGCATCCGCTGCCGGGGACGCCAAGCGTTACCAGCGGTGAATGAAGTTGAAAAACTTCGGTTTGTCAGAGAGTTAGCGAAAACACTGCGGTGTCTTCAGTAGCTCTGTGAGACGAGTTGAAAAAGAGAGCGTGGTTATCTCGCTCGATTAGTTCACTCGCTTCACTCACGAAAAACAGTGATTGACAAACACCAGGAAATGCGTAGAATACGCCTTCCTCGCTGAGGCCAAGCAGTTCATCGATTGGCCGGGTAGTAACCACAGGTTACACAGCGACATTGCTCTTTAACAATTTGATCAGGTAATTCATGTGGGCGCTTGCCGATGAGGGTGATAAATCACCAAATATCAAGGCAAGCGGTCATGGCAATGTAAATTGAAATGAATTCGTTTGAACCTTGAGCCAAGTTTGATGCGCTTTTGTTACTTTCGGCTAGTCCTTAAGTAACGAGTAAGTATCACAATGATTTTAAACTGAAGAGTTTGATCATGGCTCAGATTGAACGCTGGCGGCAGGCCTAACACATGCAAGTCGAGCGGTAACAGATCTAGCTTGCTAGATGCTGACGAGCGGCGGACGGGTGAGTAATGCATAGGAATCTGCCCGGTAGTGGGGGATAACCTGGGGAAACCCAGGCTAATACCGCATACGTCCTACGGGAGAAAGGGGGCTTCGGCTCCCGCTATTGGATGAGCCTATGTCGGATTAGCTAGTTGGTGAGGTAATGGCTCACCAAGGCAACGATCCGTAGCTGGTCTGAGAGGATGATCAGCCACATCGGGACTGAGACACGGCCCGAACTCCTACGGGAGGCAGCAGTGGGGAATATTGGACAATGGGCGAAAGCCTGATCCAGCCATGCCGCGTGTGTGAAGAAGGCCTTCGGGTTGTAAAGCACTTTCAGCGAGGAAGAACGCCTAGTGGTTAATACCCATTAGGAAAGACATCACTCGCAGAAGAAGCACCGGCTAACTCCGTGCCAGCAGCCGCGGTAATACGGAGGGTGCGAGCGTTAATCGGAATTACTGGGCGTAAAGCGCGCGTAGGTGGCTTGATAAGCCGGTTGTGAAAGCCCCGGGCTCAACCTGGGAACGGCATCCGGAACTGTCAAGCTAGAGTGCAGGAGAGGAAGGTAGAATTCCCGGTGTAGCGGTGAAATGCGTAGAGATCGGGAGGAATACCAGTGGCGAAGGCGGCCTTCTGGACTGACACTGACACTGAGGTGCGAAAGCGTGGGTAGCAAACAGGATTAGATACCCTGGTAGTCCACGCCGTAAACGATGTCGACCAGCCGTTGGGTGCCTAGCGCACTTTGTGGCGAAGTTAACGCGATAAGTCGACCGCCTGGGGAGTACGGCCGCAAGGTTAAAACTCAAATGAATTGACGGGGGCCCGCACAAGCGGTGGAGCATGTGGTTTAATTCGATGCAACGCGAAGAACCTTACCTACTCTTGACATCTACAGAAGCCGGAAGAGATTCTGGTGTGCCTTCGGGAACTGTAAGACAGGTGCTGCATGGCTGTCGTCAGCTCGTGTTGTGAAATGTTGGGTTAAGTCCCGTAACGAGCGCAACCCTTGTCCTTATTTGCCAGCGCGTAATGGCGGGAACTCTAAGGAGACTGCCGGTGACAAACCGGAGGAAGGTGGGGACGACGTCAAGTCATCATGGCCCTTACGAGTAGGGCTACACACGTGCTACAATGGCCGGTACAAAGGGTTGCGAGCTCGCGAGAGTCAGCTAATCCCGAAAAGCCGGTCTCAGTCCGGATCGGAGTCTGCAACTCGACTCCGTGAAGTCGGAATCGCTAGTAATCGTGAATCAGAATGTCACGGTGAATACGTTCCCGGGCCTTGTACACACCGCCCGTCACACCATGGGAGTGGACTGCACCAGAAGTGGTTAGCCTAACGCAAGAGGGCGATCACCACGGTGTGGTTCATGACTGGGGTGAAGTCGTAACAAGGTAGCCGTAGGGGAACCTGCGGCTGGATCACCTCCTTAAACGATGCATCATCCCTCGCGGTAAGCGCTCACAATGAATTACCTGATCAGAATGCTGTTGATACGCAGTGATAAGCCAACCGCCTCCGGCGGTGTCTTATCACTGCGCATAGCAGTCGCTCTTTAACAATGTATATCATGCTGACACAAACGTTTTTAAAACGTTTGTACGTAAATTGTTTTGTGATACGTCTCAAGCGTATCCGGCAATCGTTAACATTGCGAGATACCAGACTCCTTCGGGTTATAGGGTCAAGCAATGAAGCGCACACGGTGGATGCCTAGGCAGCCAGAGGCGATGAAAGACGTGGTAGCCTGCGATAAGGCTCGGCGAGGTGGCAAACAACCTGTGACCCGGGCATTTCTGAATGGGGAAACCCACTGACCATAAGGTCAGTATCCTGCCCTGAATATATAGGGGTAGGAGGCGAACCAGGGGAACTGAAACATCTAAGTACCCTGAGGAAAAGAAATCAACCGAGATTCCCCTAGTAGCGGCGAGCGAACGGGGACCAGCCCTTAAGCGTGTGACTGATTAGGCGAAGGCATTGGGAAGTGCCGCCATAGCGGGTGATAGCCCCGTAGCCGAAAATCTGATCGCGTGAAATCGAGTAGGTCGGGGCACGAGAAACCTTGACTGAAGACGGGGGGACCATCCTCCAAGGCTAAATACTCCTGGCTGACCGATAGTGAACCAGTACCGTGAGGGAAAGGCGAAAAGAACCCCGGAGAGGGGAGTGAAATAGATCCTGAAACCGTGTGCGTACAAGCAGTAGGAGCAGACTTGTTCTGTGACTGCGTACCTTTTGTATAATGGGTCAGCGACTTATATTCAGTGGCGAGGTTAACCGTATAGGGGAGCCGTAGGGAAACCGAGTCTTAACTGGGCGACACAGTCGCTGGATATAGACCCGAAACCGAGCGATCTATCCATGAGCAGGGTGAAGGTTGAGTAACATCAACTGGAGGCCCGAACCAGGATCTGTTGAAAAAGATTTGGATGACTTGTGGATCGGAGTGAAAGGCTAATCAAGCTCGGAGATAGCTGGTTCTCCTCGAAAGCTATTTAGGTAGCGCCTCACGTATCACCACCGGGGGTAGAGCACTGTTTCGGCTAGGGGGTCATCCCGACTTACCAACCCGAGGCAAACTCCGAATACCGGTGAGTGCAGCGTGGGAGACACACGGCGGGTGCTAACGTCCGTCGTGAAAAGGGAAACAACCCAGACCGTCAGCTAAGGTCCCCAAATCCTGGTTAAGTGGGAAACGATGTGGGAAGGCTCAGACAGCTAGGAGGTTGGCTTAGAAGCAGCCATCCTTTAAAGAAAGCGTAATAGCTCACTAGTCGAGTCGGCCTGCGCGGAAGATGTAACGGGGCTAAACCAGGTACCGAAGCTACGGGTTCATCCTTAGGGATGAGCGGTAGAGGAGCGTCGTGTAAGCCAATGAAGGTGGATTGAGAAGTCTGCTGGAGGTATCACGAGTGCGAATGCTGACATGAGTAACGATAAAGGGAGTGAAAAACTCCCTCGCCGGAAGACCAAGGGTTTCTGTTCTACGCTAATCGGAGCAGAGTGAGTCGGCCCCTAAGGCGAGGCCGAAAGGCGTAGTCGATGGGAAACGGGTCAATATTCCCGTACCGGACATGATTGCGATGGGGGGACGGAGAAGGCTAGGTGGGCCAGGCGTTGGTTGTCCTGGTGAAAGTGAGTAGGCCGAGATCTTAGGCAAATCCGAGATCTTAAAGCCGAGACACGAGATGAACTGACCACGGTCAGGAAGTCACTGATGCCACGCTTCCAGGAAAAGCCTCTAAGCTTCAGATCATGTGCGACCGTACCCCAAACCGACACAGGTGGTCAGGGTGAGAATCCCAAGGCGCTTGAGAGAACTCGGGTGAAGGAACTAGGCAAAATGGTGCCGTAACTTCGGGAGAAGGCACGCCGGCGTAGGGTGAAGAGACTTGCTCTCCTAGCCCGAACCGGTCGAAGATACCAGGTGGCTGCAACTGTTTAGTAAAAACACAGCACTCTGCTAACTCGTAAGAGGACGTATAGGGTGTGACGCCTGCCCGGTGCCGGAAGGTTAAGTGATGGTGTTAGGATTCGTCCGAAGCTCTTGATCGAAGCCCCGGTAAACGGCGGCCGTAACTATAACGGTCCTAAGGTAGCGAAATTCCTTGTCGGGTAAGTTCCGACCTGCACGAATGGCGTAATGATGGCCACGCTGTCTCCACCCGAGACTCAGTGAAATTGAAATCGCCGTGAAGATGCGGTGTACCCGCGGCTAGACGGAAAGACCCCGTGAACCTTTACTATAGCTTCACACTGGACGCTGATGTTGCCTGTGTAGGATAGCTGGGAGGCTTTGAATCTCGGACGCCAGTTCGAGGGGAGCCAACCTTGAAATACCAGCCTGGCATCATTGGCGTTCTCACTCAGGTCCGTTATCCGGATCGAGGACAGTGTGTGGTGGGTAGTTTGACTGGGGCGGTCTCCTCCCAAAGAGTAACGGAGGAGCACGAAGGTACCCTCAGCACGGTCGGACATCGTGCAGTGAGTGCAAGAGCATAAGGGTGCTTGACTGCGAGACAGACACGTCGAGCAGGTGCGAAAGCAGGTTCTAGTGATCCGGTGGTTCTGTATGGAAGGGCCATCGCTCAACGGATAAAAGGTACTCCGGGGATAACAGGCTGATACCGCCCAAGAGTTCACATCGACGGCGGTGTTTGGCACCTCGATGTCGGCTCATCACATCCTGGGGCTGAAGTCGGTCCCAAGGGTATGGCTGTTCGCCATTTAAAGTGGTACGCGAGCTGGGTTTAGAACGTCGTGAGACAGTTCGGTCCCTATCTGCCGTGGGCGTTGGATGTTTGAGAAGAGCTGCTCCTAGTACGAGAGGACCGGAGTGGACGACCCTCTGGTGTTCCGGTTGTCACGCCAGTGGCATTGCCGGGTAGCTATGGTCGGACAGGATAACCGCTGAAAGCATCTAAGCGGGAAGCCCCCTTCAAGATGAGACATCCCTGAGGCCTAGAGCCTCCTAAAGGGCCCAGCAAGACCAGCTGGTTGATAGGCACGGTGTGGAAGCGCTGCAAGGCGTTGAGCTAACGTGTACTAATTGCCCGTGAGGCTTGACCCTATAACACCCAAGGGGTCTGGTCGCAATGATAACGACAGGTTCGTAAGAACCCCGGATACGTACGCTGTGCCCTGAGAGGGCGTGGTGAGAGACGCAGACAAGACATTGATGACACGTACAGCATGATATACATCACCCGTTACGCCTGACGACCATAGCACGCGTGAACCACCTGAACCCATGCCGAACTCAGAAGTGAAACCGCTTAGCGCCGATGGTAGTGTGGGGTCTCCCCATGCGAGAGTAGGTCATCGTCAGGCACTTATTAAGAAAAATCCCCCAGGGCTGATGCCTTGGGGGATTTTTTTATGCCTAAAATTACCATTCGATAGGCTCACCGGCCCAATCCCAAAAACTACCGGTATCTTCTGGGGTGCGTTTGGAAATAACCTGTAGTAGTTGCTCTGCGACGAAATCGGAAGTAAATAACTTCTCACTGGGTACTCGGGCTTGAAAAGGCTTGGATAGCGCAGTATCGGTAGTACCTGGATGAAGGCACAACACGATAGACTGCTTATTCAGCCTGGCTAATTCAATTGAGGCTGTTTTCATTAGCATGTTGTGAGCGGCTTTGCTGGCTCGGTAGCTGTACCAGCCACCATATCCATTGTCAGTAATAGATCCAACCCGTGCAGAAAGGCTAGCAATAATGGTGGGATGTGTTCCCTGTAGCGAAGGCTTGAGGGAAGCGACTAATAATGCAGGAGTAGTCGCGTTGATGTGCATTACATGGTTGAACGCTATTTCATCAAGCTGCTCTAGGCGTTTCTCTGGCTGTAGATGGTGGGCATCATCATGCAGGGTGCCTATCGCATTGAATAGCAAGTGGATAGGACGTCCGCTTATCTGTTTAACAAGTAGTGATCTGCCGTACTCAGTAGTTACATCAGCAGTAAGTGCTTTAAGGCGTGGGTGATTAAGAGCTAAGGGAGAGCGGCTGGTGGCGATGATTTCTCCCACTTGCCCTGAGTCGAGCAGTGCTCTAATGATGGCACTGCCTATCCCGCCATTTGCACCGCTCACAACAGCAGTGAAATCTTTAGGAAGATGTGAAAGCATCAATAGCGCTCCACGATAGGAGAACAGACCTCTCTCCATTGAAGCGCCTTGTATGATTTTTGTCTAGGTATTCTGAAAGGAAAAGAAGATCAGGCGGAAGCGTTGATACGTCCCGGTTGGGCATTCTTGCGCCCATCAGGCCTGTAAAGTGTTTTCTCGGCAATCTTGCGAATGTAATCCAGCATTTGTTGATTATGCTGCATTCGTAGTGAAAGCATTTGCCCTGTTAATTCGTTCATGCGGGCAACACGCTCGCTTTTTTCGAGCAAACTTTCCCAGGCAGTTTTGCAGTTTGCATCAGTTGCGGCTGCGAGAGCGCCAGAAGCGCCATCTTCATAACCTAGGCGCTTTTGTACACTGCGCCGCATGTTTTCAATGCGCTCAAGCTCAACCAGCAAATTTTGCTTCGTATGGGCAATTTCAGTGAGCACCTCACCATCAATGTCACCTTTAGTGAGTTGGGCTTGTTCACGAGATAACAAAGCAGCCAATTCATCAAGACGGTGCTGTTGGTCAATGAGTACGCGTGAAAGGCTCATGGTTTAGCTCTTATGACTCGTTCAGATTGGCAATTAAGCCATCAGCAATTCGATCTGCACGCATTTCCAGCCGACCTTCGCGGATAGCGTCTCGTATTTCCTGCACTTTTGCCATATCTATATCTTGGGAGCTATCGATACGAAACTGGCTAAGTTGGGTCGACTCTTTGGCTGTACTCGCTGCCTCTGCTGGCTTAGCTCCACCCACTGTCTGGGCATCATCACGCTGTTGGGCATGAGTTGAGCGAAGCAGCGGATTGGTGTTATCAATTTTCACCTTGTTTGCCTCATCGTCAGCATTGGTGTGGCATGCATTGTGCTCTTAATAAATCAATTATCGGCCAGTATAGAGAAGACTTTAGGCACTGCGTTAAAAATCTACCATTAATAGGCCTTGGGCAATGATGCGCGCTGTCACTATTTCTCGTGTGTCAAAGCGTACACGAATACGTTCACCTTGTGCGCCATTGGCCAGCGCCTCGCCCTCGCGGGATACACGAAATCCAGCCCCTTCCGCAATGACCGTAACGCGTTGCCCTCGTTCTACAAGGTGAGGTGCTTGTAGATAATGTGCTTGGAAGGTGCTTCCGCTGCGTACCGGCCGCTGAGTAACCATACCAATAATATCGTTTTGATCGGTGAGGGCTTGAGCAGCTAAGTCACCAAGATTACCTTCACGCTGACTTAGCATATCGCGAGTAATCAGTGTGCCTCGTTCAATATCCTGGCTGGCTACTGCGTAGCTACCGATAACATCAATCTGAGCTTGGATGTAACGTACTTGTTGGCGACTTTCCCCACAGCGCACACCTACAGAGACACGCCCAATAGGTGTTTGGTTCGCATTGGGGAAAAATGGTTCAGGTGAGATGCAAGCAGGAAGGTGAGGGGAAGGCGCTGATATGTTGATTACGACTTCCTGGCCTAGTGCTTGGGAGTGCTGGTATAGAAACTGCTGTACAGACTCAATTAGTGTTTGATCGTTTGCATGTGCTTGTAATGTTGCACCAGTGGTAAGAAAACAAAGAAGCAAAAAATACTTCAACACTGCCAGGCGCAGTGATACTCGGCACGGCGGGTAGGACATGGGGGAATCGCTCAATCTGAAAGGCTGATGATAAACATCGATCCTGAAGTGTAGTGTAAAAGTGCTCTAGGCATCATGTGAAATGCTGGTGTAAACAGCAGCTGTTCCATGCTTTAGGCTGACGTAGCGAAGCCTATTATTCACTATCAATAATTTCCGATTTATTTTTTGCCTCTCAGCGAGCGAGGGACGGCATGATCGACCAACTTGGTTCCGTCTTCAATTTTCACCAGCAGGCGCTGAGCTTGCGGCAATCGCGCCACGACGTGCTGGCCGCTAACATTGCGAATGCTGATACACCCAACTATAAAGCGCGGGACATCGATTTTGCTAGCGAGCTTAAAAAAGCAGTCGGTAACGGTTCAGCTCCGCAGCAAAGCGGCGGCGTTGCATTGTCACGCACGTCAGAGCGGCATCTCGCGGGCCAAGGGCCTGCTTGGCGTGGTGCCAGTAATGCTGATTTACTTTACCGGATTCCTGATCAGCCTAGCCTAGACGGAAATACGGTCGATATGGATCGTGAGCGCACGCAGTTTGCGGATAATGCTGTGCGTTATCAAGCGGGCCTCACGATTCTAAATAGTCGTATACAAGGGCTGAAAAATGCGATGCAGCCTGAGTAATCTAGGCCAGATTCGTGAGGAGATAGCAAAAGATGTCCATGTTTTCCGCATTTGATATTGCCGCTTCGGCAATGAGTGCTCAGTCCCAACGGATGAACGTAACAGCTAGCAATATGGCGAACGCCGACAGTATTGCAGGGCCAGATGGAGAGACCTATCGGGCCAAGCAAGTGATGTTTCAAACCCAGGCACAAAATAATCGCTACGGCGTAGGTGGCGTTCGTGTTACGGAAGTGGTTGAAGACGACTCACCACTGCGTTTGGAATATATGCCGCATCACCCTGCTGCCGATGAAGATGGCTACGTCGCCAAACCTAATGTCGAGCCAGTGCATGAAATGGTTAACATGATCTCTGCATCACGCTCTTACCAAGCCAACGTTGAAGTCTTCAACACGACTAAGCAGATGATGATACAGACACTCTCACTGGGTGAAGGTTAACTATGAATATCGATAATAGCGTGTTGAATAGCATCAATAGCGGAGGCAGTAAGGGACTTTCTGCGCGTCAATCTGATGAGTTGCGTGAAAGCTTTCTGACCTTGTTGATCACCCAATTGCAGAATCAAGACCCGCTAAACCCGATGGAAAATGCGGAGATGACTTCGCAGCTAGCACAAATTAATACGGTCAGTGGTATTGAAGAGTTAAATAGCACTCTCGAAGGTATTACCAGCCAAATGGATGCTAATCAGGCGCTGCAGGCGAGCGGTTTAATTGGCAAAGGTGTCATGGTACCTGGTAGGCATATTTTGCTTGAGCAAGATAGCGACGGAAACGCTTATACAACACCTTTCGGAATAGAGTTGTCCGAGCCAGCGAAAAGCGTTAAGGCGACGATTGTTGGTGAGGGTGGTCAGGTCATCAGGCGTTATGACTTAGGCTCGGTCAAGGCCGGTGTTCAGTCTTTCGAGTGGGACGGCAAAAATGACCAGGGTGAGACGGCTGCCAGTGGCCGTTATACGGTGCAGCTAGAGGCCAGCAATACTGAAGGTGACCAAATTGAAGCTGCCACGGCCTTACAGTATGCGGTAGTCAACCGAGTGACGCCTAATGATGGCAGTGGCAGTGTTCGGCTGGATCTGGGCGCTATCCATGGCCAAGTAACTCTAGATCAAGTTAAACAAATTCTATAATCGGGATATCTGAGGATTTATCATGTCATTTACTACTGCTCTTTCCGGTATTAACGCACAGTCAGAAAAACTGAATGTCGCTGGTAATAATATCGCTAACTCGCAGACCGTTGGCTATAAAAGTTCCAGCGTACGCTTTGCCGATGTATTTGCGGGCTCTCAGGGGATCGGCGTGCGTGTTTCCGATACGCGCCAGGATTTTACTCAAGGAAGCGTAGAAAGCACCGGAAGAAACCTGGACTTGGCAATTTCAGGTGATGGCTTTTACCGCGTAGAGCGGCCATCGGGCGAAGCTGCTTTCTCCAGAAGCGGCGAATTTAGCATGACCTCTGATGGCTTTATCGTAAATGCTCAAGGTGCCCGTTTAACGGGGTATGGCCTGGACCAGAACGTTGATCAAGCCGCTGTTAGCCGTGGCGAAGCTATGCCTTTTCCATTTACTGATATTGTAGTAGGTGGTGCGCCCCAAGCGCTGCAAGTACCTGCGGATGATATACCTGCTCGCCAAACATCAGAAGTGAATGGTACCTATAATTTTGATTCACGTGTTCTTCCGGGCGAGGGCCTGAACCAGGTTAGTTTCAACCTGGTTGATGATGCTAACGAGCAAGTAGAAGTAAGGCTGGATTACCACTATAGCAATAACTATACGACCTATGACTCTTTGGGTAATGCGCGTCAGGTCTCCACTTATTTCGAAAAATTGGCAGATAATACTTGGCTGGCAACGGTTGCTGTCGATGGGCAGTTAATTGATGGTAGCGATACCCCCGATGATGGTAGAGGCAGCTCTTTTAATCCTGAGTCAGGAACCCCACAATCATTTTTATTGAATTTCAATCAAAACGGCCAGCTTTTGACTAAGGCTGATATTGTGGCTGCTGCAGAGAATAATGAAAATATCACCTTGCCTGATATGCCGAATAGTGCATTCGATCTTTTACCAGATAATACAGTGTTAGGTATTACTGCAGTTAGCCCTGAATTTCGCTTTGAACTAGATGCAACAAACGGCCGTTATGTCAGAAATGCTAATGCTTTAGCTGCTAATGGGGATGTTGGTGGAATCACAACTAATCAACAATGGATTACTGATTTTATCACTGATAATGGAGATGTAAAAAGCAGTAGCAGCGCCAATATCACTATTCCGGGTGTTCAAGGCGCACTTAATCCTTTTAGCTTTGATTTCAACTTTGCTGGCAGCTCCCAGTTTGCAAATATCTCGCTGGAAAATGAGATAAACCAGAACGGCTACACCTCTGGCTCTTTGGCAGGGATTACCGTCACTGCTGACGGTGTGGTTATGCGTAACTTTACCAATGAACAGTCGCGCCCTGCGGGTCAGATTGCATTGGCTAACTTCAGAAATACCGAAGGTCTTGAGCCGTTAGGCAACAACCTTTGGGCAGCGACGAACTCTTCAGGGCTAGCGAACTTAGGTGTGCCCGGTGCTGGTCGTTTTGGTCTCATTGAGTCAGGTGCTATCGAAGCCTCTAATGTGGAATTGGCCAAAGAGCTTGTGGATATGATTATTTCGCAACGTGCTTACCAAGCAAACTCCAACACCATCAGCACTCAAGATGAACTGCTGCAAACCATTATTAATCTTTAATTATTAACTCTAATCTTAATAGTGGCGTAACGCTTTAAGGAGTAAGTTGTGGATCGAATGCTCTATACCGCCATGAGCGGCGCTAAGCACACGATGGATCAGCAGGCAGTGATTAGCCAGAACCTGTCGAATGTATCCACCGCAGGCTTTCGCGCCCAACTGCAAGCGGCGCGCGCAGTGCCGGTGCAGGGGGATGGAGCACTCGCCACGCGGGTGTCAGCGGTAGCTACTACGCCTGGCACTGACTTCTCCCAGGGCCCCATTGAACGCACCGGCCGCACTCTCGACATCGCGATGCAAGATAACGCGTGGATGGCCATCTTGGCTGATGATGGCACTGAGGCTTACACGCGTCGAGGTGACTTACAGCTCGATAATGATGGCGTGCTGTTAAGTGTTGGGCGGCCGGTGATGGGCGAGGGTGGCCCTATAGCTCTGCCTCAAGGTGCGCAGGTTTTCCTGGGCGCCGATGGCACTATCAGTGCTATTCCACAAGGCGAAGGCCCTGATGCCATGGTAGACGTAGGCCGTATCAAACTGGTTACGCCTAATGAGCAAGGGTTAATACGCGGCGATGATGGTCTGTTTCGTGCTCCAGCCAATGAAGATGGGCAGCCCGGAGGCTTACCAGCTGATGAGGAGGCGCGGATTGTAAGCGGGGCGCTGGAGGGCAGTAATGTGAGTGCTGTGGATGCCATGGTATCGATGATCGATGTTGCCCGCCGTTACGATATGCAAATGAAGATCCTCAGTACCGCAGATGAAAATGCCCAGAGGGCTAATAGCATTCTATCTATTCAAGGCTGATATCAGCTTCTCAGTTAAGGGAACACGCAGATGATCAAAGCGTTATGGACAGCCAAAACGGGGTTGGAGTCTCAGCAAACCAAGCTCGATGTTATTTCGAATAATTTGGCTAACGTTAGCACCAACGGCTTCAAGCGCTCGCGCCCAGTTTTTGAAGACTTGCTGTATCAAAATATGCGCCAACCGGGCGCACAGAATAATATCCAGGACAGGCTCCCCTCTGGGATGCAAATTGGTACCGGCGTGCGCGCCGTGGCTACTGAGCGTTTGCACACCCAAGGTGGCCTGGAGGAAACCGGCAATTCACGTGATTTGGCCATTAATGGCGAGGGCTTCTTCCAGGTACTGTTGCCTGATGGAACGCTTGGTTATACCCGTGATGGTAGTTTTCAGCTTAACGAAAATGGCCAGATGGTAACGGCCAATGGTTATCCGTTAGAGCCCGCTATTTTTATTCCGGCTAATGCGTTGGCAGTAACGATTGGTGAAGATGGTACGGTGAGTGTTAGGCAACCGGGCATTGCTCAG
Source organism: Halomonas sp. 'Soap Lake #6' (assembly GCF_003031405.1). Lineage (NCBI taxonomy): Bacteria > Pseudomonadati > Pseudomonadota > Gammaproteobacteria > Oceanospirillales > Halomonadaceae > Halomonas > Halomonas sp. 'Soap Lake #6'. The sequence continues at coordinate 4,288,783 of NZ_CP020469.1, forward strand.
GATGCTGACATAGGCCAGATCAATGTGGCCTCATTTATTAACCCTGCGGGCCTCGAGAGTATTGGCGGCAATTTATACCTGGAAACCGGTGCGTCCGGCGCTCCTAATCAGGATGTTCCTGGCAATAACGGAGCGGGAAGGCTATTCCAAGGGTATGTTGAAACCTCCAACGTGAATGTTGTTGAAGAAATGGTCAACATGATCCAGACCCAGCGTGCTTACGAAATTAACAGCCGTGCAGTCTCGACAAGTGATGAGATGTTGGCGCGTTTAAGTCAGCTCTAACACTGTTGATTAATAGAGCTTATAAACAGGTCGCATCATGTTGGAATTGCACGCTATTGCTCGCCGTTTGACGCTAGTTTGTTTGACGTTCTTTATTGTGCTTGCTGCAGGGTGTGCGCAGATCCCGCGTGCCTCTGTGGTGGGTGAGCAAGAACAAATTAACATTGTGGACCGCCCTCCACCGGTACCTAACGGCTCGATTTACCAAGCGCGCCGAGGTTATCAGCCACTGTTTGAAGACCGACGTCCTCGCTCTATTGGCGACATCATGACTATCGTGCTTGATGAAGAGGTCAGCGCAAGTAAAAACTCGCGGTCCAACGCGAATCGTAGCGGCAGTTCAAGCCTTAACCTGACTCAGTTGCCAGATGTGCTAGATGCACTGGCTGATTATGGCTTTGATATATCGGCTGACAGCAGTTTCGCCGGTGGTGGTGGGTCCCAGGCTACTAATTCGTTTACTGGCACTATCACGGTCTCGGTTCTTGAAGTTATGAATAACGGCAATTTGCGTGTGCGCGGTGAGAAGCAAATTGCGATTAACCAAGGAACAGAGTTTATTCGTTTTTCCGGGGTAGTTAACCCACGTACTATCACCGCGCAGAACACAGTGCCTTCCACCCAGGTAGCTGATGCGCGTATTGAGTATGTAGGGGATGGTTATATAAACGAGGCGCAGCATATGGGGTGGTTGCAGCGCTTTTTCTTAAATGTGTCGCCATTTTAGGCGCGTTCAAGGCCCGACAACAGAGGCTTAAAATGGTTATGCAGCTAAGCGGTGGATGGATGTTTAGGCGACGGGCTTTGCGTTTGGTAACTCTGCTAGCGTTATGTCTAGTTGTTACTACAGCGGCAGCAGCAGAGCGGGTGCGCGAGCTAGCGAGCTTTGCAGGGGTACGTGATAACCAGCTGGTAGGCTACGGGCTAGTGGTAGGCCTGGATAGTACTGGTGACCAAACCACCCAAGCCCCGTTCACTAGCCAAAGCTTAACCAACATGCTGTCCCAGTTGGGAGTCACGGTGCCGCCCGGTACTAATTTACAGCTGCGCAACGTGGCTGCTGTCATGGTAACTGCTGACTTGCCTCCCTTCTCCCGTCCAGGCCAGCGCTTGGATGTAGTGGTTTCGTCTATTGCTAATGCTCGCAGCCTACGCGGTGGCACGCTGCTAATGACTCCTTTAAAAGGTGCCGACGGTGATACCTATGCGATTGCCCAGGGCAATATGTTGGTGGGTGGGGCTGGTGCCCAAGCAGGAGGCAGTAGCGTGCAGATCAATCAGCAAGCATCGGGTCGCATCCCTAATGGGGCGCTTGTGGAGCGAGAAGTGTCGCTCAATTTGGGAGGAAATGGCGGCGTACTGGAGCTACAGCTTAATGATGCTGATTTCGGCACCGTGCAGCGTATGGTCACCGCAATTAATAGCGAGTTTGGTCGCTCGGTCGCCTACGCGCGCAATGGCCGAGTGATTGCTCTTGATGGTCCAGTGGATTCCAATGAGCAGGTGAATTTTATGGCCCGCGTAGAAAACGTTCGGGTGACTCCCATGGATGCACCTGCACGCGTTGTGCTCAACGCCCGGACGGGATCTGTGGTGATGAATAGCGCTGTTACACTCCGTCAAGCGGCGGTGGCGCATGGCAACCTCTCTATTATGATCAACACCCAGTTTGGTGTTAGCCAGCCAGCTCCTTTTGGTCAGGGTGAAACGGTTGTTGTGCCCAACACAGACATAGATATTGAGCAACAAGAGGCCTTCCTGCAAATAGTAGAAGGTGCCCAGCTTAATGAGGTGGTTAATGCGCTTAATGCGCTAGGCGCGACTCCTCAGGATCTAATGACTATTTTAGAAGCGCTCAAAGCGGCAGGTTCGCTACGTGCTGAACTGGAGGTCATCTAATGAGCATGGGTGATATGACCGGCCAGTTTGCCCTCGACATGAATGGTTTCCAACGTTTACAACACAATGCCCGGGTGGACCCGGAAGCAGGTGTTCACGGCGCCGCGCAGCAGTTTGAAGCACTGTTTATTCAGATGATGGTAAAAAGTATGCGCGATGCTACACCGGCTTCGGGGTTGCTCAATAGTCGCGATACTGACTTTTACCAGTCGATGCTGGATCAGCAGTGGTCCCAGGTAATGGCTTCTCGTGGTATCGGTCTGGCTGACGCTTTGGTGGAACAACTACAGCGACAAGGAGCTATTGGCGGCGGTAAAGCGAATAGTGCAGATCAAGAGCTACAAGCGCTAATCGCTGGTATCCCGCGTGGTACGCCCCGTGTACTGGATAGCCCCTTACAGCCGAACGCTAACTCTCAGTCTAGTGGCCGATTCCTATCCGAGCTAGAGGCCGTTAGGCAGCGCTCTTCTGCTGAGACCGGTGTTGCAAAAAATGTTGAAGCAAAAGCTGAAACAAGTGCTTCACAAGCCGCTGGGCTGCCCAACTTTTCCAATGCTCCTGACCATGTTCAAAGGTTCATGGCAAAGCTGGCGGAGCCTGCCCAGGCTGCTAGCCGCGCGAGTGGCGTGCCTGCCGAACTGATTTTAGCGCAAGCGGCGCTTGAGACTGGCTGGGGGCGCCATGAGATTGCTACCCACCAAGGCGGTAACAGCCATAATTTATTTGGCATCAAAGCTGGCAGTCGCTGGCAGGGTAAAACCACTGATATTGTTACGCATGAGTATATCAATGGCCGCCGAACTCAAGTGGTAGATACCTTCCGTGTCTATGACTCTTTTGAGCACGCCTTTACTGACTATGCAAATCTGATCGGTAACAACCCGCGTTATGCTGGAGTGGTTCAAGCTGCTAATGCGGAGCAAGCCGCACGCGAGCTACAGCGAGGTGGCTACGCTACGGACCCTCTCTACGCCGATAAGCTTGTTGCTGTCATGCAAACCATGGGGCCTTTGAGTCCTAGCCATAACCTCTTGGCTGATGCGCGTTGATGCAATTAGCTACTCAAGTTCTCCTGCTCGCTGCCGATAAAATGTTATCGGCCTAAGGAAGTGAATTATGAGCATGTTTTCAATCGGCTTAAGCGGCCTCAATGCGGCTCAAAATGCCCTCAATACTACTAGTAATAATATTAGCAACACCCATACGCCAGGCTACAACCGCGAGCTAATACAGCTTGGCGAGGGGCGTGTAGGTGGGGGCGTCCGTGTTAATGATATCGAGCGCCAATTCAATACTTACGTTGCGAACCAGCTTAATGATGCCAAGACACAGTCAAGCGCACTAAGTACTTATTACAGTCAGGTTTCACAAATTGATAACCTGCTTGCTGACCGTGAAGCTGGCTTGTCGCCTTTGATGCAGTCATTTTTCTCTTCATTAGAAGACTTGTCTGGTTCGCCTTCAGATCCTGCTGCTCGTCAGGGGGTGTTAGGTACTGCCAACACGTTAAGTGCCCAGTTCCAATCGTTTGATGGTTATCTGCAGGATATGCAGAGCAACATCAATAATCAGATTAAAGATGAAATAACCCAAGTTAATAATACGGTTGAGCAAATTGCGGGGTTAAATCGTGAAATAGCTCTGGCGCGTGCGCGTACAGGGGAAGCGCCAAATAGCTTGCTGAATCAGCGAGATTACTTGGTTTCAGAGCTTAATGAGCGCATGGATATACGTCTAAATGTGCAAGACGGTAAAACCTACAACATCAGCCTGCCTAATGGGCAGCCGCTAGTTACTGGCACCAACTCTTTTAAGTTGGAAGCAGTACGAGCAGAGAATGACCCCCAGCGCATTGTCGTAGGTTATCGCGATGGAGCAGGTAACCTAGCTGAACTTGATGAGTCCAGCATTAAGGGCGGCGCTCTTGGTGGACTCATGCAATTTCGCTCAGAAACCCTTGATAAGACCCAGAATCAAATCGGGCAGTTAGCAGTGTCTCTCGCGGTTGCTTTTAATGAACAGCATCGTCATCAAGGGGTAGATCTCAACGGTGATGCTGGGGAGGATTTCTTCAATGTTCGTGCTCCCCAAGTATATGCGTATCAAGGCAATAGCGGTGCTGCTATCGAATCTGCTGAATTCGACCCAGAGACCATAGACCAACTGCGAGCGGCGGACTATACCGTCACTTTCGCTGGTGGCAATCCCGTTGTCACGAGAAACGACAGCGGTGTAGAGATAGATATCAGTGATGGTTGGGATACTGATAGCAATACGCTAACTTTTGGCGGGGTGTCGCTTACTTTTAGCAATACGCCTGCCGACGGAGATCGTTTTGAAGTTCAGCCTGTTCGCCGTGCAGCAAATGGCATGGAAGTGAGCTTTACTGACTTAGAGAAAATTGCAGCTGGGCAACCTGCGAATCCTGATGATGATCCTGCTGATTGGATTTCAGCGGGCGTCGGAGACAATCGTAATGCACTAGCTTTGCAGGGTCTGCAAAGCAGTAATATTGTTGGCGGCACTGCATCTGTCAGTGGTGCCTATGCCGTAATGGTGAGTGATGTCGGTAATCGCACCAATATTACCCAGGTTAATCTGGATGCCCGCCAGGGCCTTACCGACCAACTAAGAGCTGTCCAGCAATCCGAGTCGGGGGTTAACCTTGATGAAGAAGCGGCAAACTTGATTCGTTATCTGCAGCTCTACCAAGCAAATGCGCGGGTTATCGACACTGCGGGAAATATTATGGACACTATTTTGAATCTGCGGAATTAATAAGGAGCTAGGCGATGCGTGTTAGTACGATCACCATGTTTGAACAAAGCACAGCTTCTATTAATCGTCAGCAAAGTAGTTTTCTAAAAGTGAGTCAGCAAATTGCCAGTACTAAACGGGTAGTTAACCCATCTGACGACCCTCAGGCCGCTGCTCGTGCCATCGGTGTTGATCAGTCAAAGGCGATGACAAAGCAGTTTGCAGATGCACGAGTTGCTGCGCGGAATTCACTTGCTCAGACTGAGAGCGTCGTGAATAGCATCAGTGATGCTGTCATGAGTGCTAAAAGTTTACTGGTAAGAGCTTCTAGCGATACTTTCAGTGATACGGATCGGGAATCGTTCGCCAGCGAGCTAAAGGGTATCTACGAAACCATGCTTGGCCAAGCCAATGCAACGGATGGTAATGGCCGATATCTCTTTGGGGGCTATAAGGATAATTCACCGCCTTTTGTAAAATCTGCTGACGGCAGTGTGGGGTACGTCGGAGACACGAGTGCTCGCCAACAGCGTGTTGACTCTTCGCGGCTGATGCCGGTGACGGAAACTGGTGCGACAATTTTCCAGAGCGTATCACAAGGAGCTGGCTACATTGCTGAAGCGCAGGATAACCAAGGCAGTGTTACCTTCAGTGGCCCCCGAGCCAGTGATATGAATCACGCGAACTATGGCGAAAGCTTTAAGGTCGTCTTTGGTGAGGAAGGAGGCGAGCACACTTACAGTGTTCAGCGCTTTGATGGCACAGGCTATGTGGATTTTGATCCAGCGCTTACAGATCAACCCTATTCGGGAGATGGGCAGCAAGTTGCTTTCGGAGGGGTGTCTCTTACTCTCAGTGGTGCACCTGTTGCAGGAGATGAGTTCTTAGTGACGCGAGCAGGCAGTGATGAGCGGCCTGCAGATTTGTTTAAAACGATGGAGCAAGCCATTCAAGCGTTGGAGACTCCTGCTGTCACGGATGCTGACAAAGCCAATCTGCGCAATACACTAAATACCGCTATGCGTGACCTTGATAATGGGTTGGATAACGTATTAATGGTTCGCGCCTCCGCTGGTGCCCGTCTTGAAGAGCTGAATGTCATCGATGCAGTGGGCAGCAACCGTATGATCAACTATGAGCAAACGTTATCAGATTTAGTGGATCTTGATCTTGTCGCTGCTATTTCCGAGTATAGTCTGCGACAGATAGGCCTCCAGGCTGCACAGAAGACATTTATGGATCTCAAAGGTATGTCGTTGTTTGATTATATGTAGGCCCTCAAGCTAGCTACATTATCACTATAGACCCTTAGCTAAACCCCCTGTGCTTTGTGAAGTACAGGGGGGTTAGCTTAAAGGTGCCATGGTTTCGATCAAACTCTGCATAAAGGCCAGTCCCTGGCTGAACAATCGCTGCAAGAAACGACCAATATCGGTCATTAATACCATTAATAAGATTAAACCGACGGTTAGTGATGTGGGAAAACCGATATTAAAGACCGTGAGCTGTGGGGCTGAACGGTTCAGAATCCCCAATGATAGGCTAATAATTAATAATGAACCGGACAGCGGCAGGGCAAGTAGCATTCCTGATGCGAAAATAGTGCCTGCATAGCGCGCCAAAAGTTCGAAGGCATTAGGATTTAGCGTACCAATACCCACCGGTAGGGTTTGAAAGCTCATTACCAATGTTTCAAGCACCATCAAATGGCCATTTAGGGCGAGGAACATTAATAGCGTAATCATATACAGTATGCGCGATAGCACCATGATGTTAGTGCCACTGGATAGGTCAAAGAAGCTTGCGAACGCTAAGCCCATCTGTAGACCAATGAACTCCCCTGCTGCTTGCACAACGGCAAAAATGATATGCATAACCAAGCCAATTGCTAGGCCGATAAGTATCTGCTCCACCATAATACCAACCCCTGCCCAGGACATTATGGGGACATTTGGCATGGCTGGTAACACGGGGGCGATCACAACTGCAACGAGTGCCGCTAGCCCAACCTTAGCCTGATTAGGAATGCTGGTATGGCCCCAAAGGGGTGAAACTGCCATGAAGGCGGTTATCCGAGCAAACGGCCAAAGAAAGGCCACTAACCAGGCTTGTAGCTGGGCAAATGTGACCTCTACCATCGACTACATCACCATGTTAGGAATATTGGTGAATAAGCGATGGGTAAAGTCCGTAATTAATCCAAGTAGCCATGGCCCCGCTAGCACCAGCACAGCAAAAACAGCCAACACTTTAGGGATAAATGTCAGTGTCATTTCGTTTATTTGCGTGGCTGCCTGAAATAAGCTGATAAGCAGACCAGTAAACAGGGCTGCCAACAGCATTGGGCCTGCTAGGAAAAGCGTCACGCGCATGCCCTGGTAAGCAATGCTCATTACCATTTCCGGAGTCATGGTTTGCTCCTGGTCGCCCGTTGCGACAATTAGATCATGTAAAAGCTTTCAGCTAACGAACCAATAATTAGTTGCCAGCCGTCTACGAGGATGAACAGCATAAGCTTGAAGGGCAGTGAAATAGTAATGGGGGGGACCATCATCATTCCCAGTGCCATTAATGTGCTGGCAACTACTAGGTCAATAATCAAAAAAGGGATGAAGATAGTAAAACCAATCTGAAAGGCTGTTTTCAGCTCACTCGTAACAAATGCCGGCAGTAAGACCCGAATAGGAAGATCTTCAGGCCCTTGCATGGGGCCAACGTCGGCTAAACGGACAAAGAGCGCCAGGTCAGGCTCGCGTGTTTGTGCGAGCATAAACTCTCGAAAGGGTTCCTGAGCAATCAGTAAAAACTCCTCAAAATTAATGACGTCTTCCGTAAGCGGTACCCACGCTGTGTCATATACCTGGGCAATGACGGGGGACATAATAAAAAACGTTAGGAAAAGTGCGATGCCCAGCAGCACCTGATTAGGGGGAGTTGCCTGGGTGCCCATGGCGGTTCTAAGCAAGCTAAGTACAATGATGATGCGTGTAAAGCTAGTCATCATGAGCAGCATTGCTGGCAGAAATGCCAGAGAGCTCAAAAATAGCAGTGTCTGAAGAGAGACGGACCACTGCTGCCCACCATCTTCCAGCGGTTGCGATACTAATCCTGGTAGCTGCTGTGCATGGGCAGGCAGTGCTAATAGTAAGCCGCAGACAATAAAGGCGCTAAAAAGCCACCAGCGTTGCTGGTAAGGCCAGCAGAGGTGCATCACATATCTCATGGTGTTTTATTTGAGTCAGAGGGCTGGGGCGTTTCACTGTTACGTTTTTTATGTTGGCTGGTCAGCGCTTGCGCTAAACGCTGTGAAAAACGCATAGGAGGTTCTGGAGTAGGCGGGGCTGCTGAGCGCTCATTAGGTGCTGCCCGTTCGTGTAATTTGGTAATTCGGCCCCCGCTAACACCAAGGACTAGCCAGGTATCTTCGATTTCGACCACCACAATCCGCTCACGGCTGCCCACGGCCGTATTACCCACAATACGTAAGTGAGCGCCGTGATGATGGCGCGCAGATTGCCAGCGCTTTAAAGCAGCTGTGCATAGTAAAATAATCGCTATGACCAGCGCTAGCGCCGCTGCTGTTTTGCCTAGTACCGCCATCCCTATTAAGGCATCGCTGCTGCTACCTAGGGCATCAATAGAGGTACTCTGTGAGGAGGAGGTCGCGACGCTCATCGGTTTAGTTTATGGATACGCTCAGAGGGGGTGATAATCTCTGTAATACGAATACCATACTTATCTTCAACAACGACTACTTCACCTTGGGCGATTAAGTAGCCATTGATCAGTATGTCCATCGGTTCGCCGGCCAAACCTTCTAGTTCAATAACCGATCCTTGTGCAAGCTCAAGCAACTGCTTGATCGTGAGCTTAGTGCGGCCCAGCTCTACGGTAAGCTTGACCGGAATATCCATGATCATTTCGAGGTCACGGGACTGCGTATTGCCGCTTTCCGGACTTAACGGACGAAATATCTCATCACTTGCTGGCTTTGCCGCAGGTGCTTCCGGCTCGAGATCAGCTTCAGAATCTGTCTGCTCGGCAGCCTCTTGTTCGGCCATGGCGGCCGCCCAGGGATCGTCATCGCTGGTATTGTCCGCGCTCAAATTAGGCTCATCTTGCTCAGACATGGCATCCGCCCAATCATCATCAGAGACTTTTTGATCGGGTTTGTTAGGATCAGTCATGCTTTGGATTCCTTGGCTTTCTGTCGCGTTGAAACGTTAATAAAGTCCTTGGACGACACGTTATTCAATGCTGCATGGTCGATCATGCGCAGGACGCGTAAAGCGCGTTGTTGGCGCTGGCTACCGTACTCACACTCCATGACGGGAACACCATCCACACAAGCGGTAATCGTATGTGGAATGTCCATGGGCAGTACATCGCCTTTTTTCAGGCCCATTACATGGGCAATACGGCTGGGTATTTGGGCAAATTCCGCGACTAGTTCGACTTCTGATTGGCGCAATTCGCTAGCCATGCGGCGAGACCATGTACCGTCATGGTCATGATTGCTATCGTTAATTGGGTTAGCCAGCAAATCACGAAGCGGCTCAATCATCGCGTAAGGCATGCAGATCTGGAAGTTGCTTGAGAGATTACCAACTTCAATGTTGAACTTGGTATTCACCACGATCTCATTAGGAGAGTTGGTGATATTGGCAAACTTCGACTGCACTTCAGAGCGTAAAAAGTGCGCTTCTAACGGATAGACGACTTTCCACGCTTCCTGATAGGCCTCAAGAGCAAGGTTAAGGAGACGCTGAATAATGCGTTGTTCCGTATTAGTGAATTCTCGGCCATCCGTTTTCGTAACAAAGCGGCCATCTCCACCAAATAGGTTATCCACCACCATAAACACAAGGTTGGGTGGGAATACCACAAGTGCTGAGCCACGAAGGGGCTTCATAGACACAATATTTAGGTTGGTGGGCACGGGTACGTTGCGAGAAAACTCACTAAAGCTTTGATAGCGTACAGACTCAACCGTTATATCAGCGCTGCGGCGAATCAGGTTGAATAAGCTGTTACGAAAATAGCGTGCGAAGCGCTCGTTAATAAAATCGAGCGCGTGTAAGCGTTCGCGTATGACCCGGTGCTGCGTTGCTGGGTCATACGGGCGAATACGCGTTTCCTCCTCGGAATGGGATAACGTGCCAGAAGGCTCATCATCCCCGCTGACGCCTTTAAGCAATGCATCAATTTCTTCCTGGGACAGTAGATCGTCCTGTGACATGAACGGCTCCAGTACCCGAGGCTATTGCACAATGAATTCAGTAAACAGCACTTCCCGCAAATCGAGAGGAGGCTGATTTTCTGTTAAGGGAACGCTAAGTTGGTTGATAATCGACCGGGCAAGCTCTTCTTTACCTTCAGATGAGGTCAGTTCGCTGGCCTGTTTTCCTGACAATAATATCAGTAGTCGACTACGTACCTGGGGCATATGCTCTTCAATAATAGCCTTACTCTGTGCATCACCTACGAGTAACGTAATGCCTGTGTAGAGCAGCCGTGAGCCATAGCGATCATCCGCTAGATTGACCGTAAATGGCTCAATACGTGTGAAGACTGGCGGTGTACGCTCTACTGTCCGCTCAACCTCACCTCCCTCTGTGCTGTCACGCTGGTCTAGCACCATATAAATAGCTGCCGCCGCACCGGCAGAGGACAGCACTACCAGAGTAATCATTATCCAGAGCAGCTTTTTTGATCCACCGCTTGTTTCTGCCATTTATAGTTCCCATGATCTTGACGCATGACGCTAGCCAAGCATTATGCCTAACGCAGGTAATGATGATGAAATGAACAGACTCCTTTGAGGAGTCTATCTTTTGGTTTAGCTATCTAATAGCGAGTGTTCACGTTGCCATTCTTGTTGCCAGGGCGTGATTTAAGCATATAAATCGATACGCCCATCCAGTACTAGGCTGCCACTATCACTCATATCCAGTGTAGCAGTGGCGTCACCTTCTCTATCATCGTTGCTACCTAGGTTGCGGGACGTGCCGGACTCCTGTTGAGCAAAAAGCTGTTCACCAGAAGTGCCTTGCTCGCCTACGGATGTTTCACCAAGTGATATTCCTTGCTCAGCAAGGGCTTCACGTAACTGTGGGATTGCCAGTTCAATAACCTGGCGAGCCTGGGCGCTAGCGGTTAAGAAATGCGCCTGAGTCCCTTGTTCACTAACTTTAAGTGAAATAGATAACGGCCCTAACTCGGCAGGATGGAGCTGCATTTTAATCTGGTGCTCTCCGCCACGCTGAGTAAATTGCACCAGCTGTTGCCCTAGTTGAGAGGGCCAAGAGGGACTAGTAACTGGCGTGCCCAACGAGATTGTCGCTGGGCTGTTAGGCAACGCTGGCTGCTGAGGACTAAGCGACACAGGTGCAACTACTCCACTGTTTTGGCTGGCAGCGTGCTTATTCTGCGTAGCTACTGTCTCCTCTGTCAGTGGGCTTGCCATCGCTTCTGTGTTACCCGCTGGTACTAACGCCGCCTCTACCGTCAACCGTGGTTGAGCCATTGGTTGAGTCGTTGCAAGTGGTTGGGTTGCAGTTGTTTCTAGCGGCGCCGTAGGTGCTAACTCGTTCGCGGGAGTGGCTAGCGCTTCTAAGGGAAGTGAGCTAGCTGTTGGCAGCACTAGAGGCTGTGTATACGGGAAGATTGTTGGCAAAGGTAGCGTGGCTGCTGAGAATGAACCAGTGCTTGAGGAAGCCTGTACCGTCGGAATCACCTGTCTTTGCAGTGTGGGTGATGAAGGAAAGGCTAGTTCACCGCTTCTGCTGGCGAGGTAATTAGTGCTAGCAGCCTTTTCTTTGGCCAATAGCTCATTCATTACCTGGGCGTTAATGCTAAGTGTTGGCGCAGGTTCTACCGGTAAGCGCACTTGTGTAGTTGCTTGGGTGTCAGGCTGGGCGCCCGGTTGAGCGAGTGCCGTCGGCTGATTTGGCTGAGGCTGAACTGCCACTGTTTCCAACGACGGTGCTGGTGCTGACGGCGCAGGTGCAGGCAGGTTAGCTGCGCCGTCAGCTACTGAGAGGCCCGCCATCGTTTGGGAGTTAAGCGCTGGCGCAGGCTCTACCGGTAAGCGTACTTGAGTAGTTGGTTGAGCGTCAGGCTGGGCGTCCGGTTGAGCGGGCGCTGTCGGCTGAGTTGGCTGAGGCTGAACTGCCACTGTTTCCAACGACGGTGCTGGTGCTGACGGCGCAGGTGCAGGCAGGTCAGCTGCGCCGTCAACTACTGAGAGGTCCGCCATCGTTTGGGAGTTAAGCGCTGGCGCAGGCTCTACCGGTAAGCGCACTTGAGTAGTTGGTTGAGCGTCAGGCTGGGCGTCCGGTTGAGCGGGCGCTGTCGGCTGAGTTGGCTGAGGCTGAACTGCCACTGCTTCTAATGTTTCCAACGACGGTGCTGGTGCGGATTGCACAGGTGCAGACAGATTAGCTGCGCCGTCAGCTACTGGTAGATCCGCCATCGTTTGGGGGCTAAGCGCTGATGCAGGCTCTACCGGTAAGCGTACTTGAGTGGTTGGTTGGGCATCAGGCTGGGCGTCCGATTGAGCGGGCGCTGTCGGCTGAGCTGGCTGAGGCTGAACGGCCACTGCTTCTAATGTTTCCAACGACGGTGCTGGTGCGGATTGCACAGGTGCAGGCAGATTAGCTGAGCCGTCAGCTACTGGTAGGTCCGCCATCGTTTGGGAGCTAAGCGCTGGCGCAGGCTCTACCGGTAAGCGTACTTGTGTAACTGGTTGGGTGTCAGGCTGGGCGTCCGATTGAGCGGGCGCTGTCGGCTGAGCTGGCTGAGGCTGAACTGCCACTGTTTCCAGCGATGGTGCTGACGGTACTGACAGATTAGCCGCTCCGCTTTCTGCTGGTAGGTCCGCCATTGTTTGGGGGCTAAGTGTTGGCGCAGGCTCTACCGGTAAGCGTGCTTGTGTAACTGGTTGGGTGTCTGGCTGGGTACCCGGTTGAGTGGGTGCCGTCGGCTGAGCTGGCTGAGGCTGAACTACCGCTGCTGACAGATTAGCCGCTCCGCTTTCTGCCGGGAGGCCCACCATCGTTTGAGGGCTAAGTGCTGGTGCAGGCTGATTAGCCGCTTCGTTTGCTACTGGTAGATCCGCCATTGTCTGAAGGCTAGGCGCAGGCTCTACCGGTAAGCGTACCTGAGTAGTTGGTTGGGTGTCGGGTTGAGCGGTTGCCGCCAGCTGAGCTGGCTGAGTCTGAACAGCCACTGCTTCCAGCGACGATGCTGGTGCGGACGGCGCAGGTGCTGGCAGATTAGCCGCGCCGTCTGCTACCGGTAAGCGTACTTGAGCAGTCGGCAGGGTGTCAGACTGGGTGACCGGTTGAGCTGGCTGAGTCTGAACTGCCACTGTTTCCAGCGACGATGCTGACGGCGCAGGTGCTGGTGAGTTAGCCGTACCTTTTGCTTCTGGTCGGTCCATCATCGTCTGGAGGCTAAGCGCTGATGCAGGCTGCTCTACCGGTGAATGTTCCAGTGTCTCTGGTTGGGTGTCAGGCTGAACGGCCGCTGTTACCAACGATGGTGCTGACGTCGCAGGTGCTGGCAAGTTAGCCGTCGCGTTTGCTACTGGTTGGTCCGCCATCGACTGAGGGCTAAGCGTTGCCGCAGGCTCTACCGGTAAGCTTACTTGGTCGGTTGGTTGGGTGCTAGGCTGGGCACCCGGTTGAACAGGGGCAGTCGGCTGAGCTGCAGCTGTCTGCAACTGCCTTGTAGGTGCTAACGTGCTAGCAGTGGCGGAGGCCGCCTCTAAAGAGAGCGTACTAGCTGTTGGCAGCACTAGGGGCTGCGTATGAGCTGTGTTCGTTGGTAGAGATGTAGTGTCTACCGCTCTCTCTGCTACGTTGGAGCTAGCTATAGGCTGAGCCTTGTTGGCACTTTCCTGTGACATCGCCGCTGAATCAACCATGGATGACGCAGGCGCTACTGGCAAAGAGTCCGTTGTTGATGCGGTGGTGCTTAAAGCGCCAGACGGCCTCTGTGCTGCAAGTTGCGCATTAGGCTTTGGAGCTTGAGCTTGAGCTTGAGCTTGAGTTTGAGTTTGAGCTGCTGGTGTAGCCATCGCAGCCATGCTTCTATCCGGGGCGCTATCAGGCGCAGAGAGTGGCATTGGCAATGTGCGCGCAAGAGAGGCTGAGAAAACATCAGACTCTACAGATGGCTGGCTATCGGCTGTGGCTTTGCTAGTACTAGCATGCTGATTTATTAATGTTGCGCTGTGGCTGGATTGCGCGCTGGGAGCTGTGTGGCTCTGAGCAACAGGCGCTGCAGAATAGGAGGCAATCAGGGTTAAGCGTGATGCTACTTCTTCAATGGTGATGCCGGGCGCTTGTTTAGCGTGGCTGCTGGCAAGTGGAGAACTTACTTGCTCAGAAGAGGGTGCTTGAACAGACGCAAAAGTGCCAGCAGCGCTAGGTAGTGGTGTAGCCGGAGTTCCATGCTCTGCATGACTATCTTGCATGTTGGGTATGGGAGGGGCCGACTGCCATTGCGCATTACCGTTTTGGGGCACTTCCTCGACCAGCTCAAAATCGAGTGAAGATAGCTGTTCAGCGGAGGTGCTAAGTGGCGCTGTCGGCATGCTGTCGGTTTGAGCATCGACCTGGGTATCGGCCTTAGCGAGCGACTGATGGTTTGTTGCCTGCGTAAATACTTGGAGGAACATTGGCGCCGCGAGTGGAGGCGAGCCAGCGGCTGGCAATTGGAGAGGTGAAGCAACGCCTTGGCCTTGATTCGCTGAAAGCAGCAGCTGAATATTCATAAATACAGTCCCCTCGCGGCGCTAGTGCGGCTTGTCAGTAAGTTGGCGAGCCATACGGCCAGTAACAAAATCGTCGCTAGCTTTTTGCTCGTGACGCTCCTGGCGACGATGTTCCTCTAGTAGCCTACGCGAAGCCAGTGTGTCGTAGGATGAGAGTTTGCGCTGCTCTTGCTGCCAATTTTGCTGGCTTTGCTGAACGCGCTTCTGTTGTGCTGTTAATGCTTGCCTAGCGCGGCTCAGTGCAGTGTCAAGTGAGGCTAGAAATTGTTGATAGTTATACATAGTGGCCGGGTCGATTCCGTCGCGCATTGCCTGCTGTAGACGCTCGGCATACTCTGCGCGATAACGGTTGAGAGACTCAAGCTGCGCTTCAGTTTGTTGTTGTGTTTGACGCTCTTCCGCCAGCAGTTTGCCCGCTTGGTCTCTAGCATCCCGGGCTAGACCAGTTAATATATCAAGCTGTGAATGACCCATGGCTAGCCCCCCACTGTGGCATGCAGTGCTTGGCGCGACTCTTCGAGCGTTGCGCACTCATTAATATTTTGCTGAAGAAAACGTTCCAGCGCAGGAAACCGGTTCACTGCTTCATCCAACTTGGGATCGTGACCTGGGCTATAGGCGCCTACGCTAATCAGGTCGCGGTTACGCTGGTAACGCGAAAAAAGCTGTTTGAACGTGCGTGCTGCTTGCAACTGTTCTGGTGTCGCAATGGAGGTCATGGCACGGCTGATCGATGCTTCAATATCAATAGCGGGATAGTGACCAGCTTCTGCAAGCCCACGTGATAGCACAATATGGCCGTCCAAAATTGCCCGTGCAGCATCAGCAATAGGGTCCTGCTGGTCGTCACCTTCAGTTAGTACGGTATAAAAAGCAGTAATAGAGCCACCCCCACGCTCAGCGTTGCCTGCCCGTTCAACTAAGCTGGGCAGTTTGGCAAACACTGAGGGTGGATAGCCCTTGGTGGCGGGAGGTTCGCCGATAGCAAGGGCAATTTCGCGTTGTGCCATGGCATAACGCGTTAACGAGTCCATGATGAGCAGCACATTGCGGCCAGTGTCGCGGAACCCTTCAGCCAATCGCGTTGCATAGGCAGCTCCCTGAAGCCGCTGCAGCGGTGATGTATCAGCTGGCGCCGCAACAACGACGGCCCGCCGTCTCCCCTCGGGTCCTAAAATATTATCTATAAAATCCTGTACTTCCCGTCCCCGTTCACCAATTAAACCTACTACGATCACATCCGCTTGGGTGTAACGCGCCATCATGCCCAGGAGAACAGATTTACCGACCCCAGAGCCTGCAAATAAGCCCATTCGTTGGCCCCGGCCAACGCTCAGCAGGGCATTAATGGCACGAATTCCCACATCAATTTGTGATTCGATGGGCGCGCGCGAAAGCGGGTTTAGTAACGTGGCTTGAAGCGTCGCACGGGGTGCGTCATCAATACTTTCACGGTTATCCAGTGGATTGCCGTTGCCGTCTAACACTCGCCCCAGCAGATCATCGCCAATAGGGAAGCGTCGGGCACTGTGGCCACTACCATCGCTAAGGGGAGTTACCCTGGCGCCAGGCATTAAACCTGATATCTCTTCAAGGGGCATGAGAAACAGCTTGTCGCCTGAAAAGCCGACCACTTCCGCTTCGGCATGCTTGTCGCTGTCGTTAAGCCTGCCATCTGCACCGGGTAATTCAATCCGGCATGCGCTGCCTACCGCAACCCGTAAGCCCACCACCTCAATGACCATACCCGTCGCACGAATCACTCTGCCACTGGTTCGGTAGCGAGGTAAGTGGCTGACACGCTGCGTGGTGCGGTGCAGTGCTTTATGCCAGCGGTGCTGATGTGGGCAAGTGGCGTTGCTCATAGCGTTACCTACGAAGAGGGCGGTGTGTCGCTGCCGTGATGGCGCTTGCGCAACTGAGAGTGTACGGCCTGCCAGCGGCTTTCAAAGGTGGCGTCTAGCTCACCTTGCGCGCTCGTGACGCGGCAGCCACCGCGGGCTAACTGATCATCAGGTTGAAGGTGCCAGTTTGCAGCACTAAGTTCGCTGCCCAAGTGCTCTTTAACCAGAGCATGATCTTCAGGGTTCAGCCATAACCGTTGCTGACCAACTAGTGGGGGCTCGGTATGCAAAAGCTCTCGCACAATTTCAAGCACTTGCTCAGGGTTTTCCTGGATGGCATTGCCTGCTAGCTGTTTGCCAGTAGCGAGGGCTAACTCGGTAAGGTCGTGTGCAATTGTTTCGTCGATGCGCTCAAGGGCATCCGCAAACTGCTTTGCGAGTGCCTCAAGCGGCGCCACGGTTTGGCGAACCTGTTGCTTAAGCGCTTCTTCTGCCTGGTCGTGCCCTTCCTGAAGGCCTTGCTGGAGACCTTCTTGATGACCGCGGGCCAAGCCCGCCTGATAACCTTCTTCTTCAGCTTGTTGGCGAATACGCTCATAGAGCGCTTGGCGCTCTTGCTGTTCGCGCTGGCGAGCTTGCTCTGCGGCGCGCTGCGCAGCTTCCACTTTGCGTTGCTGTGCCGAGGGTGCGGATAGCTTGCTATCTTGAAAGTCGTCGCTACGTTCCGACAACTCATCCATCTGCCAGCGCCGCCACGTACCATGACGGTCAAATTCAGGGGTATGAGCACTAGACATACTCATCGTCTCCACCCGCCAAAACTATCTCGCCAGAGTCCGCTAAGCGGCGAACCACCTGGAGAATGGCTTTTTGCTCGGTTTCCACCTGGGAAACTCGAATGGGGCCGCGGGCCTCCATATCTTCGCGTACTAAGTCCGCTGCCCGCTGAGACATATTGCGTAGGAACTTATCCACAAGTGCATCCTGAGCACCTTTGAGCGCCACCACCAAAGAGTTGGTTTCCACCTCCTGTAGCACCATTTGGATCGCACGGTTGTCCAGGTCGAGCAGGTTCTCGAATAGGAACATTTCGTCGATAATTTTCTGGGCAAGGTCTTCGCTGTGAGAGCGAACGGTTTCGATAGCCACTTCTTCCTGGGAAGAGTTCATAAGGTTCAGAATTTCAGCCGCTGTTCTTACGCCGCCCATTTTGCTGCGCTTGAGGTTTTGGCCATCCAACATGCTGGTGAGCACTTCGGTCAATTCCTGTAGTGCTGCTGGCTGGACACCGCTGAAGGTTGCAATGCGCAGCACCACGTCGTTGCGCAATTTCTCTTCAAACAGTTCAAGAATATCAGCGGCCTGATGACGGTCTAAGTGCACTAAAATAGTGGCAATAATCTGCGGGTGCTCATCGCGGATAAGTTCTGACACCATTGACGCTTCCATAAGGTTCAGCGCATCAATGCCGGAACCACCACCTGTGGTATCGAGGATGTCCTCAATGAGGCTGGTAGCGCGCTCGCTGCCGAGCGCCTTAGTCAGCACCGAACGAATATGTTCGCTCGAGTTGAGGTTGAGCGCGACAAACTCTTCGTTCTCAAGGTGGAATGCTTCTAAGACCGCCTTCATGTCCTCATGAGAAATCTGCTGTAAACGCGCCATTTCCAGGCTGATTTCTTGTACTTCGCTGGCGCTCAGAAATTTAAATACCTCCGCAGCGCTGTCTTCGTCCAGTGCAAGCAGCAGAATGGCACTTTTACGCGCTCCGCTCATCTCGGCAATAAGGCTACTCATTAGTATTCATCCAACTGCGAATAATCATTGCAACCATGCGAGGGTCTTCCTGGGCCATTTCACGCAGGTCGTTGAGATTATGCTCATACAGAGACGTCTTACGGCGGCGCTTAGGTCTATTACTGTAAGTTCCGTCTTCCTCTGAAGTCCCTTCTTCCTCTGGCTCATCCTTTTCATCGCCTACGCTGGCGCTAAAAGTACTGCCCGGTACAGCGGCCGCCATGACCGGCGTTTGTGTATAGCGTTTGATCAGCGGGCGTAGTATCAGCAGGTAAAGTAGTAGCGCTGAGATTGCTACAAGTAAGTAGCGACCAAGCGTAGACGCAAGAGAGAGTATTTCAGGCTGCTGCCACCATGCAGTCTCTTCCGTGGCTTCTTCGGTGCTGGCAAAGGGGGTGTTGACTACTTCTATTTGGTCACCGCGTGCCTGTGAGAACCCCATCGCCTGTTGAACTAAGCGCTCAAGTTGTGCGACTTCCTCATTGCTGAGAGCGACTTGCTCTATTTCGCCATTGTCATTGATAGTACGGCGGAAATTCACGACAACTGCAGCTGAGAGGCGCTGAACTTGCCCCAGGCGGTGTTGAATATGCTCAATACTACGGTCAACTTCATAGTTAACCACGTCATCTTGACGTAGGTTGCGTAGCGCATTTGCCGGCAAGTCCTCGCCATCGGCCGGTTGATCGATGGGAGCAGGAGCGGCACCGGGAGGGGTGTTGCTTAATGCGCCTGGAATGCCTGTCGCTAATGGGTCTTCACCATCATAAGCAAGACTTAATTGGCGGCTACGAACAGCAGACTCGTTGGGAGCCTGGTTAGGAGCATAGCGCTCGGTAGTCTCTTCGCGGCGTGAGAAATCGATCTGAGCAGCAACCTGCGCGCGCACGTTATCACTACCCAGTATCGGCGAAAGAATGCTCTCTATGCGGCGCTGGTAGGAGCGTTCTACCTCGTTAATGTAGGCAAGCTGAGTGCCATCAAGATCATTGCCCTGGGAGGTATTGGCGGTCAATAAACGACCATTTTGGTCAACGACAGTTACATTCTCGGTAGCTAGCTCCGGTACGCTGCTGGACACCATGTGCACAATAGCGCTGACTTGGCCTTCACCTAACACTCGGCCGGGCAGTAGTGTTAGCACGATAGATGCTTTGGCAGGTTCCCTATCGCGTATAAAGACAGAAGGTTTAGCCATGGAAAGGTGAACGCGCACCCTTTCCACAGGGCCGAGCGATTCAATAGAGCGCGCCAGCTCACCTTCCAGGCCGCGCTGGAAATTGACCTGCTCAGCAAACTGGCTAATACCAAAAGCTTGGTTCTCCATTAGCTCAAGGCCCAGGTTGCCGCCGCGAGGCAGCCCCTGCTCCGCAAGCTGAAGCCTAAGCGTATGTACGTGATTCCCCGGCACTAAAAGCGCTTGGCCCCCCTCGCTAAACTGATAGGGAACGCCTCGGCTATCTAGTTCGGCGATGATGCGCCCGCCGTCTGCTTCGTTCAGGTTGCTGTAAAGAACACGGTATTCGGGGCTGCTGGCCCACATGAATAGCGCTGCAATAACAGCAATAGAAGCAGCCGCAGCTATCAATAGCACGACTAACGGGTTGCCACGCAGCTGTTTCAGAATGCGTTCAAACGTTGCCGTGTTGTTTAGCTCGCTTGCTGCAGCACCGCTGCGGGGGGCATTTGGGGTCGTACTGTTCTGACGGCCTGCCGTAGCACCAGTTTCGCTCATGCATCCCTCCAGGAGGGTAGGCAAAACCGATAACGGCCCAGACGCATCACCAAAGAAGGCATAGGCTATATCCGTCAATCGCGGTTATCCGCTAAAAATTAGGCAGCGGAATTATGATGGACGCCATTATCCTGGGGTGCGTCGACCATAAATGGACGAAAAGCTTGGCTTTTCGTCTCTATTTGTACGTATGAGGCTTGCTTGGCTAGTGGTAGGCTATTGGTATTATTTTTTCTTTCATGCGAATGGGGTATGCGTATGAGTTCACCTCCTATTCAGTCCGCACTGCAGCAGATGCAAAGCTTGGCAACCCAGGCGGCTGCGCCGATGAAAGGCGAGCATGTCTCTACCGTGGTCGGCCAGGGTGGCTTCGGTAGTGAGTTGCAGGCTTCTATTCAGCGTATTAACCGCCTCCAGCAGAGCGCCAACGCTAAAGCTATGGCGTTTCAGGCGGGAGAGCCGAATGTCGAGCTAAACGATGTGATGGTTGATATGCAAAAAGCTAGCGTTGCATTTCAAATGGGGCTGCAAGTACGCAACCGGTTAGTTTCTGCATACCGAGATGTTATGAATATGCAGGTTTAGGTGGTAGCTAACAACTGGGTAGCTAAACACTAGGTGGTTAAAAAGCTAGGCAACTAATAGGCAGTTAAAAAACTAGGTAATTAAAAACTGAAGGCATGGCTTTCTGTGGTGGGGTAGGCCACAAACAGCATGGGAGTAGGGCAAGCAGGGTGGCAAACATAAAAAGTGGCGAACGCTAACTAAAA
Organism: Halomonas sp. 'Soap Lake #6'; assembly: GCF_003031405.1. Classification (NCBI taxonomy): domain Bacteria; kingdom Pseudomonadati; phylum Pseudomonadota; class Gammaproteobacteria; order Oceanospirillales; family Halomonadaceae; genus Halomonas; species Halomonas sp. 'Soap Lake #6'. The sequence goes on from NZ_CP020469.1 coordinate 4,309,651, forward strand.
GCAATGAATCGCTAAAGCAATGAGTCGCTAAAGTAATTAATGGTTAATAGTATTTTCTGGGCGTTCGCACGCTAGCTCTAGCTTCTGTGGCTTTATGCCTCCACAGAGATAAGGCGGCCCTGCATTTCCTCTAGCTGTTCGGCGAGCAGCAGTACTTCTTCAGCAGGGATTTGGCGAATAACATCCCCTGTGTCTCTATCCACTACTCGCGTAATAATGCGTGAAGACCCTTCGCTAATGTCAAACTCAAGGCCGCGCGGGCGCATAACTTCATTGATGCGCTGCAGTGGCTCGATGAGTTCTTCTTGCGTAATGGTATTACCTGAAGGTGTTTCATTTGCTTGCGCTGCTAGTGATTGGAGTTTTTTCTCAATCTCCTGGCGTGGCGAAAGTGATGTTGACGCTGGTGGCGTAGCGGATGTGCTGTCTATTGGTAGTGGGCCCATAAATGACGCTCCTCCAGAGGTAAGCCTGATGGCTAGGTAACGTTACAGGTGACAAAGACAATGAGGCTATTTATTACTTGATTAGTAAGCCTCTTTGCTAAACATCGGCAGGGGCGCGCTAAACTTTATCTTTTTGTTTGTTCAGGCCTTGAAAGGGCTGCTGCGTTAGTGGTTGATAGTAGCTGATTTTATGTGCATATATGATGAAGGCATGGTTAGGCTGATGAGTACATGCGGCTTGCTAAGAGCTTCTGGTATGCTCTTTCGCTTATTGGTGATGTCAAACAACAACGTGGTTGGGAAGGCGAAACGAGCATGGCAGTTCAGCAAGATGGGTATGAAAGCGTTACCAGTTCCTCTGCGATAAGCGCTTATCTAAATGCCATGATTGAAAGCGGCGGTGTTTCGCTTTGCTTGGCCTCTGCAGAAGTACGCCCAGAGCCGATTGTTTTGATGGAGCAGCATGCAGGGAATGCCCTGGTCATGGATTTATCATCCGTTGACTATTTGCTGAGCCGTCTACAGCAAGGGGAAAAATTCTTTTTACGTGGTCAGTCCCAGGGCAAAGTGGTGCGTACGCCACTGCTTTCGCTAACGGAAACGCGACACTCCGGTGGTCGCTTCTTATGCTGTAGTGATTACCCGGCCACTGTAGAAGTGTTACAGCGGCGTGAATCGTTTCGCGCGGAGCTGCGTATGGGGATGTTGGTGCCCGTAGCTGTTATTGGTGCCGCTGGTGAGAATATCCTGGGTGAGCTGCGCGATCTCTCCCAGGATGGCTGTCAGGTAGAGTTGCCCTTAATCGCGAGTGGCGTGCTGGCGGAGGCGGATAGTCCAATTAAGCTCACCTGCACTTTTCCGAATGGTTCCTACTTTGAAGTGCATGGGGTGGCACGTCACCAGAAAATAGACCCTGAGCACCATCTTTTACGGGCTGGATTTCGCTTTGCGGACTGCTCCTCAGAGCAGGAGCGGCAAATTTGGTACTTCGTGTGTGAGATAGAGCGGGAAGCGGCGCGTTATAAGAAAGAAGCCCAAGAGGAGCGGCAGCCATCACCGCTTTTTGAACAGCCGGGTAAGCGTACAGAAAGTACAGAGCGTGTCGGACGTCGTGATATTCAACGGTATGCAACCCCGATGGCACGGCGACTTGTGAAAGTGGCGGCTTACTTAGACGCGCAATTATTGCTGTTGCAGCAGGGGAGCGATATTGATTCTCGGCAGTTGTCGCGTAATGCGGATCGCCTATTAATGCTGCACGAAGAGGATCGAGAGGCGCTGCTCTTTGCTTCGCGCTGCTTGTCGCCAGAGCCGCTGTTAGTGCGCCATGGAATTGCCGTAGCAGTGCATCTGCTCGACCTTGTGGGGGAGAATATGCCCCGTGACGTTCGAAAGGCGATTGTGGCCAGTGGTTTGATCCATGATCTGGGTAAGGCGCTTGTCCCTCAGATAGTGTTTAAGGCGCCTAACTTCGAAGCCACCCATCGTCAGGCGATGAGTGAGCACGTTGCTCTGTTAATGGATCGGCTGCAAAACTGCCCATGGCTCTCTGTCTCTATTGTCCAGGCCGTCATTGGGGGGGTTAATGAGCGGTTAGATGGTAGCGGTTACCCAGGAGGGTTAACCGGTGAAGATATTAACGAGCTGGCTAAAGCCAGTGCGGTTGTTGATGTTGTCGAGGCAATGCGACGTGACCGCGCCGACCGCCCCGCCAGAACTGCCCAACAAATTTATCGCCACTTGCTGCACCACCCGCATCAGTTTGATCCGCGTTGGATCAAGCGTTATATCGAGCACTTCAAAACACTGCCAGTTGGTTCGCTTGTTCACTTTTCAAGTGACCAGTTAGCCTGGATTGTGCGCCTTAATGGAGACGGTACGCCGGCTGAAGTGGTGCTTGCCGGGGGCGTTGAGTCGCCCCTGCGCGATACGTTGGGGGCTTCTGTGAGTGGTGATGTGCTGGAAAAACTTGGGCGGCCAGTGCGGGAATTAGCGGTGTCTACCTGATAAGGCCTAACGGCGAGTCCATTTTTCCTTCATGCCATAAGAATGACATTTTTCTAAGCGAAAGCGTGTTTGAGGGTTAAAGTCTGTGGATGGGGCGCCGATATAACTTTATAGCTGAGCTTGAAAGCTCAATTTTGAATGGTAAACAGCGTGTGTTAGTCCTACTGGCTCGGCTGTTGTGTGACCCAATAAAAGGAGTGCCCGCTTATGACATACTCCCGAGGTGGCGCCGCCTATGGACGAGGTGCCAAGGCGTATGCCCGTGTCGGCGTGGAGAGCGGCGTTATGTCAGCTGATCCACACCAGCTTATTGTGATGCTATTTGATGGTGCCCAGGCGTCGATACGAGCTGCGCGTATTCACATGCAGGCAGGCAACATTGCTGAGAAGGGAAAATCAATCTCCAAAGCGTTAGATATTATTAATAACGGTCTGGCAGCTGCGTTGGACCAAGAGAAAGGCGGCGAAATTGCCGAGCGGCTAGCATCACTGTATGACTACATTGCTCGCTTACTACTGGTTGCTAACCTGCGCAATGATGAAGAAAGTCTTAACCAAGCAGAACGACTACTAGAAGATATCGCATCAGCATGGCGTGAAATCGGCCAGCAGCAGAGTGCATGAGGCAATTATGTTGGGTTCTGAAACTGTTCGTGGCACTACTCAGCAAGCGTTGCTAGAAGCATACGCTGAACTGCTAGACCGTGCGACACACATGCATGAGCTAGCTAACGCGGAACAGTGGCCAGAGCTTATTGAGCAGCGCTCTCACTATGTGACGCTAGTAGAGGAGCTGCGCGCACTTGATCAGCAAGTCATCTTAGACGCCGTTTCCAAATCGCGTAAGGCCGAGTTGCTGGAAGGTATCCTTGAGCATGATGTGGAGATTCGGCGCCGTTTGGTTGCTCGCCGTGAAGAGCTAGGCAAGCTGATTGGGGTATCGCAGCGTCAGCGTGATTTGCACCGTGCCTACGCGCCGCAACAGGGGCACTATGACACCTATGATGCTGACAGCTTATTGGATCAGGAGGCGCCGTGAGTGGCATCACGCCGCTTATTGATACCCTCTTGCACCAAGTGCTGGGGCGTCAGGGAGAGGCTTCTTTACAGCGCTCCTTGAATGCGCCTGTGCAGCCTGTTCCCCCAGGTGAAGGGCCGCGAGCGCTGCAGGGAGACGCTAGTTTAGATGGGCGACCAATGTCGTCGCCGTTAGGTGAACTCAAACACTTACCGGCTTCGAATACCCCTGATAGGCAGCATCCGCCCTCCCAAGGGGGCTCAAGTACGGCGATTGGTTCAACGCAAACCCACTTTAGCCCTGCTGCACGTACGATCGCTGATGTTTTGCTGCGCTTCCCCGCGCCACCTAGTGTTATGCGCCCTGAGGCGCCACTGATGAATGCCCAGGATGCGCCAACCGCTACAGCGTTGGCGACGCGTTTAGAAGCGAGTGTGCGAGATAGTGGTTTGTTCTACGAATCTCATCTAAAACGTTGGTTCCAAGGGGAAGTTTCTCGCCAACAGCTGTTGCGCGAGCCGCAGATGCAGCCTGGCCCGCGGCCTGTATGGCCTGCTAGTGCGAATATAGCGGTGACGGCTGCAACGCCTTTAGCGCCTGGCCCGTCTGTGCCAACTGCGGCTGGCAGCTTGTCTATTTTGCCCAATACGACGTTGGTACCAGTCGTAAGCGAAAGGCCAGTATTAGGGCGGCCTGATGTGTTAACGGCGAATACGCCAAACCTGAATGCTACGTTGCAGGCAGAAAGGCCAGAGACAGGCCAAGCCAGAGCGGACTCCGGTAGCTTGCGGGAGGTGGCCGAAATAGCGGTCCCGCGGAGGGGAAGAGAAGTTGTTCATGAGAACCTGCAAAGCCTGGTGCGTCAGCAGCTAGAAATGTTGGTAATGCCAACGATTCGTTGGGAGGGTGATGTTTGGGCCGGAATTTTTATGGCGCTCGTAATCAATCTGCCTACACGGGATGATGGGCAGGAAACCGCTCAGGATGATGCTGACCCCGAAGAAGCCTGGCGTTCTGAAATGCAACTTGAGGTGCCCAATGTGGGAGCTTTCCGCGTTTCGTTATGGCTTTATCAGGCGACGTTGAGTATAGACCTGACGACTGATAACCTAGCGACACATCGGCAGCTTGAACAGGGGCTAGATGCGCTAGAGAGACGTTTGGGTGCCTTGGATTTTCGTAAGGTCCAGGTGAACGCCAGGTATATAAGTTTTGAGAGCCACCATGACGACGTCGGGTGAACGTCGTCGCCAGGCTGTCGCGCTGGCCTATCAAGGTGGTGAGCAGGCGCCTCGAGTGGTGGCGAAAGGGTATGGCGAGTTAGCTGAACGGATTATGGCAGAAGCACAGCGCCAGGGGATTTACGTACACGATGCCCCTGAGTTAGTAGCGCTGCTTATGCAGTTAGATATAGATGCTGAGATCCCAGCGAGTTTGTATCAGGTAGTCGCAGAGCTGTTGGTGTGGGTGTTTGAGCTTTCGGAAGAAGGGCTCGCTCACCGTTAACGGCTCAAGTAGCCAATGCAGATGTTGTGTGCAACCATGAGGTTTATGGAAAAAGTCACCCACGGCGTCGTTATAACGTTTATAAAGTCGCGCCTGTGTTGTTCGATGGAACACTATGAGTCAAACAAACTTTCTTGATGAAATTGAAGAAATAAACTTAGCATATTTACTCCTTGCCCAGCGTTTGCTGAATGAAGATCGGGAGGCTGCTATGTTTCGCTTGAAAATCGATAACGAATTGGTGGATTTGCTTGTTTCACTCAACGCATGGCAATTGACGAGGCTGGCGCGCACGAACCAGTTGATATGCCGGTTTAGCCAAGCCAGTGGCCAACGCTTGCGCCAAATTATGGAGAACCCTAGGGATCAAGGGCTGTCGGGGTTACATGCATCCTTGTTATCAGCCTGTGAACCATTCGAGTCTTTATCCAAAGGAGGAGGGGAGTGAGCCAGAAAAGCTTGGTTGATGAAATGCACCAAGTGCAGTTGGCAATCGAGTTGATTGAATTAGGCGCACGTTTACAGGTATTGGAGACAGAAACGGATCTAAGCCGTACTCGCCTCATTAAGCTGTACAAAGAAGTGCGTGGCATGTCGCCCCCAAAGGGGATGCTACCTTTCTCGACAGACTGGTTCGTCACTTGGTTGCCCAACGTACACTCATCACTTTTTTATAATATTTACGCAAGCTTACAGCAAAATACCAACTGCGAGCGCATCGATGCGTTCGTAAAAGCTTATCGCCTTTACGAAGAGCAGATAACGCTTGAAGGCGTGGAGCCGGTGCTGGGTTTGACACGAGCGTGGACGCTGGTGCGTTTTTTTGAAAGCGATTTACTGCAGCTAAATACCTGTACCCGCTGTAAGGGGCGCTTTGTTGCTCATGCACATAGCCCGCTTCATGACTATGTATGTGGTATTTGCCAGCCGCCTTCACGTGCTGGGAAAACACGCAAAGCTCAGCGTGAAGCGGCCAACATGGAAACCTAGCTACGCCCCCCGTAGGTAGTCGCAAGACGAATAAAACAAGCTATTAACGCATAGATAGCGTCAAAAGGCGGTGGTTCTTTTCCATTAAACACTGCCTGCGCCTTAGTATGATATGGCGAAGCTTCACTTGGGATGGGGCCTTCCAGTGTCTTCATAATGATGAGGCAGTGGATGACGTTCCGTTGATACAAAAACTGCTATCGCAAGGACACTGTTTGTGCTGATTCTCCTAGGTTATGTCGTCGTAATATTGTGCGTATTTGGCGGCTATGTGCTGGCAGGTGGTAGTTTAGGCCCCCTGTATCAACCCCTGGAGCTGCTAATTATTGGCGGTGCAGGCGTAGGCGCCTTTATTGCCGCCAATAACGGTAAAGCGATTAAAGCCACGTTCAAGATCTTGCCTAGGCTTAAGCGGACCAAAAAATATAATAAAGCCCTGTACATGGAGCTAATGGCGCTCCAGTTCAAATTGCTCTCAAAGATTCGTCGGGAAGGAATGCTGGGTATTGAACGTGACATTGACAACCCCCAGGAAAGCCCGCTGTTTCAAGAGCACCCTGCAGTGCTTGCCGATCCCCATATCATGGACTTTTTGACTGACTATTTACGCCTGATGGTGAGCGGTGGCATGGAGCCGATGGAAATCGACGAGCTGATGCTTCACGAAATCGAAGTGTTTGAGCAAGAAGCCCATATCCCTATTGATGCGATTGCCAAAGTAGGCGACGCCATGCCCGCGTTTGGTATCGTGGCTGCGGTAATGGGGGTGATTAAAGCATTGACCTACGCGGATGCCAGCCCCGACCAAATGGGCCAAATGATTGCAATGGCGCTAGTAGGTACCTTCCTGGGCATTTTGATGGGCTATGGCTTTATCAGCCCAATCGCTAGCTATGCTGACCGGCAGGCAAAAGAAGCGGAAAAAATGCTGCAGTGTATTCGCGTCACGCTGCTGGCGAGCCTGCACGGCTATGCACCGCAGTTAGCGGTTGAGTTTGGTCGAAAAGCGCTGCACACCGCTGAGCGGCCAAGCTTCTCAGAGCTGGAAGAGTATGTCCGCGACTCAAAAAAGGCCGGTAATGCATGAGTAAGGGCGGTGACAAGCGCCCAATAGTCATTCGGCGTAAAAAAGTGGTCCATGCCCACCATGGGGGGGCATGGAAGATCGCCCTGGCAGATTTTATGACTGCGCTAATGGCGCTCTTCCTGGTGATGTGGATTTTAAGTGTCTCCAGTGATGAAACCCGTCGCAGTGTTGCTGAGTACTTTAGTACACCGCTGATAACCGCGGTGACGGGGGATCGAGGCGGCAGTACGCGAGCGATTCCTGGCGGAGGTCCTGACCCGGCCCATCGTGATGGTGAGCGTGCGCGGATAGATATATCCCCACAGTCGCGTCCCAGCTTGCAAGAGCGGCGGTTTTTTTCTGATTTACAAGCGCGTATAGAAAGGGCCATTGAGCTAGACCCAGAGCTGCGTCAGCTACGTAATCAAATGCGCTTTGACCTTACCCGTGAAGGGCTGCGCATTCAGCTACTTGATACTGAACAGCGGCCTATGTTCCAGCTGGGTAGTGACCAAGTGGCACCCTATATGCGTAATCTGCTGCGTACTATTGCACCGCTACTCAATGAATTGCCCAACGACTTAAGTATCAGCGGCCATACCGACAGTGTGCCCTACGCGGGCGGCTATCGAGGTTATAGCAATTGGGAACTATCCAGTGATCGCGCGAATGCCTCGCGTCGGGAGTTGGTAGTAGGCGGGCTTGATCCAGGTCAACTACTGCGTGTATCAGGCTTTGCTGATCGTGTGCTGTTGCCTGACACTGCTCCAACAGACCCTATGAATCGACGCATTGAACTTTTGGTGCTGTTACCCGAGATAGCCGAGACAATTCGGGATCCAGGTGTTCTAGGTGCCGATGTACCGTTACCTGAAGCCGCAGTGCCCGAAGAGGCTTTACTACCAGACATGCCACAGGCCGACGTAGCCGAATGAGCGAGGCTGGTCACAAAAATATGACGTTCACGTGGAGCGGTGCATGGATATAACGGATTTTTTTGACACCTTTTTTGAAGAAGCGGAAGAGCTGCTGGCGGATATGGAGCAGCACTTATTGGAACTGGATGTCGATGATCCGGATAGCGAGCAGCTAAACGCTATTTTCCGTGCGGCCCACTCTATAAAAGGCGGTGCAGGCACGTTCGGCTTTAGCGTGTTGCAAAAAACCACGCATATTTTCGAAAACCTGCTGGATCATGCGCGTAAAGGTGAACTAACCCTGCGGTCTGACCTTGTTGATACCTTTTTAGAGGCTAAAGACATCATGCGTGAGCAACTCGATGCCTACCGCAACGAGGAAGAACCCAACCAGGAAGCGTACGCGCGAATCTGCCATGTTCTACAGCAGATCGCGTTAGAGGAGATCGGACAATCCCTCGACGCCCCTGCTGTGCCAGCAGTGCCGCAACCCCAAGCAGAGTCCAGTAAAAGTGAGGCGTCTGCGAAAGGGGACACGCATCTATTAGTCGCCTTACTCAATGTAAACGATAAAGATCGAACGTTACTGGTCGAAGAGCTTGAGCAACTGGGTGATATTCAGTCGCACTCAGGGGATGAGAAGCGTTACGAAGTCATCCTCAAAGGAAATGTCAGTGCCGACGATATAGAAGCAGTGATGTGCTTTGTGATTGAGCCAGAGCAAATCGCTATCAGCACAGTAGCGGTCGATACGGCAGAGGCAACCGGTGCGACAGAGACAGCAAAAGTTGCGCCGGAGGTGCCTGTTGTTACTCAAGCGGCAGTGCCAATGCCCGCAGCAGAAGCAGCCGTCGGCGCGACTAATGGCACCCCTGCTGCAACTACGCAAAGTGATAATAGTGCTCCTGCAAAAGGCCAAGAGAAGCCCGCTAAAGCAGCCCCCAAAAAAGCAGCGAGTGAGTCCTCCTCAATTCGTGTTTCGGTTGACAAGGTCGATCAAATTATCAACTTGGTCGGTGAGCTGATTATCACCCAGTCGATGCTGGATCAAACGGTTAGCGACCTTGATGACCAGTCAGTGGGTAATAGCTCGCTACAAAACGGTATGAGCCTGCTGCAGCGCAACGCGCGGGACCTCCAGGAAGCGGTGATGTCGATCCGTATGATTCCAATGGAGTTTGTCTTCAGCCGCTTTCCCCGCGTGGTGCGTGATACTGCGGGTAAGCTAGGTAAAGAGATCGAGCTAATTACCGAAGGTAAGTCGACCGAGCTGGATAAAAGTTTGGTTGAGCGGATTACTGATCCGCTAACACACCTCGTTCGTAACAGCTTGGATCACGGCATCGAAATGCCCGACGAGCGAGAGGCGTTAGGCAAGCCCCGTGTAGGCAAGTTAGTACTTTCAGCACGCCACCAGGGTGGCAATATACTTATTGAAGTACGCGATGACGGTGGAGGCATCGACCGCGAGCGTCTTTTGGAAAAAGCCCGTGAAAACGGTCTCAATGTCTCTGACGCAATGAGCGATGAAGACGTTTTCCAGCTGATTTTTGCCCCTGGATTCTCGACCGCAAAAGAGGTCACTGATGTATCAGGGCGCGGTGTCGGCATGGATGTGGTGAAGCGTAATATTCAGGGGATGGGCGGGCGAGTCGAAATACAGTCTACCAAGGGCGAAGGTACCAATACGCGTATTGTCCTGCCGCTCACCCTCGCGATTCTAGATGGAATGTCAATCAAAGTAGGTGGCGAAACGTTTATCTTGCCGCTTTCCACTGTGCTGGAGTCCCTCCAACCCGCTAAAAGCGATATGTACGCTATGGCGGGAGACGATGTGGTCATCAAAGTGCGCGATGAGTACTTGCCGGTTATTGCTATTCACGAAGTGTTAGACGTCAAAAATGCGATTACCGACCCAACCAAAAGCATTGCCGTCATCGTACAAGGTGAAGGGCGTCGTTATGCCATGCTGGTCGATGAGCTGATCGGCCAACAGCAGGTTGTTGTTAAAAACCTCGAAGATAACTACCGCAAAGTGCCGGGCGTTTCCGCCGCCACTATTCTGGGTGATGGAAGCGTTGCATTGATTTTGGATATCACGGGTTTGCATCGCTTAAGCCGTGCCAAAAAAAAAGCAGGCAAGATAGTTAAGAATCCACATCTCGCTCACTATAAGGAGGCTGAGCCGTCATGAGCCAAACAGCTAACAAGGCGGTGCTAGCCGCTGCAGAAGCAGAAAATCGTGAATTTCTAGTGTTCTCGCTAGGGGAAGAAGAGTACGCCATCGATATCTTGAAAGTGCAGGAAATACGTGGCTACGAAAATGTAACACGTATTGCTAATGCCCCAGATTTCATTAAAGGCGTGACCAACCTGCGCGGTGTGATTGTACCGATTGTTGATCTGCGTATTAAATTTCACTTGGAAAATGTGGAGTACGGTGGTCAAACCGTCGTGATCGTCGTCAATGTTGCTGATCGTGTAGTTGGTATCGTAGTTGACGGTGTGTCCGATGTCATGACTTTGACTCCAGAACAAATAAAGCCAGCGCCAGAGTTTGGTGTGACGCTTTCCTCTGACTTTTTGAGCGGACTTGGCAGCCTCGATGATCGCATGTTGGTGCTCGTGGATATTGACAAGCTGCTGACCAGCGAAGAAATGGCGTTAGTGGATAGCACTAGCAACAGTTAAATGACTGACAACCAGGTACAAGGAGGGTACCTGGTTTGAGCTAAACAGCCTCCTCTTTTCGGGCGATGGAACGCATTGGTTAACAGGGTTGTGCTTGGAGTAATGCGTGTGACACAGCTAGTGCGTCAAATGATGGGCAATATGACCGTTCGTTTAAGTTGGGGGCTGGTGCTGGCGACATTCTCACTCCTGGTGGTCCTGGCGTGTGGTGTAGGTCTATACGCACTCCACCATGGTGCTGCCATTGTTCAAGCGACGAATGACCTGCAGTTGCAGCAGGCGGCCTTTACGGAGTTCGCCGCTTATGTCCGTTGGGCTTTAATAGGTGTGGTTGTTATAACCGCTCTTACTGTTGCTGTGGTGATTTGGGGAGTCACTGCCAATGTACTACGCCCTTTGGACAGATTGGTCGGTTACTTTGAACGTATGGCGCAAGGCGATTTGAGCCAGCATATTATCGCGCCGGGTAATAATGAAATTGGCCGGCTGTATAGTGCCATGGCCCACATGCAGGGCTCGCTATCTGAGACCGTTGGTGTTGTTCGCCAGAGCGGGGCATCTATTTTTGAGCGTGCCCAGCAGATTGCCAGTGGCAACAATGACCTCTCTTCACGTACCGAGCAGCAAGCTTCTTCTCTGGAAGAGACCGCTTCCAGTATGGAGCAGTTAGCCTCCACCGTAGGTCATAATGCGGATAATGCGCGCCAAGCAAGCCAACTGGCGGGTGACGCAACCTTAACCGCTAGGCGAAGCGGTGAAGAGGTGGGCAACATTGTTGAAACCATGCAGGAGATAAGTGCCAGTTCCCACCAGGTGGCCGACATCATTACGGTTATCGATAACCTTGCTTTCCAAACCAATATCCTAGCGCTAAATGCGTCTGTTGAGGCTGCTCGTGCCGGAGAGCATGGTAAAGGGTTTGCTGTCGTTGCCCAGGAAGTTCGCAGCCTGGCCAGCCGTAGTGCTAATGCGGCAAAAGAAATTCGCACGCTCATTGATACTTCACTAGGCAAAGTCGACGCTGGCACACAGCGCGTAAACCATGCCGGGCAAACCATGCAAGATCTCGTGGCCGCTGTGCAGCGTGTCAGCGATATTATGGATGAAATTGCTGCCGCCTCAGAAGAGCAGAGCAATGGAATCGGTCAGGTTAATCAAGCGGTTGCCCAAATGGATCAGGTGGTTCAGCAAAATGCTCAGTTAGTGCAGCAGGCTGCACGCAATGCTAACGAGTTGGAGGGTGAGGCTGCGCGCCTGCGTGAAGCGGTTGAGCGTTTCCGAGTGACAGGTGCGGTCGGGGTGCCAATAGTCACTAGCGCTATTCTGCCAAGTACTGCATCGGCCCCTTCTAGAAGGGGGACCTCTAAAGCAGTGGTAGACGAGTGGGAAGCTTTTTAACTAGGTTTCGTCGCCCATTTTGTCCAATAAAAATGCCCCACTCCTAACAACAAGGCACCTCAATGCGTAACAACCAGCCAGTCTCCCAGCGTGAAGTTGAGTTAAAAGGGGATGATTTTCTTGTCTCGCGTACTGACCTTAAAGGCCGAATTACATATGCCAATCCGGCCTTTATCCAGATTAGCGGTTTCCGTCATGATGAACTGATTGGCGCACCGCATAACATGATCCGTCACCCTGATATGCCGCCTGCAGCGTTTGCAAATTTATGGCAAACCGTTCAGACCGGTGAAACGTGGCGAGGACTGGTAAAAAACCGCTGTAAAAACGGTGATCACTACTGGGTAGATGCCAGTGTTACCCCGGTTGTGGAAAACGATCAGGTGGTTGGATATGCATCGGTCAGAGTACAGGCCTCTCGTGAGGCAATTGCCCAAGCCGAGCAGGTATACGCGGATATCCGCGAAGGGCGCCATAAGCGTATCTACTTAGATAAAGGCCGTATTCGCCAGAAAGGGCTGATCCAGCGCCTTAAACGGGCTCGACTAGACACTATACGCGCTAAGTTGGTGGGTATGATCGTCGTGGCGGGCACTCTGCTGTTACTGAGTGGTGGGCTTGGGCTTTATGGGTTAAACGCGGCCGGAGAGCGCTTAGAACGGCTCAATAACGATGGTTTGCGTGACGTTATACGCCTGCAGCACATCGATCAGACCATTGCCCATACGCGGCAGTCGATGATTGAGCCGGAAAGAATGGAGCTCATCAGCCAGCGTTTTGAGATAGGGGAAGCTGTCGCTGAGAGCGCTGCAGAGGTTGCTGCTGTCTGGCAAGAGTATTACCAGCGCGATGTTAACGGAAGTGAGCTTGCGAATACGTTTGACCAGCAGCTTCAGGTGTTTTTAACCAATGGCATGCGCCAAGCAGCGAGCGTGCTGCAGGCGGAAGAAACATATCAGGCCTTTACCGGCTTGGATGCGGTGATCCGTGTGATGAATACCGATGGGCGGGAGTTGTCGGGCATGGTCAACCAGCTAATAGCGCAAAAACAAGCTACCGCGGAAGCCATGGCGGTAGAGGCCGAGCAGGGGCAGGTAACGATGCTAGCCGCCCAAGCGGGCGTGTTGGGCGCTGGGTTAATGATGCTCATACTGATAGGCGTGCTTACGCTACGCTCGATTGTTAGGCCGTTAAAAAGTGCCTCACGTTTTACGCTGCAAATAGCAGGCGGCAACTTGGCTGCCCCCGTGCCAGCGCGGCGTCGCGATGAAATTGGCTCGCTCATAGACTCGCTAAATACCATGCGTAAAAGTCTGAGCAGCATTATTGGTGAGGTGAAAAGTGGGATTGAGGTGGTGTCACCGGCGGCGCAAGGCATCGCCAGCGGTAACGAAGAGCTGTCATCTCGTACCGAGCAACAGGCGGCTTCGTTGCAGCAAACAGCTGCCAGCATGGAAGAAATGACCACTACCGTGCGTCAAAATAGCGATAACGCTCAAGAAGCCCGCAGGTTAGCCGATAATAATGCTACACGCGTAACGCAAACGGGCGCGCTGATGACACAGTTGGTCGATAACATGCAGCGTATTACCCAAAGCTCGCGGGAAATGACCGCAATTATTAATGTTATTGACTCTATTGCGTTTCAAACCAATATCTTGGCGCTTAACGCTTCGGTGGAGGCGGCAAGGGCGGGGGAGCATGGACGTGGATTTGCGGTAGTGGCGGAAGAAGTGCGCAACCTTGCCGGCCGCAGTGCTGGCGCTGCCCAGGAGATCCGGGCATTGATTGATGGTTCCAACCAAGAAATTAGCGCGGGTGCCGGGTTAGTCGAAAAAGCAGAAGCAGCCATCAGTGATGTTGCTGAAGCGGCGCGCAGTGTGACGCAGATTATGCACGAGATTTCCTCTGCCTCGGAAGAGCAAAGCAGCGGGATTGCAGAAGTTAATCAGGCTGTTGCAGAGATGGACCAAGCAACACAGCAAAATGCGGTTCGCGTACAGGAAACTGCTCGTGCAGCCGCCGCGTTAGAGCACCAGGCAGGCTTACTGGCATTATCGGTTGAGGCGTTTCGGCTTAACCAAGGACAGTCGCAACCCTTAGCCGCCGCCATTGGAGCGCCTATTGCGCCTAAACTCGCCGCGAAGACCGGTAGTACATCGCCGCTGCCGCCAGTGACTCGGCAAACGGCTTCTGTAGAGGAGTGGGGAGAGTTTTGAGCGTACGCGAGCGAGGAATTGATGCCAGTCAGTGGACATCTAATGGTCAAATCGAACGTGATTTACTACTGACGGATGCCGATTTTGTACGTATCAGAGAGTTGATCTACCAGCGTGCGGGTATCGTGCTGGCCGAGCATAAGCGTGAAATGGTCTACAGCCGTTTGGCAAAGCGGCTGCGCCACCACGGCATAACGCGCTTTACCGACTACCTTTCGCGTTTAGAGCGGCAACCTGATGCTAAAGAGTGGGAGGCATTTACTAATGCACTCACGACTAACCTAACGGCATTTTTTCGTGAGGCCCACCACTTTCCGCTGTTGGCTGAGCATATCAAGCACAAGCAGGAGCCGGTGACTATTTGGTGCTCTGCTGCATCTACTGGAGAGGAGCCCTATTCACTAGCCATGACATTGCTGGAAACGCTGGGGCCTAAAGCCTCGCAAGCCAAAATCATTGCCACGGATATTGATACCGATGCCTTGAGCAAAGCGCGTATGGGAATTTATCCCCAGGAACAGGTGCGCAAACTGGATGATGCGCGGGTAAAGCGATTCTTCCAGAAAGGTACCGGCAATCACATTGGACTGGCACGCATACGCCCTGAAGTGTCTGCACTGGTGGAGTTTTTGCCGCTTAACTTGTTGGCCCCTCAGTGGCCGATTAAGGGCTCATTTGATGCCATTTTTTGCCGCAATATAATGATTTATTTCGATAAAGATACTCAGGCAAAAATTCTCAAACGGTTTGCGCCCCTCATGAAGCCTGATGGCCTGCTATTTGCGGGACACTCAGAGAACTTCTCCTATATCAGCGATGCGTTTAAGTTGCGCGGGCAGACGGTCTATACCCTCGCTAAACAATAAACCTTTTTACGTGTGTTTGGCTCCGCTGACTGACCTACTCCGGGCGGAAGCACAACAACACACTTGGTAGCTACCGTAAGAGGAGGCGTGCTTTGAGCGCAGCCAAGATCAAAGTGTTATGTGTCGATGACTCGGCGCTGATTCGTGACCTGTTGACCGAAATCATCAACTCACAGCCAGATATGGAAGTGGTTGCCGTTGCCCCTGACCCTATTGCGGCCAGAGATTTAATTAAGCAGCATAATCCTGATGTGCTAACGCTGGATGTGGAAATGCCGCGCATGGACGGGTTGGATTTTCTCGAGCGTCTAATGCGTCTGCGGCCGATGCCAGTATTGATGGTGTCATCATTAACTCAAAGCGGCTCAGAAATAACCCTGCGCGCACTGGAACTGGGCGCTCTAGACTTCGTGGCCAAGCCTAGCCTAGGCATTCGCAATGGGATGATGGAGTACGCCGATGAAATTGCTGAAAAGCTACGTGCTGCAGCACGCTCGCGGCCTCGCCAGGCCCGCCATAAAAATGCGCCACCTCCCTCCCAATTAAAAGCGCCTTTAGTCACCAGCGAGAAGCTCATCATCATTGGTGCGTCCACCGGTGGTACAGAAGCGATTCGCGCGGTGTTAGAGCCTTTACCTGCCAACGCGCCAGCGATTTTGATTACTCAGCACATGCCAGGGGGCTTCACCCGTTCGTTTGCTGAGCGGTTGGATAGGCTATGCCGAATTACCGTCAAAGAAGCCACCGATGGTGAGCGGGTGCTACCGGGACATGCCTATATCGCGCCGGGAGATCATCACCTTGAATTAGTTCGTAGCGGTGCCAACTACGTTGCGCGCTTAAATGATGGGCCACCCGTCAACCGCCACCGCCCATCGGTAGATGTACTGTTTCACTCTGCTTCCAAGCATGCGGGTAAAAATTCGATTGGAGTGATTTTAACGGGCATGGGCAAAGATGGCGCTGCAGGGCTGCTGGAAATGCGCCAAGCCGGAGCACCTACCATCGCACAAAATGAAGAGAGTTGTGTGGTCTTTGGCATGCCTAGAGAAGCTATCGCTGTTGGGGGAGCTGTTGAGGTCGTCGCATTGGACGACATCCCAACCCGGCTGATGGCGCTGGTTGCTGCTTCTGGTCGTGCTCAACGGGTATAACAACTCGCAACGATAATAAAGGGAATAGACATGGCTCGCTTGTTTCGCAGCTTAAGTATCCATGCGGCTGTCATCGCCGCGCTTATTAGTTTTGTCGCGCTAATCTTGGTGTTGGCGGGTATTAGCTTTGTGGCGGACCGCAACGCTCAGCACAACCTGGCCACGCTGGACCGTATCAGCAGCGAGCAGCTGAATGAAATTAATCGCGCGGATTCACTACTTAACCAAGCGATGTTGGCGCTGGAAACGGCGTCAAACTTTTTGATGGTGGGACAAACACGCCAAACCAACGAACAAATAGCCATTGCCGCTGACCGTATTGAACGTGCGGAACAGCGCTTTGCAAGCTTCGTGGCAGCGCCCCGAAGCACGCCCCAAGGGAAAGCGCTTGGCAATGTTTTGATTGAAGACTTTCAAGACGTCCTAGGGTTAGTGAAGCAACAGCATGTTAGTTTCGACACCATGGATGTTACCGCGTTTAACCGGCTGCGGGAGGAGCTGGTTGAGTCGCTAGCCAACTTGGCCGAAAGCTCAACCGACTTTGTTGATTATGCCTTTCAACTGGTGGGTGAAATCCGCAGTGAAGCTGACACGCAAGGTGATTTCTTTACGTTAATCAACGTCCTTGCCGCGCTATTTGCATTACTCATCACTGTGGTGATCTACGTAGGGTTACGGCGCACGCTGATAGTGCCGCTTAACGATGCGGTGCGTCGCTTGGATAAAATTGCCGATGCCGATTTAACTGAACCGTTGCCTGCGTCTGGCAGCAATGAAGTAGGTCGGCTATTTGCAGCTATGGCAACGATGCAGCAGAACCTGACCGCGATTGTTTCAAAAGTACGTGAGGGCAGCACTGAAATTCATCACGGCACGCGAGAAATTGCAGGAGGCAATGCGGACCTTTCATCGCGCACTGAACAGCAAGCGGCATCTATTGAAGAGACCGCTGCCAGCATGGAAGAGATGACCGCCACGGTGAAGCAGAACGCGGATAATGCTCGACAGGCCAGCACCCTTGCCGCGGATGCATCAAGTACCGCTGAGAAAGGCGGGCAGGTGGTTGAACAGGTCGTGCAAACGATGCATGGCATTTCTACCAGCTCGCAGAAAGTAGCCGATATTACCAGCGTGATTGATTCGATTGCCTTTCAAACTAACATTCTTGCGCTGAATGCTTCTGTGGAAGCGGCACGTGCCGGCGAGCAGGGGCGAGGCTTTGCCGTTGTAGCAGGGGAGGTGCGTAACCTTGCCAGCCGTAGTGCCGATGCTGCCAAAGAGATCAAAACGCTTATTGAGGCTTCGGTCACGCAGATTAAGCAAGGCTCTACCTTGGTAGAGCAAGCGGGTACCACCATGACGGACGTGGTGACTGCGGTGCGCCGAGTTACCGATATTATGGATGAGATCTCCGCTGCGTCCCAAGAGCAGAGTGATGGTATTGAGCAGGTTAGCCAAGCGGTTGGCCAGATGGATCAGGTGACCCAGCAAAACGCTGCGCTTGTGCAGCAAGCCTCAGCCGCTGCGGCCTCGCTGGAAGAACAGGCGAGTCGTTTAGAAGAAGCCGTCGCCGTCTTTGAACTGCTAGGTACCCAGACGTCACAGCATGCATTGCCACGTTCAGCGTCCGCTATGGCAACCACCACCATGCCGTTCGCGCCTGCATCACGTGCAATTGCACCGCGTAGCACTACCCAGCAAAGCCACCACGATGAGTGGGAAGCGTTTTAGCATTGATAACCCTGACTGATTTTCCAGTCACCCTAACCCATGTATGTGATGAGAGGATGACCAATGGCCGATAAAAGTATGAGTTTCCTGGTGGTAGACGATTTCCCCACGATGCGTCGGATTGTCCGCAGCTTGTTAAAAGAGCTGGGCTTTACCAATGTTGATGAAGCGGAAGATGGCCAGGATGCGTTGAATAAGCTGCGAGCGGGTAGCTTTGAGTTTGTCGTTTCCGATTGGAATATGCCCAATATGGATGGTCTGGAGATGCTCAAAGAGATTCGCCAGGACGACGCGCTGAAAGGGTTGCCAGTGTTGATGGTGACCGCAGAGGCTAAAAAAGAGAACATCATTGCGGCCGCACAAGCGGGCGCTAACGGCTATGTTGTTAAGCCGTTCACTGCCGCTACCCTTGAAGAAAAGCTGAATAAAATCTTCGACAAGATGGGTAAATAAAGCGGCTGAGCCACTGCGCTCGGTTAGCGAGGAGACAACGCAATGAGTCAGAATGAGCAGGCAAATGCTGCCCAACTGTCTGAAGAGGCCGCTGAAGACCTTATCCATCGCATCGGTAAACTTACCCGTATGTTGCGTGACAACATGCGAGAGTTGGGTCTAGATAAAGAGATTGAAAAGGCAGCAGAAGCGATTCCTGATGCTCGGGACCGTCTACATTACGTCGCGACGATGACGGAGCAGGCAGCCGATCGTGCGCTAAACGCTATCGACCGTGCGCAGCCGCTGCAGGATCAACTGTCTGACCGTGCTGAAGCGCTGGATAAGCGTTGGGAAGAGTGGTTCGAGGCGCCCAAAGAGCTCGACGATGCCAAGGCGCTAGTAAAAGAGACCCGCACCTATCTAAGTGATGTGCCCACCATTACCGCAGCTACTAATAAAGAGCTGCTGGATATTATGATGGCGCAGGACTTTCAGGATCTGACCGGCCAAGTTATTAAAAAAATGATGGATGTGATCCGTGAGATCGAACATCAGCTCGTGCAGGTACTAATTGATAATGTACCGGGCGCACAGGCGCGGGAAACGATGCAGCGCAAGGCTGAAGATCAGTGGAAGAACGAAAATACACGGCGTAACGAAGAGCTGCTGAATGGCCCTCAAGTAAAGGAAAATGCGCCGGATATCGTAACGGGGCAGGATCAGGTCGATGACTTATTGGATGAATTAGGCTTTTAATGCGTTGTTATTAAGACATTGTAACAAGCCAAGTCTGGCACTATAGGCTTTTTGCTCAGCCGCCCTCTAGGGCGGCTGACTTTATGGTGAGCCGCTCACGACTAGCCGGATAGCAGCATGGCAGATAACGACAGCGACCAGGAAAAAACCGAAGAGGCCACGCCCAGGCGCAAAGACAAAGCGCGTGAAGAGGGCCAGGTTCCCCGGTCACGAGAGCTGACAACCTTTATGCTGCTACTGGGGGGCGTGATAGGGCTGTGGAGCATGGGTCAAATGCTCTACGACCAGTTGGGAATGGTTATGGAGCAGGCGTTCTTGTTTGAGCGCCGCCAAGTGATGGAAAGCACGCCGATGCTGGTTAATGCATTGGACCTTGGCCAGCGCACGCTGTTTGCGATGATACCGCTGTTTTTATTGCTAGCCATTGTGGCACTAGTAGCGCCAGCACTACTGGGAGGGTGGTTAGTATCGGCAAAATCGATGCGGCCCAAGCTCTCAAAGCTTAACCCTATCAAAGGGGTAAAGCGCATATTCTCGACCCAAGCACTTATCGAGCTGGCGAAAGCGATTGCCAAATCGGTGTTGGTAGGGAGCTTCGCAGCAACATTTTTGTACGCTAATATCGGGCGGTTTATGGGGCTGATGGATCAGCCAATTCAGCAAGCGTTGGTCAGTGCGCTGAATATGGCCGCGTTAGCCGCTGGGTTAATTGTGCTATCGCTGATTGTGGTCATCCTCATCGATGTGCCTTTCCAGCTATGGAGCAATGCCAAAAAGCTTCGTATGAGTAAGGAAGAAGTTAAGCGAGAGCATAAAGAGTCGGAAGGCGACCCCCATGTTAAAGGCCGTATTCGTCAGCAGCAGCAGGCGATGGCGCGGGGCCGTATGATGAGCAAAGTACCTGATGCCGATGTGATTATTACCAACCCAACCCATTATGCGGTTGCACTAATGTACCAGGAAGGCAGTATGGGAGCGCCACGTCTGGTTGCCAAAGGCGCAGATGCGGTGGCGGTGCGTATCCGTGAAATTGGCTCCGAAGCCGGTGTGCCAAGACTGGAGGCCGCGCCTTTGGCCCGCGCGCTGTATCATCACGTAGATTTAGAAGCCGAAGTGCCTGCGGAGCTGTACACCGCAGTAGCCGAGGTGATGGCCTGGGCGTACCGCCTGAAGCAAGTTTCACAACAAGGAGGCGAGGTGCCCCCCACCCCTGATAATTTGCCGGTTCCTCCGGAGATGGATAGTCCCGGTCGTGATGCCGGTGGCAGTGAGGCGCAATCATGAAAGGCCTAGGCCAACTGATCAACCAGCGCGACTGGATGGGCGATGTGCGCATGAAGCTGCTGGCTGGCCCGCTCCTCATCCTGATGATCCTGGGCATGATGATTCTGCCCTTACCACCTTTCGCCCTGGATCTGCTCTTCACCTTCAACATTGCGCTGGCCATTATGGTGCTCTTGGTCAGTATGTTTGCGCAAAAGCCATTGGACTTTGCGGCATTCCCTGCTGTCCTGCTGTTCACTACGCTACTGCGTTTGTCGCTCAATGTTGCCTCCACACGAGTGGTGCTTATGGAAGGGCATCAAGGGGGCGATGCAGCGGGTAAAGTCATTGAAGCTTTTGGCACCTTCCTCGTGGGCGGCAATTTTGCCGTTGGCCTCGTGGTCTTCCTGATCTTGGTCATTATTAACTTCATGGTTATTACCAAGGGTGCCGGGCGTATTGCCGAAGTAGGCGCACGCTTTATGCTTGATGCCATGCCTGGTAAGCAGATGGCCATTGATGCGGATTTGAATGCCGGCTTAATCGGTGAAGAGGATGCTAAAAAGCGCCGTACTGAAGTAGCACAAGAGGCCGATTTTTACGGCTCAATGGATGGTGCCAGCAAGTTCGTACGCGGCGACGCCATGGCTGGTTTGGTTATCATGGTGGTTAATATTATTGGCGGCCTATTGATTGGCATGATGCAGCATGGCATGGACTTTGGTGATGCTGCACGTACCTATACGCTGCTAACCATTGGTGATGGGCTAGTGGCTCAAATACCGGCGCTGGTAATTTCAACAGCGGCAGGTGTAACGGTATCGCGGGTAAATACCGATCAGGACGTTGGTCAACAAATGATCAGCCAACTGTTTGTTAACCCCCAGGTCATGATTCTTGCCGCCATCGTCATGGGACTACTAGGCATGGTGCCTGGTATGCCAAATTTGGTTTTCCTGATTTTTACGGCACTGCTGGCTGGGTTAGCTTGGTTGTTGATTCGCCAAAAAGATCGGGCGCTGGTCAGCGAAGAGATCTCAGCGGCACCACCACCGGTGCAGGAAACTCCCGAAGCCAGTTGGGAGGATGTCCAGCTAGTAGACACCTTAGGCCTTGAAGTTGGTCACCGCTTAATCCCATTAGTGGACTCGCGCCAGAAAGGCGAACTATTGGGACGCATTAAAAGCGTGCGTAAAAAGTTCGCCCAAGAGGTGGGCTTTCTGCCCCCGGTTGTGCATATTCGCGACAATCTAGAGCTTACGCCTAATACTTATGTGCTCTCGATGAAGGGCGCAGAGATTGGGCGCGCCGAAGCGCAACCTGGCAAGTGGCTGGCTATTGATCCTGGGCAGGTATCCGGCGAGCTGCAAGGCACCCCCACCCAAGACCCTGCATTTGGCCTGCCCGCCGTGTGGATTGATGCCAATCAGCGTGAGCACGCCCAGGTGTATGGCTACACAGTGGTGGATGCGAGTACGGTTATCGCAACACACCTGAACCACCTGCTACACCGCCATTCGCCCGAAATGCTGGGGCGTCAAGAGGTTCAAAAGCTGCTTGATAAGCTTGGCGACGATCAAAAATCGCTGGTGGAAGAGGTGGTACCTAAGACTATTTCCTTAACAGTATTGCAGCGTATCCTGCAGAACCTGCTGGATGAAGATGTCTCTATTCGTGACATGCGCACGGTGCTGGATACGCTGGCAGAGTACGCAGGGCAGCAAAAAGACCCCAACGAGCTCACCGCACTGGTGCGCATTGGATTGGGTCGTGCAATTACTCAGCAGTGGTTTGCAGGCCAGGACACATTAAATGTGATGGGGCTGGATGCTCAGCTAGAGCAAGTGCTTATGCAGGCGATGAATGGCAATGGTGCGATGGAGCCAGGCTTGGCGGATACCCTGATGAATCAGGCCCAGCAAGCACTAGAGCGCCATGAAGCCAGTGGGGAGCCTCCTGTGTTAGTGGTACAACATTCGCTGCGAGCCGTGCTGTCGCGCTTCCTGCGTCGCCGTATGCGACATATGGTGGTGATGTCCCAGGCCGAAGTGCCAGATGACCGAACGCTGCGGGTGACAACGGTGGTTGGTGGGCGGTAGTCGGCGCCAATAGGTATTAATGCCGATTAAGCAGTGTCAGCCATTCAAGCAGAGGCAAAAGGTAAAGCATGAGTGTTAGACGTTTTGTCGGAGCAAATAGCCGTGATGTGATGCGCCAAGTGCGCGAGGTGCTGGGCGATGATGCCTTGATCCTCGCTAACCGGCGTACCGAGGGCGGTGTTGAGATTCTGGCGATGGCGGATGAGGCGGTCGATCATTTTGATCCATCCCCTGCGCCAGCACCACCTCCTGAGCCTAATTCTACGTTCTCACTACCCGCATCCGATCCGCTGCAAGCCATGAGTGAGCGGTTACTGCGTGAGATGCAGGATATGCGTGAACTGTTGACTCGTCGCCAGCCAGCTCTGACGGCTGAGCCTGTCGTTGCGACCGATACGCTCACTCAATTGCGCCACTTGCTAGCACGGGTCGGTTTTAGTAATGAACTAAGTAGTGAAGTGCTGTCTGGGCTGCCTGACTCACTTATCTCCATAAGCGCCGATAGTGATCAGCCACTGTTATGGCTGCGCGAGCAGCTTATGGCCCGCCTGCCGGTGTTAAAGCAAGAAGCGGACTTTTTTGATCAAACGGGCATTGTCGCGCTTGTCGGTCCAACGGGGGTTGGCAAAACGACCACTACAGCAAAGCTTGCTGCGCGTTTCGTTATGCGCCACGGTACCCGGCCGGTGGCGCTAGTGACCACCGATAGCTTCCGTATCGGCGCCCATGAACAGCTACGTATCTATGCCCGGCTGCTAGATATCCCTATGTATGCCCTGGACGCTGAGCAGCCTATTGATGACCTGCTAGGGCGGTTGCAGGGCAAGCAGTGGGTGATGATCGATACCGTTGGCATGAGCCAGCGTGACCAGCGTGTCATTGAGCAAATAGCTCACCTTCAGGGCGGCCAGTCGACGGTGCGCTTAGTGCTGCTATTAAATGCTGCCAGTCAGCCCGAAACACTTGAAGAAGTAGTGCTGCGCTATCGGCAAGCTGCCCGTGCAGCGGGCGCTGAACTAGATGACTGCATTATTACCAAGCAGGATGAAGCCGGGCGGCTGGCACCGGTGCTGGATATTGTGATGCGCCATGGTATGCGTGTTCTATTTGGTGCTCACGGGCAACAGGTGCCTGAAGATATGGCGGTGGCGAATCCAGGAGCTCTTATAGATCAAGCGCTTGGCAGCCAGTCTATCATGGCTACTGAACCCACTGTGGCACCGGTAAGCCTGCCTCGCTGGTCGCGGGATGTGCTGGGCCAAGGGCGCCGCCTCTCATCCGTGCTGACGCGCCTGCGCCAACGCGTAGTCGGCTTTACCAGCCTAGAAGCTGTATGGGATATCACTGCCCTGCCTGGCGTGATCCAGGAGGGTCGCCTTGAGCGCTTGCTGGCTGAGCCCATTAAGGCAGGAAGCATCTTGGGAATGGCGTGGTCGCCTCGTCGTAATGAGCGTGGCTGTGACTGGTCAATGCCGGATATTGGGCTTGATGCTAACGGAGCTTGGTCAGCATTGCCCTACCTCCAGCATCGCCAACCGGCAGGTTGGCAGCCGCGTGTGTCAACACAAAGTGACGCACTGGGAGTTGCGGTTCATCTGCTACCTGTTTTTCCAGATCCCGACGCGTTGACATGGCTAGAAGCCCAACACATGACCTGGGTCAGTTTAGTGCCTGCTAGTCAGAGGGTACACTTCCAGGGCGAACGTTGTGCCCAGCGTCAGCTGTTTATTGATAGTACGTTAACGCATTGTATGAGCGTGCGTTTTCGCGGTCAGCCCATGCAGCTTTGGAGCGCCTACGCAGAGGTTAATGATGCCTCAGGTAACGCGCTATTGGCGTGGTACGGTGAGATTCGTGACCCAGAAAATGCTAAGCGCGTTGCCCGCCGCTACTGGTTAACACCCGCTAGGTTAGGTGCTGAAGCGGTTGCCTTACTGGTCACCCAACTGCAAAGCGAAGGCTTGGTAGCGCTGTCTAAGCGCGCATGGCAGCAGCTCAAGAAGGCCGACAGTGGCGATGTCAGTACCGAAATTCGCTTGCTCATGGCTAGCGGCGCCGCCGCCGTGGCGGGACATCTGGACAATGCCAGCGATGATGAAGCGCTAGCGCTGCGCACGGATCTGATGTTGCTGCTAGGTTCCCAGCGAAAACGACGCGATACCGCCCTGCTCGATGGGCTGGTGCATGCGCTAATGGCCCGCGATGCCATCCGTCAGCTAGGTAGCGTTAGTCGTGAAGGATTGTTCGTATGAGCGGCCAGGATCAGGCGGCGGGGCTGCGTAAATGGGCAGATTTACAGCGCCAGCAACGCGAATCAGCATCACAAAGTGTATCGCCCACGGAGCTAGCGACTGACGAAGCCGCTACGGTTGCAGGCGTTTCCACTTTATTGGCTAGGGACTCTTCCGATGTCGCGGACGTAGCTGTAGCACCAGCAAGGGTAGCGCCGAAAAAGGTTATCCAATCACTGGTGGTGGTTGGTTTACCAGCCCATCAGCATCAGGTTAGTAATGTAACAGGACGCTTAAGCCAATGGTCTGCTTTAGGGCGTCAGTGGGCTGGCGAACCGGACGGTTGGGATATACACCTCGTTGATCCTGCAACAGCAAACCTGCCGTCGCTGGTCTCGCGCTATCCACGCTGGGCATTGTGGGTCAGTAGTGATGCGGATGCTTTTATGTATATGTACCGGGTATTGCGGCAAGTACACGATAATAATGGCCCAAAGCGCTTGCTGGCGCTGCATGAGCCGCACTTGCCCCGCCAAGGATTACTCGATAACTTGCGCGAAGCGGCTGCAGCTTATTTAGATACAGATCTGTTGTTGCTGGCTCGTTAAGCTAGCAACAGCGTAAATAAATAAAAAGGCTGTTTTCTCCAGTAGTTAACTAAAGGCTACGTCAGCCCAGCCTTGTCGTTAGCTGATGTAGCGTTAATTGAGCGTTATCGGCTTACTCTCATTGGAGCACTAATGCAGCGACTAAAAGTACGGTGTCGGCGCAACTGGGTGGCAGTCGTGATGTTTATAGCTGCTATGGGGGGGAGTGGGGTGCAGGCGGCGCCTGGCAGTTGGAGTACTCAAGTGCCTAGTGTATTGGTCTCCATGAGCGATCGGGTGAGTAGCAGTCGCCCTATTGAACCACCCGCGGCAGCGCATGTTGGAAACGCTGTTATTAACCGTATTCAATGGCGTTTTGAGTCGCCGGCGACTGCTTCAATCAACGCTTGGTTATGCCACCCTGAGCAGTGTGTAGCGCTCAACAGTATGCGAGGCACGACCACAGCACTGGCCGGTAAACACGCCGATGCACCGCTGTTCTTTCGTTTCGCATTAACGCCTGGCCAGCGGCCAGTGCGGGTGCAGGGGTTGCAAGTGATCGTGAACTACCAGTGAAGAGCGTAAGCTGCGAGGCACGAGAATGTATACAGCACAAGGTAGGATCAAACAGAGCGAGCTGCTAACTCAGTATATGCCACTGGTGAGACGTCAGGCCTTGACGCTGCAAGTAAGGTTGCCAGCGAGTATTGAGCTTGATGATCTTATTCAGGCGGGCATGGTGGGGTTATTAGAAGCTCTTAGCCGCTTCGATGCTGCTCAAGGAGCGACATTTGCCACCTTTGCAAGCCAGCGCATACGCGGTGCCATGATGGATGAGTTACGCACGCGCGACTGGTTGCCGCGCAGTGTACGTCGCTCAGCAAGGGCGATGGATAGTGCCGTGCGTCGCTTGGAGCAGCAGTTAGGCCGTGCGCCAGAAGAGCACGAAATTGCCCGTGAACTTGGAGTACCGCTCAGCGAGTACCAGCAGTTACTCAACGATACTAACAGTGGTCAACTACTGCCATTTGAAGAATTGGGGACTGATAGCGGTGAATCCGCCAGTGGTGGGGCAAGCAATGTGCCGTTCGACCAACTGCTGGATTCGCAGCAGCGCCAGACGCTAATTGATGCGATAGAGGCGCTGCCAGAGCGTGAAAAGCTTTTAATGGCGCTGTATTACCAAGAAGAAATGAACTTAAAAGAAGTAGGCGTCGTGCTGGGAGTTACCGAGTCCCGCGTATCGCAGCTGCACAGCCAAGCAGTGAGCCGCTTACGCGCTCGCTTGCATGATGCTGATTAATGTTTCACCAGAACATTTAAACCCGGCGAGGAGCCGTTGATGAACCCATCTACGCTGATTGGTATATTTGCCAGCATACTGTTGCTGGCAAGCGTACTGTTTTTTACCGCAGAGTCCCCGGAAAGCTTTATCAACCTCCCTGGCTTAGCGATTGTCATCACCGGCACTTTGGCAGCTACGTTTATCAGCTACCCGTTGAAAGAAGTGCTACGGGTAGTGCGCTTGGTTGGCTTAGTGTTTCGGCGCGAAAATACCTATGTACGAGACGATATTAATGAGCTCGTGTCGATGTCCCGGCTATGGTTTAAAGGGGATGTTCGAGCGGTGGAAAAAGAGCTTGAGCATACCCGCAATCCTTTTTTACGCACTGGTATTCAACTGGTTATTGCTAATACCAAAGAGGATGAAATTTTTGACATGCTGCGCTGGCGTATCGCACGACTAAAGGCGCGTGAGCATGCCGAGGCGCAAATTTTCCGTACCATGGCAACCTACGCCCCCGCCTTTGGCATGATTGGTACATTGGTTGGCCTCGTTAATATGCTTGAGGTGATGGATGCAGGTGACCTGGATGTAATAGGCCCACGCATGGCTGTTGCACTGCTCACCACGTTTTACGGCATCTTGCTTGCCAACCTTGTCTTTAAGCCGATTGCGGTGAAGTTAGAGCGTCGTACAGAAGAGCGATTGATCACCATGAATATGGTGCTGGAAGGTATTTCTCTAATCACTAAGCGTCGTCTGCCATCATTTATCGAAGAGACACTGAACTCTTTTGTTGCCAACTATCACGATGAAATACGCGACGCCAGCGTAAAACCGCGGCCAACGCCTGCTCCTGCGGCAAAAGGGTAGCAGTATGCTGGATAGTAAATCCCGGCACGCGTTGGAGATGCCGCCCGCGGCAGCCGAGGGAGACGAAAGTTGGCTAACGAGCTACTTAGACGTTTTGACGCTGTTGATTACGCTCTTTGTTCTGTTGCTCGCGTTAACGCCGCCGGGCGAGGGGGAGGCTTCTGACCGTGACAAAATGCGCTCGGCCAGTGCCATTATTGCCTCGCTCCCCCTGGCAAGCCTAGCCACCGGTATTTATCCTCGTCATCAGGGGCTTCAGCCGCAGATGGCGGGGCTAAATATTCCAGGGGTTAGTGTCTCCCAGGGACAGGAGGGCATCACGCTACGCATTGATGATAGCCTTTTATTTCCTAGTGGGGATGCAGTGCTAACGCCCCAGGGACAAGACGTACTGGAGAATCTGATTACGGCACTTGAAGCCTTTGATGGTCAGGTTTCTGTAGAGGGGCATACGGATAATGTTCCCATCTCTACCCCTCGATTCCCATCGAACTGGGAACTCTCAGCGGGCCGAGCTATTGCGGTTGTGCGCCACCTTGAACACCAGGGAATTGACGTTTCACGCATGCGGGCGGTCGGATATGCCGATACCCAACCCATGGAAAGTAACGCGACTGCGGAAGGCCGAGCGGCCAACCGACGCGTTGAGCTGTTGCTGAAGCAACAGGTCGAGGGGTGAATAGTTTTTTCGAGGCTATTATTGTGTCGAAGCATCACCCTTTACTGCAGTCATTTGGTGCCTTGCTGGTACTGGATGCTGACAGCCGTCGTATACAGGCTGTAAGTAGCAACCTTGCCGCACTTATCGGCATCAGCGTTAGCGAAGGGCGTGACCAGACGGTGTCAGGCGTATTGGGTAGGCGCTTAAGCCAGCGAATGCGCCGGGAACTACAAGGCCAGCCGCGTCTTGCAGGTCCACTTACCTTTACTCGTCCTGCTAGTTCCACCCGCCTTCAGCTCTATGCCTACCGAACAGGCATGCATGTCGTGGTTGAAATTGAGCCACTCAACTCGCTAGGCAAGCGGCGTTTACTGGGCACTGTAAACGAGCGACTGATGCGGCTGGCCGAATCGAGCAATCAAGAAGAGTTACTCGACTGCTTAGTGAGAGCCGTTCAAGAGTTAACCGCCCACGACCGTGTTTCAATCTGTCACTTTGACAGCGACTGGAACGGGCTGATTGTTGCAGAAGCATGTGTTGGGCGCTTACCGCCACTGCTTGGACAGCGTTTTCCTGCCAATGATTTTCCCGTTACCCTGCGCAGTGCCTACGAGCGTCACCCGGTACGTTTGATTCAAGATGTTTCCGCTCCAAGTGAGCGCTTAGTCCCCAGCGATTACCCCGTTAAGCTTAATGATAGTTTCTTGAGAGCGCCGGCCCCAGAGCGTCAATATTATCTTCGGCGGCTTGGTGTACGTGGTGCATTTAGTGTCGCTATTCATGGTGATACGGCGCTTTGGGGACTGCTATTTTGTCATTCGGCGCTGCCACACCCTGTGGCGCCACCGGTGCGTGATGCCGTGCGCACGTTAGTGCAGATGGCTACTCAACGGTTATTGCTGCTACGGGCACGGCAAGAGGCACGCTATCTGCAGCGTGTACAGGATAGCCTAGTGCTTTCGGCTAACTCCCAGTTGGAACCGCAAAGCCCTCATCAGCTGCTATTTGAGCAGGCGGATACTTGGATGGCTCTGTTTCGGGCCCATGGTGTGGCGCTATGGGCTAATGGAAGCATCTTTCAAGCTGGTAATACGCCAACCCCCGGGGCAATTAGTCAGTTTGTCGTGCGCTTAAAAAAAGCCCATGTGCATAGCGGCCCATGGTGTACCCGGGATGTTGCAAATGAGCCGCTGACCGCATCTCTGGCCATGCCAGGGCAGTGTGGTGTACTTGCCGTCCCACTGCTAATGAGTGCTAGCCAGCGAGGGTGGCTGCTGTTTTTTCGCCCTGAGCAGGTTGAAACCTTTTACTGGGCCATGCAGCCCAAGGTGGCCCCTCAAGCACCCTTGATAACCTTGCCTTCAGCAGCGTGGCATGAAGAGGTGGTGGGTAAAAGCGAAGCGTGGCAGCGGGTCGAACGGTTAGCGGCCATGGACTTAGGCGAGGATCTGACACTGGCGATCTCGGCTTACGAAATTAGTAGCCTTAATATGCACTTGGAACGTGAGCGCAAAGCATTAGCTGAGGCAAATAAGCGCTTAGAGCAGTTGGCGCATTTCGATCCGTTGACGCAGGTATGGAACCGTTACCGTATTGAGCAAGCCATTGACGCTGAAATAGTGGCAGCCAAACGCTATGGGGCGGCTTGTGCGCTGATGCTGTTCGATGTTGATCACTTCAAGCAGATCAATGATACCCATGGGCATAGCGTCGGTGATGACGTGCTGGTATCTCTAGCGCGCTTAGTGGAAGGCTCACTACGCGGCTGTGACCACTTGGGCCGCTGGGGCGGTGAGGAATTCGTGGTGCTAGCAACTCATTCCGATATGGAGGCTGCCGTTGGGTTGGCGGAGCGCTTGCGCAGCCTTGTTGCTACGCTTCACATTGAGGCGATAGCGCAACCGATCACCGTTAGTATTGGCGTGGCCGTATGGCGTCCAGGAGACAGCTGTAAAACGTTAGTCGCCCGTGCGGACGTTGCAATGTATCGGGCCAAGCGCAGCGGGCGTAATCGTGTTGAAGTAGCCACTAAGGAGATATTTTGAGGTATTGGAGCGATAAGTGGAGATACCTCTCCCCGCGCTGGGTAGGCCTATTAGGCAGCCTCTTACTGCTATGCATCATCATGCTGGTAGCGTTGGAGATGCGCACTTACTACCACAACCAGCAGGCGTCCGCGCAGTCGCGCACTGCGGCTAGCGCCGATGTGGTGGCGGAGTGGTTAGGTAGCGCTCTCGATAGCTCCCGGCATGCCTTGGAGAGTGTAGAAGCGCTTTACCGTCTAACCTATGAATCACACATCGATACAACCACGCTGGCTTACTATCTAGCACAGCAGCGTGACCAACTGCCGCTTTGGGATGAGGTTGGATTACTCGATGCACAAGGCAGTGTACTGGTATCAACGCTGGCGCTTCAGTGCACACGGTTTGATGCTAGCGGGCATAGTTTTCTTGCCGCGTTAACCGAGGAAGGTGCCCCCCGTGATGCCGTATCGCGCCTCTATTGGTCAGATAGAGCAGAGGGACTGCGCCTGCTGCACGCGCTGAGGGTAGACAGTAACGCGGAAGGGCCGGTGGCATTTGTCGTTGCGCGGTTGGATCCTGCCTATCTTGTACAGCTGGTAACCCGTTTAACCCTGAGTGAAGGGGCTAGCTTAGCGCTGTTGGATACCACGCCTCGGGTCATAGTGCAGCGCGTCCTGGAGATTGAGGATACGTTCGCTCTGTTGGGTCGCGAGGTTAGCACCCCGGAGTTAGCAGGTTTTCTCGCCAGTGGTGAAGTAGCGGGAAGCTGGGAGCGTGCCTCGCCAGTTGATGGTACTCAGCGCCTGTTTAGCGCCCGTCGATTGAATGATGCCCCTTGGTTAGTTATCAGTGGTGAAGACACCACCTTTTATTTGCACGATTGGTGGCGACGATTTTGGATTATCCTGGTGGGGATAGTGCTGTTGGCGGTGTTGGGAGCGACAGCCTTTTATCACTATCGGCGCCTCTATGCAGCGGAACAGGGCCTACGTGAACATCGCCAGCAACTCACGCAGGAGGTTGCTGCACGAAAACAGGCACAGCAAGCAACTGAGCTGGAGGCTGCACAGCTGAAAATAGCTGCGATGGCGTTTGAAACTCATCTGGGTATGTTTATTGCGGATGCCGATAACCGCATTGTGCAGGTTAATCACACCTTCAGTGAGATTACCGGCTACGACGAAAAAGAAGTAGTGGGGCATACGCCAGCCATACTGAATTCAGGTCGCCATGATGCCATGTTCTATCAACAGATGTGGCAATCCCTAAGCGACCAGGATCGCTGGCAGGGTGAAGTG
The DNA here is from genome assembly GCF_003031405.1 of Halomonas sp. 'Soap Lake #6'. Taxonomy (NCBI): domain Bacteria; kingdom Pseudomonadati; phylum Pseudomonadota; class Gammaproteobacteria; order Oceanospirillales; family Halomonadaceae; genus Halomonas; species Halomonas sp. 'Soap Lake #6'. Next base: position 4,341,175 of record NZ_CP020469.1, read on the forward strand.
TGGAACCGACGTAAAAATGGAGAGGTTTACCCCCAATGGCTGACCATCAGCATTGTGCGCAACGATGACGAGGCCATTACCCATTACGTAGCTACCTTAAGTGATATTACCCAGCGCAAAGCCGCTGAACAGGAAATCCATCAGCTAGCGTTCTTTGATGCCTTGACGGGACTCCCCAACCGCCGCCTATTAATTGACCGCATTGAAACCACTCTCAAAGAAGCTCAATGGGAAAGTCATTACAGCGCGGTGATGTTTATTGATCTGGATAATTTTAAGACCATTAACGATAGTCTGGGGCACTACAAGGGTGATGCGCTATTGGTGTCGGTCGCCAAGAGACTCGCGGGCATTGTGCGGGGCAGCGACACCGCCGCGCGTTTGGGTGGGGACGAGTTTGTGGTCATGCTCCATGAGCTGGGGGAAGACATCGTGGTGGCTGCACAGCATGCAGAAGGGATCGCCCAAAAGCTGTTAACGGCACTTAGAGAACCGATGGTGATTGGCGAGCACCCTCTCCAGGTGTCTGGAAGTATCGGTATTACGCTATTTGCAGGGCAGAAGATGGGCGTGAGCGAGATTTTGCAGCAGGCGGATTTAGCCATGTATCAAGCCAAAGCAGCTGGACGGAATGCGCTGCGCTTTTTTGATCCTTCCATGCAGGCGGCGGTGATGGAGCGTGCCCAGTTAGAAGCTGACTTAAGGCATGCGATTGATCGCCAACAACTCTCTCTCTACTACCAAACCCAGGTTGACGACCATGGCCATATAGTCGGTGTTGAGGCGTTGGTTCGTTGGTTGCATCCCGAACGAGGCATGCTCTCACCGGGCATCTTTATTCCTTTGGCGGAGGAAACCCACCTTATTGGGATGATTGGCGAGTGGGTGCTGGAGACGGCTTGTAGGCAGTTGGTTGTATGGTCTCAGCAGCCGCACACCGCGGCGCTAAGCGCCGCGGTGAACGTTAGCCCTAACCAATTTCGCCAGGAAGGCTTTGTGGAGCAAATAAAGGCGGTGCTAGCGCAAACCGGGGCAAATCCGCAGCGACTTAAGCTAGAAGTGACCGAATCACTATTAATGGAGAATATTGGCGAAGTGCGTTGCCGTATGGAAGCCCTGCGGCAGATGGGGATTCGCTTCTCACTCGATGACTTCGGCACCGGTTACTCGTCGCTCGCCTACCTCAAACAGCTACCGTTGGATCAGCTGAAAATCGATCAGTCCTTCGTTCGGGACGTACTGGAAGACCCTGCCGATGCCGCTATTGTGCGCACGGTGATCGCGCTAGCCCACAGCCTGGAGTTAGATGTCATTGCGGAAGGTGTCGAGACCCAGGCACACCGTGACTGGCTCTCTGCCCAAGGATGCCTTGCATATCAAGGCTATCTCTTCTCCCGGCCTCAGCCCATTGACGCTCTAATACTCTAAGGTCAAAGGTGCGTTAACGTTGAGGGCTTATGAGCCAGAGCTTATGAGCCATGGTTTATGAGCTATGAAGCGTGCGGGGGTGATTCCTCGCACAAGCTCTGCATGCGCCCGATTGCTCCGTCGGCGCCCTCCAAACTAAATGTCATATACCAAGGCTCGAGGGCTTCTTGGTCAAAGCCAATGAATAACTGCTCACCCTGGCGCATATCATCTATCAGCGTCTGTATTTCGCTGAGATAGAAGTGCGCATAAAAGCCATCATCACCGCGTTCGGTAATAAACTCGGCCATGGTATCTATGATCGGCTGTTCGTCGATACGCAGCCTTGTAGGTACAAGGTTAACGGCCCTGCTTTCCCCCTGCTGTTGCTCAAGCGTAACGCGCATTTCCAGCCAAGGTAAATCACAAACACCCTGGGTAGTGTTGAGACTTAACGTGGCATCCGAATAGCTATGGGTCTCCACTGCGCGAAAGTGGCGCTCGTCACCAAGCGCAAGCACCAACGACTGCCAATGGCCATGTGCCTCGGTCTGCTCGACATTAAAGGTCGCAGCAGCAGCGAAGGGAGCCACGGCTAAGAGAGCACAGCCAGTAATGCAGTTAGCAGTAATACAGTTAGCAGTAATACAGTTAACAACAATGCGGGGTAGAGAGGTAATCGTTGGCATGAGTCATATCGCACAGGAAAACTCATAGCCTATAGCGTGTTTGTTTCCAACAAAAGATAACATGCTGATTTTTCTATATATGGTAGTCGTTTGTTAAAAACATGTCTTATATGGTGTAAGCGTGTCTATACTTCATACCCGTATGGCCTAAAAATTTATCGTTTGATCGCTGTATGCACCTCAATAAGCACCTCACTATGAAGGAGTTTTGCGTCATGAGCACCGCTGCGAAGGCTATGAAGACCTCTAATGATGTCCCGATGCAGGCACCCTCTCGGGAGATCTGGGACGCTAAATATCGTCTTAAAGATCGTCATAGCCGCCCTGTTGACCAGGATGTGGGGGCTACCTTCGAGCGAGTGGCATGGGCTTTGGCAGCTGTTGAAGGGGATAACGCTGGCGAGTGGCTGCCGAAGTTTCGCTGGGCACTGGAAAACGGCGCTATTCCAGCGGGAAGAATTTTATCTAATGCTGGCGCTGAAGCGTATAAGCCAGCGGTGAGCCTAATTAACTGCACGGTGTCGCGTACCATTCGTGATTCAATGCGCGATATCCTCGATTCCGTGGTGGATGCCGGTATGACACTCAAGTCAGGCGCTGGCATTGGCTACGACTTTTCGACGCTGCGCCATAAGGGCGCCTTTGTCTTTGGCGCCGGTGCGGGCACCAACGGCCCGTTGGCGTTTATGGATATCTACGACAAGATGTGTTTCACCGTGGCCTCTGCCGGGGGGCGTCGTGGCGCCCAGATGGGCACCTTTGATGTGGGGCATCCGGATGTGCGTGAGTTTATTCAAGCAAAGCGTGAAGCTGGCCGCCTCCGTCAGTTTAATCTTAGCCTGCTGATCACCGATGAATTTATGGAAGCGGTGAAAAGCAACGCTGATTGGCCATTGGCCTTCCCGCTACACCCTGGTGAGAAAGACGACGTCAAAGCAGAAGACCTGATCTACCGCGACTGGCCGGTGGTTGAAGAGGGCTACACAGTAGATGCCGAAGGACGCGTCGCCTGCCGCATTGTTGAAGTAATCAAAGCGCGGGAGTTGTGGGATACCATCATGTCCTCTACCTACGACTACGCCGAGCCTGGCTTTATTTTGATTGACCAGGTCAATCGTATGAACAACAACTGGTTCTGTGAAGATATCCGTGCCACGAACCCCTGTGGCGAACAACCCCTACCGCCAGAAGGTGCCTGCTTGCTGGGGTCTGTGAACCTGACCAAGTTTGTCATTGACCCGTTTGGCACCGAGCCATGCTTTGACTGGGAACGCTATCGCAAAGTCGTCGCGATCTTTACCCGCATGCTGGATAACGTCGTGGAGATTGCAGGCTTGCCGCTTCCCCAGCAGCAGCGTGAAATTGAAGCTAAGCGCCGTCATGGGATGGGCTTTCTGGGGCTAGGTTCGACGCTAACGATGCTCAAAATGCCCTATGGCTCTGAAGCATCGCTGGCCTTCACCGAAGAAGTCAGTCGTCACCTCGCCCTGGAGGGGTGGAAGCAAGCACTAGAGCTTTCCAAAGAGAAAGGTATGGCGCCTGTACTTGAGCAAGAGCACACCATTACACCGAAGATGATGCGCGAACGCCCCCAGCTGGCCAACGATGGCTACGAAGTTGGTGACAAGGTGCCAGGGCGTATTCTGCATGCACGCTATAGCCAGTATATGGCAAAAGTTGCCGAATTAGAGCCGGAACTGGTGGCAGCACTTGCCGAGCATGGTGCGCGCTTTACCCACCACAGCTCTATTGCTCCCACCGGTACTATTTCGCTCTCCATGGGTAACAATGCTTCTAACGGTATTGAGCCATCGTTCTCGCACCGCTACTTCCGCAATATTATCCAATCGGGCAAAAAGACCAAAGAGCAGGTCGAAGTGGTCTCGTTTGAGCTGGCGGCCTACCGTCACTTTATTGCTGCCGATGCCGTAGAGAGTGATCTACCCGACTACTTTATTACCGCTGACTCGGTGTCGCCCGAGCAGCACGTGGCCGTGCAGGCAGCCGCCCAGCAGTGGATCGATTCGGCTATTTCTAAAACGGTTAACGTGCCAACTGAGTTTCCGTTTGAAAACTTCCAGGGCCTGTACCTGCAAGCCTACGAAAGCCGCTTAAAAGGTTGTACTACCTTCCGCTTCAACCCCGAAGCCTTTCAGGGCGTACTGGTGCGCGAAGAGGACCTTAAAAACACGACCTATGTATTTGAGCTGGAAAACGGTGAAATCCTAGAACTTGCTGGTGATGAAACAGTGATTTACGACGGCGAAGAGCATAATGCCGCAAACTTGTTTGATGGCCTGAAAGAGGGCACCTACGGCAAATGGTGAGTGCGGGCTGCCTTACTGATAACAACCCCAGCACACCTTTGCTTAGTGGAGAACAATATGACTGTTGAAATTACCTCAAAAATTGTTGGTTATCGCATCAAACAGCAGGAGCAGGCCGTACCCGCGCCTGAACTACAGGATGAAAACCCGCTGACGGTACGCATTCCGTCACGCCCGGAAGGCACCTTGGAGGCAGTGTCTGAAAAGATTTCTTATGTGGGGGCAGAAGGGCGCAAGAAAGTTTATCTACTGGTGTCGTTCATGCCGGTGGAAGGCGTTATTGGCGGCAGACGCGTGGTGATTGAGCGTCCGGTGGAGTTCTTTTTCCCTTCAGGGCAGCTTTCCAGTGAACACCAGTGGATCACCGCTACCATGCGCAGCCTTTCGCTGGCGGCACGGGGTGGTTACGTGACTCAGGCTGTCGCCGACCTGCGCAAGGTGGCATGGGATAAAGGCTTAGTGCGCTGCGGAATGAATCGCTGGAAGAAACCCATGTTTCACGATTCAGAAGTTGCAGCGATTGCCTGGTCGATTCAGCAGATCCTCTACCGACGTGGCTTTCTTGATCAGGATGGCAATCAAGTACCGATAGAAACGTTGGTCGAGCGCTATGCACACCGTCTGCAACACGGCCATGCTTGGCAACCTGAAGAGACAACCGAAGCCGCCCCAGTAACCCAGGACACAGTGGAGCCGGGTGGTGGAAGAGGCGCTCCGGTAAAAAAGCCTGAAGGCAGTGGCCCCGTAAGTGTAGGCAACTGCCCAGAGTGCCGAGGGGAGCTCATTATGATGGATGGTTGCCCCACCTGTTACGCGGGCTGTGGCTGGTCTAAATGCGGCTAGTTAATGCGGATCGTTAGTAAACAACCGCGTGCCGACGGCACGCGGTTGTCTATGCAGAATACTCAAGTAGCGGTCGAAGGCTATCGGTAAGGTAGCAGTCGTCAAACTGACCCTCAGTGGCTAGGGCTGCCAAGTCAGGAATAGTGACGTGATGACGATCACGGAAAACTAGCCCATCCTCACTTAGCGCACTAAAGGTGCGGCTCACATGCACGGGGCTTAGCCCCAAAATATCCGCAAGCTGCTCCTGTGACAGGGGCAAACGGAACTGCCCGCTGATATCGCGATTGGTTTGACGCAGGCGAATATACATTTCGTGCAGGAAGTGAGCCATTTTTTGCCTGGCACTGCGCCTCGCCAGGTTGACTAGGCGTTCTGTGAGCAGCGCTTGTTGTCGGCTACCAATAGAGAACATCACTGATGTCAGTGTGAGTGATTGGCGGAAGAGTTCAAGTATGCGCTTATGGGGGAAATGGCATATCACACCATCCGAGATCATACGCACGTTGTCCAGCCGTTGTGAAAAAGCAAATTCACGTAGGCCAATAATATCGCCGGGCAAAAAGACTTCCAGTATTTGCCGGTCACCGTTCTCGAGCTGACGGAAGGAGTAGGCCCAACCGCTTCTGATGGTGCAGAACTCGTTCGCTGGATTACCAGTTTCCCAGAGTAGGGCGCCTGCCTTAATATTGGTTGGGCTCTCCTCAAGGGAGGCCAGCAACTGCTTTTCCTCTTCAGTCAATGAACAGTAGTGGCTAAAGTGGCGAATAATACAGCTTTTATCCTGATCCACAGCTTCCTTTCTCCTCAAGAGCTAACTGCAATTGTTAAGCCATACTGCTAAATAATATAAACAGAACTTACCAATGTTGCCCGGCCTTTTATGATTGTTCACAGCCCACTAGGGCGAGTGTTGCTCGCCCTGTTAATTGGTATTCAAGCGCTTAAATGCAGGTGAGCTCAGTTGCGCTTACCTCGTGCCAGTAACGGAGCTAAAAAGCGCCCGGTGTGAGAGACCTGCTGCTTGGCAATCTGTTCAGGGGTGCCTTCAGCAATAATCTGGCCACCGCCAGAACCGCCCTCTGGCCCAAGGTCAATAATCCAGTCGGCGGTTTTGATCACATCTAAATTGTGCTCAATAACCACAATCGTGTTGCCGTGATCGCGCAGACGGTGCAACACGGTCAGTAACTGACGAATATCTTCAAAGTGTAGACCGGTGGTGGGCTCATCCAAAATATACAGTGTTTTGCCGGTATCGCGCTTAGCTAGCTCACGGGCGAGTTTAACCCGCTGGGCTTCACCGCCCGATAAGGTGGTAGCGCTTTGCCCCAAACGGATATAAGAGAGTCCCACATCTAACAGGGTTTGCAGGCGGCGGGCAATGGCAGGCACAGGGCTGAAAAACGCTAAGGCATCTTCCACCGTCATGCCCAGCACTTCGTCAATAGTTTTGCCTTTATAGTGGATATCCAGGGTTTCGCGATTGTAGCGCTTGCCTTTACACACGTCACAGGGCACGTAGATGTCCGGTAGAAAGTGCATCTCTACCTTGATCATGCCTTCACCCTGACATGCTTCGCAGCGCCCACCCTTAACGTTAAAGCTAAAGCGACCAGGTTTATAACCCCGGGAGCGTGCTTCCTGGGTGCCGGCAAACAGCTCGCGAATCGGCGTGAAAATGCCGGTGTACGTCGCAGGGTTAGAGCGCGGCGTGCGACCAATCGGGCTTTGGTCTATATCGATCACTTTATCAAGCTGATCAAGACCTTCGATCTTCTCATAGGGTGCGGCGGTCAACGTGGTGGCGCGGTTTAACTCGCGGGCTGCTATGGGCATCAAGGTGCCATTAATCAGTGTTGACTTACCTGACCCAGATACACCTGTCACGGCAATAAATAGCCCCAGTGGTAGGCTAAGCGTGACATCTTGCAGGTTATTACCTGTGGCACCGCGTAGCACCAGCTGTTTTTCCGGATTACCGGGGATCCTGTAGGGGGGGACAGCGATTTCCCGAGCGCCAGAAAGATACTGGCCAGTCAGCGAGTTAGGGTTGTCCATAACATCTTGGGGAGTGCCCTGGGCGACGATTTCACCGCCGTGAATGCCTGCGCCGGGGCCGATGTCCAGTACGTGGTCAGCAGCACGTATGGCATCCTCATCGTGCTCTACCACAATGACCGTATTGCCTAAATCCCGCAGCCGCTCCAAGGTTTTTAAGAGGCGGTCGTTATCACGCTGATGGAGCCCGATGGATGGCTCATCGAGGATGTACATAACGCCGACCAGCCCTGCGCCAATTTGGCTGGCTAGGCGAATCCGCTGGGCCTCACCACCGGAAAGCGTGTCAGCGCTGCGCTCCAGGCTCAGATAGTCAAGCCCCACGTTGACCAGAAACTCCAAGCGGGCATGGATCTCATTGACAATTTTATCGGCAATTTCGCCTTTTCGGCCGGGGAGGCTTAGGTTGGCAAAGTAGTGCCACGCCTCGCCGATGGGGAGGCGCACAATATCTGCAATATTGCGGTCATCTACATAAACATGAAGAGACTCTTTGCGTAGCCGCGAGCCATTGCAGGTGGTGCAGGGCTGTACGGCGATGTACTTGGCGAGGTCGTCACGCACCATGTTGGATTCGGTTTCCCGGTAACGACGCTGCATATTGGGTAGTACACCCTCAAAGGCGTGCTCACGGGTTACCTTGTGGCCTCGATCGCCCACATAAGTGAACGGAATTTGCTCGTCGCCACTGCCGTTGAGAATAATCTCCTGCTCGTGGCGGGCAAGCTCGCTCCAGGGCGTTTCAAGCTCAAAACGGTAATGCCTGGCGAGTGCCTGCAACTGGGTGAAGTAGTAAATATTGCGCCGGTCCCAGCCTTTAATAACGCCTTCTGCGAGCGAAAGCTCCGGGTGGCTGATCAGCTTTTCAGGATCAAAATATTGCTGCACGCCTAGCCCGTCACAAGTGGGGCAGGCACCTGCTGGGTTATTAAACGAGAACATGCGTGGTTCAAGCTCAGAGAGCGAGTAGCCGCACACTGGGCAGGCAAAGCGCGATGAAAAAACGAGGTCGCTTTGTTCGCCGTCCATGAAGTGGATCATCGCCGTGCCATCGGCCAGGTTAAGCGCAGTTTCAAACGATTCCGCTAATCGTTGGGCAATATCGTCGCGTACTTTAAAGCGGTCAACTACCACGCTGATGTCGTGCTTTTTGCGTTTATCCAGCGGTGCAATGTCATCTAACTCAAGCACTTGACCATCAATTTGCACCCGCACAAAGCCTTGGGCACGAAGCTCGGCCAGCAGCTGCAGATGCTCCCCTTTACGACCTTTCACTACTGGCGCTAATAGCATTAGCTTAGTGCCTTCGGCCAGGTTCATTACCTGATCGACCATTTGCGAAATCGTTTGTGCCTCAAGGTCTTCGCCATGCTCTGGGCAGCGCGGTGTACCTGCGCGGGCAAACATCAGGCGCAGGTAGTCATAAATTTCAGTAATAGTGCCAACGGTAGAGCGAGGATTGTGTGAAGTAGACTTTTGTTCGATAGAGATCGCTGGCGAAAGCCCCTCGATGTGATCTACATCGGGCTTTTCCATCATCGAAAGAAACTGGCGCGCATAGGTGGAGAGTGACTCTACATAACGGCGCTGTCCTTCAGCGTAGAGCGTGTCAAACGCCAGCGACGACTTTCCTGAGCCTGAAAGGCCTGTAATAACAATCAGTTTATCGCGTGGCAGCTCCACATCGATCTGCTTGAGGTTGTGGGTGCGGGCACCCCTGACCAGAATGCTGTCCATCAACACCTCGAATCGCGTGGCAAAAGCGCAATTATACGTTTCTTGTACCCCTCCCGGCAAAACCCCCTGCAGTAATACACAGGTAGTTAGCGTTTCCAGCCTGAGTACAAAGCGCTAGAATGGTCGGTCATTTTAGGCCGTTTGGCCCATCCACCATACATAAGGGAATTATGCGCAAGGTTTCCGCACTGCTGCTGGTCGCTGAACGCCGTGCAATCAGCGGCTTAGCTGGCCTCTATGCGTCTCGTATGTTGGGACTTTTCATGGTGTTGCCGGTATTGGCGATTTATGCCGATACGCTTGCAGGATCGACACCGCTATTAATAGGCGTAGCGCTGGGTATTTATGGATTGACCCAAGCGACACTGCAGATACCGTTTGGCCTGCTTTCCGACCGTATTGGCCGCAAACGTGTTATTGCCATGGGGCTGATAATTTTTGCCCTGGGTAGCGTTGTGGCGGCGATGGCTGACTCTATTTGGGGGGTTATCTTGGGACGTGCCCTGCAGGGGAGTGGGGCGATAGCGGCGGCAATTATGGCGCTGCTTGCTGACCAAACCCGAGAACAAGTGCGCACGGCTGCAATGGCCACCATCGGATTATCGATTGGCGTATCGTTTGCTATTGCCATGGTGGTAGGGCCTTGGCTGGCCGCCTGGGCGGGCTTGGCGGGTGTGTTTTGGTTTACGGCTTTACTTACCCTAGTGGGTTTGTTGGTACTTTGGCGCTGGGTACCACCGGCGCCACGCCGTTTGCGCCACCGCGATGTAGGTATGGATCGCCAGCAATTTAAAAATGTGGTTACCCGCCCAGACCTATGGCGCTTAGATTTGTCCATCTTTGCCCTACACTTAGTGCTGATGGCAATATTTGTGGCAATCCCGTTTCGGCTACTTAGTGCTGGGATTGCGGTTGAGCACCATGGGCTGGCCTATTTAGGGATAATGGCGCTCTCTTTTGTGGCTATGGTGCCACTGGTGATCGTGGCCGAGAAGCGACATCAGATGAAAGTAATGTGTCTGCTCGCTATCGGCGCCATCGTGGTGAGTTTGAGTAGCTTGGGGTTACCGCTCTCCCAGGGGCGCTGGCTATTTGTGTGGTTATTTGTGTTCTTTACCGGCTTTAACTTGCTGGAAGCGACACTGCCTTCGATGCTGAGTAAGCTCGCTCCTGCCGGTGCTAAAGGCACCGCTATGGGTGTGTACTCCACCAGCCAATTCTTAGGTGCTTTTTTAGGCGGCACGTTAGGTGGCCTGCTGGCGCATACCTGGGGGCTTAACGCGGTGTTTATTGGCTGCGCCTTCTTGGCGCTGTTATGGTGGCTGGCTATGCTGCGTATGCCATCGCCGCCGCCACTATCCAGCGAGGTACTCGCTCTACACGATACACAGCCTGATGCGCTGGATCTGCTAATGGAGCATCTAGCAGACGTTGCGGGGGTTGAGGATGTGATGGTGGTACCTGAAGAGCGCCTTGTATACTTGAAAGTAAATCGCCAGCAGCTTGATCAGGCGGCCTTAACTAAGTTGATTCCGCCGCCCAAGTATTAACCCTGCTAAGCTGCTCGATATCGCGCAGCAGGCAGCGAGGCCGATGATGCCCAGGGTATCATCGGCAGACTTTTTTTATGACCGATTATTAAAAAGGAGCGATCTATGGCGCGCGGAATTAACAAAGTCATTTTGATTGGTAATCTGGGCCAAGACCCTGAAGTACGGTTTACCCCCTCCGGCACGGCCGTAGCGAATTTGAACCTCGCGACTTCCGACACTTGGATGGACCGTCAGAGCGGCCAGCGCCAAGAGCGCACCGAATGGCATAGAGTGGTGTTGTTTAATAAAACTGCTGAAATTGCCCAACAGTATTTGAAAAAAGGCGCCAAGGTTTATATCGAAGGTCGCCTGCAAACGCGCAAGTGGCAAGATCAGAACGGCCAGGATCGTTATAGCACTGAAATTGTTGCCAACGATATGCAAATGCTTGACGGCCGCAGTGGTGATTTCCAAGGCGGTAACATGCCTCAGGGAAGTTACGCCCAAGGTAATAGCCCACAGGGCAGCCATCCTCAGAATGCTCCCGCTCAAAGTAACTATGGGCAAGGCACCCCTCCAGGGCAGACTCCGCCTGCTCAGAGCGTGCCACCGCAGCCTAGTCCTAGTGCTTTCCCACAGCAGGGCGGTGGAGCACCGCAAGGCAATTACGGCAACGCAGCCCAGCGTAGTGCTCAGCCTGCACCGCAACGCAATCAGCCTGCACCGGGTAATCAAAACAGCAACTACGGTGCGCCTGATCCAGGCAATTTCGACGACTTTGACGATGAAATCCCGTTCTAACGTTGCTGTTTAAAGGCGAAGTGTTAGCACGTTCCTGGGTTTAGGGAGAGAGTCTGTCGTGAAGCTGCTGATTTTAGATGCCGGGCATTGCTTAAGTTTGGCATTAGCCCGAGAAGCGAGCCGCCGTGCCGATGCGGAGCTTGTTATCGAACAAGGGTTGACTGTCACGGCTGCAGAGCTTCAAACGATTGCTCCTGACGCGGTGATTATCCCTCCCTTGGCACATCCATTAAGTATGACGCCAGCGGCGGTGAAAGCGCACGCTGACGCGGTGGATATATGCTTGGATGCTTGCCAGGCCCAGGAGATTGCGTTGGTTTGGTGTGTCTCCGACCAGCTCTATGAAGATGGTTTTGATGTGCCGATTGATGAGCATGTAGTACCCGCGCCGCGGGATGAGTGTTTACGGCGCTTAGTCGACACTGGCGACCGTATTCGCGCCGAGTATCATCGCCACTTAATTGTCCGGTTGGGGCCGCTGTTTGCTCTAGAAGGCAGTCTTGCGTGGCTAAGCGAGATTATTGATAGCCTTGTGACGGGGCAAAATGTGCGTGCGGCTGAAGATGTGATCTTTTGCCCGACCTCTGCGGATGCTGTTGCGATGGCGTTAATTGGCATGTTGCAGCAGCAGGCCTGTGGAGCCGATGCCTGGGGGGCCTATCATTTAGCAGGCACCGAGCCGGTGAGTGCATTTACGTTTACTTCCATGGTTCGAACGCAGCTGGCGACCCATCTAGAGGGGCGCGGTGAGTCGATTACCCTGGGCGAGGTGCAAGCATTGAACCACCATCATGATGCCAAGCTGCGTCGGGTGTTAAATTGCCGTCGTGTATTGGATGTGTTTGGTGTGCATCAAAAACCCTGGCGGCTTGAAGTCGGCCGCATGTTAGATGCGTGGTGCGTGACGCGTGATCAGCAGAGTGGCGCTGAAACAGGAGAGACGGCTTGATCAATGTGGTTCGCAGCCTGGTATTTTACTTTGGTTACTTCTTCGCCATGCTAGTGATTGGCGTGCTATTTTTGCCCATTGCGCCTTTTCTACCTCTCGCCGCCCGCTATCGGCTGCTCAATCTTTATAACTATTTCTTGATGGTGTGGTTTAAAGTTGCTTGCGGCGTGAGCTATGACATCCAGGGGCGTGAGAATATTCCCGATGGTCCCTGTGTGATTCAGGCTAATCACCAGTGCGAGTGGGAAACGGTTTTCCTACAGGTGATGAAGCCGCCGGTGTGCACGGTGCTTAAGCAGGAGCTATTGAGAATACCAGTGTTTGGCTGGGGGTTACGGCTACTGCGGCCGATTAGCCTGGACCGTTCAAAGCCAGCCAGAGCCATGAAACAAGTACTAACGCAGGGCGTAGCGCGCTTGGGTACCGGACTCTCGGTGTTGATTTTTCCAGAAGGAACCCGCGTTGATCCGGGCGTCCGCAAGCGCTATAACAAAAGCGGTAGTGTGGTGGCCTGCCGGGCAGGAGTGCCAGTGTTGCCAGTAGCACATAACGCCGGTGAGCGCTGGCCTGGGCGCGATTGGGTGAAGCAGCCAGGGGTGTTGCGAGTACGTATTGGTATGCCTATTGAAACCGCAGGACGCACGCCAGATGAGGTGTTGGTCGATGTAGAAGCGTGGATTGAAGGGCAGTTACAGGAGATTTCTGAGGTACCAAGGCCCACTGCACGCTAGTCACCTGCTATTTCACCTGGCTAATCACCTGATATGGGGTAGCCCCGACGCTAGCAATACTTATGCTAGCAACAATAACGGCGCCATAAGGCGCCGTTATTGTTTTTTGTGCCTACAGGGGCACAGCATCGCTGCTATCAACCATCAAAGCGTTGGAACACCAGGCAAGCATTAGTGCCACCAAAGCCAAAGCTGTTAGAAAGCACGCGTTCAATGGCAACGTCATCGCGACGCTCGGTCACGATATCGAAACCGTCAGCCTGCTCATCCAACTGTTCAACATTGGCAGAGGCGGCGACAAAGCTATGCTGCATCATCAGCAGTGAGTAGATTGCCTCCTGAACGCCCGTTGCTCCCAGAGAGTGCCCCGTGAGTGACTTAGTTGAACTCATGGCAGGCGTTGAGTTACCAAACACCGCACGAACTGCTTTGAGCTCGGCTACATCGCCCACAGGGGTTGATGTGCCGTGTGTGTTGATATAGTCAATATCGCCTGACACGGTTGCCATTGCTTGGCGCATGCAGCGCGTAGCACCTTCGCCAGAGGGAGCCACCATGTCATGACCGTCTGAGGTAGCGCCATAGCCAACCAGCTCGCCATAAATTTTGGCGCCACGGGCCTTGGCATGCTCTAACTCTTCAAGCACCAGCATGCCGCCGCCGCCTGCAATCACGAAGCCATCGCGGGCCTGATCGTAAGGGCGAGAAGCTTTCTCCGGCGAATCGTTGTAATGGGTTGAAAGTGCACCCATGGCATCAAACAGGCAGGACAGAGTCCAGTGCTCCTCTTCGCCACCGCCAGCAAACACTATGTCCTGCTTACCCAGCTGGATCTGCTCCATGGCACTGCCAATACAGTGGGCAGAGGTGGCACAGGCAGAAGAGATGGAGTAATTAACGCCCTTGATTTTAAACGGTGTTGCCAAGCAAGCGGATACCGTGCTGCCCATGGTGCGGGTAACTCGATAGGGGCCAACACGGCGCAGGCCTTTCTCGCGCATGACATCTGCCGCTTCAACCTGATTGGCGCTAGAGGCGCCGCCAGAGCCGGCAATAAGGCCTGTGCGCTCGTTGGATACTTGCTCTTCCGATAGTCCAGCGTCTTCTATTGCCTGGGCCATGGAAACGTATGCATAGGCCGCCGCGTCGCCCATAAAGCGGCGCAGTTTACGGTCAATCAGGGCATCAAGGTCGATGTTGACGCTGCCTGCGACATGACTACGGAAGCCGCGTTCGGCGTACTCTTCCTTAAAACGAATACCGCTGCGCCCGTTCTTAAGCGCGTCTAAGACCTGTTGCTGGTCGTTGCCTAAGCACGACACGATGCCAAGGCCGGTGACTACCACTCGTCGCATGGGAGCCTCCTATTAGAAATTCGCAGTGGAGGTGAATAGGCCAACGCGCAGGTCATTAGCCTGGTAGATGTCGCGTCCGTCAACGGATACGGTGCCGTCGGCAATACCTAGAATAAGCCGACGGGTAATGATGCGTTTCACATTAATGTGATACGTAACTTTTTTAGCATCGGGTAAAATTTGGCCGCTGAATTTTACTTCGCCACAGCCAAGGGCGCGCCCGCGGCCGGGGTGGCCAAGCCAGCCCAGGTAAAAACCAACGAGCTGCCACATGGCGTCGAGGCCTAAACAGCCAGGCATGACAGGATCACCAGGGAAGTGGCAATCAAAGAACCACAGATCAGGGGTGATATCCAGCTCGGCGATCAGTTCGCCCTTGCCATGCTCACCGCCTTCTTCGTGAATGTGCGAGATGCGATCGAGCATTAGCATGTTAGGAGCCGGAAGCTGTGCATTTCCGGGGCCAAATAGCTCGCCACGCGAGCAGGCCAGCAGTTCTTCGCGATCAAAGGAATGTTGCTTGGTCACTGAATCGTTCCGAGTATCAAAATGGTTGTTGGCCGCGTGCGGCACCTAGAGCCGAGGGATAGCACCGGAGCGTAGCACTTAAGATAGCACTTAAGGCTGTTCTTAAGATCGTTCTTAAGATTGTTCTTAAGATTGTTCAGGGGTCTAGCGCCGAGGCACGGCCCGCAAGGCCAAGCCTAGTCTACTTCCCGAAACCGCTGAATGCACGTGGTTGGCGACTTATCGTGTATTTCTATAGCTTTTTGTAGTGCTGCCGATGACCCATATTATGGCGTTTTGTTTTATGAGTAGCGAATTGGCACAATAAACGCCCTATTGACGTAATATGCAATATGCACGTTTTGTTGGGCAGCATGGTGAGTATGCCTGATACTCATTCTCTATTTAGCTCATTTTAGGATACTAAAAATTTCCATGTGGCTGCCTGTCTCTCTTAATCGACCGCTAGTGTGGATAGCGCTAGTGGCTTTGCCCGCTTGTGTGTGGATACCTGATGCAGTGCTGCGTATCGTGGCGGCAAGCTTAGTTGCAGTGGGCTTGTGGGATGCCTGGAACCAAATACGGCGACAGCGCTTACGCCTCCGTCTTGCCGAAGACGCGATGGGGCTGGCAGGCGATGCGATGGTGATTAGTGACGCAGATAACCGCGTTTTAGCAGTTAATCCCGCATTTACCGATATTACCGGTTACGAAGTCCATGAAATCCGTGGCCTTAAACTCGATACCCTAGCTGCGCCACGGCATGATAAAGCTTTCTACCAGGCTTTTTGGAGCACCTTGAAAGCCACTGGCCGCTGGGAAGGCGAGATGTGGAATCGACGCAAGCATGGTGACGAGTACCCAGAGTGGCTGAAGGTGCGGGCGGTCACTGATGAACGTGGCAAAATCACTCACTTTATTAGTCTGTTTACCGACATCTCCGCGCAAAAAGCCCGCGAGAGTGATTTGCGGCGTATTGGTTATGAGGACCCCCTTACGGGGTTACCCAATCGGCGCCGTTTACATGACCTGATGGCGTCGCGGCTGCGCCATCTGCGTGCAGGTGAAAGCCTGGATATGGTGCTGCTCGACATTGACGGACTTAAATCGATTAACGATAGCTTAGGCGTGGAGCAGGGTGACCGTCTGCTGGCACGCTTCGCCCAGCGGCTTGCCAGTTATATGGCAGGAAGCGTGGTGGGTCGGCTGGGGGGCGATGAGTTTATGGTCATTCGCACCACTACCTTTGATGATCACGATCAATGGGTGGCTAACCTACGTGATCATATGTGCCGTCCGTTTGAGATTAACGACCATTCTCTACGTTTAGGGCTAACGTTTGGAACTTGTCGGGCACCTGAGGATGGCCGTGATTCAGGCATCTTGTTTCAGCGTTTGGAGTCTGCCTTATATAGCGCTAAACGGTTAGGGCGTAACCATAGCCAGCGGTTTCGCCCGGCGCTGGATAAGCAGGATAATCCTCAGCTTGCCCTCGTCAGCGACCTGCGAGCCGCACTCATTTCGGGCGATCAGTTGGAGCTTCACTATCAGACCCAGCACCACCCGGGAACTGGGGCTTTAGTTGGGATGGAGGCGCTGTTGCGCTGGCGGCATCCCAAAGATGGGATGATTTCACCAGGAGACTTTATCCCTCTAGCCGAGCGTCATGGTTTGATGGCTGAACTCGGCAGTTGGGTGATTGAAAAAGCCTGCGCCCAGCAGGCGCATTGGCAAAATAGTGGTATGCCGAAAGTAACGGTGTGGATCAATATTTCGGCCCTGCAGCTCTTTCAAGGTGACTTGGAAACCCAGCTTGCCACCTGCTTAGAGCGCTATCGGCTGCGGCCCGCACAAATTGGATTAGAGCTTACCGAGTCTGTGCTGCTTGATGAGCGTGCTGGGGATATGGGACCACGGCTACAGACCTTAAAGGAGATGGGCTATGCCATCGCCATTGATGACTTTGGCACCGGTTATTCGTCGCTGGGCTATTTAAAGCGCCTGCCAGTGGACAAGATTAAGTTGGATCGGGCATTTATTCGTGAACTACCTAACGACCAGGCCGATGCGGCAATTGTTAAGGCGGTGCTCGCTATGGCTGCTGGAATGGGGCTTCAAGTAATCGCTGAAGGGGTCGAGACCCGAGAGCAGTGCGAGTTTTTAGTAAAGGCTGGATGTACCCTGGTGCAGGGCTTTTATTTTGCCCGTCCACTGCCTGCTGATGAGCTGGAGAAGCGTTGGGCACCGTTGTCATTGGCGGCTGGCGCACACTGATAATAGTTTGCAAATAAACACATATTAATGGATAGGCAGGTTAACGGAGAGGCAGGCTAGCCGTGTGCTTGAGACGCATTGCATAGCGGCTAATCCCAAAACATAGTACTGCCCAAATAACAGCCTGGGCGGGCAGTAACCAAGAAGCAAGACCCACGTTGGCAAGAGCAGCACCACCTAGGTAGGAGAGCGGTCCACTAACAGCACCGCAAGCAGCGGCAGCCAGTGGGTAACGCCATAACCAAGCGAGTGAATGAAACACCAATGTGGCAAATAGGGGCCACAGCATCCAAAGCCATAGGGGCAGTAAACCCACTGCTAAGGCATGCCCACCAAAGTCAAAGCCGCCCGCCAAATGTAGCCCGCCATCAATAGCCAGCCCCAGCACAGCAAACACACAGATAAAGCGCCATTCGCCAGGCTTGGCACAGCGCCAAATATGCCAGCCCAATAGCCCCGTGCCAGCGAAAGCCGCTACCCAAGAGCCACCTAACACGCACAAAAGCCAGCCTGCTTCAAAGCGTAACGTGTTAAATAATATTCCGCGCCAGTGCTGTGTGGCCACTTACAGTGCGCCTGTGAGGGGGACGGGCTTGGCGTTCGGCTTTGCCAATAGCAAGTGGCAGGTGCCAATGGAGCGTTCAATAAAGCCTCCCTCGCAATAGCATAGATAGTAGCGCCACATGCGAATGAAGCGTTCGTCGTAGCCCTGCTGACGCACTTGATCAAGGTTGGCTTCAAAGCGGTGGCGCCACTCTCGCAGGGTGCGAGCATAGTGCTGGCCAATCTCGTCTAGTGCCACCACATTAAGTGATGTTTTGCGCGTCACGCTGGCTAACATGGCGTGATGCGAAGGTAGAAAACCGCCTGGAAAGATATAGCGCTTGATAAAGTCCATCTCCCGCTTGGCTTCGTCAAAGCGCTGATCGCGAATAGTGATCGCTTGCAGCATGGCCTGGCCATCTACAGTCAGCAAACTGTCAACTTTTTCGAGATAGGTATTGAGGTATTGGTGGCCGACTGCTTCGATCATTTCCACTGAAATCAGTCGGTCATAACGTCCCTCCAACGCTCTATAATCCTGTTTGAGCAGCGTGATTTGCTCCTCCAGGCCCTCTTCCTTAATGCGCCGAGCCGTATGGGCGTGCTGCTCTTCAGAAATCGTTGTCGTCGTCACCTTACAGCCGCGCGTCTTTGCCGCATGGATAGCCAGCCCACCCCATCCTGTACCAATTTCGAGCAGGTGGTGCTCTGGCCGAACATCAAGCTTTTCGAGCATGATGTCGAGCTTGTAAGTAGAAGCCTCTTCTAGGCTTGCTTCCGGGTAGGGAAAGACTGCGCTGGAGTACATCCAGTGGCGCTGGTCTAAAAATGTGGCGAACAGGTCGTTGCCAATATCGTAGTGGGCCGAAATATTGCGCTTCGAGCCAGTGATGCTATTGCGCTGAAAGCGGTAGACAAGACCCAGTAACCAGCGCGCAATACGTGCGCTGCCGTTTTCCATTTTGCCGTTTACCTGCTCCAGGTTTGTCGCAAACAGGCGTACCAAAGCGACTAAATCATCAGCATCCCAATCGCCATCCATATACGATTCTGCAGCACCCACAGTGCCGCCAAAAGCTAGCCGTTTCCAAGCGCGGGAGTGGCGGATAATCACCGTCACTTGAAGCGGCCCTGCCTGACCAAGATGGTGGCACTGGCTGCCCTCAATCAGGGTGATGCGGCCACCGCGAAAAGCATCCAACTGAGCCATTAAGCGTGGCTTAAGCCAGCGTGTAAAGCGGTCCTGGCATACAGGCTGACTGCTAGGGGGAGTGGTACGCAGGGTCGTCATTTTGAAGTCTCCTTGCGCTTTGGATGGTTATAAACGGGGATTCGCTTAAGCCACAGGCGTAGCGCTTCAAAATGGATACCCGCCACTGTTTTTATGCTCATCAAGGGCTGCCGTGCCAGTGTAGTGAGTAGCACTCTGCGGGTAGCTGGCGCAGCTTCTAATGTCAGGGTGGCATCAAAATGACGCTCTCCGTCTTGCCAATTTTCCATGTGCAGGTAGAGCTGCTCGCCGGGGCAGTTAAACTTCCAGCGGTAGGTCATTTCCATTGGGTTAAATGGTGATACGTGCATTGCTTTGAGAAAACTGGCTTGGTGGCTGTGCCGCGAAGATTCGACGTTGCAGGCATAGCAGGTTCGCTCCCGCCAGGGCATGTTGGTGACTTCACCGAGTACAGCCGCAAGCCTGCCCACATTGTCGTAGGCGTAGTAAACCGAGACAGGGTTAAACACACTACCTAGGGTACGTAGCTGAGTAAGAACGCAAATGCGACCCTCCGGCGCACCACCTAGTTGGCGGGTTAGCTCTTCGCGAACGGCGATGTGTAGGGGACGGTCAATGGGAGCTAAATAGTCTTCGCGGCGAAAGCGCGCCAGTGCAGGGCCGCGTGCGCTAAACCCAGGAACACCGTCAAATAGCGTAGGCAGCTCGTCCAGGTCTAGCCATGCCATCCATACTTGGTAGCTAAAGGCGTGTATTTTGGGTGTGAAGCGGCGATGGCGCAGTGTGCCGCGATAAATGCGCGAGCGGGGCACGGCGATCATCCCAACCCCTCCCCAGTACTAGCGTTGGGCATCAGCTCATAGGCGGGGAGTGCACTGGGGGGGGCTGGCGGAGTGGCCGCTTCATTGCAGCCTAATGCTTGGGCGACCCGCAGCGCACTCCATACACCATCTTCGTGAAAGCCATTGCGCCAGTAAGCACCGCAGAAGTGGGTGCGCCTGGTGACAGAAGATATTTCAGCGTGGCGCTGCTGGGCTGCCTGACCTGCTAAGGTAAATTGAGGATGGGCGTAGGTATAGCGCCCCAATACCTTAGCGGGGTCGATGCTTGTGGAGTCATTAAGCGTGACGCAAAAGGTGGTTTCACTCTCCAAGCGTTGCAGGATGTTCATGTTAT
Source organism: Halomonas sp. 'Soap Lake #6' (assembly GCF_003031405.1). Lineage (NCBI taxonomy): Bacteria > Pseudomonadati > Pseudomonadota > Gammaproteobacteria > Oceanospirillales > Halomonadaceae > Halomonas > Halomonas sp. 'Soap Lake #6'. Next base: position 4,361,338 of record NZ_CP020469.1, read on the forward strand.
AGGTGACCGAAACGCGCTCCTCTGCCTCACGGCCATCTAGCCGGTAGTTCCAGCTTGCCCATGCGCGTTGTCGCCGTGGCAGCAGTGTCGTGTCGGTATGCAGCACGACTTCATTATTCTGGTAGGGCATGGCACCGAGAATATCTTGCTCTGCCGCTGTCGGGTCACCCAGCAGGGTAAGTGCTTGGTCGGCGTGGCAGGCCAGTACTACCTGGTCAAAGTGTTGGGTGTCTTGCGCGGTGGTGACCCAAACACCCGTATCGGAACGGTTGATGCTGGTCACCGGTGTATTCAGGTGAATGCGCGCGGCGTAAGGGGCAGTGAGGCTGGGAATGTAGCACTTCGAACCGCCTACCAAGGTATACCACTGAGGGCGGTTATTTACCGAAAGCAGGCCATGATTGCAGAAAAAGCGCACAAAAAAGGTCAGTGGAAAAGCGCGTAGGTCGCCAATACTTGCCGACCAAATTGCTGCTCCCATGGGCAGTAGGTAACGGCGTTGAAAGGCTTCACTGTAGCCTTCCTGGTCAAGGTACTCGCCTAGAGTCATCTCTCTCGGCAGCCGATGACTTTCCAAGTCAGCGGTGGCCTGTTTGTTAAAACGTAAAATATCGCTCAATAATCGGTAAAACGAGGGGCGGAACAGGTTGCGACGCTGAGCAAACAGTGATGTCAGTGTGTTGCCGTTATACTCAAAATCGACATCGGTTTCATGCACCGAGAAGCTCATCTCGGTGGCTTGGCTGGGTACGCCGAGCGTTTCCAGCAGGCGCTGAAAGTGAGGGTAGGTCCAGTCATTAAAGACGATAAAGCCGGTGTCGATGGCGTATTGTTTGCCTCCCACCTCAATATCCATGGTGGCGGTATGGCCGCCTAATCGCGCATCTGCTTCAAACAGGGTCACTTCATGCTGGGCAGACAAGTACCAGCCAGCTGCCATGCCGCTGACACCACTGCCAATAATAGCAATACGCTGCGATGCTGTGCCGCTCATTGTTGTTCCTCTTGGCGCCGAGTCATACGCAGACCGATGTAGCGCCGTATTACGGGAGGTAAAATGCCCAAACATTTAACGATATAGGTAAAGCGGCGGGGAAAATGAATATCCAGCCGTCCTTTGATCAAGCCTGTGATAATCGCATCAGCTGCTGCGTCGGCGGATACCTGCATGGGCATCGGGAAATCGTTGCGATCGGTTAGCGGCGTTTTAACGAAACCAGGGTGGATCAAACTGACATCGATTCCTTCTTGGTCCAGGTCTAGGCGAAGGGACTCTAAAAAATAGCTAATCGCCGCTTTTGAAGCACCATAGGCTTCTGCTCGTGGCAGCGGTAAATAGGCTGACGCACTGGAAGTAGCAGCCAAGCGGGCAGGTTTACCCTCTTTGCGTGCCGTGCGTAATAGCGGCAGGGCGGCTTCAACGCAGTACAGTACGCCAAATAGATTAGGGGTGAACACACGCTCCACCAGCGCCATATCAAAGTGCTGCGCATCGAGATATTCGCACGTGCCAGCGTTAAATAGCGCGATATCCAGTGCACCTACCCGCTGTTGAATTTGCTCTCCAGCAGCAAGCACAGCTTGGCGATCGCCTATATCGAGCGGTAGTGGGTAAGCCTTGGCATGGCCTTCGCAAAGGGTGTTTAACGCCTCCTGGTTACGCGCGCTTAGTACTATCTGGTGGCCCTGGGCAATGAGCTTTTTGGCAAGTGCCTCACCTATGCCGGAGGTGGCACCTGTTAGCCAAATACGTTGGGGCGTTTTCCATGTGCTCATTGTGCCTCTCCTGGTGCCCCTGCCTGCACAGAAGATACGTGCACCCAAGCAAAGGGATAATTAACTAAGGCGATGCTTTAACCAGCGTATGGCTCGACCTATTAGTGGTAGATGTTCATATAGCATCGCACCAGCGTCGAAGTAGTCACGATGCCGTAATACTCGACCATCATCAGAAAACGTTAACGCGCTACACCCCTCTACAAGAATTGGCTGGCCACGGGCTAGGCGAGGGTGGATAAACTCCATTGTCCACGTCACAAATGCTTGGTTCGCCTGATGTTGCTGCGTGTGATAAGTAAACTGACAGCGCTCAACATTCTCATACATAGTGGCGAAATAGCGCTCCAGCGCTGCGCGGCCTTCAACATGATGCAGTGGGTCATCGAAGACTACTTCTTCAGTATATACCTCGTATAGCTTTTCTGTATAGGTATTGTCTAGTTTGTTGAAGAAGGCACAAAAGTTCGCTAAGGCTTGCTCGTTAGACATCACGCGCTCCTTACCTAAGGTGGAGTACAGCAAAGTAAGATGGGGCTCTCCCTACGCTGCACTGGGCTGGGGTATTTGCAGCGTAGGAAATATGAGCTTGCTACTGCTATTTCGAAAGCGCTTTAAAGGTATCCAGAGCGCGCAGACGAGCAGACTTGTGATCAACGATAGGCGCGGGATAATCAATCGGATTTAGCATATCCCGCGGTGGCGCATGGCGTGCTTTGGCAGGCAAGTTTGCAAGCACTGGCAGCCAATGGGCGATGAACTCACCCTCTGTGTCAAAGCGTGTGGACTGAGTGGTAGGGTTAAAAATACGAAAGTAGGGTGCTGCGTCGGTGCCTGTAGAAGCTGCCCACTGCCAGCCGCCATTGTTAGCACAGAACTCACCATCGACTAAATGGTGCATAAAAAACGCCTCGCCACGGCGCCAGTCGATTAGCAGGTGTTTGCTCAAGAACATTGCGGTTACCATGCGCAGCCGGTTATGCATCCAGCCCGTGGCTACCAACTGTCGCATGGCGGCATCTACCAGCGGGTAGCCGGTACGTCCTTCACACCATGCTTTAAAGCCTTCATCGTCATTGCGCCACTTAAGCTGCTGGGTATGCGCTTGAAAAGGTTGGTAACGGCATACCTGGGGAAAGCCCACTACTACGTGCTGATAAAACTCGCGCCAAATAAGCTCGTTTACCCAGGTGGTAAGCCCCGCATCTCCGTCGGCCAAGTGGCCACCATTTTCGCTCATGATAGCTTGTAGGCATTGGCGGTAGGAGATCATGCCCAGTGCCAGATAGGGCGATAACTCGCTGGTGCCGCGTACTTTAGGTAGATCGCGCTGGGCCTTGTAGTGGCGGCCTCGAAAACGTAAGAAGCGCTCTAAATTATCGCTGGCAGCATTTTCACCGGCTGGCCACAGACGCCGATCCACTGGCTCTTCATCAAGTGCTGGCAGGGCGGGCAGCGGGTCGCTCTTGATGGCTAATGGAGACTGCACCTTAGGGGTGTCGCGTAGCGCCAGTTGCTCGGCGGTAATCTGCTTGTGCCATGCTTTCGAAAAAGGTGTAAAAACGCCGTAATAGTCACCTTTACCTGTTAAGAGGCTACCGGGGGCGAAGGCAATTGCGTCGTGGTAGCCTTGAACGCTAATTCCTTGCTGCTTGAACGCTTCCTGAACGGCTTGATCACGGCGCTGCTCGTTAAGTGGGTACTCAAGGTTGAAGTGAAGCTGGTCTACTTTATGCTCACGAGCAATGTCCAGCAGCACCTGTGCGGCATCGTCATAAGTGTCAATGTCGCGGTGTAATAGAGGAATGTTGAGACCATCAAGAGAGGCTTTAATTGCCGCCACTCCGCGTGCCCAAAAGTCGATTTTGTTAGTGCCATGACCGTGGGACTGCCACTGTTTAATACTACGTAAGAAAACTGCCACAACTGGCCCCTTTGCTGCGGCGGCAGCGAGCGCAGAGTTGTCGTGGGTACGTAAATCACTGCGCAACCATACAAGCTGTACGTTCATAGCGACTCCTGTATAGGGCTAAAAAATTGGCCGCTGCCCTATGTGGGTAAGCGGCCATGTAATTAATGCGACAGCAACTATCATGCGAGCCAAAAACAGTCGATTACAGCACGCCGGATTCGCGTAGCAGTGGGCGAAGCCGGGCAATTGCTTGAGGCAGGTCATCGCCTAACATGTGTACGGGGCCATCACGAAGCTCGCCTTCTCTTAACCGAGCAACTTCACCGCATACCCCTATGGGCACATTGAGCGATTGGGCTGCCTGGGGCAGAGCGTGACGAATGTAGTCGTCGCTTTCCCGCTGGCCGCTGGAGAGCAGTATCATTGATGAGTGTAGCCGTGCCACTGCTTGGGGAAGGTCAGCCAGTGCCAGGGAGTGGTCAAGTAGCTGCACTCGATAGCCCTGTTCGCTGGCCATTAGCGCGCACATTAACACCCATAGTGGTCCTGGGTCGTCGGGCATAGCGCTAAGTAAAATCTGCGGCCCCCGAGTAGCTTGATTAGCATAGTGGAGCCGTATCCCCACTTGGCTGCGCAAAAAGGCTTCCAGAGTACGACGCACAAGATCATCAGACTGGCTTGCCCACTTTGCTTCCAGGGCCAAAATAACTGGCTGCCATAACTCGTTGATAGCTACGCTAAGTGGGTAAAGTGCCAAACTCTGGTAGTACAGCGCCTCAAGCTTGGGTAAATCGATTGACTCAATCACCGCTTGAAGTTGTTGGCGCTGGCTTGCCCAATCACCTGCTTCGGGAGCGGGGGTCTCTACTGTTTCAGGCTGATCGAGTAAATCCACTACCTGGCTGACTGGCACTCCACGGTTAAGCCACTGCAATATACGCTCAATACGGGTGATATCGTCTTGAGCATAAAGCCGATGGCCCTTTGGGGTGCGTTGTGGGCGGATTAAACCATAGCGTCGCTCCCAGGCACGGAGGGTGACCGAATTCACACCCGTCAAGCGGGAAACTTCCCGAATCGGATAGAGCGGGGTCTCGGGTGGGTGGGTCGCCTTATTGCTCATGGGCGCCATTGCCTCTTGGTTGCCTACAGAGAATACTGCAGGGGTCTGTCAATAGTTGCTGTAGCACTGCGTTAGCGCTTAACCGGCGCTTTGCCACATGTCTGCCAATTAATTGGATAGCGGGTAATCGTGTAAATAGAGACACGCTATTATAGGCACCTTTGTACAACTTGTGGCTGTTGGGTACAACCTTTAGACCGTACCTGTTGGAAGCGTGGTTCTACTCACATTAATGGACCGACCGGCCTAATAGTGCGTTTGCTAGCTCAAAACCAGAGAGCCAGGCATCCTCAACACGACTACCACGAAAGCTATCCCCACATAGTGCTAAGCCCTGCTGGCTGTATAGGTATGATTGTTGCCCAACTTCTGCGGGCTGAGCATATCGCCAACGATGGGCACCCAGCTCAATTAGCTCAGGCAGCGCTGTGTTTTCTGGAAACAGCGCCGAAAAAGCGCTGAGCAGCCGCTGAGCTGCAATATTGCTGTCAAGTTCGATATGCGCATCGCTCCAAGCTAATTGAGCCAATAGGCTGACGCTTTCCTGCTGCTGCTCGCGTCCTGGCTTGGTGCTGTTTCGTGTAGCTAAACGTAGCACCTCATGGGCTGTTACTACGCTGTGCCAATTGGGTATCACGTCTGTAATGAGGGGTAGAGGCGTCGCAAAAATTGCCCAGCCCGACCAGCAGCCATGCTGTGGGCTAGCCTGGCAGGCAGTCGCTAAATTGGTATCCCATTTGGCTACTAGCGCATGGGCTTGGGGTGGCGGCGCACTAATTACTACTACGTCAAAGGGGCCGTATGAAGCGCCGCTTTGGTCAATTAGCTGCCAGCCACTCGGCGTCTTTTCAAAAGCCACTATCGCCGTTTCGTATATCTGCGTGGTGCTGGGCAGCGAGGCAAGCGTTTCAGCCATATGACGGGTAATGGCGCTCATACGGGGGGTACCTATATAGCGTATTTGGCCGTCATTGTGCGTTAGCCAACCGCTTGAGCTAGCCTGATAACAACTGGTGGGCCAAATAGCTACACAGCCTGCCTGTTGCCACTCCTTTACGGTTTGCGCAAAGCGCTTGTCGCGTACAGTGAATGCCTGGGCGCCTAAATCGACAGTTGCTGTTGGGCGACGCTTGCTAGACATCCGGCCGCCGGGGCCGCGTGCTTTATCAAACAGTGAAACGCTAATACCCTCTTTTGCTAACGTCTGCGCACAAGCCAAGCCAGACATCCCGGCCCCAATAACTGCAATACTGCGAGGTGTTAACTGAGAGTGCGAAGTAGGTGTGGCGACCATAAGTCCTCGTAGTACTAGAGTAAGAGCAGTTCTAGCGGCAGTAGCTCTAGCAACAGTGGTTTTAGCGACAGTAGTTCTAGAGATAGCAGTGCTAGGCGAAACAGTGTTGGCCAAAACATTGCTGACCAAAACAGTGTTGACCAAAACTGTGCTGGCCAAAACAGCTACTGGAAAGCGCAGCACTAGAGCGAAGTGTTAGAGAGCCAGAACTGTAGCTTACGATGTGTTTTGAATATATTTTTCTTTGTAGTACTTGTGTATAAATATCGTACAACAAAAAGGTATATGTAACCAATATTACATCAGGCTGTACCTACTTCTTTTCATTCACTGGAGCGATATCATGCGGGTATTAATAACAGGCGGCAGCGGCTTTGTTGGTCAGCGGCTATGCCAGCAACTAATCGCACTAGGGCATCAGGTTCAAGTGGTTTCCCGTACGCCTCACAGTGTGCGGAATCGGCTGCCAGCTACCTGTGATATTCGTGATAGTGCTCAGGCGTTTGTGGATGCCCCAGCGGATGCACTGGTCAATTTAGCGGGTGAGTCGATAGCCGCCAAGCGCTGGAGTGACAACCAAAAAAATGAGCTCATACGTTCACGGCTGGAGAGCACGGTACAGCTGGTAGCGCTATGCGAGCAGCTACAAGCTAACAGCCAACCGCTGCCCAGGGTGATGGTGAGTGGCTCTGCCATGGGCTATTACGGTGACCAGGGCAATAAAGTAGTAGATGAAACAACACCACCAAACGATGAATTTGCTCACCGGTTGTGCGAGCAGTGGGAAGCGGCCGCTAAGCCTGTTGAGGCGCTAGGTGTTCGTTTAGCGCTGCTGCGCACTGGTTTGGTGTTAGATGCGGGTGGCGGTTCGTTACAGAAAATGCTGCCACCGTTCAAGTTGGGACTAGGCGGGCGCTTTGGGGATGGCAAGCAGTTTATGCCTTGGATACATCGGGATGATCTGGTAGCAGCGATTGTGTTTTTACTCAACGAGTCGTCGTTGTCAGGTGCATTTAACGGCAGTGCGCCGTACCCGGTGACTAATGAGGAATTTACCAAAGTGTTGGCCAAACAGTTGCATCGCCCCGCGGTTTTGCCCGTGCCGGCTTTTGCCTTAAAAGCGGGCCTGGGGGAGATGTCGCAGCTATTGCTAACCGGGGCAGATATGCGGCCCGCGCGGCTTGTCGAGGCTGGGTTTACCTTTCAGTACCCAACTCTCGACAAGGCGTTAGCCGCTATTCTTTAGCCGAATATCGCTTTTTAGGCGTTAGGGTCGACGGTGATGACTACTCGCACTGAGTCCAGCCGTAGGCGGGTATTTTCGATAGCGTCGCTCAATGCTTGGCGCTCTTGCTTTAACGCCTCTAGCTCCTCGGCACGTACCGCCGGGTTGTGCTCTGCAAGTGCCGTTAAGCGGGCGAGTTCGCTGTCCAACTGCGCGCGCATACGGCTTTCGGCAGCTTCCACAATGCTGGGTAGCTCGCGTTCGGCTTCGCCTTCTCCCTGGGTTAGCAAATCGCGCAACTGATCGTGACGGCTTTTGATCAAGTCACGGGCCAGCGACTTATTGACCTTCTGAAGGTTTTTGCCCAGGCCGGTAAAGGAGATTTTGCTGGTTAGGTTCGCACCAGACTCGTCCAACAGGACGCGGATTGCTGTGGGGGGTAAGAAGCGGTTAATGTGCAGCGATTTAGGCGCCGGGCAGTGGGTGCGGAATACCAGCTCTGCCATTAGTCGGCCGCTGGGAATCGCTGGATGGCGTAGCAACGCCAGGGCAGTATTGCCCATGGTGCCATCTAATATGCGCTCCATCATTTCGCGCAGCAGCGGGTGCTCCCAGGAGAGCCGCTGTATGTCGTCCCGTGCCAGTGCCTGGGCGCGGCTATAGGTAGCTGAGAAACCCTCTTCGCCTTTTACTAACCCAGGCAGGCCATCGAGCATGTGTTGGCTGGGTTGGAGGTGGAGTAGGCCGTTGCCAATCTCCTGGCTATCAACGCCAAAAACATCCAGCGCCCGCTCGACAAACTTTGGTAGTGCCGGATCTTCGTCGAGTTCGCGCACTGCGTCACTTACTTGCTTGGCGCGCGCAGGACGGCAGGCATTTAGCTCCAGCAGGCGGTTGCGTCCGGCATCCCGTTCGGCCAGCTTGGCAGTGAACATTTGCCGAGTTTCGGCGATGATTTCATCAAGCATTTCGTCGTCGAGCAGGGCATCGGCCAAGGCGTCGCCAAAGGCATCAAATAACTCACTACCAATGCCATGGGGGGCACTGAACGCATCCATGCCCTCGTGGTACCAGCGCAGCAGCCGCTCGCCGGGGCTACCGGTAAAGGTAGGCACGTGCAGTTCTATGGCGTGGCGTTGGCCAATGCGGTCTAAGCGGCCAATGCGTTGCTCCAGCTGGTCGGGGTGCTGGGGCATGTCGAACATCACCAGGTGGCGGCAGAACTGGAAATTACGCCCTTCTGAGCCGATTTCAGAGCACACCAGCACTTGGCAGCCATCCTCTTCGTCGGCAAACGCTGCCGCCGCACGGTCACGCTCCACCAGCGACAGACCTTCGTGGAAAACTGGTGCGTGGTAGCCACCTAACACGCGCAGCCCTTCGGCAAGGCCTTCTGCGGTTTCCCTATGGTGGGCAATGATCAGTACTTTGTCGTTGGCGAAGCCGCTTTCGCTATCGTCGCTGAGCTTCTCTAGCAGCCAGTTTACCCGCGGGTCGATATGCCACCAGGGCTCGGTGTTAAGCGGGTCGTTACTTAGCTCTCGGTACGTCGCGTCCGGGTAGATCAGTACATCCGGATGATCTATGCCGGTTTCGATCAGCAGTTCGTCGAGGTAGTCCTCATCGCGCTCTAAGCGGCGTACCACTCGGCGGTAGGCCGACGGCATTTCCAGCGCTTCAAGGTGTAAGCGGCGCTCGGGGAAGCCGCCAACATGACGGCGACTGTTGCGGAACATGACTCGTCCCGTGCCGTGGCGGTCGAGTAGCGCGTCGCGCAACTGGGCGCGTGCGGCGTCCTGCTGCTCGCTACTGGCTTCCTGGTTACATAGGGTTGCCAGCAGCGCTTGGCTATCGCGATCATCAGCGACGGCTTCTACGCGGCTACGTGCCTCCACCGTGCTAGGCAGTTCATCCAGGGCATCGATGGCGCTGGCCACCGCAATGTAGTGGCGCTCTTCGTCTTTGAAACGTTCAATATCATGGTAACGCTCGGCATCCAGCAGGCGCAGGCGAGCAAAGTGGCTCTCAACACCCATCTGTTCCGGTGTGGCAGTTAGCAGCAGTAGGCCAGGAATTTCAGCGGCGAGCTGTTCAACACACTGATAGCCGGGGCCGCTGCCTTCGCTGCTCCAGTCCAGATGGTGGGCTTCATCTACGATCAGCAGGTCAAAACGGCTGGCTAGCGCCTGGTCTTGGCGGTGGATATTAGCAAACAGCCAACCCTGGCTGGCCAGTACTAACTGGGCACTCTCAAACGGGTTAGCGCTGCCGTGGGCTTGGCTTTGATGCTCATCCAGCAGGCTAACGTTGAGCGAGAAACGGCGCAAAAGCTCGACCAGCCACTGGTGGGTTAAGCTATCCGGCACCAGTATTAGCGCCCGCTCTATCCGGCCAGTGAGTAGCAGGCGGTGTAGGATCAGGCCTGCTTCAATGGTTTTACCCAGCCCGACTTCATCTGCCAGTAGTACCCGTGGCGCGTGGCGTCCAGCCACTTCGTCGGCGATATACAGCTGGTGAGGTATGAGGTCGATGCGCGGGCCGGCAAAGCCTAAAGCGCTGTGCTGCTCAATGCGCTGGTAGTGGTGCAAGGTACGAAAGCGCAGATCAAACCAGTCGTTGCGGTCTACCTGGCCGGTCAGTAAGCGGTCACGGGCCTGGTCGAACTGCATGGTGTCGGCTAGTTTCGCTTCAGGCAGCTCGCGTAGATTTCCTTCGCTATCTTCGCCAATGTAAGTGATCAGACCGCCAGACTCTTTACTGTCATCAACGAGTATCTGCCAGCCGTCGGCTGAGAGCACGCGGTCCCCACTACCAAACATCACGCGGGTTAATGGCGCCTGACGTGTGTTATAGGTACGGGTTTCCTGGCTGGCACTGAACAAAATGGTAACGCTACGGGCGTCGCAGTTAAGCACGGTGCCGAGTCCAAGCTCAGCCTCGCCGTCACTAATCCAGCGCTGGCCGGGAGAAAAATCGCTCATGATGCCTCAGGGAAGTCTACAAAACGGGTCATACGCCACCGGGAAGGTTCGCCGATGGCAGCAGGGCGGGGGATTCTAACGCAAAGCAGCGAGGGGATTAAGATCTATTGGCTTCAATCTTCCAACCAGCGGCTTAATTGAGCACGAGTAAGCTCGCCGACATGCACGTCCAGCGTGTTGCCCTGGCGGTCAAAGAGCACTGTGGTGGGCAAGCCTGGTGCCTTGAACTGCGCCATCAGCGTTTGGCTTGGATCGCGCAGTGCATAGCGAAATGCAAGCCCCTGCTCATCCAGATAGCGGACAATGGGGAGCAAGTCTTCACCTTGGTTAGCGATGACAACGCTCACATCGTCACGTTTGGCGGCCTCTTCCAGTAACGGCATTTCCCGCAGGCAGGGGGGACACCAGGTAGCCCATAGATTAACGATAATCAGGTCGCCGTTTTCACTGAGCGAGGGCAAATGTACAGGGGTACCGTCAACATCTTCTAGCGTGACATCCGGCAGAGTATCCACAGCAAACTGATTACCCAGCGGCGCGAGTGTCACTACCACAAGCCATAGGCTAGACGCGCCGACGAGCATTGCCAGGGCACCTATCATCGACAACAGGTGGGTGCGCAGTGACCAGACTGTCCAGAGCAATCCCGCGAATAGCCCACCCAGCCCATAATAGCCGGGTTGCCACAGCTTCAGGATATCCAGTGGTGCAGCGTTGTAGCTTTCCCAGTTGAGCGCGACGTAGGCCAGGCGTGCGCCCACCACCCATACCAACAGCAGCCCGTTGAACCATCGGCCATGCTGGCGTGCTGATACACCCAGTAAATAGCGGCTGGCCAGCAGCAGCAGCAGCGCGCAGCCAATGGCATATAGCCGTGGCAGTGAAATTAGTAGTGGGCCGAGGGCAATCGCGTTCATCAGTTTTCCCGTTAAGCAGGTACACTAGTAGACCATATCATGCACGTTAGAAATTACGGAGATGTCTATGCCGCAACCCGCCTTCGACATGCTGCGGGCGCTGGCCATTGGGTCGCAAGCGCTGGGCTTAATGCTGATTATTACCTTAGAAACCATGATGGGTGATGCTGCCCGCCCCTGGCAGGGTGTTGTGTTGGCCTTCATGGTGGCCGCAGCGTTGGCTATCGCATTGGTAAGGCTATATCGCCGTAACCGCTTGCGTAAGCGACAGGCACAGAGGCTCGCTGATCACGATGATGCCTAGCACCAAGCGGTGCTCTCACTGGCTGTTAGTCGCCACGATCACCACCCTGTTAGCAGGCTGTACCCATACCGTAGTACGTGAACATCACGTTAGCCTTGAACCACCGGAAGCACGACAAACCTGGCTTGGCAATCAGGCTGCCCTCGCGCTGGATGCGCAGTCAGATCCTGATGGTTTTGCACTGCTGGCCAATGGCCAGGCGGCGTTCGCTGTACGAGCAGGATTGATTCGCCAAGCCCAGCAGACACTGGATATTCAGACTTATTTACTTGGCGATGGCCAAACCACGCGGCTGGTGCTGTCTAAGCTGATTGAGGCCGCTGAGCAAGGCGTGCGCGTTAGGCTGCTCGTAGATGATATTGGTGCGACTGGGCAGGGTGGCCGTTTAGCCGCGTTGTCCAGTCACCCGGCTATTCATGTGCGGGTTTATAACCCACTTGCGGTTGGCCGTGGGCACCTTGTCCCCAGGGTTCTGGCATCGGCAGTCAACCCCGCCCAGCAGCATCGACGCATGCACAATAAACTGTGGGTGGCCGATAATAGCGTGGCGATTGTCGGCGGGCGCAACCTGGGCGATGAGTATTTCGACGCCAATGATTCACGCAACTTTGCTGACCTTGACCTAATTACAATTGGCGAGGTAGTGCCTACGTTATCAGATAGCTTTGATCTTTACTGGAACCATGGCTTAGCCCAACCCATTGAGCGTTACCATCAGGTAGACGCTAATGCTTGGCTCTCGTTAAAGATGGAACTGGCAGACTGGCTCGATAACAACGCCGACTCTGACTATTTTACTGAGCTTCGCCGCCAGCCGCGCAGCGCTCCCCCATGGGAGACCTTGCACTGGGGGAAGGGGATAGCCCTGTGGGATGCGCCTGGCAAAGTGGCCCATGCCGGCACGCCGGATTGGCAATCCACCCTAATGGGGGATTTAACCGCCGCAACTACGCTAAACGAACGATTAATACTGGTTTCTGCCTATTTTGTGCCCACCGAGCGTGGTGTGGAGCGCTTGGTTGAGTTCGCTCAACAAGGGGTGGAGGTGGATATTATTACTAACTCGCTGGAGGCAACCGATGTCGCGATGGTCCACGGTGCTTACGCTCCCTGGCGGCAGGCGTTGCTTGAAAGCGGAGTAGCCCTCTATGAGTTGCGCCCTGAACAGGAGTCATCCTCCTCAGCCGACAGAGAAGAGATGCGTGTGCCAGGGGCATCAGCATCGGCGCTGCACATTAAAGCTATCCGTTATGATGACCAGTTGTTTGTCGGCTCGTTTAATGCCGATCCAAGATCCGTTTTTTGGAATACGGAAGTAGGCGTACTAGCGCGTAGCGAATCGCTGTTGCAGGCGTTTAATGAGTTGGTGGCGATAGGCCAAGAGCCATCTATTAGCTACCGAGTAGTGCTTGCTGATAACGGTAAGTTGAACTGGCAATTTGAGCGGGAGGGACAGCTTGAAGTGCTCACCAAAGAGCCGGGGAGCATTTGGCGCCACTTTAATGCTTGGCTAAGCCACACGCTGCGTCTTGAGCGCTGGCTATAAGCGAAATGCGAGGTAGCGTTAGAAAGCGTTACTTGTGTTTTTTGCATTCCGGTTCCAGATTAAGAGGAGTCCCGTGCTGGACCGTTGGGGCATTTAATCACTGGGAGCGACCAATAATATGATTAATAAGCGCGCATTAGTCACCGCCGTTGCGGCCTCATCGTTCGCCTTAACGGCGATGGCCCAGGCAGAGGTTAAAGTTGGCTTCTTGGGCGGCTTTACCGGGGGAATTGAAAGCCTTACGCCCCCTATTTTTGAGGGTGCCAAGCTGGCAGTGGCGCAGGTAAATGAACAGGGGGGCATTTTAGGCGGCCAAACACTGGTCATGCCGTCAGGGGATACCACCTGCTCTGATGCGTCTGCAGCCTCCAATGCTGCAGACCGAATGGTGAATTCCGAGCGGGTCACTGCAATTGTGGGTGCACTTTGCACTGGGGCCACTATTGCTGCTGCCAATAATGCGGCCATTCCAGGTGGCGTACTGATGGTTTCGCCAGCGTCTACTGCTCCGGCGGTTTCTGAGCTGGACGACAATGACTTGGTTTTCCGCACCGTGCCTTCTGATGCCTTCCAAGGTGAAATGCTGGCTAAGCTGTTGCTCGATAAAGGCATCGACTTTGTGGCCGTGACCTACGTCAATAACGACTACGGCCGTGGCCTATCGGAGGCGTTTAGCACAGCCTTTGAAGAGGGTGGTGGTGAAGTCGCAGAAAATCTTGCCCACGAAGATAACCGCGCCGACTACCGCTCCGAGTTAGGCTCACTGTCTGCAAGCGGTGCCGACACACTCGTTGTGTTAGCGTACGCCGACACCTCTGGCCAAACGGTGCTACGCCAAGCCTACGAAAGCGGCATGTTTACGCAATACGTAGGTGCTGATGGGATGGTGGGTGATAGTCTCATCCAGGCCATTGGTGCTGACGTGCTGGATGGCATGATTGCCACACGCCCTGGTAGCCCTGATCTGCCTGGTACTGAGATTTTCAACGCAGCGGCAGCCGAGGCAGGTATTGACCCTAGTGCAGTCTTCGCTGCCCAGGCATACGATGCTGCTTTCCTGGTGGCTCTGGCCATTGAGCAGAACGGTAGTGCTGAGCGCGAAGGGTTAAGCGAAGCGTTACGTAGTGTCTCCAGCGCGCCGGGCGAGATCATCCTGCCGGGTGAGTGGGAAAAAGCAGTGGAGCTGATTGCGGCAGGCACCGAGATCAATTACGAGGGTGCCTCTGGCTCCCACGAGTTTGATGAGAACGGTGATGTGCCTGGTGTGGTCGTAGAGATGGTCGTCGAAAACGGCACCTTTACCAGCAAAGGCCTGGTGGAGCTCTAACAAAGGTCTGATGGAGCTCTGAATAGAAATAGAGTAGCGGCGCTATTAGGCAGCAAGTATTAGCAAAGCAAAATGCCCTAGGTCACCGACCTGGGGCATTTTTTAATGGCTTGGCGTTCGCTAAATTGGGCTCTTAACCGTGGCTTCTGATCTTCTCGGGCAGTAGCCCTTTAGGAGCGAAACGCAGCACCAAAGTAATCAGCAGACCGATGACAAAGACCCGCGCCTGGAGTGCTCGGCTCTCCAGGTTGCGCGGCGGCTCCCAGCCAAACCAGCCTTCGCCAATAAAGACCGCCATCTGCATCAGGGCTAATGCCAGTGGTTCCGACATAATCCAGATAATGTAGACGGCTACAGCGCCGAAAATGGTGCCTAAATTGTTACCAGGGCCACCTAAAATCACCATAACCAGTACGAGGAAGGTATGGTTAAGAGGTAAGTAGCCCTGAGGGTCGAACAGGCTATTAAATGTGCCCAGCATACCGCCGCCAAGACCCATTAAGATGCAGCCTAATACGAAAATCTCCAGGCGCCGCTTATTGATATCTTTGCCCATCGCCGCTGACGAGACTTCGTTATCGCGGATAGCGCGAATCATCCGTCCCCAGGGGGCGTGATAGGCGCGGTGGAGCAGCAAGAATATCACCGCGATTACCACGGCAGTGACGGACAGGTACACCGCACGTGAAAGGGTAAAGCCCAGCTCTGCTGGGCCGGGGGTGGGCCAGGGTAGTGGGGAAACCGTGGCAGTACCGCGAGTTAACCAGTCGGAGTTTTTCAAAAACGCTTTGATGATTTCTGCGATACCCAATGTAGCAATGGCAAGGTAGTCGCTACGTAGCCCAAGGCAGACGTGGCCAATAAAGTAGCCAACGCCCCCTGCCAGCGCGCCGCCAGCTATCCAGCCCAGCCAGGCAGGTAGACCGAAGCCGCCGACAAATCCCGCGCGTGACTGGATATCGCTGGTGACTTCACGCAGCAGGCTGATAATCACTAAATAGAGCACGACAGCCAACACCACGGCGACCACGGTACGCAGCTTTTTAGGCACACCTAGCCGATCCAGCTTGGTAGCAGCTACCACCACCAGCGTGGCGGCAATGCCATAGAGCAGTACGCGGCCGAGCTCTCCGGGTAGCTCGGTGCCCCAAAAAGCGTCATTAACCGGCACGCTGAACAGCATGGCGCAGAAGCCACCTAGGGCAACAAAGCCCATCACGCCCGCATTAAATTGCCCCGCGTAGCCCCACTGAATGGTTAGACCGAGGGCTAGAATGGCGTAACAGGCCGCCTCAACCAGCATGCGCGTGCTGTAGGCTGCCCCCATTACCGCGTAAACCCCCAGTACTGCGACGAACAGTGCGCCAAAGAGTATTAGTTCACGCAATGGAAAGCGCCGCTCAGGGGTGGTGTCTTTAGGCGTATAAGCGGGGTTACGTGTTTTTGTGGGGTGGCTCATGAGATCACCTTACCCTTAAACAGGCCGGTAGGACGCCAAACCAGAATGGCCACCAGAATAAAGAACGGCACGACAATTTTGTACTCGGTACCCACGAAGGCGAGGTTATTAGGCAGCTCAAGCCAGGCTGGCAGGCTATCGCGGAAAGGGCGTAGCAGCACGTTCCAGTTAAACACGGCTAGCGTTTCTGCAAAGCCCACCACAAAGCCGCCCGCAATGGCGCCGTAGGGGTGGCCAACGCCACCGACAATGGCGGCTGCGAAAATTGGTAGCAGCAAGAAGAAGCTGAGGTCGGGTTTGAAGGTAACGTCCAGCGAGAGCAGGGTGCCGGCAATCGCTGCAAGCCCGCCCGCGATCACCCAGGTCACCGCCACAATAGTGTTGGTATTGATACCTGATGCTTGGGCAAGCTCAGGGTTGTCGGACATAGCGCGCATCGCCTTGCCCAATCGCGAGCGGCTAAGGAAAAAGTGCAGCGCTACGACGGCGACAATGGTGATGACAAATAAGTAGATTTGCGGCTCGGTAATCACAATCGGCGCGCGGGCACCTTCAAAAGGCAGAGCAATGCGGAAAATCTCTTTGCGATCGTCCACATATAGGCTCTGCCCGCTAGTGCCCGCAAATAGCCGGATAAGACCCTGGAGCATCAGCGTCACACCCAGCGAACCGATCACCAGAACAATAGGCTTCACCCCGTGAGCGCGCAGCGGTTTGTAAAAAGCTTTATCAATACCCACTGCCAGCGCTGCGGTTAACACCATGGCAAGTGGTAGCATGAGTATCGCTGTGGGGACGCCAATGCTTGGGCCCGCTGCAGGAAAGGCGGTGGTGAGCAGCAGCACCATAAAGGCGCCAAAGGTCATCATGTCGGCATGGGCAAAATGGGCAAAGCGCATAATACTGAAAATCAGCGTCACGCCGATGGCACCGATGGCATAAATAGAGCCGGTGACGCTGCCCGCAATTACCACGTTATTAATAAAAAAGACCAGTTCGTTCACGCGTTTCTCCCCCGGGCTAGCCGCCCAAAAAGCTTTTAGCAACGTTAGGGTCTGCTAGCAGCGCTGCCCCGGTGTCCGTAAAGCGGTTTTGGCCTGCTGCCAGTACAAAGCCTTTATCTGCAATCGCTAAGGCCTGCTTGGCGTTCTGCTCGACCACTAGGATACCGACACCTGCGGCGTTGATTTTTTTCACTCGGTCGAAAATCTCGTTCATATAGAGTGGCGACAGACCAGCGGTGGGTTCATCCAGCAGTAACAGGCTGGGTTCGGCCATTAACGCGCGGCCCATGGCGACCATCTGACGCTGACCACCGGACAGCTCACCAGCGGGCTGGTGGCGCTTTTCCACTAGCGGAGGGAAGAAGTCATACACCTGTTCCAGCATACGCTTAACGTTTTGTGGTTTGAGATAAGCGCCCATCTCCAGGTTTTCTTTAACGGTTAGGCTGGGGAAAACATTTTTTTCCTGAGGTACAAACCCCATGCCTCGCTCAACCAGACGGTTCGGTGGCAAGTTATGAATTGGCTGGCCGTTAAGCAGAATCTCGCCGTGATTAACGTTTAACAGGCCAAATATGGCTTTGAGCATGGTGGATTTGCCCGCCCCGTTGGGGCCGACAATGACGCCAACTTCATCGGCGTGCAGGGTCATATCAACCCCGTTTAAAATATTCATACTGCCATAGCCGCCGTGCACATCGCGTGCTTCCAACAGTGGCTGAGGTTGCGTTGACGACATAGAAAGTATCTCTGTGAGAGTGTCTCAGCAGTACCGCCCATGGCTTAACCAAGGTGGCTGTGTTTTGTTTTGGTTATCGTTTAACGCGCTATTTTGGCACTGTTAATTTAAGCGGCATCAGTGCCGAAGTAGGCCTCTATGACCGCCGGGTTATTGCGTATCTCCTCAATATGTCCTTCTATCATTACGCTCCCTTGGGCTAGCACAATCACTGGATCGCATAGTCGGGAAATCATGTCCATATCGTGCTCAATAACTAAGAAGGTGTAGCCCAACTCACGGTTTAAGCGCTCGATATTGCCCATTAAGTCGCCTAGCAGCGTGCGGTTCACGCCAGCAGCAATCTCATCCAGCAGCACTACTTTGGCGTCGCTCATCATGGTCCGGCCAAGTTCTAGCAGCTTCTTCTGGCCTCCTGATAAGTTGCCTGCCAGCTCATTTCGCACATGATGAAGTCCAACGAACTCAATTACTTCCAGGGCACGGCGACGCACTTCGGCTTCCTGTTGGCGCACTAGCCCTGGCTTAAACCAAGCGTTGAATAGGTTTTCACCAGCCTGGTTGGGCGGCACCATCATCAAATTTTCCAGGGCGCTCATTTGGCTGAACTCGTGGGCAATCTGAAAAGTGCGCAGCAAGCCTTTATGAAAACGTTGGTCGGCACTTAATGCCGTGATGTCCTCACCATCCAGCAGTATGCGACCGCTGTCTGGTGTCAGTGCCCCGGCGATGAGATTAAACAGGGTGGATTTACCGGCCCCATTGGGGCCGATCATACCGGTGATCGAGCCTCTTTCGACACGAATCGAGCAGTCGTTGATCACCTGCAGCCCACCGAATGCTTTATTAACTTGTTGTACTTCGATAAGCGGTTTCATCGTATCCTCACACCCTAGGTGGTTTGGGCTGTCGACGTAGTCATTTATGTAGTTATTTATGCAGCTATTTATGCAGCTATTTATGCAGCTATTTATGCAGTTCTTTACGCAGTTATTATTGTATTAAGCGGGTTTACGCATCCGTTGGCTAAGCGCAAACGCGCCCACGATAATTAACGCGCCAAGAGCAGGAATCACATAGCCTTCTACGTAAGGGATGGTGCGTAAAAAAACAAACGACACCGCTGCCGGGCCAACAAAGCGCACCAAAAAACGCCATACCATAAACCAGGTTTTATTGGTGCCGAGCTCTTTCATTACCTCGCTTTGAGTAAGTGCCCACCCCGCAAAAAGCGCGATCATCAAGCCGCCTAGTGGCATAAAGATATTGGTTAGCAGCTCGATAAAGTCGAAAGCGCTGCGTCCAAACAGCGTGTGGAAAATCGTCCCTTCTGCCCAGATGTTGAAGCTCACCACCGTCAGCAAACCCATTGCCCAAGCGGCAACGACCATAATTGTGACCGCTTGGGGGCGGGTCATATCAAAGCGCTCGACCAAGAAAGCGGCGACTGGTTCTATCAATGAGATAGACGAGCTGATCGCGGCGCCCAGCACTAAAATAAAAAATACGCCGCCGACCAGTCCGCCAAAGGGCATATCGGCAAAGGCCAGCGGCAGTGTTACAAACATAAGCCCTGGGCCTTGGCTAGTCTCAAGCCCGGCGCCAAATACGATCGAGAAAATTGCTAAGCCAGCCACCATGGCCACAGCGGTATCTACAAAGGCGACGGCAATAGCGGTGCGGGTTAGTGAGGCCTCACTAGACATATATGCGCCGTAGGCCATGATAGCGCCCATGCCAAGGCTCAGCGTGAAGAAGGATTGGCCCATGGCCTGCAACCAGCCTTCCAAGCTGAGGTCGCCGATATTAAAGGTGAACAGGAAACCGGCTGCGGCACCTACGTCGCCGTTAATGACACCGTAAATAAGCACCACGATCAGAATGGCGAACAGAGCGGGCATCATGATTCGCAGACCCGACTCAATGCCTTTGTGAATGCCCATCGCCACAATAAGCGCAGAGGCTGCAATAAACAGGGTGTGGTAGAGCGTCATCAGCCCTGGCGACGCTAACAGCGCATTGAAGCCATCGCCGATAGTTTGCGCGTCCGCGCCAACCAGGTTGCCAGTCAGCATTAGCCAAGTGTAGTGCAATGCCCAGCCTGCAATAACCGAGTAGAAACTTAGAATCAGAAAAGCTGAGGCGGCCCCCAGCCAGCCAATCGACTCCCAAATACGGGAGGTCTTGTGGGTTTTGGTTAAGTGCCGCATACCCATAATGGGGCTTTGGCGACTGGTGCGCCCTAGCATGGTTTCGGCAATCAAAATGGGTATTCCCACCGCAAAAATGGTCAATGCATAGACCAAAATAAACGCCCCGCCACCGTTCTCCCCAGCGAGGTAAGGAAAGCGCCAAAGATTGCCTAGGCCAACGGCAGAACCAACCGCTGCTAATAAAAAGGTGCCCTTATGAGTCCAGACGTTATGACCGCTCATGTGGAGAGTGCCCATGTACTGGTGGCCGGATAGGAAGAAAAATCCAAACACCTGTATGAATTGCAAGATGCCAGCGGGCCGAAGCCATGCTGAGGTTAGTGCTACTGTGCGATAGAACGCGCCAGCTTTCCAGCCTGCTAGCGTTTAGGCTGCGTTAACGGAGCCACTTGGCGCATTGGCTGAAAGTGGGAAGGGCGGGTCGGAGGGCGAATGGCCGTCAAAGAAAAAGCTCGCACAAAGGCGAGCTTTTGGGGGCTTGCTTAGATTTGTTGCTGCTAACGCTTATTTCTTGCTAGCACGCTTACGCTCATTCTCGGTCAAGTATTTCTTGCGCAGTCGGATATGGCTTGGCGTTACTTCCACCAGCTCATCGGAATCCAGGAACTCAATGGCCTGCTCAAGGGTGAACTTGATTGGCGGGGTCAGCACGATGTTTTCATCGTTACCCGTTGAGCGCATGTTATCGAGCTTTTTGCCCTTGGTCGGGTTAACGACCATGTCGTTGGCGCGGTTGTTAATACCAATCAGCATGCCTTCGTACACTTCAGTGGCGTGATCAATAATCAGCTTACCGCGCTCTTGCAGGGCATACAGCGCGTACGCCAGGGCTTTGCCGCCTACCATTGAAACCAAAACGCCATTGCGACGCTCGATAGATGCATCGGGCTTCAGCGGGCCGTAATGGTCAAAGCGGCTGGTGAGGATGCCGGTACCTGACGTCAAGGTCAGGAACTGACCACGGAAGCCAATCAAACCACGGGCAGGAATCATGAAGTCCAAGCGAACGCGGCCTTTACCGTCCGGGTTCATGTTGGTCAACTCGCCTTTGCGGTAGCCAAGCTCTTCCATGATCGAGCCTTGATGCTGCTCTTCACAGTCGATGATGACTTCTTCGTAAGGTTCCTGCTTAACGCCGTCGATCTCTTTGATGATTACTTCAGGGCGGCCAACAGCCAGCTCGAAGCCTTCACGACGCATGGTTTCAATCAGTACCGAGAGGTGTAGTTCACCACGGCCGGATACTTTAAATTTCTCAGGAGTTTCGCCCTGTTCAACGCGCAGTGCCACGTTGTGGATAAGTTCTTGTTCCAGACGATCTTTAATATTTCGGCTAGTGACGAACTTGCCTTCTTTGCCAGCGAATGGCGAGTCATTGACCTGGAAGGTCATCGAGACGGTCGGCTCATCCACTGACAACGGCGGCAGTGCTTCGACGCTCGCTGGATCGCATAGCGTGTCAGAAATCGATAGATTATCAACACCGGTAACGCAGACGATATCGCCCGCAGTTGCTTCGGTGGTTTGCACGCGCTCAAGGCCCATATGGGTCATGACCTGGCCAATTTTTCCCTTACGGATAGTGCCATCAACGCTAATTACGGAAACTTGCTGGTTCGGTTTCACCGAGCCGCGCTTAATGCGACCCAGGCCGATAACGCCAACGTAGCTGTTGTAGTCCAGTGCGGAGATCTGCATTTGGAAGGGGCCATCGAGCTCAACCTTTGGCGGCTCAACGATATCCACAATCGCCTGGAACATCGGGTCCATATTATCGGCCAGATCTTCCGGATCCATACCAGCAATACCATTCAGCGCCGAGCAGTAAATAATTGGGAAATCAAGCTGCTCATCAGTAGCGCCCAGGTTGTCAAATAGATCGAAAATCTGATCGATAACCCAGTCAGGGCGTGCGCCAGGCCGGTCAATTTTATTGACTACCACGATCGGCTTAAGACCCTGGGAAAATGCCTTCTGGGTAACAAAGCGAGTTTGCGGCATCGGACCATCAACGGCATCTACTAGCAGTAGAACCGAGTCCACCATGGACATGACTCGCTCGACTTCGCCACCAAAATCGGCGTGCCCAGGGGTGTCCACGATGTTGATGTGGTAATCCTTGCCACTGCTATCTTGCCACTGAATGGCAGTGTTTTTGGCCAGGATGGTAATGCCGCGCTCTTTCTCCTGGTCATTGGAGTCCATAACGCGCTCTTGGCCTTCAGCCTTACGGTCAAGCGTGCCTGATTGGCTTAACAGCTTGTCTACTAAGGTAGTTTTGCCATGGTCAACGTGGGCAATAATGGCAATGTTGCGAAGATTATCAATTGACGGGGTGGTGCTCATAGGAGAACTCTATCGATTAGAATGGCACCTATGGATACAATTTTGAAGAGTCCCTAGGCGCGGTTAGGGAAAATGGGCGAGCATTGTACCCACTATGCTGCTGGTGGGATAGTTTCTTTGTAAGTTCGAAACCTAGTTAGCACTTAGTAAGCACTTATCATCGCTATAACGCCCTCTAAATAGACCATTTGAGGGCGTTATGTCAGCGCATATTCAGCTATGCGGATTAGTCGTCTGAGGGAACGCCACCCATTCGCTCAAGTAGTTCACGGTAATTTTCAGACTGAGCGTAGAGCATCTCGGTGGCTTCTTCCTCGCCACGGAAATGTACTGGCATCAGGATACGTTCTTCGGTGATTTCGATAAAACGCTCATCCTGCGTTGCCGCCTCAAGGGCTTCAGCCAGCCGCTCTACGTTGCTATCGGGCGTGTTTTTGGGGACAACCACAACACGAAAGTCTGAAGTGTCAATATCATAGCCAGCCTCCATAACGCTGGGGGCATCGGGGTAAGCAAATAAGCGTTCACCATCCATGCTCAGCAGGACAGGCATTTCTCCGCTATCTGCGTAGCCAGAGTGGGTGCCACCGCTATAAGCAAAGTCAACGTCACCGGAAAGAATCAGCGGTGCCATACCTCCACCACCAGCGGTTGGCACGATGCGTAGATCAAGCCCCTCCTGCTCCATGATGTACTCAATGACCAATCTATCCAGCGCGTGTTGGGTGGCGTAGCTGGTCCCAGGGTTCTCTTTGGCGTACTCGATTAAGTCTTCCCAGCTATCGCCAAATGGACGGTCTTTGCCTGTTACTAAGGCGTGTTGCACGGTAGTGATGCTAGCAACGTAGCGGAAGTCATCTAGCGTAAAGTTCGTATCATGGGCATGGGGGGCGAAAGTCAGTGTGCCGTTAGTGCCTGCGTAAACAAAGGTATGCCCTTCATCCTGATTGTGCATTAAACGCGCTAGCGAGACTGCGCCGCCAGCGCCAGGTTGGTTAACAACGTTGACAGGCTGACCAAGGTTTTCTGACAAGACATTAGCAAGTACCCGTGCCTGAATATCCGTGCTGCCCCCGGCTGCAAATCCGACAACCAATGTTAGCGGGCCAGAAGGGAAGTTGTTGTCTGCATGGGCTGAGAGGCTCATCGTAAGTGCAAAAGTAGCAGCGGCAGTCGCAAGTGTTTTTTTATTTAGCATCCTGCTTTTCCTCGTAATTAGTAAATAGAAGTCATGGCATAGCCAAGTGATTATTAGTGTACAGGCGTTGCTTTATGCCCTGCGCTTTATAGTAAGCACAAAGTATGAAAAGGCGACCTCTGAAAGGGGGGTTGACTTCGACGCTAAAAATAAAATTGAAATCTCAGTGCTTTCCGACACTTTTATATATCCGGTAAGATTGGTTTTTTTTGGCAGGGCAGGCACATGACCATCGGTAACCTGATGCGTTTGTTGAGCGATGGCGAGGTTCATTCCGGTGAACAATTAGGTGAGGCGCTGGGCGTTTCACGAGCCGCTGTATGGAAGCAGCTCAAAAAGTTAGACGCCCTGGGCGTAGAGTTGGTGGCAGTCAAGGGTCGTGGCTATCGGCTTGCCCATCCTTTAGAGCCTCTTGAAGGGGCGAAAATCGTCGAGCATTTGCCTGCTAAAGCCCGTCATTTATTGGCGCGACTATTTGTAGAAGATCAACTGCCTTCAAGCAATGGGTATCTGCGCGAGCGTTTTGCTCAAGGTGCGGGCCATGGCGAGGTATGTCTGGCTGAGCTCCAAACTGCTGGGCGCGGGCGTCGTGGTCGTGTTTGGTCAACGCCTTGGGGGCAAAGTTTAATGCTCTCAATTGGTTGGCGTTTTGAAGCGGGCGTTACTGCTCTTGAAGGGCTTAGTCTTGCCGTGGGCGTTGTCATGGCACAAGTTCTGGAGCAGTACGGAGTCGAGCCGAAGCTGAAGTGGCCCAATGATATTTTGCTTGCAGAGCAGGGCGGCGAGCTTGGCAAGCTCGCAGGGATTTTGATTGAGGTGACAGGCGATGCTGCTGGACCCTGTGAGGTCGTTATTGGTATCGGCATGAATCTTTCGCTACCCGATAGCCTGCGCGCCACGATTGATCAGCCTGTTGCTGCCTTATTTGATGCAAAAGAGGGGATCTCGCGTAACCAGTTGGCCGCTGATACTGTTGCTGGCTTGCTGGATATGCTGGCGGACTTTGAGAATGAAGGGTTTTGTGCATGGCGCGATGGGTGGAATAAGCGCCATGCCTATGTAGGACAGCCTATACGTGTCATTCAGGGGGAGCGTTCCAGCGATGCGCTTGCAGGAGAGGTAGATGAGAGCGGTAACCTTTGGGTTATCGAAGATAACCACCCGCGTCGCCTATCGGGCGGTGAAATCAGTATACGCAGGCGCTTATGATTCTGGATCTGGATATCGGCAACACGCTGTCGAAATGGCGGCTCAAAGATGCCGAGAGCAGTGAAATACGCTCGCGAGGGGCGGTATGGACCCGAGAGGAGTGGCGCCCCGGCGCGGACATCCCTGACTTGGATGTCGTAGAGGCGGTTCGAATCTCAAGCGTTGCAAGGGCTGCGGTGTTAGAGGAAACCGTTACGCTGCTACGCCGCCAAGTACGGCATGTTTACGTGGCTCACTCGACGCCAGAGGCGTTAGGTGTAGTTAATGGCTATGACGAACCAGGGCGCCTTGGTGTGGACCGCTGGTTGGGGGCGCTTGCGGGCTATCAACTGGCGGGTGGGTGCTGCGCGGTAGATTGTGGTAGTGCCATTACTATCGATTTTGTGTTGCCAGGCGGGGCCCATCTGGGTGGGTTCATTATCCCCGGGCTGCGTTTGATGAAAGAAAGCCTCAAGCTTGGGACTCAAAATGTAGCAATTGATCCTGAGAGTGAGGCTGATGCGTTGCTAGAGCCAGGGCGACGCACAGTCGATGCTGTTAATCATGGGATCTACATGGCGGCAGTAAGTGCGATTAATCGTATTTACAGCGAGGTGTGTGATCAGCAGGGTGTTGCGCTGCCTGTGTTGCTTACAGGGGGGGATGCGCGAGTGATTTCCCGCGGAGTGCAGGTGCCCCATGCTGTGTGGCCGGATATGGTTTACGGTGGTTTAGAAGCGAGTTTTCCTCTGACCTTTGCTGAACGTGCTGGTAAGCTTTCCGGTGCGCCGAGGGTGCCTGAACCAGTGTCATTAGAAAAAATTCGCGCAGGCCTTGCATTCTCGATGTTGCTTTGACAGAATGCAGCGCGTTCCAGAACGGAAGCAGCGCTAAATATCACGTTGTATTCAGCAAGCTAGCGCAAATAAAGTGTCTGCAAGCTTGACACTGTTCTGGAGGTTGGCATAATGTGCCGCCACAGCTGGAGAGGTTCCCGAGTGGCCAAAGGGAGCAGACTGTAAATCTGCCGCGAAAGCTTCGAAGGTTCGAATCCTTCCCTCTCCACCAGTTTAATCGAGCGTTGATTTTTTCGGCGCTTGGGAATGAAAGCCGGTTAGCGGGCATCAAGCTACTGTTTCTCGTGCAATGGGCTGTCATTCTAAAGGCAAGTTCGGCGGGCGTAGTTCAATGGTAGAACCTCAGCCTTCCAAGCTGATGGTGCGGGTTCGATTCCCGCCGCCCGCTCCAGTGTTGTGTTTGGCTCATGTAGCTCAGGGGTAGAGCACACCCTTGGTAAGGGTGAGGTCGACGGTTCAATTCCGTCCATGAGCTCCATATTACAAAGAAAGCGAGCTAAGCTCGCTTTCTTTGTCTTTATCTCTGGTGGTGTGTGCCATGGATGAAGTGTAGGGGTTGCCAGATGGTTCGTTCTCGGCTATCATGGCGCCCGCTGTTGCGTAGGCATTTGCTTGCGTGCATGACGATACAGGCCAGTAGCTCAATTGGCAGAGCAGCGGTCTCCAAAACCGCAGGTTGGGGGTTCGATTCCCTCCTGGCCTGCCAGCCTTCCCCAGGTTGGTATGTCTTTCTAGAATTCCTTTGTCGCTCGCTGCACCCTTGGGAGTCTCGTTTTTATGAAGCCTAATTCTGTAAAACATGGCGCAGAGGTGCAACAGTCTCGTCATGACGGGCTCAAGTGGGCAGTGGTTGTGGTGCTGCTTGCCGTTGCGGTCGTTGGAAACACCTATTTCGCTGATGTTGGTCTTCTCTACCGCGTGCTGGGTGTGGTGGTGTTGTGTGCGATTGCTGGTTTGGTCGCTCTCACCACGGCAAAAGGACGCGATTTAGTGGAGCTTGCCGTGAGCGCTAAGAAAGAGATTCAGCGCGTTGTGTGGCCGACCCGTCCCGAAACCGTGCAGACCACTGCTATTGTACTGGTCGCGGTGTTGGTGGTTGGGTTGATGCTGTGGTTGATCGATACTCTTCTTAGCTGGGCAATGTCCGGCGTCATTGGTTAGGAGCTTTCATGTCCAAACGTTGGTACGTCGTCCACGCCTATTCCGGTTTCGAAAAGCATGTCATGCGCTCGCTGATCGAACGCGTGAAAATGTACGGCATGGAAGATCGCTTTGGCGAAATCCTTGTGCCGACGGAGGAAGTGGTTGAAATGCGCGACGGCAAACGCCGTAAGAGTGAGCGCAAGTTTTACCCTGGCTATGTGTTGGTCGAAATGGAGATGGCTGACGAGACTTGGCATCTGGTAAATGAAACACCCCGTGTGATGGGTTTCATTGGTGGTACCAAAGAGAAGCCAGCACCGATTACTACCCGCGAAGCTGAAGCAATTCTGCATCGTGTGAAAGACGGTACAGATAAACCGCGGCCCAAAACCATGTTTGAGCCGGGTCAGTCTGTCCGCGTTGTTGATGGTCCGTTTGCCGACTTCAATGGTGTTGTTGAAGAGGTGAATTACGACAAGAGCCGCCTGCAGGTCAGTGTGCTGATCTTTGGACGCGCGACACCAGTGGAGCTTGAATTCTCCCAGGTGGAAAAAGAGTAATACAGATAATGTAGCAGGGTGGTGCGCATAGCGTGCCACCCTGGATTCATGCAAAGCAGCCGAGTGCTGCTTTGCGCGTACCGGGGAGCCGAGAGGCGCTATCACCCAATTGGAGTTACTGTTATGGCCAAGAAAGTACAGGCTTACATCAAACTGCAGGTTGCTGCAGGTAAAGCCAATCCTAGTCCGCCCGTAGGCCCTGCACTGGGTCAGCACGGCGTGAACATCATGGAATTCTGTAAGGCGTTCAACGCTGCCACTCAAGAGATTGAGCCTGGCCTGCCGACGCCTGTCGTGATCACTGTCTACTCTGACCGTAGCTTCACGTTCGTTACCAAGACCCCGCCTGCTGCTGTGCTGCTGAAAAAAGCGGCTGGCATCAAGTCCGGTTCTGGTGAGCCGAACAAGAAGAAGGTTGGTACCGTGACTCGTGAGCAGTTAGAAGAGATCGCCAAGACCAAAGAGCCGGATATGACGGCTTCTGATCTCGATGCCGCGGTGCGCACCATCGCTGGTAGTGCTCGTAGCATGGGCCTAAACGTGGAGGGTCTCTGATCATGGCTAAACTGTCTAAGCGTGCGAAGGTTATTCGCGAGAAAGTAGACGCTAACAAAGCTTACTCTCTGGAAGAAGCTGTGGCGCTGCTGTCTGAGCTGTCTACTGTTAAGTTCAATGAGTCTTTGGACGTTGCGATCAACCTTGGTGTTGACCCGCGTAAATCTGATCAGGTAGTACGTGGCGCTACTGTTATGCCTAACGGTACCGGCAAAGACGTACGCGTCGCTGTCTTCACCCAGGGTGCTAACGCCGATGCTGCTAAAGAAGCAGGCGCTGACATCGTAGGTATGGAAGAGCTGGCTGAGCAGGTCAAGAAAGGCGTGATGGACTTCGACGTGGTTATCGCCTCTCCTGATGCGATGCGTGTTGTGGGTCAGCTTGGTCAGATTCTTGGTCCGCGTGGCCTGATGCCTAACCCGAAAGTTGGCACCGTAACGCCTGACGTGGCGACTGCGGTTAAGAATGCCAAAGCGGGTCAGGTGCGTTTCCGTACCGACAAGAACGGCATTATCCACACTACGCTGGGTAAAGCTAACTTTGAAGCAGCTGCCGTTCAGGGTAACCTGGAAGCACTGGTTGCTGACCTGAAGAGGCTCAAGCCGAGCTCCTCTAAAGGTATTTACTTTAAGAAAATTACCCTGTCCACTACCATGGGCCCGGGCTTAACTCTCGACCACTCTGCGCTGGTATAAGCGAGTCGTTGATAGTTTAGTAATAGCTGTTTTCAGTAAGAACCGGTTTCAGTAAGAACCGAGCAAGAACTTTGCGGTCCCCCACGCTGGCTTAGGTCTATATATCTGCCTGCTGGGGCGCCGTCAAAGACCGCAGGTGCCGCGCAGTATTCGGGTGCGGCTTAATTGCCTTGATAAGCGCCTGCGCAGATGGTGTGGCCGCCAGTTGGTTAACGCTTTTTAGCAAACCGCTTTCTGGTGAGCACCATCCCCTAAGGCTTCCAGGGTTGATGTTGAAATGCCTGGAAGAGATGGTAACCACCGGAGCCTGTTTATGGGTTCCGGCACGAAGGAGTGATCACTGTGCCACTAGCACTTGAAGGCAAGAAAGCGATTGTTGCCGAGGTCAGTGAAGCGGCCAAAGGCGCACTCTCCGTCGTAGTTGCCGATTCTCGCGGCGTAACGGTCGGCAAAATGACCGATCTGCGTAAGCAAGCGCGTGAGAATGGCGTCCAGCTTCGTGTTGTCCGCAACACACTGGCACGTCGCGCCCTTGAAGGTACTCAGTGGGAGTGCCTGAATGAGAGCTTTGTTGGTCCTACTCTGCTGGCTTTCTCTACTGAACACCCGGGCGCTGCTGCTCGTCTGTTCAAAGAGTTCGCTAAAGAAGATAAGAACTTCGAAGTTAAGGCGTTGGCCTACGAAGGTGAGTTGATCCCGGCTGCTGACATCGATCGTCTGGCAACCCTACCGACCTACGACGAGGCAATTGCCAAGTTGATGTCGGTAATGAAAGAAGCCTCCGCTGGCAAGCTGGTTCGTACCCTGGCCGCCCTACGCGACCAGAAACAAGAAGCTGCATAAGCAGTTTTTCTTGCAGGCGGCGTGAGCTGTATGAACTTTACAGAACATAAGTAGAGCGCTGCCCGAATCAAGCAATGAACCCTGAGTGCTCGGTAGACCGAGACTCCCGCAAAGTTAGGAATGGAACAATGGCACTGACCAAAGACGATATCATCAATGCTGTAGCCGACATGTCCGTAATGGAAGTTGTCGAGCTGATCGAAGCGATGGAAGAGAAGTTCGGCGTATCTGCAGCTGCAGCCGTAATGGCTGGCCCGGCTGCTGGTGGCGAAGCTGCTGAAGAGCAAACTGAATTTGATCTGGTACTGACCTCTGCTGGTGACAAGAAAGTTAACGTCATCAAAGCGGTTCGCGAAATCACCGGCCTTGGTCTGAAAGAAGCCAAAGGTGCCGTTGATGGCGCGCCAGCAACCATCAAAGAAGCAATGTCTAAAGAAGACGCTGAAGCAGCTAAAACCAAGCTGGAAGAAGCGGGCGCAAGCGTCGAGCTCAAGTAATTCTTGTGCTGACGGCTTTACGCGCTGCGTAAGCTTCCACGGCTGGCGGCGGGAACATCCCGCTGTCGGCCTTTTTCTGTTGTATCGTGCTGCAAGGTGCAGTGTTGAGTCAGCAGAAAAGCTGCAAAACGAGCAGTAAATAATACAGTAAGACCGTTGTTGTGAAGCGTACGTTGTTGTAACGCGTAAGTTGTGAAGCGCGAGTGATGGTAAGCGTGAGCGAAAGCGAAGCGTGAACAGCACTACTGTAACACTGTTATCTATCAAGATTTTTGACGGCGAGCTACCGATTTAGGAGCTTGCTGTCTGCGTCTGAAACGCCCGCGGGGCAGATGACCACGCATCGGTCACCCATGGTGAACAAGCTGGGGAATACAGATGGCTTACTCATATACTGAGAAAAAACGCATCCGCAAGGATTTCGGCAAACTGCCCCAAGTGATGGATGTGCCTTACTTGCTGGCCATCCAGCTTGATTCCTACTACGACTTTCTCCAGCAGGATCGTTCGCCTGACGAGCGTCACGAAATCGGCCTGCACGCGGCGTTCAAGTCCGTGTTCCCGATCGAGAGCTTCTCCGGCAATGCGGCGCTTGAGTACGTCAGCTACCGCTTCGGCACGCCGGCGTTCGATGTGAAGGAGTGTCAGCTGCGTGGCGTGACCTATTCCGCCCCGCTGCGTGTCAAGGTTCGCTTGATCATCTATGATCGCGACTCCTCGAACAAGGCAATCAAGGATATTAAAGAGCAGGAAGTCTACATGGGGGAAATCCCCCTGATGACCGAAAACGGTACCTTTGTGATCAACGGTACTGAGCGGGTTATCGTTTCCCAGCTCCACCGTTCACCCGGTGTGTTCTTCGATCACGACAAAGGTAAGAGCCACTCCTCGGGTAAGCTGCTCTATTCAGCCCGCGTGATTCCTTACCGTGGCTCCTGGTTGGACTTCGAGTTTGACCCCAAGGACAACGTCTTCGTACGTATCGACCGTCGCCGCAAACTGCCGGCCTCGGTGCTTATGCGTGCCCTGGGGATGAACACCGAAGAAATCCTTAGTGAGTTCTTTGAGAGCAGTGTTTTCCATATTGAGAAAACCGGCTTCTTTGTAGAGCTAGTACCCTCACGACTGCGTGGCGAAACTGCCACCTTCGACATCAAAGATGGCGAAGGCGAAGTTATCGTTGAAGAGGGCCGTCGGATTACTCAGAAGCACATTCGCCAGCTTGAAAAAGCCGGCCTTGAGCGTCTGGAAGTGCCGATGGAGTATCTATTTGGCAAAACGCTAGCCAAAGATCAGATCGACACCAAAACTGGTGAGCTGATCTGCCCCTGTAACACTGAAATTACGCCGGAAGTGTTGGAGCGTATGGCGCAGGGTGGTATCACCCATATTGAAACGCTATACACCAACGATCTGGATTGTGGTTCATTTATTTCCGACACCTTGAAGCTGGATGCCACAGCATCTGCTCTTGAGGCATTGGTAGAAATTTACCGCATGATGCGCCCCGGTGAGCCGCCTACCAAGGAAGCTGCTGAGACGCTGTTTAACAACTTGTTCTTCAGCGAAGATCGCTACGATCTATCGGGCGTTGGCCGCATGAAGTTCAATCGCCGTCTGCGTCGCGACACTGATACAGGCTCTGGCGTACTGGATCGCAAAGACATCCTCGATGTACTGCGCGAGCTGATCAATATCCGTAACGGCTTTGGTGACGTTGACGATATCGATCACCTGGGCAACCGCCGTATTCGCTGTGTTGGCGAAATGGCTGAAAACCAGTTCCGTGTTGGTCTGGTGCGTGTTGAGCGTGCGGTGAAAGAGCGCCTTTCCATGGCGGAAAGCGAAGGTCTGATGCCCCAAGACTTGATCAACGCCAAGCCGGTAGCGGCAGCGGTGAAAGAGTTCTTCGGTTCCAGCCAGCTTTCTCAGTTTATGGATCAGAATAACCCGCTTTCTGAGGTTACCCACAAGCGTCGTGTGTCTGCACTCGGCCCTGGTGGTTTGACTCGTGAGCGTGCAGGCTTCGAGGTACGTGACGTACACGCCACGCACTACGGTCGCCTGTGTCCGATCGAAACGCCGGAAGGCCCGAACATCGGTCTGATCAACTCGTTGGCGACGTACAGTCACACCAACAGCTACGGCTTCCTCGAAACGCCGTACCGTAAGGTCAATTCCTGTCAAGTGACGGACGATATCGTTCACCTGTCGGCGATCGAAGAGGGTGATTTCGTTATTGCCCAGGCATCTGCTGCAGTGGATGAGTCCAACAGGTTGAGTGACGACCTGGTGCAGGTACGTCACCGTGGTGAAACCACGTTTATGCGTCCTGAGCAAGTGACGCTGATGGATGTTTCTCCGCGTCAGGTAGTATCGGTAGCAGCAGCGTTGATTCCGTTCCTAGAGCACGATGACGCCAACCGCGCCTTGATGGGTGCCAACATGCAGCGTCAGGCAGTACCGACCTTGCGTGCTGATAAGCCGCTAGTAGGTACCGGCATGGAACGCTTCGTTGCTCGTGACTCCGGTGTCTGTGCCGTAGCGCGTCGCGGCGGCGTGATCGACTCCGTTGATGCACGTCGTGTAGTTGTGCGGGTGCATGAAGAGGAGATCATCGGCGGTGAAGCTGGCGTTGATATCTACAACCTGACCAAGTACACCCGTTCAAACCAGAACACCTGTATGAACCAGCGTCCTATCGTACGCCCTGGTGACAGCGTGGCCCGTGGCGATATTCTTGCCGATGGCCCGTCGGTAGATATGGGTGACCTGGCGCTTGGGCAGAATATGCGCATCGCATTCATGCCCTGGAACGGCTACAACTTCGAGGACTCCATCCTGCTGTCTGAGCGGGTCGTTCAAGAAGACCGTTTCACGACTATCCATATCCAGGAGCTAACCTGTGTGTCTCGTGACACCAAGTTAGGGCCGGAAGAGATCACTGCTGATATCCCCAATGTGGGTGAGTCGGCACTCTCCAAGCTGGATGAGGCAGGTGTTGTTTACATTGGTGCTGAAGTTGGCCCCGGCGACATTCTGGTCGGTAAGGTAACGCCGAAAGGTGAAACCCAGCTGACACCAGAAGAGAAGCTGCTGCGTGCGATCTTTGGTGAGAAAGCATCTGACGTTAAAGACACCTCGCTGCGTGCCCCTACCGGCATGAAAGGCACGGTCATCGACGTTCAGGTGTTTACCCGTGATGGCGTTGAGAAAGACTCTCGCGCCCTTGCTATTGAGCAGATGCAGTTAGATGAGGTGCGTAAGGATCTTCAAGAGACTTACCGTATCGCCGAAGACGCTACCTTTGAGCGCCTCAAGCGGACCCTGGATGGCCAGGGAGTTAATGGCGGACCGAACCTCAAGAAAGGCGACGTGCTCGACGAGGAATATCTCGATGAGCTGCCGCGTCAGCAGTGGTTCAAGCTGCGCATGCAGGATGAGGCTTATAACGAACTGCTGGCTCAGGCCGATGAGCAGCTCGAAAACCGTCGTAAAGAGATGGACGAGCGCTTTGAAGATAAGAAGCGCAAGCTGACCCAGGGCGACGATCTCGCGCCGGGCGTGCTGAAAATCGTCAAGGTCTACATGGCTGTTAAGCGCCGCATTCAGCCGGGCGACAAGATGGCAGGTCGTCACGGTAACAAAGGTGTTATCTCGGCGATCATGCCGATCGAAGACATGCCGTTCGATGAGAAGGGCGAACCGGTCGACGTGGTGCTAAACCCGTTGGGCGTACCGTCGCGGATGAACGTAGGTCAGATCCTGGAAACCCACTTGGGTATGGCTGCGCGTGGCTTAGGCATGAAAATCGAGGCTATGTTGCGTGATGCCCGTGGCCAGCAAGTTGCGGAAATTCGTGACTTCCTGGGCCAGGTTTACAACACGCCCGGTAGCCGCTCTGAGGATCTCGACTCGCTTAGCGATGAGGAAATTATCGCGCTGGCGAAAAACCTCAAAGGCGGTGTGCCGATGGCAACGCCAGTGTTCGATGGTGCGAAAGAACACGAAATCAAGCACTTGCTGAAGCTGGCGGACATTCCTGAGTCTGGCCAAATGGCACTGTACGATGGTCGTACCGGCGATGCGTTTGACCGTCCGGTAACTGTTGGCTACATGTACATGCTGAAGCTTAACCACTTGGTAGACGACAAGATGCACGCCCGTTCTACCGGCTCTTACTCGCTGGTTACCCAGCAACCCTTGGGTGGTAAGGCGCAGTTCGGTGGTCAGCGCTTTGGTGAGATGGAAGTGTGGGCACTAGAAGCCTACGGCGCAGCCTATACGCTGCAAGAGATGCTCACCGTCAAATCGGACGACGTCGAAGGCCGCACCAAGATGTATAAAAACATCGTGGATGGCGACCACACCATGCAGGCAGGCATGCCGGAATCCTTCAACGTACTCGTGAAGGAAATCCGCTCGCTGGGCATCGATATCGAGTTAGAGAGCTAGGAGCCGTCCCATGAAAGATTTGGTGAAAGTACTCAAATCGCAATCTCAGTCCGAAGAGTTTGACGCGATCAAGATTACCCTGGCGTCGCCGGACATGATTCGCTCCTGGTCTTTCGGCGAGGTGAAGAAGCCCGAGACCATCAACTACCGTACCTTTAAGCCGGAACGGGATGGTCTGTTCTGCGCCAAGATCTTTGGCCCAGTGAAAGACTACGAGTGTTTGTGCGGCAAATATAAGCGCATGAAGCACCGCGGTATCATTTGTGAGAAGTGTGGCGTTGAAGTCACCAAAGCCGCCGTGCGCCGTGAGCGCATGGGGCACATTGAGCTGGCATCGCCGGTTGCTCACATCTGGTTCCTGAAGTCACTGCCGTCGCGTATCGGCATGTTCCTCGATATGACCCTGCGTGATATCGAGCGCGTGCTGTACTTCGAAAGCTTTGTTGTTATCGACCCAGGCATGACCACGCTGGAGCGTGGTCAGTTGCTGAACGACGAGCAGTACTTTGAAGCCCTTGAAGAGTTCGGGGACGACTTTGATGCCCGCATGGGTGCCGAAGCCGTTCAAGAGCTACTCAAAGACATCGATCTGGAAGAAGAGATTAACCACCTGCGTGAAGAGATTCCGCAGACTAACTCTGAAACCAAGATCAAAAAACTCTCCAAGCGCTTGAAGCTGCTTGAAGCGTTTTACCACTCTGGCAACGCGCCAGCGTGGATGGTCATGGAAGTGCTACCCGTGTTGCCGCCGGATCTTCGTCCGCTGGTACCGCTTGACGGTGGCCGCTTCGCGACCTCAGATCTTAACGACCTTTACCGTCGTGTGATCAACCGTAACAACCGTCTGAAGCGTCTGCTGGACCTCAATGCGCCGGATATTATCGTGCGCAACGAGAAGCGCATGCTTCAGGAGGCGGTGGATGCACTGCTGGATAACGGTCGTCGTGGCCGCGCCATCACGGGCTCTAACAAGCGTCCGCTGAAATCGCTCGCCGACATGATCAAAGGTAAGCAGGGCCGTTTCCGTCAGAACTTGTTGGGTAAGCGTGTCGACTACTCCGGCCGTTCGGTTATTACCGTGGGCCCGACGCTGCGTCTACACCAGTGTGGTCTGCCGAAGAAAATGGCCCTTGAGCTGTTCAAGCCGTTTATCTACTCCAAGCTTCAGTCGCTGGGCCATGCGTCCACGATTAAAGCTGCCAAGAAAATGGTTGAGCGTGAGCTACCTGAGGTGTGGGACATCCTTGCTGATGTTATCCGCGAACACCCGGTACTGCTGAACCGTGCGCCTACGCTGCACCGTTTGGGCATCCAGGCGTTTGAGCCGCTGTTGATCGAAGGTAAAGCGATCCAGCTGCACCCGCTGGTATGTGCCGCCTACAACGCCGACTTTGACGGTGACCAGATGGCGGTACACGTACCGCTGACTTTGGAAGCTCAGCTAGAAGCCCGTGCGCTGATGATGGCCACCAATAACGTGCTGTCACCTGCTAACGGCGAGCCGATCATCGTACCGTCCCAAGACGTTGTTCTGGGTCTGTACTACATGACCCGCGAAAAGATCAACGCCAAAGGCGAAGGCATGGTGTTCTCGGACCTCAACGAGGTAGAGCGCGCCTTCGGTACACAATCCGTGTCGCTACACGCCCGGGTTAAGGTACGTCTGGACGAAATCGATATTGAAGAAGAGACTGGCGAGCGTAGCTTCCATCGTCGCATCTACGATACGACGGTTGGCCGCGCGCTGCTGTTCCGCATTCTGCCAGAAGGCGTACCCTTCGCGCTGATCGATCAGCCGATGAAAAAGAAGGCGATCTCCAGTCTGATCAATGAAGTCTATCGTCGTGCTGGTCTTAAGCCGACCGTTATCTTCGCTGACCAACTGATGTATACCGGCTTCCGTCTCGCGACCTGGTCCGGTGCCTCTATCGGTGTAAACGACTTCGTTATCCCTGAAGCGAAAACGGCTATCGTTGACGCAGCGGAAGCTGAAGTTAAAGAGATCGAAGACCAGTTCTCTTCTGGCCTGGTAACTGCAGGTGAGAAGTACAACAAGGTTATCGATATCTGGTCCAAGGCCAACGACAAAGTCGCCAAGGCGATGATGGTGGGTATCTCGAAAGAGACGGTAATTGACCGTGAGGGCAACGAAGTTGAGCAAGACTCGTTCAACAGCGTTTTCATCATGGCCGACTCCGGTGCCCGTGGTTCTGCCGCTCAGATTCGTCAGCTAGCCGGTATGCGTGGCTTGATGGCCAAGCCGGATGGCTCGATCATCGAAACGCCCATCGTCGCCAACTTCCGTGAAGGTCTGAACGTACTTCAGTACTTCATCTCGACCCACGGCGCACGTAAAGGTCTTGCGGATACGGCACTGAAAACAGCCAACTCCGGTTACCTGACCCGTCGTCTGGTAGATGTGGCGCAAGACTTGGTTATCACCGAGACGGATTGTGGCACCGAAAACGGCCTGACGCTGCACCCGATCATTGAAGGTGGCGACATCATCGTACCGCTGTCGCAGCGCGTATTGGGTCGCGTTGTTGCGCAGGACGTGGTTGATCCAGGCACTGAAGAAATTCTGATTCCGCGTAACACGTTGCTGGATGAGAAGTGGTGTGCCGAGCTCGACACTATGGGTGTGGACGAGATTATCGTTCGCTCTACCATTACCTGTGATACCGCTCACGGCGTATGTGCTTCTTGTTACGGCCGTGACCTGGCCCGTGGTCATCAGGTCAACATCGGTGAGTCTGTGGGTGTTATTGCTGCGCAGTCGATCGGTGAGCCGGGTACCCAGTTGACCATGCGTACCTTCCACATCGGTGGGGCGGCATCGCGTTCATCTGCAGTGGATAGCGTACAGGTGAAGCACGGCGGCAAGGTTCGTCTGCACAACATCAAGCACGTAGAGCGTGCCGATGGCAAGCTGGTAGTAGTTTCTCGCTCCAGTGCCTTGGCAGTAGCCGATGATCATGGCCGTGAGCGTGAGTACTACAAGCTCCCTTATGGTGCTGAACTCTCTGTACGCGATGGTGATGTCGTGGATGCTGGTGCGGTTGTTGCCAAGTGGGATCCGCACACCCATCCGATCATTGCTGAAGTAGAAGGTAAGGCGCAGTTCATCGATCTTGACGAGGGTGTCACCATGCACCGCAGCGTCGACGAGATGACCGGCTTGTCCTCTATTGAGGTGATCGAATCTGCAGCACGCCCGATGGCTGGCCGCGATAAGCGCCCCATGGTAATGCTGCAAGATGCTGCTGGTGAATACGTATCGGTATCTGGCTCGAATACACCCGTACAGTACCTGCTGCCGGGTAACTCCATTATTTCCGTCGACGATGGGTCTACCATCGGTGTTGGTGAAGTGGTGGCGCGTATTCCGGTTGAGGCCTCGGCTAACAAAGATATTACCGGTGGTCTGCCGCGGGTTGCTGACTTGTTCGAAGCGCGTAAGCCGAAAGAGTCCTCTATCCTGGCGGAAATCAGTGGTGTAGTGAGCTTTGGTAAAGAGACTAAGGGTAAGCGTCGTTTGACGATTACTCCGGAGTCTGGCGATCCGTTCGAAGCGCTAATCCCGAAATGGCGTCAAATTGCCGTGTTCGAGGGTGAAGCAGTGGAGAAAGGGGAGGTTATCTCTGATGGCCCCAGTAATCCTCATGATATCTTGCGCCTCCTGGGCGTAGCGGAGCTGGCCAAGTACATCACCGCCGAAGTGCAGGACGTTTATCGTCTGCAGGGCGTAGGCATCAATGACAAGCACATCGAAGTTATTGTGCGTCAGATGCTGCGTAAGGTAGAGATCACTGACTCTGGTGACTCCGACTTCATTACCGGCGACCAGGCAGAGCTTGTGCGTGTACTTGAGCAGAACGCGCGGCTTGAGAAAGAAGGCAAGTTCCCAGCCAAGTATCAACGCTTGCTGCTGGGTATTACCAAGGCCAGCTTGGCCACTGAGTCGTTCATTTCAGCGGCATCGTTCCAGGAAACGACCCGCGTACTGACCGAAGCAGCAGTGACCGGCAAGCGCGACTACCTGCGCGGTCTGAAAGAAAACGTGGTAGTTGGACGTCTGATTCCGGCAGGTACCGGTCTGACTCACCACGCAGAGCGTCGTCGCAAGCGCGAAGGCGTAGAGCGTCTGTTCAACCCCTCGGCGACCGAGGTAGAGCAGGAGCTTGGCGCTCAGTTGACCGCCCTGGACTCAGACGACGATCTGTAACCAGCGGTAGGCAGCGAGCAACAACGA
The DNA here is from genome assembly GCF_003031405.1 of Halomonas sp. 'Soap Lake #6'. Lineage (NCBI taxonomy): Bacteria > Pseudomonadati > Pseudomonadota > Gammaproteobacteria > Oceanospirillales > Halomonadaceae > Halomonas > Halomonas sp. 'Soap Lake #6'. The sequence goes on from NZ_CP020469.1 coordinate 4,399,747, forward strand.
GTGGCTGGCCCTGAGTGGCAGGATCTTGCCGGTAAACTACCGGCAAGACTTGACGCCACCTAGGGTCAGCCTTTAGAATGCGCAGCCTTTAACAGTGGGGTGGGTGCGCCCGCATCCGCTGCTTGTATTTGTTAAAAGGCTACTTGTTGGAAGACAAGGCAACCATTGGAGTCAGCTAAACACCATGGCAACGATTAATCAGCTAGTGCGCAAGCCGCGCAAGCGCCCCGTCACTAAGAGTGACGTGCCTGCGCTTCAGGCATGCCCGCAAAAGCGCGGCGTTTGTACGCGCGTTTACACCACCACACCGAAGAAGCCTAACTCGGCCCTGCGTAAGGTTTGCCGTGTGCGCCTGACCAACGGCTTTGAAGTTTCTTCTTACATTGGTGGTGAAGGTCACAACCTCCAGGAGCACTCTGTTGTTCTGATTCGCGGCGGTCGTGTAAAGGATTTGCCAGGTGTGCGTTATCACACCGTTCGTGGCGCCCTTGACACCTCTGGCGTTCAGAACCGTAAGCAGGGTCGTTCTAAGTACGGTACCAAGCGTCCGAAGTCCTAAGACGTCTTGTCGTAGCACGCTTATGTGCTTGCGTTGTTACCTTTAACACGAATATGACGGTCTGATAAGAGTAAGGTCGGGCAGCACTTTCGAGTGTTGGAGTTCCGGGTTTACCTGAAGGATCCTTAATTGAGGGCTTATCATGCCTAGAAGAAGAGTTGTAGCTAAACGCGAAATCCTGCCGGATCCTAAGTTCGGAAGTGAGCGTCTGGCGAAGTTCATGAACCACCTGATGGTCAGCGGCAAGAAGTCCATAGCTGAGCGTATCGTCTACGGTGCGTTGGACAAGGTTGCCGAGCGTAGTAAAGAAGATCCGCTGGAGACTTTCGACAAAGCGCTGGAAGCCATCCAGCCTATGGTCGAAGTGAAGTCGCGCCGCGTTGGTGGTGCGACCTATCAGGTGCCGGTTGAAGTTCGTCCGTCTCGTCGCCAAGCGCTGGCAATGCGTTGGTTGGTAGACGCAGCGCGTCGTCGCGGTGAAAAAACCATGGTGCAGCGTCTGGCTGGTGAAATGCTGGATGCCGCAGAAGGTAAAGGTTCTGCTGTTAAGAAGCGCGAAGACGTGCATCGCATGGCAGAAGCCAACAAGGCCTTCTCGCACTACCGTTTCTAAGATCGACGTTTCTAAAAGCGGCGTTTCTAAGATCGACGTTTTTGAGTACGGCGTTTTTAAGTGCGGTTCTATGGTTTTTATATGCACGTTGTTCAGCATGGCGAAGTGTTTGCTGAGTCGCGTTGTTGCAGCACGCATTTGTAATACTTAACGTATTCGTAATGCTTGGTTGCAATGCCTGGCCGCTATCCTTTTGGGGTGGCGGCGGTCGCATAAGCCTCGCCTGCATGCGCCGCTAAATTAACGAGCATCGCCAACAAACGGGAGTTACACCGTGGCACGCAAAACTCCACTAAATCGCTACCGTAATATAGGTATCGTCGCTCATGTCGACGCGGGTAAAACCACGACTACTGAGCGTGTATTGTTCTACACTGGGCTTAACCATAAGCTGGGTGAGACTCATGAAGGTGCTTCTACTACTGACTGGATGGAACAGGAGCAGGAGCGTGGAATTACTATCACCTCTGCTGCTGTAACCACTTTCTGGCAAGGTATGAGCAAGCAGTTTGACGAGCACCGTATCAATATTATCGATACGCCTGGGCACGTTGACTTCACTATCGAAGTTGAGCGCTCCTTGCGTGTGCTTGATGGTGCGGTAGTTGTACTGTGTGGCTCCTCCGGTGTTCAGCCGCAGACCGAAACAGTATGGCGCCAGGCTGACAAGTACGAAGTGCCGCGCATGGTCTTCGTCAACAAGATGGACCGTACCGGCGCTGATTTCTTCATGGTTGTTGACCAGTTGAAAGAGCGTCTTGGTGCTAATGCTGTGCCGATCCAGATTAACTGGGGGGCGGAAGAGGACTTTAAAGGTGTTGTCGACCTGATCCAGATGAAAGCCATCCTGTGGGATGAAGCAAGTCTGGGTATGACCTATGAGCTCGTTGATATCCCTGCTGACCTGCAAGAAACAGCAGAGATGTATCGTGAGCAAATGGTTGAAGCGGCTGCCGAAGGCTCTGATGAGCTGATGGAGAAGTATCTCGAAGGTGGTGAGCTAACCGTCGAGGAAATCAAGGCTGGTCTGCGTGCGCGCACCTTGGCTAACGATATTGTTCTGGTCACCTGTGGTTCTGCGTTTAAGAACAAAGGTGTACAGGCAGTATTGGATGGCGTTATCGAATACATGCCTTCGCCGACTGAAGTTAAGGCGATCGAGGGTGAACTGGACGATAAAGACGGCACCATCGCTACTCGTGAGGCTGACGACAGTGCTCCGTTTGCGGCCCTGGCGTTTAAAATCGCCACCGACCCCTTCGTTGGTACGCTGACCTTTATTCGCGTCTATTCGGGCGTTCTGAAATCTGGTGACGGTGTGTATAACTCCGTTAAGCAGAAGAAAGAGCGTGTTGGTCGTATCGTTCAGATGCACGCCAACTCCCGCGAAGAGATCAAAGAAGTTTTGGCTGGCGATATTGCTGCCTGTATCGGTCTGAAGGATGTCACCACTGGTGATACTCTATGCGATATCGATAACAAGATTGTTCTTGAGCGCATGGAATTCCCGGATCCGGTTATCTCGGTTGCGGTTGAGCCGAAGTCCAAGGCTGACCAGGAAAAAATGGGTGTTGCACTGGGCAAACTTGCCCAGGAAGATCCTTCCTTCCAGGTTAAGACCGACGAAGAGACCGGCCAGACCATTATCTCTGGTATGGGCGAGCTTCACTTGGATATCATCGTTGACCGTATGCGTCGCGAGTTCAAGGTTGAAGCTAATATCGGTAAGCCGCAGGTTGCCTATCGCGAAACTATTCGCGGCAAGGTCGAGCAAGAAGGCAAGTTCGTACGTCAGTCTGGTGGTCGTGGTCAATACGGTCACGTTTGGCTGCGTATTGAGCCGCTAACCGCAGAAGAGAAGGGTGAAGGTGAAGGAGAGATCTTCTTCAAATTCAACTCTGAGATCGTAGGTGGCACGGTTCCTAAGGAATACGTACCTGCGGTTGAGAAGGGTGCTTTTGAGCAGCTGAAAAACGGTGTCATTGCGGGCTACCCGATGATCGATGTTAAAGTGACGCTGTTTGATGGCTCCTTCCACGACGTGGACTCCAACGAGACTGCGTTTAAGATTGCTTCTTCTATGGCAGTTAAAGAAGGTGCCAGGAAGGCCAAGGCCGTGCTGCTGGAGCCGGTGATGAAGGTCGAAGTCGTGACCCCCGAAGACTTTATGGGTGACGTCATGGGCGACCTGAACCGTCGTCGCGGCTTGGTGCAGGGCATGGATGACTCCTCTTCTGGTAAAGTCATTCGTGCAACGGTGCCACTGGGTGAGATGTTCGGTTACGCAACCGATCTGCGCTCACAAACCCAGGGCCGTGCGAGCTACTCTATGGAGTTCGCGAAGTACGAGGAGGCGCCCTCCAGCGTCGTTGAAGCCGTCATCAATCAAAACGGTTAACCGTTAGCTAACGTAAAGAGGTTATAGCAGTGGCTAAGGAAAAATTCGAACGTTCCAAACCGCACGTCAACGTCGGCACCATCGGTCACGTCGACCACGGTAAAACGACTCTGACAGCGGCTCTGACCCGTGTGTCTGCTGAGGTTTTCGGCGGTGACTGGCGTGCATTTGATACCATCGATAACGCTCCTGAAGAGCGTGAGCGCGGTATCACTATCGCTACATCTCACGTTGAGTACCAGTCAGAAGAGCGTCACTACGCGCACGTTGACTGCCCAGGGCACGCTGACTACGTCAAGAACATGATCACTGGTGCTGCGCAGATGGATGGCGCGATCCTGGTATGTTCTGCCGCTGATGGCCCCATGCCGCAGACTCGCGAGCACATCCTGCTGTCTCGTCAGGTTGGTGTACCGTACATCGTTGTGTTCCTGAACAAAGCGGACATGGTCGATGACGAAGAGCTGCTTGAGCTGGTCGAAATGGAAGTTCGCGAACTCCTCGACGAGTACGACTTCCCGGGTGACGACACTCCGATCATCATCGGTTCTGCGCTGATGGCTCTGAACGGCGAAGATGAGAACGGCATGGGTACTACCGCCGTTACTAATCTGATCAAAGCTCTGGATGACTACATTCCTGAGCCGGAGCGTGCTATCGACCAGCCGTTCCTGATGCCGATCGAAGACGTATTCTCTATCTCTGGCCGTGGTACTGTTGTTACCGGTCGTGTAGAGCGCGGTATCGTTAAAGCTGGTGAAGAAGTGGAAATCGTGGGTATCCGCGACACCACCAAGACCATCGTTACTGGTGTTGAAATGTTCCGTAAGCTGCTCGACGAAGGTCGTGCAGGTGAGAATGTTGGCGCCCTGTTGCGTGGTACTAAGCGTGATGACGTTGAGCGTGGTCAGGTTCTGGCCAAGCCGGGTTCTATCAACCCGCACACCGTTTTCGAAGCTGAAGTATACGTACTGTCCAAAGAAGAAGGTGGTCGTCACACGCCTTTCTTCAAGGGCTACCGTCCTCAGTTCTACTTCCGTACCACTGACGTAACTGGTACTTGTGAACTGCCGGAAGGTGTTGAAATGGTAATGCCGGGTGACAACGTTAAGTTGGTTGTTACTCTGATCGCTCCGATCGCTATGGACGACGGTCTGCGCTTCGCGATTCGCGAAGGTGGTCGTACCGTTGGTGCTGGCGTTGTGGCCAAGATCGTTAAGTAAGCTGTTTACTTGACTGATCAAGGGGGCTCTTGCGAGCCCCCTTTTCTGCGCACCATCAGCAAATGTTTGACATGGGCTGTTGGCGTGCCTATAATGCGCATCCTTTGAATGCGTGGGTAGACGGCTCGCGCTGTCGACATCCATTGGAGTTTAGGGCAAATGCAGAACCAAAAGATTCGCATTCGGTTGAAAGCGTTCGACCATCGCCTGATCGATCAGTCCACAGCGGAGATCGTTGAAACCGCTAAGCGTACTGGTGCTCAGGTTCGTGGACCGATTCCGCTGCCGACCAACCGCGAGCGCTATACCATCCTGATTTCACCGCACGTCAATAAAGATGCGCGCGATCAGTATGAGATTCGTACTCACAAGCGTGTGCTCGACATTGTTGAGCCGACTGAAAAAACTGTTGATGCGCTGATGAAGCTCGACCTCGCCGCTGGCGTAGACGTGCAAATCAAGCTCGACTAATTACACTAGTCACTTTGCGGCCCAGCGCTCATTAATTTTTAGAATGAGCAGCAGCCGCCGCGCCGTGAGGCGCCACACAATGTGCTAGTGGAATGCTCTGGAAAGGGCAGCCATAGCGGGTGATAGCCCCGTACACTATAGGAGACTGAGTATGACTATCGGTTTAGTCGGTAAAAAGGCCGGGATGACCCGCGTCTTTACCGAAGATGGCGCTTCTGTGCCCGTGACCGTTATTGAAGTTGATCCTAACCGTGTAACGCGCGTTAAGACTCTTGAGTCTGACGGCTACGCAGCGGTTCAGGTCACCACAGGTTCTCGTAAAGCCAAACACCTCACCAAAGCGCAAGCTGGTCAGTTTGCCAAGGCGGGTGTTGAGGCTGGTCGTTCACTAATGGAATTCCGTCTTTCAGAAGGCGAAGAAGCTCCAGAAGTGGGTGGCGAACTCACCGTATCCCTCTTCGAAGCTGGTCAAATGATCGACGTGACCGGCACCTCTAAGGGTAAAGGCTTCCAGGGTGCTGTTAAGCGCTGGAATTTCCGTACCCAAGACAACACGCATGGTAACTCCCTGTCGCATCGCGCGCCGGGTTCTATCGGCATGTGTCAGACCCCGGGTCGTGTATTTAAAGGCAAAAAAATGGCCGGTCAGATGGGTAATGCCCGTTGCACCGTACAGAGCCTTGAGATCGTCCGTGTCGACGCCGAGCGTAACCTGCTGCTGATCAAAGGTGCTGTTCCGGGCGCTCCCGGTAGTGACGTTATCGTTCGCAGCGCCGTGAAAGCTGGCTGAAGGGGATAATTACCAATGAATCTGAATCTTGCTGCAGGCGCGGGTACCGTTGAAGTAGCCGACGCCACTTTTGGCAAAGAATTCAACGAAGCGCTGGTCCATCAGGTTGTCACCGCCTACTTGGCTGGTGGTCGCCAAGGCTCACGCGCTCAAAAGAGCCGTTCCGACGTGCGCGGTGGTGGTAAGAAGCCGTGGCGTCAGAAGGGTACCGGTCGTGCACGTGCTGGTACTATCCGCTCTCCGTTATGGCGCAGCGGCGGCGTAACTTTTGCAGCGCGTCCTCAGGACCACTCGCAAAAAGTTAACCGCAAAATGTACCGTTCGGCGATGCGTTCCATCCTGTCTGAGCTGGTTCGTCAAGAGCGCTTGATCGCAATTGAAGAGTTCAGCGTTGAAGCGCCGAAGACCAAGCAGGTAGCTGCCAAGCTGAAAGAGCTCAACCTTGAAAAAGTGTTGATCGTCACTGAAGAAGTTGACGAAAAGCTCTATCTGGCCGCACGCAACCTTCCCCACGTTGATGTGGTGGATGTCGCGGCAGCTGATCCGGTAAGCCTGGTAGCCTTTGATAAGGTCCTGGTTACCGTCTCCGCCCTGCGTAAATTCGAGGAGAAGCTGGCATGAACCAGGAACGCGTATTCAAGGTTCTGCTTGGACCGCACGTGACCGAAAAGGCCGCGATGGCTGCTGAGCGCAACCAGTACGTTTTCAAGGTGGCAAGCGATGCTACCAAGCCCGAGATCAAGAAAGCCGTTGAAGCACTATTCGGCAAGAAGGTCGGCAGCGTTCAAGTATTGAACATGAAGGGTAAAACAAAGCGTACTGCTCACGGCGTTGGCCTGCGTAAGGGTTATCGCAAAGCGTATGTGACCCTGGCTGCGGGTGAAACGCTCGAAGACTTCTCTGGCGCCGAATAAGGGCAGGAGTACGGATAATGGCAATCGTCAAGACCAAACCCACATCCGCCGGTCGTCGCCACGTCGTCAAGATCGTTGGTGAGGAACTGTACAAGGGCCGTGCTTATGCACCGCTTTTGGAAAAACAGTCCAAGTCCGGTGGCCGTAATAACAACGGTCGCATCACCACCCGTCACGTGGGCGGTGGTCACCGTCACCACTATCGGTTGATCGACTTCAAACGCACCAAAGATGGCATTCCTGCCACTGTTGAGCGTCTGGAGCACGACCCGAACCGCAGTGCGCACATTGCGCTGCTGAAATACGCTGATGGCGAGCGTCGTTACATCATTGCACCGAAAGGTGTCAGCGCGGGTGACGTGCTGGAATCTGGTGTTAACGCGCCCATCAAGAAAGGCAATGCCTTGCCGCTGCGCAATATTCCGCTTGGTTCTACCGTTCACGGTATCGAACTGAAGCCGGGTAAAGGCGCGCAGATTGCTCGCAGTGCCGGTACTAGCGCCCAGTTGGTCGCTCGTGATGGTAACTACGCCACTTTACGTCTTCGCTCTGGTGAAATGCGTAAAGTCCTGGCTGAGTGCCGCGCGACCTTGGGTGAAGTAAGCAACTCCGAGCACAGCCTGCGTCAACTTGGCAAGGCCGGTGCGAAGCGCTGGAGAGGCGTGCGTCCGACTGTTCGCGGTGTCGCGATGAACCCGGTGGATCACCCACACGGTGGTGGCGAAGGCCGCACCAGTGGTGGCCGTCACCCGGTATCCCCATGGGGTGTGCCGACTAAGGGTCACAAGACGCGTAAGAATAAGCGCACCGACAAGCTGATCATTCGTCGTCGTAATAAGACGCGTTGATCTAAATTGCCAAGACATTAAGGGGTAACGGCTGTGCCACGTTCACTAAAGAAAGGTCCCTTCATTGACCTTCATCTTTTGAAGAAGGTAGAGGCTGCAGTGGAGAAGAACGATCGCAAACCGATCAAGACTTGGTCGCGTCGTTCGATGATCCTGCCAAACATGGTAGGCCTCACAATCGCTGTCCATAACGGTCGCCAACACGTCCCGGTGCATGTCTCCGAGGAAATGGTTGGTCACAAGCTGGGCGAATTCGCTGCTACTCGCACTTATCGCGGGCATGCGGCGGACAAGAAAGCCAAACGGTAAGCCAGAGAGGATTGAGAGATGGAAGTCACAGCTAAGCTGCGTGGCGCTCGTTTATCCGCCCAGAAGGCCCGTTTGGTGGCTGACCAGGTGCGCGGTAAACCGGTCGCCGAGGCACTCGACCTGCTGACCTTCTCACCGAAGAAGGCTGCCAAGCTGGTTAAGAAAGTGCTGCAGTCCGCCATTGCAAACGCGGAAGAAAATAACGGCATGGATATCGACGAGCTGCGTGTCTCGACCATCTGCGTCGATGAGGGCATGACGCTCAAGCGTATCAAGCCGCGTGCCAAAGGGCGTGCGGATCGTATCTTGAAGCGCACCTGCCACATCACCGTCAAGGTAGCCGAGAAGTAGGAGTCGACCAGATGGGTCAGAAAGTCAATCCAACAGGCATTCGACTGGGCATCGTCAAAGACCATGCTTCTGTCTGGTATGCCGAGCGCGGCGCATATGCCGATAAGCTCAACAATGATCTCGAAGTGCGCAGTTTCCTGGAAGAGCGTCTGAAAAACGCCTCCGTGAGCCGCATTCACATCGAGCGTCCGGCGAACAATGCCCGCATCACCATCCACACTGCCCGTCCGGGTATTGTGATTGGTAAGAAAGGTGAAGATGTCGACCGTCTGCGTCGCGATCTCACCGAGATGATGGGTGTTCCCGTGCATGTGAACATCGAAGAAGTTCGCAAGCCGGAGCTGGATGCCAAGCTAGTCGCTGCTAACGTAGCGGGTCAGCTTGAGCGTCGCGTAATGTTCCGTCGTGCTATGAAGCGCGCGGTACAGAACGCAATGCGTCTTGGCGCTGGCGGCATTAAGATTCAGCTGTCAGGTCGTCTGGGTGGCGCCGAAATCGCACGTACTGAATGGTACCGCGAAGGTCGCGTTCCGCTGCACACTCTGCGTGCGGACATCGACTACGCCACTTACGAAGCTCACACCACCTACGGCGTCATCGGCGTCAAAGTGTGGATCTTCAAGGGCGAAATCCTCGGTGGTATTGAGGAAGTACGTGCCAAGGCTAAGCAACAGCAGCCTGCCGGCAACGCGCCCAAGAAGAAAGGTTCCAGGTAAGGGGAGAGCGAGTCGATGTTACAGCCCAAGCGTATGAAATTCCGTAAGATGATGAAAGGCCGTAACCGTGGCCTGGCGCATCGCGGAAGCAAGATCAGCTTCGGGGAGTACGGTCTCAAAGCAACCGGTCGTGGCCGCATTACTGCGCGCCAGATCGAAGCAGGCCGTCGTGCGATCACACGTCACGTTAAACGTGGCGGTAAGATCTGGATCCGCGTTTTCCCTGATAAGCCGATCTCCAAGAAACCGCTCGAAGTTCGTATGGGTAAGGGTAAAGGTTCAGTTGAGTACTGGGTAGCCCAGATCCAACCGGGTCGGGTCCTGTATGAAATTGAAGGTGTATCCGAAGAGCTGGCCCGTGAAGCATTTGAACTGGCCGCCCAGAAGATGCCCCTGTCCACCACCTTTGCGAAACGGACGGTGATGTGATGAAAGCCCAGGAAATTCGTGAAAAGTCCGTAGGAGAGCTTCAAGAGCAACTCCTCGAGCTCCTCCGCGAGCAGTTCAACCTGCGCATGCAGAAGGCCACTGGCCAACTGAGCCAGACTCATCTGCTCAAGCAGGTCCGTCGGGATATCGCCCGCGTGAAGACTATGCTCAACGAGAAGGCAGGTGATTGAGATGGCCGAAGAAAAGAAAGCACGTACGCTCACCGGCAAGGTGGTGAGCGACAAGATGGATAAATCCATCGTCGTTATGATCGAGCGCCGTGAGCGTCACCCGATCTACGGAAAATACGTTAAGCGCTCCACCAAGCTGCACGCCCATGATGAGGCGAACCAGGCTAAGGCAGGCGATACGGTTTCCATTCAGGAGTGCCGTCCGCTTTCCAAGAAGAAAGCTTGGACGCTGGTCGAGGTGGTTGAGCAGGCCAAAGGTTAACCCCTGCGTCTGTTCTACCAGTGCAGTCAGATTAGGTTTGGAGAAAACCGATGATTCAGACTCAGACAATGCTGGATGTCGCCGACAACAGCGGAGCGCGCCGGGTGCAATGCATCAAGGTGTTAGGCGGTTCACACCGTCGCTACGCCCGCGTTGGTGACGTCATTAAGGTAACGGTGAAGGAAGCTATTCCGCGCGGCAAGGTCAAAAAAGGCCAAGTGCTGAAAGCGGTAGTAGTTCGCACCCGTAGTGGCGTCCGTCGTAGTGACGGTTCGCTGATCCGTTTCGATGGAAATGCGGCAGTTTTGTTGAATAACACCAACGAACAGCCGATCGGCACGCGTATCTTCGGGCCGGTAACTCGTGAACTTCGTAATGAAAAGTTCATGAAGATCATTTCCCTAGCGCCTGAAGTGCTGTAAGGAGCGAGGCGGATATGCAAAAGATCAAACGTGACGATGAAGTCATCGTCATCGCCGGGAAGGATAAAGGCAAACGTGGCACCGTTAAGCGGGTACTAGAAAACCGCTTCGTGGTGTCCGGTGTGAATATGATTAAACGTCACACCAAGCCTAATCCCATGGCGGGTAATCAGGGCGGTATCGTCGAGCGTGAGGCTCCGATTCACGCGTCCAACGTAGCCATCTTCAATTCGGAGACCGGTAAGGCGGATCGCGTCGGCTTCCAAGTTAAGGAAGACGGTACCAAGGTACGTATCTACAAGTCGACGCAGACGCAGATCGACGCCTAACGCGAGTCGGGTAGCAAAATGGCGAACTTGAAAGAACGTTATCAAAACGAGGTTGTAGCTCAGCTTAAAGAGCAGTTTAGCTACGCCAACGTAATGCAGGTACCCCGGATCACGAAAGTGACCCTGAACATGGGTATCGGCGAAGCAGTCAGCGATAAAAAGTTGATTGACAACGCCATCGGCGACCTGGAGAAGCTTTCCGGTCAGAAGCCGCTGGTGACCAAGGCACGCAAGTCCATCGCGGGCTTCAAGGTGCGCGAAGGTTGGCCGATCGGTGTCAAAGTAACACTGCGCTCAGCGCGTATGTGGGACTTCCTGGACCGCCTGGTGAACATTGCGATTCCCCGCGTGCGTGACTTCCGTGGTCTTAACCCGAAGTCTTTTGACGGTCGCGGCAATTACTCAATGGGTGTGCGTGAGCAGATCATCTTCCCAGAGATCGAGTATGATAAAATCGATCGTATCCGGGGGCTGGACGTCACTATCACTACTACCGCCAACACCGACGAGGAAGGTCGTGCGCTACTAGCGGCACTGAACTTCCCGTTCAAGAAATAAGGGTTGGATCATGGCTAAGAAAAGTATGATAGAGCGTGAGCTTAAGCGTACGCAATTGGTGGCGAAGTATGCCACCAAGCGTGCTGAGCTCAAGAAGATCATCTCAGACGTTAACACGACTGAAGAAGACCGCTTCGAGGCGACGCTGAAGCTGCAGCAACTGCCGCGCGACTCAAGCCCGGTGCGTCAGCGTAACCGCTGCCGCGTGACTGGCCGTCCGCACGGTTTTTACAACAAGTTCGGCCTCGGCCGTAACAAGCTGCGTGAAGCCGCCATGCGTGGCGACGTTCCTGGCCTTAAAAAGTCCAGCTGGTAACGCCACGTAGAATCATCAGGAGCGCACATTAAATGAGCATGCAAGACACTCTGGCGGATATGTTTACTCGTATCCGCAATGCGCAGATGGCCACCAAGGAGACGGCAACTATGCCGTCCTCCAAGCTGAAAGTTGAAGTGGCCCGAGTGCTAAAGGAAGAAGGCTACATTACCGACTTTACGGTGGCTGAAGGCGTTAAACCCGAGCTGACCGTTACTCTCAAGTACTTTGAGGGTAAGCCGGTTATTGAGCATATTCAGCGGGTTTCCAAGCCGTCTCTGCGTCGTTACATGGGCAAGGACAACCTGCCCAAGGTCGCCGATGGTCTGGGTATCGCGATTGTCACCACCTCTAATGGTGTCATGACCGATCGTGCCGCGCGCCAAGCAGGCGTCGGTGGCGAAGTCATCTGCACCGTATTCTAGGAGGCTGGAATGTCCCGCATAGCGAAATATCCGGTTAAAGTGCCTGCTGGTGTCGAGATCAAAATCGACGCTGGCCAGCTGATCGCCAAAGGCGGCCAGGGCACGCTGTCTCTCGCCATTCACCAGGATGTGGTGATTGGTCAAGAAGATGGCCAGCTGACCTTCGCCCCGAGTGAGTCTGCCAAGAGCTGGGCAATGGCCGGTACTACCCGCGCCTTGGTTCAGAACCTGGTAACGGGCGTATCCGAGGGTTTCACAAAAACTCTCGAAATTGTAGGCGTCGGTTATCGTGCCCAAGCAAAGGGCCAGACGCTCAATCTTTCACTGGGCTTCTCGCACCCGGTCGACTATGAACTGCCTAAGGGTGTATCAGCGGAAACGCCGAAAAACACCGTGATCGTGCTGAAAAGCGCGGACAAGCAGATGCTCGGCCAGTGCGCCGCGGAAATCCGCGCCTTCCGTCCGCCTGAGCCGTACAAAGGCAAGGGTGTTCGGTACGCCGACGAGCAGGTGCGTCGCAAAGAAGCCAAGAAGAAGTAAGGCAGGGTTATGAACGCGAAGAAAGAATCTCGTCTCCGTCGTGCCCGCCGCGCTCGCGCCAAGATCCGCGAGCTGGGCGTGTATCGCCTGTGCGTCAACCGTACCCCGCGTCACATCTATGCGCAGATTATCTCGCCGGATGGTGGCAAAGTGTTGGCCAGCGCTTCCACGCTGGACAAAGCACTGCGCGAGGGTGCGACCGGTAATTCAGACGCGGCCTCTAAGGTCGGTGCTCTGATTGCTGAGCGCGCTAAAGAAGCAGGCATCACCCAGGTGGCCTTCGACCGTGCTGGCTTTAAGTATCACGGTCGCGTCAAGGCTCTGGCCGACGCCGCTCGTGAAGGCGGCCTGGAATTCTAAAGGGTTTTACGATGGCGAAGAACGAACAGCAAAGCGGTGATCTGCAAGAGAAGTTAGTGCAGGTTAACCGCGTCGCCAAGGTGGTCAAAGGTGGTCGTATTTTCGGCTTCACCGCGCTGACCGTCGTTGGTGATGGTAAAGGTCGTGTCGGTTTTGGTCGTGGCAAGGCGCGTGAAGTGCCGGTTGCGATTCAAAAAGCGATGGACCAAGCTCGTCGCAACATGGTCAAGGTGAACCTTGCTGGCCATACGCTGCAGTATCCTGTGAAAGCCCGTCATGGTGCTTCTAAGGTCTACATGCAGCCGGCTTCCGAGGGTACCGGAATCATCGCTGGTGGTGCTATGCGCTCTGTACTAGAGCTTGCTGGTGTCCACGATGTACTGGCCAAGTGCTACGGTTCCACCAACCCGGTTAACGTGGTTCGAGCGACTGTTAAAGGTCTCTCTGCCATGCAAGCACCGGAAGACATCGCCGCTAAACGCGGTCTGTCTGTCGAAGCGATCACGGGGTAAGGCACCATGGCAGCAACGATCAAGGTTACCCAGATCCGCAGCACCATCGGCGTTTTGCCCAAGCACAAGGCTACTATGAAAGGCCTGGGTCTGCGTCGCATCGGTCATACGGTTGAACTGGAAGACACCCCTGCCGTACGCGGCATGATCCACAAGGTAAATTACCTTGTGCGCGTTGAGGGAGAGTAATCCATGAAACTTAATACCCTGAGCCCGGCAGCGGGCTCCAAACACGCTGCAAAGCGCGTTGGTCGTGGTATCGGTTCCGGTCTTGGTAAGACCGGTGGCCGTGGTCACAAAGGTCAGAAATCACGCAGTGGCGGCAGCGTCAAGCCTGGTTTCGAAGGCGGTCAGATGCCGCTGCAGCGCCGTTTGCCGAAGTTCGGCTTTACGTCCGCTAAATCGCTGGTATCTGAAGAAGTACGTCTGGCCGAGCTTGCTAAAGTTGCCGGTGACGAAGTCACTCTGCAAACCTTGAAGCAAGCCAACGTGCTGAAGGATGCAACGCTTCACGCGAAGATCATCCTTTCTGGCGAACTGAACAAGGCGGTTACCGTTCGTGGAATCAAGGTCACCAAAGGTGCCCGTGAAGCGATCGAAGCCGCCGGCGGCAAGGTAGAGGACTAAATGGCCAAGTCAGGAAATATGCCGGCGATGGGCAGCGGTCTGAGTGAACTGTGGGCGCGTTTGCGCTTCGTGCTCCTCGCCATCGTGGTGTACCGTATTGGTGCCCACATTCCCGTTCCCGGTATCAATCCTGACCAGCTTGCTGCCTTGTTTAGGGAGCAACAGGGCACCATCCTGGGCATGTTTAACATGTTCTCGGGTGGCGCCCTGGAGCGTATGAGTGTCCTCGCCCTGGGTATTATGCCCTATATTTCGGCGTCGATTATCATGCAGCTCATGACTGCGGTCTCCCCTCATCTTGAACAGCTCAAGAAAGAGGGCGAGGCCGGCCGCCGCAAGATCAGCCAGTACACCCGCTACGGCACGGTGTTACTGGCGTTTGTCCAGGCTACCGGCATGTCCGTCGGTCTGGCTAGCCAAGGCATCGCGTACAGCGCTGACTTCAGCTTCTATTTCACCGCTATCATCACCTTTGTGTCTGGTGCGGTGTTTATGATGTGGCTAGGTGAGCAGATCACTGAGAAGGGCATTGGCAATGGTATTTCGTTGCTAATCTTCGCAGGGATCGTCGCTGGGCTGCCCAGTGCCGTGGGGCAAGCGTTTGAGCTTGCTCGTAACGAAGGGGCCTGGAATGTTCTTCCGCTGTTAGCGCTGTCAGTGTTAGGTGTTGCGACTGTCGCCTTTGTAGTCTTCATTGAGCGTGGCCAACGCCGCCTCAAGGTGAACTATCCTCGGCGCCAAGTGGGCAATAAGATGTATGCAGGGCAAAGTAGCTACCTGCCTTTGAAGGTTAATATGGCCGGCGTTATTCCGGCGATCTTTGCCTCCAGTATTCTCCTCTTTCCGGCCTCTATTGGTCAGTGGGTGGGTGCCGGTGAAGGTATGGAGTGGTTGCAGCGTGCATCTCAGGCATTAGGCCCAGGTCAACCGCTTTACATCTTGCTTTTTGGCGCGGCGGTGGTATTCTTCTGCTTCTTTTACACAGCGCTGGTCTTCAACCCCAAGGATGTGGCTGACAATCTTAAAAAGTCAGGCGCTTTCCTGCCGGGCATTCGCCCCGGCGAGCAGACCGCTCGCTATATCGACAAGGTTATGACTCGTCTGACCCTGTTCGGTGCCTTGTATATCACTGCGGTTTCCCTGATGCCCCAGTTCCTGATCGTTGCATGGAACGTTCCGTTCTTCTTTGGCGGTACGTCGCTTCTGATCGTGGTAGTGGTCATCATGGACTTCATGGCTCAGGTGCAATCGCATCTCATGTCGCATCAGTATGACTCAGTGATGAAGAAGTCCAACCTGAAAGGCTACGGTAGCGGCGGCATCATGCGCTAAGGCGCTGCCCAATTTATTGGCGCGCCGCGAGCCGTTTTTGGAGAAAGAACGATGAAAGTTCGAGCTTCCGTAAAGAAGATGTGCCGTAACTGCAAGATCATTCGTCGCAATGGCGCTGTCCGCGTCATCTGCAGCGAGCCACGGCACAAACAGCGCCAGGGTTAATTCCTCTGGGTTGTTTTTAGCGGGTGCCGGCATACCCCTTGCCTTAGGGCTTATAAAGGGGTATGCTGTTGCGCCTTTTGTAGATGAATAAACGAGCAAGCCGCTCAAATTTCGGAGTAAGCTGATGGCCCGTATTGCAGGCGTCAATATCCCGGACAACAAGCATGCGGCGATCTCGCTGACCTATATCTTCGGGATTGGCCGTACTCGCGCTCAGCACCTATGTGCTGCTGCCGGTATCGCGCCGACTACCAAGATCCAGGATCTGTCTAGCGAAGAGCTGGATACCCTGCGTTCTGAAGTTGGTAAGTACACCGTAGAAGGCGACCTTCGTCGTGATGTCACGCTTAACATTAAGCGTCTCATGGACTTAGGCTGCTACCGTGGTCTGCGTCATCGTCGTAGTCTTCCGCTGCGTGGTCAGCGGACTAAGACTAACGCGCGTACCCGTAAGGGCCCGCGTAAGCCGATCCGCAAATAACACGCACGTTCTGGCGTAAAGACAGGAATAGACATCAACATGGCTAACCCGCGTAGTAACCGTAAAAAGGTTAAAAAGCAGGTAGTGGACGCCGTAGCGCACATCCATGCCTCTTTTAACAACACGATCGTGACGATCACAGACCGCCAGGGCAACGCTCTTTCTTGGGCGACAGCCGGTGGTTCGGGTTTTCGTGGTTCTCGCAAGAGCACCCCGTTCGCTGCTCAAGTGGCAAGTGAGCGTGCAGCAACTGCTGCAGCCGAGTATGGTGTGAAAAACGTAGACGTGCTGGTCAAGGGCCCCGGTCCCGGCCGTGAATCCGCCGTGCGTGCACTGAACGCCGCCGGCTTCCGCGTGCAAAGCATCACAGACGCGACGCCCATTCCCCATAATGGCTGCCGTCCGCCTAAGAAACGCCGCGTTTAAGGAGACAGATTCATGGCTCGTTATATTGGACCGAAGTGCAAACTGTCTCGTCGTGAAGGCACAGACCTCTTTTTGAAGAGCGGTGTGACTCCCTTCGAGAAAAAGTGTAAATCCGAGCAAATCCCGGGTGTACACGGCCAGCGTCGTCAGCGTCTTTCCGACTACGGCTTGCAGCTTCGCGAGAAGCAGAAAGTACGTCGTATGTATGGCGTACTCGAAAAGCAGTTCCGCAACTACTACAAAGAAGCCGCTCGCCTGAAAGGTGCGACTGGTGAAGTATTGTTGCAGTTGCTCGAATCCCGACTGGATAACGTCGTCTACCGCATGGGCTTCGGCTCGACTCGCTCTGAAGCGCGTCAGCTGGTCAGCCACAAGGCGATTTCCGTGAACGGCCGCACCGTTAACGTAGCTTCCTACCAAGTGAAGCCGGGTGACGTTGTATCCATTCGCGAGAAGGCGAAAAACCAAGCCCGTATTCAAAACGCGTTGACCATTGCGGCCAACCGTGGCGACATCGCTTGGATCGAAATCGACGCCAAGAAGATGGAAGGCACTTTCAAGGCTCTGCCTGAACGCGGTGACCTGACTGCCGACATCAACGAAAACCTGATCGTCGAGCTGTACTCCAAGTAAGCAGTTTGATTTATTTTTCTGCTTCTTGAGGCCTGGGCGGGATAGCAAAGCTAACCGCCCAGATGCTCTTGAGTATTGTGCTTTAGAGTACTCAGTATCCGTTTGGCAGCCTGAAGAAAGGTGTTCATATGCAGCGTTCAGTGACAGAGTTTCTTCGCCCTCGCGACATCAAGGTCGAAGAAATCAGCGCACATCATGCCAAAATCGTTCTCGAACCGTTCGAGCGCGGCTTTGGTCACACCCTGGGGAATGCACTCCGTCGCATTCTGCTTTCGTCCATGCCCGGCGCTGCCGTGGTAGAGGCTGAAATTGCCGGTGTAGAGCACGAATATAGTGCGCTCGAAGGGGTGCAGGAAGATGTCATCGAAATCCTCCTGAACTTGAAAGATGTTGCGATCAAGATGCACAGCCGCGATGAGGCGGTGCTCTCGCTGAACAAGCAGGGCCCAGCCGTCGTCACCGCTGGCGACATTGCGCTTGATCATAGCGTCGAAATCGTCAACCCGGACCACATCATTGCGCATGTCAATGAAGGTGCCGAGCTGAAAATTCAGCTTAAGGTCGCGCTGGGTCGTGGTTACGAACCGGCTGACGCTCGTGGCTCTGATGAAGAGACACGTGCAATTGGCCGCCTGCAGCTGGATGCTACCTTCAGCCCTGTCCGCCGCGTTTCCTACTCGGTTGAGGCCGCTCGTGTTGAGCAGCGCACCGATCTCGATAAATTGATTATCGACCTGGAAACCGACGGTACTCTGGATCCGGAAGAGGCTATCCGTCGCAGTGCGACCATTCTGCAAGAGCAGCTGGCCGCCTTCGTCGACCTGGAAGCTGACAAAGAGCAGGAAGTCGAAGAGGAAGAGGATCATGTTGATCCTATCCTATTGCGCCCCGTAGACGATCTTGAGTTGACCGTTCGTAGCGCTAACTGCCTAAAAGCCGAGAATATTTATTACATCGGTGATCTGATTCAGCGCACTGAAGTTGAGCTGTTGAAGACCCCGAACCTCGGTAAAAAGTCTTTGAATGAAATCAAAGATGTATTGGCGGCGCGCGGCCTGTCCCTCGGTATGCGGCTGGAAAATTGGCCACCCGCTAGCCTGAAGGACGACAAAGCCTCCGCGTAAGCGTCGACTTGAGTCCCAGTTTGGTAAGGAATTACAACCATGCGTCATCGTAAGAGTGGTCGTCATCTGAATCGTACCAGCTCGCATCGTCAGGCCATGTTTAAGAACATGTCTGTCTCGCTGGTCGAACATGAAGTCATTAAGACAACCCTGCCTAAGGCCAAGGAACTGCGTCGCGTTATCGAGCCGCTGATCACCTTAGCCAAGCAGGATAGCGTTGCAAACCGCCGTCTGGCATTTGCTCGTACGCGCTCTAAAGAAGCCGTCGGCAAACTGTTTAACGAGTTGGGTCCGCGTTACGCCGAGCGTCCGGGTGGTTACATCCGTATTCTCAAGTGCGGTTTCCGCACCGGCGACAACGCACCTATGGCGTACGTTGAGCTAGTTGACCGCCCGGTTGCTGAAGAAGAAGCTGTTGCAGAGTAATATCCTGCACTCTTTTTCAAGCAAAATGAAAAGCCGACCCTGCGGGGTCGGTTTTTTTTATGTCTATCTGTTTGTGCTTAACCTATATACTCTTTAGTGGGCAGTACTTTGCTGGGCTACCGTGCTAGTCTGGTACGGCTATTTCTGGCGAACTGGCTATCATTGAGTATTTAACATACGTTGATTGAGCGGGGGCATGTATGGCCACAACGGGAATGTATGCAAGAGCAGTAGCGCGTTGGTGGCTGCAGCTTACGCTTTATTTATTAGTGCTGGGAACTATCAGCCAGGCCCAGGCCAATCCGCGCTATGCTGGCATTGTCGTTGATCTGGAAAACGGTGAAGTGCTATACGCAGAAAATGCTGATGAGCCTCGTTATCCGGCATCGCTTACTAAGATGATGACACTGTATCTTACCTTTGAAGCGCTTGAGAAAGGCGAGCTAAGTATAAATCAGGCGTTACCTGTTTCAGCACAGGCCGCAGCTATGCCTGCGACCAAGCTATGGCTATCTGCTGGCAGTTCCATCCCCGTTGATACGGCGATTCGGGCGTTAGCAGTGCGTTCAGCCAATGATGTGGCAGTGGTGGTGGCTGAAGCGTTAGGGGGTAGTGAGCAGCGTTTTGCCCACTTAATGACCGCTAAAGCACGTGAACTGGGCATGAACTCTACTACTTTTCGTAATGCCTCTGGTTTACCAGATGATCAGCAGATAACCACAGCGCGGGATATGCTGAGGTTATCAGTGCGGGTCATGCAGGACTTCCCCCAGTATTACCACTACTTCGGCCTTCAAGAGTTTACCTATCGGGGAACTCGCCATACCAGCCATAATCGTTTGGTACGCAACTACCCCGGTGCCGATGGCCTAAAAACAGGTTTTATCCGTGCCTCGGGTTTCAATGTGGCAACCACCGCCGTTCATGGTAATCGGCGTTTGGTAAGTATTGTGATGGGTGGCTTTACTGGCGCATCGCGTGATACCCATATGGCGAACCTGCTAGATCGTGGCTTTGCTCGTGCAGCACTGCGCGACCAGCGGACGTGGCTGGCAAGCACTAATTTTTCGCGTGAATTTATGGGTTTCTCGGGCTCTGCCCAGCCGATGCCTACTCAACCGCAACAGCCTACACCTAGCCGTCCGATGATGGCCAGTGTGGACGCAACTGCTCGGACAACAGCTTCGCAGGCAACAGCTTCGCAGACACCAGTTATCTCTCAAGGTGGCTCCACGGCGGCGGCAGCCGTTGAACAGCAGCTTTTACGCGCCCAGGCTGCTCCCGTGCAGGAACAAGACCCTCTGCAGGAATTTGTTGAACGGGAACGAGTGGTCGCCTCTTCACCTTCTACCCCTTCAGCGCAATCGCAAGCGCCTGATGGTAATTGGGGGATTCAGGTGGGGGCTTTCAGTCAGGCAGCTCATGCCGAGCAATTAGCTCAACAAGCTGCCCAAAGGTTACCCAATAATATGGGTGGTCGCGTAGCGGTGGATACCTTGGAAGGTCAAACGACGGTATTCCGAGCCCGAGTAGTGGCCCTGGATGAAGGGAGAGCCAGGCAGGCTTGCCAAACACTGCAGGCTCAGGGGATGGACTGTATGGTGGTTAACGCAAGCTTGTAACTGCCACCAGATTTACTTACCCCGCCAATGCCTCATCTCATTGGCGGGTTTTTTATATCTAACGGCATTGCCACTTCGCGAGCAAAAGGGGGAAAGCATGACAACATCGTTTAAAGGCATTCTCTGTATGTGCCTAGGTGTGCTGTTTCTAGCACTTGGCGATGCTGTTTCAAAGTGGCTTGGCGAAGTGCATTCGCCGCTGCAGATTATTTTCTTCCGTACGCTCGTGTCATTACCGCTCATTGCGCTGTTGGCTCATTTTGCGGGAGGGTTACGCAAGTTGCGTACCAAACGTCCCCGTGTGCACCTCTTAAGGGGGCTGATTTATACTGCCACGATGGTGTGTTTCGTCTGGGGGCTAACGCTACTGCCGCTAGCTGAAGCCACTGCCATTGCGTTTGTGGCGCCGCTGTTTGTGACGTTGCTGTCGGTGCCGCTGCTTGGTGAGCGGATCGCCTCACCTGTATTGATCGCCTCTCTGGCAGGTTTTGTGGGTGTGCTGATTGTTGTACGCCCTGGTGGCGACGCGTTCCAGCTAGGCACACTTACACTATTGGGGGCGGCCTTTTTCTATGCACTGATGATGATTACGGCACGCCGCTACGGTGCCCGGGAGCACCTGTGGGCCATGGTGTTCTATATGACGTTAGTGCCATTTATCATCACTGCCATTAGCTTGCCCTGGGTATGGCAAACGCCGCAGCCTGGGCATTGGCTTGGATTTTTGGCTGCGGGTGTTTTAGGTATTGGGGCAACGGCTTTTATTACACTGGCATTCCGCTTTGCACCTGCGGCGATAGCCGCGCCGTTTGATTATACGGCGATGTTGTGGGCAGTACTGCTAGGCTGGTGGTTCTGGGGAGAATTGCCTGATGTATGGGTATGGGTGGGTAGCGCGCTGATTATGGGCAGTGGTTTAGCGATTGCCTACCATGATCGCCGCACGACGCTGAAAACTCGTCCGAGTGCTTAAAGCGCTCTTTTCACCACCTGGTTTT
Source organism: Halomonas sp. 'Soap Lake #6' (assembly GCF_003031405.1). Classification (NCBI taxonomy): domain Bacteria; kingdom Pseudomonadati; phylum Pseudomonadota; class Gammaproteobacteria; order Oceanospirillales; family Halomonadaceae; genus Halomonas; species Halomonas sp. 'Soap Lake #6'. Next base: position 4,421,117 of record NZ_CP020469.1, read on the forward strand.
TGTCACTAAAAGGTCTCTTAATAACTAAAAGGTCTCTTAATCACTAAAAGGTCTCTTGATAACTAAAAGGTCTTTGGCACCCAAAGGTATTTGTTGTCACTGTGCCATCAACGGCCTGTTAGCGTTACTTTTTGATCTGGGTCAGCAAAGTAGGCTGTTGAGCAAGACAGGGTGTTGGAGCTGGCTATAATCCAGCCCTTTCATCATAGCACCCTGCGTGCCATCGTCCTGATAACGGTGACTCTTTATGCAAGCTCCTGAACTGCTTTCTCCTGCCGGTACCTTTAATAATATGCGTTATGCCTTTGCCTACGGTGCGGATGCGGTGTATGCAGGGCAGCCGCGCTATTCACTGCGTGTGCGCAATAACGATTTCAAGGTCGACAATTTGCACCGTGGTATCGAATATGCTCATGCACGTGGCAAACAGTTTTATGTAGCTTCAAATATTGCACCGCATAACAGCAAGCTGAAAACCTACCTGCGTGATATGGAACCGGTGATTGATGCCGGACCTGATGCGCTGATCATGTCAGACCCCGGCTTGATCATGATGGTGCGTGATCGCTGGCCAGACCAAGAAATTCATCTTTCGGTGCAATCTAATGTCGTTAATTGGGCAGCCGCTAAATTTTGGCAGCGCCAGGGCATTAGCCGAATTATTTTATCCCGTGAGCTCTCTCTGGAAGAGATTGGCGAAATACGTGCTGAGTGCCCGGACCTAGAGATTGAAACCTTTGTTCATGGAGCGCTATGTATTGCTTACTCAGGACGCTGCCTGCTATCGGGGTACTTCAATCATCGTGACCCTAATCAGGGTACCTGCACCAACGCATGCCGCTGGAAGTATAATACTGTAGCGGCAACGCATGATGAGACCGGTGACCTGATACCGGCACAGCAGGGGGTGGCGGTAGCCGCTAATGATCAGGATGAGCTTTCGGCACTGATTGAGGACGTCACCCGCCCTGGTAAGTTAATGCCCGTCTATGAAGATGAGCACGGCACCTACATTATGAACTCAAAAGATCTGCGTGCTGTTCAGCACGTGGCGCGGCTGGCGGAGATGGGGGTCTCATCGCTAAAGATCGAAGGGCGCACTAAGTCTTATTACTACGTGGCGCGAACGGCCCAGGTGTATCGCCAAGCTATTGATGATGCCGTTGCCGGACGGCCCTTTAATATGCGCCTTATGGATGAGCTTGAGAATCTAGCAAACCGGGGATATACCGAAGGCTTTTACCGGCGTCATGTACACGATGAGTTTCAGAGCTATGAACAAGGCAGCTCAATTGGTGTTCATCAGCAGTTTGTTGGCGATGTACTGGCTTACGATGCCAGCCGTGAGCTGCTTGAGATCGAAGTGAAAAACCGCTTTGAGGTAGGCGATAGCATGGAGTTAATGCTACCTGATGGAAATCGCCGCTTCGTGCTCAAACACATTGAGAACCTGCGCGGCGAAAGCCAGTGCGCCGCGCCTGGTTCTGGGCATCGGGTGCGTATCCCGATGCCAGCTGACAGCCTGCAACCCGAGCAGCTTGAGTTTGCACTGTTAATGCGTGATCTGGCCTCCCCCAGGGCAGCACAGCCTGAATCCCTAGGGGTATCGATCAGCTAAAAGCGTAAACATCCATGGTGAGTACGCCGTGCTCTACACTATGGTGCAGCTGTGTTGCTTCGCCTCCCGCCCCCATAGCCACTAGTAAAGGCTGAAAGTGTTCGGGGGTGGGGTGGTTTTCCTGTGCTTTTGGGGCGTGCTCCCAGTCGAGCAGTGCCTGACGATCGTTGGCGGTAATATGCTCGCTCACCCAATGGGAAAACTCACCCACCCAGGCGGGAATCGGACTGTCCTGGGGCAACGTTTCATACAGGTTATGGGTCAGGCTGCCCGAGCCGATAATCAACACTCCTTCTTCCCGTAGTAACGATAGGCGCTCGCCCAGGGTGACTAGCGCCTGATTACTCCAGCGCACGGGTAGCGAAAGAGAAACAACCGGTATATTCGCCTCTGGAAACATCAATGAAAGCGGCACCCAGGCGCCGTGATCTAGGCCGCGTTCTACACGTTCGGCATCCAGTAGTACGGCCACTCGTTCAGCCAGCTCAGGATCACCAGGGGCGGGGTACTGGCAATCGAAGAGGGCTTGCGGGAACCCGCCAAAATCGTGAATGGTTTCCGGCTTGGCGCTAGTACTGACTTTAAGCGTTAGGCTCTCCCAGTGTGCTGAGACGACGACCACCGCCTTGGGAGAAAGCCGCTTACCCAATTTGCGTAGAAAAGCATGGGCCGGTGTTTTATTCAGCGCCAGCATGGGAGAACCATGGGAAATAAACAGGCTCGGTAACATGATTCAATCTCCTAATTCAATCTCCTACAAGGTGTCCCCAGCGCATGCTGGGGCACTGCGAAGGTGAAGCGGTTTAGCTGAACCGACGGTTTAAGACCAGGCTACCGCTGCCTAGGCCTGCTTGAACGAGCAGGGCGATGGTCCAGAAAACAGGAAACTCCCAGCCGCCGCCTGCGTTAGAGAACAGCCAGCCATTGCCAACGTGTACCCAGGCAGCGCCTAACAGCACGGGCACCAAGGCAAGGCTTACCCAGCGAGTATAAACGCCCAATAGAAGTGCTAAGCCTCCGCCGACTTCAGCGGCAATCGTCAGGTAGGCAAGAAAGCCCGGTAAGCCCAGGGATTCAAAATAGCCGACGGTACCCGGCAAGGTGAAGACAAACACCTTAAGCAAGCCGTGAGCTAAGGCCATTACGCCTAAGCTGATGCGTAGCAAGGCGGTTGCGTGGAGGGGGAGCGATGCAGTGTTAGCAGTGGTCATGGCAGTTTCTCTTAGTCGTTAGCATCACGTTGGATGCGATAACGCTACTCTACTGCTGAAAGAGGCTGGGATAATCCACTGCTAGTGAACTTCACTGTTGCGAAAAAGGCGACAATCCCAGCTCGACTTCCCATACTGGTGGGTCACCCCACGCCGCGGCCAATAGCTCAATAAAGCGCTCTACCTTAGCCGGTAAGTAGTGGCGGGCCGGGTAAAGGGCATGAATTTCCAGCAGGGCGGGCGGTAAGTCTTGCAAAATAGGCACTAAACGCCCGCTAGCAATGCTATCGGTCACTAAAAAGCTAGGCTGCTGTGCAATTCCCAGGCCTGCCTCCGCCGCATGGGTCAGCATATCGCCATTATTGCTTTCTAGTGGCCCAGAAATGCTAAAAGCACGATCGCCAACCCACCAGTCTCCACTGTTTTGCCCGCTTCGATAACGTAAACAGCGGTGAGATGACAGCTCTTCAATACGCTCTGGTGTGCCATGTTGAGCGAGGTAGTCAGGTGATGCGCAAAATAACATTTGGCACCGGGTGAGTCGCCGTGCAACCAAACTGGAGTCGGGTAGGTTGCCGATACGAATAGCGATGTCGTAACCCTCTTCCAGTAGATCAACTCGGCGATCATTCAGGTCTAAACGCACCTCAAGCTTAGGGTGGGTTTGCATAAACTGTGCGACGAGCGGCGAGAGGTAACGGGTACCAAAGCTCATAGGGCCGTTGATGCGTAACCGCCCGCTCACCGTGTTGGTACCACTGCCGACTTCTGCCGCTGCTTCTTCTAAAGAGAGCAAAATCCCCTGGGCCCGAACCAGGTAACGCTCGCCAGCTTCCGTAAGATGCAGCCGCCGCGTGGTACGCTGAATCAGCCGAGCGCCTAACGAGGCTTCAAGCGCCATCACTTGGCGGGATACGCGCGTGCGGGACAGGTCCAACGCCTCAGCTGCGCGAGTATAACTGCCCAGCTCGGCCACCTTTACAAAGGCCATTAGGTGTTCGAGCTGGTTCATTGGCTATGGAATGCCTGCGCTGCCAGGCGCGGGTCGGGCTGGCCGCAGATAGCGGAAATAACCGCGCTGCCGTCTGCCCCTGCAGCTTTTACCCGTGCCGCGTGTTCGGCCTTTAAACCGCCAATCGCCACGCAGGGTAGTTGGCACGCGCTGGCAAGTTGGGCCAGCCCCTCAAAGCCTATTGGTTGGGCATGGTCTTGCTTGGTGGCGGTCGCAAACACAGGTCCTAAACCAACGTAATCCAGTAGCTCAAAGGGGGCATCCTGCAACTGGGTAAGGGTGTTAATTGAAAGACCGATGATGGCGTTGGAGCCTAGGGTTTGGCGAGCTTCCTGCACCGCAGTGTCGCTTTGGCCTACATGTAGGCCATCGGCCCCACTTTCTACGGCCACCACCAGGCGATCGTTAATAATCAGCGGCACGCCACTACCTGCTAAAACGGCTTTAAGGCGTTTAGCTTGGGCGATCATATATGCGTCACTGGCGTGCTTGTCGCGTAGCTGCACCATGGTAATACCACCTTGAACAGCAGCTTCCACCGTTTTTTCAAGGCCAATGCCAGCACACAGCTCTGCATCGGTGATTAAATAGAGCGAGAGATCAAACGGCATGCACTGCCTCCATTTGGGCAATAGTAGAGAGGTCTTCTGGCGTTAACTGATAGAGCGCGTCTAATAGCGCTACTTGAAAACTGCCTGGGCCTTGGGCCTGCTGGCCCGCACGGTTACCTGCAATGCTAAAGCAGGCCAGTGCGGCCAAGCTGGCTTCCAGTGGTTGTGTGCGATTAGCCGCCACAAAACCTGCGACTAGCGCACTTAATCCACAGCCTAAGGTAGTAACACGCGGCATCAGCGGGTGACCGCCTTTAAGACGATAATGGTCAGTGCCGTTAGTAATGAAGTCTTCCTCACCGGTTACCGCCACCACACAGCGATGCTGCTGCGCTAACGAAATAGCTGCTGCCGCTGCTTCATGGGTACTGGCGGTGGCATCCACACCACGCCCCTGGCCAGCTAATCCGTTGAGTGCCTGGATTTCAGATGCATTGCCACGAATAACGCTGGGTTGATGTACTAGTAACGCGCTGCAAAGCTGTTGACGAAACGCTGTAGCGCCAACGGCGACAGGGTCGAGAACCCAAGGAATATGCTGCTCATTGGCGGTGCGTGCTGCTATCAGCATGGCATCCGCCCAATGCGCCGAAAGGGTACCAATATTAATCGATAGCGCACCAGAAATAGCCGTAAATTCAGCCACTTCTTCTTGAGCATGGAGCATTGCAGGGGAAGCGCCGGTGGCGAGTAGCAGGTTGGCAGTACTATTCATGGCCACATAGTTAGTAATGCAATGTACCAGCGGTGTGGCATCGCGCAGTGCACTAAGGTAATCGCCGAGGGGGCGTGAAGGCATAGTGTCCTCCCGGCCGGGAGGTGATGCAGCAGCACCACGACTCCCTACGCCGGTGTTATCCGGTTCAGGTTCAAAGGGTGCTTCTCAGCCCACTAAGCATGGGCGCCCCTGTCGTGAGAGTACTATCCTTGGCTCAGGCCGGTCTGTAAAGCCTCTAACGCTAGGCAAGCGTATCCGTAGCGTAAATTAGCTCAGCGAAACGCGATGCGAGTACCATATGTCAGCATTTCTTCGGGCGTCATGGCTTTGCCCTCTACGCCTATCATCTCATCGCCGCACTGGTCGGAGAACGTCAGTACGCCATGGGTTAGCCCCAGTTGGCCAAGCGTATCGCGAATTTCACCGGTACCTAAAAAAGTGCTCACCTGGCCTTCGTTATTGCACAGGTCAGAGACGCCGTGAGCGTGATGAAAGCGCACTTTATAAATGCCATCCATCGACTCGACCTCCACTATCGGTGAAAAGCCGTGCTGTAGAGCGTGCGCCAACTGTTTTAAGGTTAGGCGGTCGCCAAGGGAAATATCGATTTCAGTCATGACAAGCTCCGTATGAAAGCCGTCCGCTAGGCATCTCTTCATCTATGGAAAGGCTGTAGATTAAACATGCCATGTGAAACTTCTGAAATATAATTGTTAACGTTTTTGTTAACGTTTTGCATCGGTTTTTCCAGAGGGTGTAATACTACTGACGCACCCGGGCTTTTCCCGTGGGGCATCGAGCCTCCTTACCTTTCCCAAAACGTTTTACCCAGAGCGTTTTATCTAGAGTGCTCTTCTTAGCATAGAAACAGGGCTGGAATTAGCCATCAGCCACCCTCATGGTAAATACTAGTAGCAGGATTACGGCTTATTTAGTGGGATGTAGATTAAAGCCTTGTACAAAGTGTTAATTTCGTCAAAGTTTCGCGTTATTTAAAGGAGTGTATTATGAGTTTCCAAGGTGAACAGCACCCTGGTGTTGCCCCCGCTGCACCTCAAACGCAAGGGTTTCGGTTAAATCATACGATGCTGCGGGTAAAAGACCCCGAACGCGCCCTGGCGTTTTACTCCAAGGTGTTTGGTATGCAGGTGCTGCGCCGGTTAGATTTTGAAGAGATGCAGTTTTCGCTCTATTTTCTCGCCAATGTGGAAGCTGACGATAATGTGCCCGAAGAGACCCAAGCCCGCACTGCCTGGACATTCAGTCAAAAAGGCCTGCTAGAACTAACCCATAACTGGGGTACTGAAGACCAGCCAGATTTTACCTACCATGATGGCAATGCCGAGCCACAAGGCTTTGGCCATATCTGCTTTGCCGTACCGGATTTGGAGGCCGCCCAAGCGTGGTTTGATGAGCACGATGTCACCTTTGTTAAACGTGCTGACCAGGGCAAAATGAAAGACGTTATTTTCGTCAAAGACGCCGATGGTTACTGGATCGAAGTGATTCAGGCAGACCGTATGGCGGCCATGGGCGACTAATATGGCCCATTTGCTGTTCCGGCTGCGTCATGTGACGGATGAAGAGGCGCTGGAAGTTCGCCAACTGCTAGATGAGCATGGCTTTGATGTATACGAGACCCAGGCGGGTTTTTTTCGCCTGGGGGTCGATGCTATCTGGCTGCGTAATCCTCATCAGCGCGAGGCTGCTGAAGCCGCTTTGGCGGAGTATCAGGCTGAGCGCCAAACGAGAGCTCGGCGGGAGCACGACGAAGCGATGGCTAGAGGAGAGGCGCCAACACTATGGCGCCGGTTAACCGCTAACCCGCTACAAGTGACGCTGGTGCTGGTCGCTGTTGTCTTGATTGTGCTGGTAACGCTACTGCCCTTTATAGGCTTGGTGGGCTAACCCTAGCTAAGTGACCACGCTTCAGATACAGCTGCACTCCTGTTTTACCTGCCTGTAGCTGCGGTGCTGCGCCCACAGGGTAGCGGCACCAACTACCCTGCGGGTATTCAGTATCGCCATCCCTCAGTGACCCTTCCAGTACTAAGAGCTCTAGTCCACCGCTCAGGCACGGGTAGTTGACCTTCTCCTCAGCTGCCCAACGCTCCAGGCTAACTCGCTCCTGGCCGAACGTATGCAGCATTTTGTAGCTAACGCCGGTACGGCGATCGGGCTGCCAAGGTAAACGGTGGGCGGGGATAGCAAGTCGCAGAAGGTCATTTTCATCGAACTGGCGCAGTTTAACTAAAATAAGTGCACCTTCGCTGCCGATTTGAGGCGTATGGCCAGTACCGATGGGGTTGCGTAAATAGCTCCCCGCTGGGTAGCGGCCATGCTCATCGGCAAACACACCATCGAGTACCAGAATCTCTTCACCACCACCGTGGGTATGATGGCTGAACTGGCTGTTTGGCGCGTAGCGCACCAAGCTGGTAGCCCTGGCTACTTCATCGCCAACGCGGTCGAGCATCATACGTTCCACGCCGGTACTTGGGGAGTTTACCCAGCGGTAATGTTCCGGTGTAACGCAGGCAAAGTGGCTAAAGTCGGCGTTCAGGCGCATGGTATCGGCTCTTTGCAGTGGTTAAAACGAAGCGGTGGTGCCAAGTCTCCCCATCAACCGAATAAAATGCAATGCAAAAAACCGCCCGAAGGCGGTATCGTTCAAGGGGCCTCGGTTAAGGCTGTTAGGATATGGTGGGCTGCTTGAATACGTGCCTGATTGGGATAGTTTCGATTGGCCAGCATCACAATACCGATCTGCTCGCTGGGTACAAAGGCCACATAGCCACCAAAACCGTTGGTTGAACCGGTTTTGTTGTACAGCGCAGCTTGCCGGGGCGGTAGCGGCGGGTTCAATCGGTTGGCGGGGTTAGGCTCCAGGATCATCTCAAGGGAGTTACCTTCCAGTAGCTGCTCAAGTGCTACCGGGTAGGCGTAGCTTTCCCAGCCCAGGCCCTGGGTCATATGACCCATCTCAAAGTACCCCGTGCGGGTGGTTGCCATGGCTTGGCTAAGTGACTCATCCGGTGCAGTGCTGTTCATGTTGGCTTCGATGAACGTCAGCACATCCGCTGCTGTTGATTTCAACCCGTATGCTTGGGCGTCTAGCATGCCAGGGTTCACCCTAACTGGTTTATCCTCTTTAGAGTAACCGTAGGCGTAGTGCGCCTGCTGCTCTTCGGGCACCTGAAAATAGCTATGTTCAAGCCCTAGTGGTGCGAACAGCGCTTCCCCCATTAGCGTCTCAAAGGGCTGGCCAAGGCTTTGTGCGGTTAAGTAACCCAGTAGGCCGATGCTCGGATTAGAGTACAGACGGTGGCTACCGGGGGACGACTCTGGTTGCCACTGTTGATAGTAGTTGATCATCTCCGCTTCGCTTTGTATCGCCTCGGGAAACTGCAGGGGAAGCTCGCCCGCGGTGTAGGTACCCAGCTCTAATAGCGTGATCTGATCAAAGGCACTACCTTCAAGGGCTGGCAGGTACTGGCTGGCCGGGTCGGAAAGCGAAAGGGCGCCGCTGGTTTGCGCGTAGCCTGCCAGTGCAGCAGTAAAGATTTTACTGACGGAGCCTAGCTCGAACAGCGTCTCTTCCGTTACTGGCAGCTCTGCTTCTTGATTAGCGAGCCCATAATTAAAGTAATGCTGCTGTCCATTAATACTCAGCGCGACGGCCATGCCTGGGATGCGATGCTCATCCATCAGCTGTGCGATAGTATCGTTCACTAGCGCCTCGATTTCCCTGTTATCTGTTTCCCCAAGCGCCCAAGCTGAGCTGCTAAATAGCAGAGAAGTCGCCATGAAAAGGTGGGTTTTTGCTGCTAATATCGTACGCATACCAGAATCCTGTTCCTATTGTTGAAGCCAGGCGCTAAATGAATATCGCCAGTTGAGATAGCGTAAGCCTACCTATATAAGCTTGCTAAAGAGCTAACATACGGTGCACTGTGAAGATTCACAAACAGCGATATTTTGCATGAGCCATTAGAAAAATTTGGGAGTTAAAGTGGTACGTCCTTATCTGCCGCTAAAAGCGCTGCGTGCCTTTGAAGCGTCGGCCAGACATTTGAGTTTTACACGAGCGGCAGAAGAACTGTGTGTGACCCAGGCCGCTGTCAGTCACCAGGTTAAGCTGCTAGAAAGTCAGTTGAGGGTGCCACTATTCATACGTTTACCACGGGGGTTAATGCTTACCCAAGAGGGCGAGCTACTGTTGCCAGTGCTTGAAAGCTCGTTCGACCAGATGGCGCATACGCTGGATCGGCTCGGCGAGAGCCGCTACCGTGAAGTATTGAACGTCGGTGTGGTAGGCACTTTTGCCGTTGGCTGGTTACTGCCGAGGCTGGAGGGTTTCCAGAAAAAATACCCCTTTGTAGATCTGCGCCTCTCTACCCACAATAATCGTGCGGACTTAGCCGCCGAAGGGCTCGACTTAGCTATTCGCTTTGGCACTGGCGCTTGGCACGGCACCGCTGCACAGCCGTTGCTACCGGCATCGTTATCGGTAATGTGTACGCCTGTTATTGCCGCCCGACTCACAACACCTTCTGACGTCTTGGGCGAGACGTGGTTACGCTCTTATCGCGCCGATGAATGGACCGAGTGGCTATTAGCAGCGGGGCTACCACGTAGCTTTCCGATGACCAAAAGCATTGTGTTTGACTCTTCAATCGCCATGGTGGAAGCAGCCATGCAAGGGGCAGGCGTGGCCTTAGCGCCACCCCTGATGTTCTCCCGGCAACTAAACAGTGGCGCGCTGGTGCAACCCTTTGACACCACTGTCAGTCTGGGAGGTTACTGGCTCACTCGCCTACAGACGCGCACAGAAACCCACGCTATGGCGTCTTTTCGGGAGTGGCTGCTCACGGCAATTAATGCTGATGCCTGAGCAGCGCTGTTGACGTTGGCTGCTTAGTGGCTATGACCATGATCGTCATGGTCATGGTCATGGTCATGGTCATGGTCATGGTCATGGTCATGGTCATGGTCGTGGGAATGACCGTGATCGTCATGACCCGGTTCGGCTAGTGCCGCGTGTAGCAACTGTGCATTGTGGCGCATCATACCCAGGTAAGTGCTAGCGTCACCTTCTGAAGCCAACGCATCAGCGTAAAGAGTACCTGCAATTGGTAAGCCGGTCTCTTCAGCCAACTGCTGGATAATCGCCTGATTGGTCATGTTCTCATGAAACAGTGCTTTGACATTCTGCTCATTAATAACATCGACCAGTGCAGCCATGCTGGCGCCGCTGGGCTCAGCTTCAGTGGAAAGACCTACCGGGGAGAGGAAATTAACCCCGTAAGCATTTGAGAAGTAGCCAAAAGAAGCGTGGCCGGTAATCACGCTGGCAGAGGCCGGAACCTCTTCAATTAATGCACGAATCTCTGCATCCAAGGCAGCCATCTCTTCCAGATAGCGCTCGGCGTTAGCCTGATAAGCTTCGGCATTGTCGCCATCTACCGCGATTAACCCATCACGAATATTGGCTACATACACCTTGGCTTGTTGCATATCCTGCCAGGCGTGAGGGTCATATTCACCATGCTCGTGGTCATGATCATGCCCGTGATCGTGATCATGTCCGTGATCGTGTCCGTGATCGTGATCGTGTCCGTGGTCGTGATCATGCCCGTGATCGTGGTCATGCCCGTGATCGTGATCATGCCCGTGATCGTGGTCATGTCCGTGGTCGTGATCATGTCCGTGATCGTGGTCATGTCCGTGATCGTGGTCATGCCCGTCATACGCTATCGTCGAAATACCATCCGTCGCGGTGACCAGTGGGCCATCGTAGTCGCTAGCGCTAACCAAGCGCTCCATCCAGCCCTCAAACATCAGGCCATTGAACACGACTAAATCGGCATTCGTTAGGGAGCGTGCATCCCCAGGGGTAGGCGAGTACACATGAGCATCACCATCGGGACCTACCAGGGAGGTCACATCAACGTGGTCACCACCTACGTTTTCCACCATATCGGCAAGGATCGAGAAGCTGGTGACGACCTGAACGCGATCATTGGCGATGGCCGCAGGCAACGCCAGCATAGCGGAAACGCCAACTAACCAGCGCGATGAAGAGGCAATAGACATACAGCACTCCTTACGGTTAAGCATGAACGATAAAGATCAACACCCTTGCTCTACTGCCAACGGCGTTGTTTTACGCCGCAGTTTGGCTGCCAAACTGTGGTAGCGGCCAAACAGGGCCGAAAACAGATAACCAACCCCAGCCAGTAAAATAATGCTGGGCCCCGAAGGGATATCTAAGTGAAAAGAGAGCAGTAAGCCACCGGTGCTCGCCACCATGGCCAGCACAATAGCAATACCGATTAGCCCCTCTAAACGGTTGCTCCAAAAGCGCGCCGAGGTGGCGGGCAACATCATTAAGCCCACCGCCATCAACGTGCCCAGGGTTTGAAAGCCAGCGGTTAAATTAAGTACCAGCAGGCCTAAAAACACGCTATGCACCCAGCCACTACGGCGGCTTTGGCCGCGTAAGAAAAGCGGGTCTAAGCACTCCACTACCAGGGCGCGAAACACCACCGCTAGCGTCACTATAATCAGCGTACTGATGCCTGCTATCAGTAGCAGCGCGGTAGAGTTGATGGCCAAAATGGAGCCAAACAGCACGTGAGTTAAATCCACACTGCTGCCACCTAACGAAATCAGCATCACACCGGCGGCCAGAGAAATGATAAAGAAGCTCGCCATAGCGGCATCTTCGCGCTGGCCGCCCATTTTTGACACGGCTCCCGCCAGCAGCGCGACCAGTAAGCCAAACAGCACGCCACCAATACTCATTATCGGTAGCGAGAAACCCGCTAGTAGAAAGCCCAGCGCCACACCCGGCAAAATAGCGTGGGCCATGGCATCGCCAATTAAGCTCATGCCGCGCAGCACCAAAAACACACCTAGCGGTGGGGCAGCCAGCGAAAGTGCTAAACCGCCTACCACGGCGCGGCGCATAAAGCCGTAATCGAATGGACTGATAAACCACGCATTAAGCAGGTCCAGCATGGCGTCCTCCCAACGTAAACGGCACCACTTGGGCAGGTGCATGTTGATGAGTAAGCTCACTGGGCGCGACCCAACGGCCATGTCCGCCACTTAACATCAGCACTTCGTCGGCCAGTCTGCGCAGGTGATCCATATCGTGCAGTACCACAATGATCGTTGCGCCATCGTCCGCCATCTGGCGCAGAATGCGGATCAAAATGTCCACCGTATCGCTATCCACATTGGCAAACGGCTCATCTAACAGTAAAAGCTCAGCCTCTTGCATCAGTGTGCGCCCAATCAGCGCGCGCTGGCGCTGGCCGCCGGAAAGCTCACCTAGCGGGCGGTGGGCCAAATGTGAAATACCCAGGCGGGCCATGATCTCGCGGCCCCTGCGGTAGTGTGCCGCACAGTAGCCAGTGAACGCCCCGTGGCTTGGCCAACTGCCGGTCATCACCAACTCTTCCACACTCATGGGGAAGGTTAGATCTAATGCCAGCTGCTGGGGCAGCCACGCCCGGCGCTCTTTCGCCACCGTACACACGACTTTGCCGCTGATAGGGCGCAACTCACCCACGATGGCCTGAATCAGCGTACTTTTACCGGCGCCGTTGGCACCGATAAGTGCCGTAATCGCCCCCGGCTGAAAGTCGCCCTCAATATGTTCCAGTACGGTGCGCCTTGCTTGCGCCAAATGCAGATTATGCAGTTGTAGGCGTGATAGTGAGCGCTGACTCATCTCAACCACCCGCCGGCCCACACCACTAAGACCCAAAGTATCAACAGTGGTACGCCAACAAACATCAGCCGTTTAGTAGCTGACAACGACATTAAGGAGAAATGACAAGGGCCTTCCTTATTATGGCGGTGCGTACGATGACTCACAGACTACCCTCTTTGTTAACAGAATAGGTTATAACATAACGTTAGTTAAAGCCAAAAGTTGCCAAATATTTTACGTGTAAATGCCGCGCTAGCAACGATAAAGCGCTGGTGGCTAATCGCCACCAGCGCTTTAGAAGAGCAAAAAAAGAAGGCAGAGTTTAGAAAAGCAAATTAGTAACGCCAGGTAGCACCAAGCTGCTGAGGCGTTACATGCAGCGCATACTCACCGGGGATAGTGATAGGCCCAAGCGACAGGTTGGCAGGCTGAAAACGATTAATCGCGCTAGATGCCTGGTTGGGCTGCGTCCATATTTGCAGCTCATTAATTAACATACCGGTAGCAAAATTAATCGCACCATCTCGCTCGCGACCATCGGCGGCAATCACCGCCCCCGCAAGGCTGTTGACCACGAGTGAGCTAATGCGTGCTTCAAAACCACGACGAGCCTGTTCGGCTTGGGCAAGCTCTAAGCCCAGCGCCTGCACACCGCTTAGCTCACCGCTGGTTTTCAGGCGCTCATACTCAACCAGTGCCGCCTGGTGCGGCTGACGGTCTAGCAGCATGCCACCTAACGCCAAGGCAGATTTCACGACCCCCACCCGCGCATCAAAACGGTCATCTCGGCTGCTCGCCTCGCTTGATTGGTAGGCGTTGATCGCGAAGCTAGCGGCATAAATCCCCGTCCACCCAGCATCCCACCAAGCAGCATGGCGCGCCCCGCTTTCAAACACTTCGTCATAGATCGCCCAATCGGTAGAGGTTTGAGACGAAGTTTGTGCATAAGCAGGCAGCGCGATCACCAAGGTGGTAACCAACGCGGTAAAAATGCGAAAAACATGCATGGTGAAGGCCTGTAAAAGGGGGCGGTAGCGCTAAGCGTAGCATGGAGAGCACCAGAGGCTAACGTGTATTCAAAAGGCGCGAAGTATGACTAAGGTCAATAGCATGGTGGGGCGAAGGATGGTTAGATGGGAGTAGAGCTAAACGGTTCAAATGTATCAGGCTCACTTCAAAAGATTGCGTGGCGCAACCATAACTTGGGGAGAGCTAAATGAGTCGATTCGACCGGATTTATAAAATTCATAAAATCCTGTGCGCCGCACGTCACCCGGTCCCCATGCGTGTCTTTATAGATGAATTGGAAGCCAGCCGTAATACCGTCACTCGCGATTTTGAATTCCTTAGAGACTCTTTAGGTGCGCCGCTAGAGTATTGCCGTGAATACAATGGCCACCGTTATGATCCAGATGCTCCGTCGTTCGAGTTGCCTGGTTTCTGGATGACACCAGCAGAGCTGCATGCGCTTCTAGCCTGCGAACACCTGCTGGAGAATGTTCAGCCGGGTCTTATTGCCTCCCATTTGGTGCCTCTTAAGAAAAAGGTGCAGCAGTTGCTGGGCGAGTCAGGTCATGATGCCGAGCAAATCAGCGAGCGAATTCGAATCCAACCGACCCAGAATCGAATTTCAAAAAACAGAGTGTTTGATCCCGTGGCTCAGGCCACTTTGGCAGGGCATTGTCTTGAATTTTGCTACCAGTCTAGAAGTGACACGGGCGACCCTCAGAGTCGATGTGTGCATCCTCAACGTTTACTTCACTACCGTTCAAATTGGTATTTGTTGGCGCACTGTGAGCGTGCCTGGGCATTGCGACTATTCTCTCTGGACAGAATATCAAATATTTGCATAACAGAAGCAGATTGCCACCGGTTAAGTAGTTCAGAGCTTGATACATATGCACTTGCTGGGTTCGGGATTTTCGGTGGCAAGCCAAGAGGTATTGCACATCTACGATTTTCTGAACATGCCGCTAAGTGGGTAGCGGAGGAAACGTGGCATCCTGAGCAGGAAAGCCAGTGGCTGGATGATGGTTATCATCTCAGCGTTCCCTATGCCGATGACCGAGAATTAGTGATGGAAATTCTGCGTTACGGCGGTGAAGTGGAAGTATTAGCACCAGAAGCACTGAGGAAAGAAGTAGTCTGCCGAATCGAAAAAATGATGAAGATTTATAGGTGACTCAGCGGGTGGTGCACTATTTGGGGCAGTAGGTGCCGTAGTGTAGCAGTCAGTTCAGCGCATAAAATCAGGAATACAGTCATGACGATTAGTAAGCAAATTGCCCACGTTAAGCTTGATAATGAAACTGGTGACTGGCTTTTACCGCATGACTTGATGGGGCATCTAGAGTCAGTTGCACAACAGGCTGGTTTGAATGCTGTTCCTTTTGAATCATTCGCATGGTGCTATGCGGCTGGCCTTTGGCATGATTTGGGTAAATACCGTGCTCCCTTTCAATATTACATTCGGGTTGCCTCCGGTTTCGAGCGGGAAAATGCGCATGTCGAACGGGAAAAAAGCCCAGGGCGGGTGTTCCACTCAACAGCAGGCACTCTTCATGCCATCAAACAATGGCCCGGATGCAAGCGCATAGTGGTACAAAAGGAGCTTGTAACCAATGTGTCAAAATAACTTCATTGCACATAAGCGGGAAAAGGATGGGGAAATACAACCCCTACATACTCACTTAGACGAAGTAGGAACGATTTCTGCTCACTTTGCAAAGAAAATTGGCATACCTGATGTTGGCAGGCTTATTGGACTTTTGCATGATTTCGGCAAGTACAGTGAATCATTCCAAAGCTACATCAAATCGGCTACGGGTGAGATTAACCCGGATGAAGATGCTTATGTAAATGCCAATGGTTTGAAAGGAAAGATTGATCACTCAACCGCTGGCGCTCAGCTCATTTGGAACCGGCTGCGTAAAATTGGTGGGGCAGGTCAAGGCGAGCTGTGCGGCCAGATATTGGCACTGTGCATTGCTTCACATCACAGCGGTTTAATAGACTGTTTTAGCTTGGATGACAGGCCGGTTTTTGCTGATCGAATACAGAAAACCGACGACAAGGCACACTTGGAAGAGTGCCAGCGCGTAGCAGACCAAGAAATACTATCTCAAATTGATCAACTTGCCAGCTTAGATATTGTTAAAGAACTTTTTGGACAGCTGAGAAAATTTGTCAACTTCAATGAATTGTCGACTATCGATCACTTTAACTTGGGTTTTTTTACCCGTTTTTTATTCAGCTGCTTGATAGATGCAGATAGGCTGAATAGTGCTGAATTTGAAGACCCAGCCAGACTGCAAGAAAGGTTAAATAATACAGCGCCTGTTCAGTGGGGTGTTGCTTTAGAGCGATTGGAGAACCATCTTGCTGCTCTTACCTCGCACAACTATGTGGATGAGTTGCGCAGAGAGATTTCCGAGAACTGCAAGAGCAATGCCTATAAAGAGCAAGGGTTGTACACCCTTACCGTGCCAACCGGCGGCGGAAAAACCTATGCCAGCCTTCGTTTTGCCTTAAATCATGCGAAGCATCATGGATTGGAGCGTATCATTTATGTAATCCCCTTCACCTCGATTATTGAGCAGAATGCCAAGGTTGTCAGGGAGGTTCTGGAAAAAGATGAGGATTTACGACCGTGGGTATTGGAGCATCACTCCAATCTGGAGCCAGAGCAACAGACTTGGCAGACCAAATTGGTCTCCGAAAACTGGGATTCGCCGATCATACTCACAACCATGGTGCAATTTTTGGAGGCATTGTTCAGCGGGGGAACAAAAGGCGTAAGGCGACTGCATCAACTTGCTAACAGCATTCTAATCTTCGATGAAGTTCAGACATTGCCGGTCAATTGCGTCCACCTTTTTTGCAACGCCATAAATTTTCTCTCGCCTAGATGTAATACAACAGCAGTGCTGTGTACAGCAACTCAGCCGTCACTAAATGAGCTAAGAGGTTCAAATAAAGGGCAATTGATTATCCCGGAAGAAAATGAACTGGCCGGGGATTTTAGTCGACACTTTAGGGAGCTTAGGCGAGTTGATGTTAATAAATTGTTAAAGCCGGGAGGATGGAGTGCGCAGGAAGTCGCTGATTTGGCAGTCACTCAGTTTAATGAGCGCAATAGTTGTCTGGTCATCGTTAATACCAAAGCCTGGGCACAAGAGCTGTATCAGCGTTGTGCAGAAAAAATAAATGACCCGCACCTGTTCCATCTGAGTACAAATCAGTGCCCAGCTCACCGTAAGGTGTTGCTGGATGAAATTAGAGCGCGATTGGATAACGATCAACCTGTGCTTTGTATCTCAACGCAATTGATTGAAGCGGGAGTAGATGTGGACTTCGCGACCGTGATTCGCTTCCTTGCAGGCTTGGATTCCATTGCTCAAGCAGCTGGACGTTGTAACCGTAACGGCAGGTTGAAGGATGAGCAGGGCAACTTGGTTAAGGGGCAAGTTTATATTGTGAACCCTGACAAGGAGAGCACAGGGATGTTGAAGGACATCGAAATTGGAAAGGATAAGGCTGAGCGTGTCTTTTCCGAGAATCACGAGGACCTCTTGTCACCGGAAGCCATAAAACAGTATTTCCGCTACTACTTCTTTGAACGGGCCGATGATATGACCTATCGGCTCAAGGATAGCAACAAATTCAGGAATGATAATCTTCTGAACCTGCTGAGTACCAGGGATGGTAGCAACGCTAATTTCACAGATAGGGAGGGAAAAATCCCACTCTTGCGACAAGCATTTATGGAAGCAGGGAAACAATTCAAAGCCATTGATGCACCAACACAAGCCGTGATTGTGCAGTATGGTGACGGCCAGAAGCTGGTGGCTGAGTTATGTTCAGTTGCTAAAGAGTTCGATGCACATCGCTATTACCAGCTATTACGGCAAGCCCAGAAATACAGCGTTAATGTGTTTCCCAATGTGTGGGCAAAATTAGCTGATGCAGAGGCAGTCCATGAAATCCAGCCTGGGCATGGTATCTATTATCTTGCCGAAGACTTTTATAGTAAAAAATTTGGGCTTAGCGATCAAGCGGTAGGACAGAAAGCATTTCTAAGCGTTTAAGGGAGGAAGAATGAAAAACAGCATCAGTTTCAAACTTTGGGGGCGATATGCGCTATTCACCGATCCCATTACCAAAATTGGTGGCGAAAAATGCTCCTACCATGTCCCTACCTATGAAGCGATCAAAGGTGTACTCAAGTCCATTTACTGGAAGCCCACCATTATCTGGCGCGTGGATAAAGTACGAGTAATCAAGCCTATTCGAACACAAACCAAAGGAACCAAACCACTGGCTTGGGGTGGAGGGAATAGCTTAGCTATTTACACCTTCCTGCATGATGTGGAGTATCAAGTTCAGGCTCATTTTGAGTGGAACATGAATAGGCCAGAACTGGCGCAAGATCGAATTGATGGTAAGCATTTCTCTATTGCTCAGCGAATGTTGGAGAAAGGAGGCCGCCAGGATATCTTCCTTGGTGTGCGAGATTGCCAGGCTTATGTGGAACCGTGTGAATTTGGAGAAGGGCCAGGAGCCTATGACGAAATAGATGAATTGTCATTTGGCCTGATGTTCCATAGTTTTGATTACCCAGATGAAACCGGGATAAATGAGCTGCACAGCCGCTTCTGGCGCGCCACCATGACAAAAGGTGTGCTTGAGTTTCCTACGCCAGAACAGTGTGAAATGCGCCGCTTTGTACGAAAAATGGAAGCAAAGGAGTTTAATCTTGGTGACAACCTCTTGGGTGTGAATGCTGAGGAGGTCTCGTTATGAGTTGGATGGCTAAACTCTACGACACCTACCCGCACATACAGGGTGTAGCAGGAAATACTCCATGGCCAGTTGCCCATGTTAAAAAAAATGCCCATGTAGAGGTAACGATTGACGAGAAAGGTAATTTCCTACGTGTAAAAGTTTTGGAAGGTGATGACTCATCAACTTTAATTCCTGTGACTGAAAAATCAGGTGCTAGAACAGGGAATATCGACCCCCACCCTCTTTGTGAGGAGCTAAGTTATTTAGCTTTTGACTTGAACGACGGAGTAAAGAAAAAAGAGGAAAGAAACAAGCGGTACCTTGAACTTTTAAATAGTTGGTGTGAGTCTGATTTTTCTCACGCAAAAGCAATAGCCATCAGGGATTATATTTCAATAAAAAGACTTTGGACGGATGTTTCCAGATTTATAAGTTTTCCAATTGTTTTCAAAGCTAACAGCACCCAGAAAATTGAAGCTAATAAGTGTTTTGTCAGGTGGAGGGTTGAAGCCAGCGGAGATTTAATAACGGGAACTTGGGAAGATTTATCTTTAATAGAGTCTTGGGTAAGTTTTGAAAAAAGCTTGAACCCTAAAATTGGTTTTTGTCATGTGACAGGGGAAGAGTCAAGACTGGCTAAGTTTCATCCGAAATTTATCAGGAATGCGGCTGATGGGGCTAGGCTCATCACCCAAAATGATTGGGAAGGTTTTACATTTCTTGGACGCCTTACAGACTCGAAAAAAGAAATAACGGAAAAGTTTAATCCTAGCCAAGTTAGTGAAGTTTCTTATGAGGTTACCCAAAAAGCCCACAATGCCTTGCGCTGGTTGATTAGCAATCAAGCAAATAGAAATGGTGATCAAGTGCTTGTTGCTTGGGCTGTATCCGGCAAACCAAGACCTGATCCGTTGGCACCCACTTGGGATCTAGATAATTTCGATGTGGTTACAAATGAAAACCATGACGTGTTATCCACAGTAACCGATCTTACAACCGATCTTGGGCAGAACTTTGCCAAGGCTCTGGGTCGTTATATGGCAGGATATTTTGATGGTCGCATTGCCAGTCTCAAAGACCATGAAAGCATCGTTGTGATGGGGTTGGATTCTGCTACACCGGGGCGTATGGCAGTTATCTATTACCGAGATTTTATGGCCAGGGATTATGTAAAGACCATCGAGAAATGGCATTTACACTTGGCTTGGCCGCAGCGGGTAAGCAAAGAGATCCAAGCAGGCGGAAAGAAGCCAAAAACACAGGTGTATTGGCCTGTCAGCGCACCTTCACCTTGGAACATACTCCAAGCGGCTTATGGTGACGTGGTGAAAAGCAATGAAGAACTAAAAAAGAGTCTTTATGAAAGGATTATGCCCTGCATTCTGGAAGGCAGACCCTTACCCATTGATTTGGTCAACCTTGCCGTAACTCGCGCGAGTAATCGGAATAACAGCGAGCATTGGGAATGGGAGAGAAACTTAGGGGTTGCTTGTGCGCTGTATCGCGGATTTCGCCACCCAGAGCGTCAACCGGATTCAAAAAGGTGGAGAGAATACAAAATGTCACTGGATCTCAACTATACCGGCAAAGACTATCTGTACGGACGCCTGCTGGCTGTCGCAGAGCGGATAGAAGAAATGGCAATGTTTGTTGCAAAAGAGCCAAGCCGAACAACACACGCTAGTCGATTAATGCAGCGCTTTGCTGATCGGCCGGCCTCAACCTGGCTGAATATTGAAACTGCACTCGGCCCATATCAGCAACGCTTGCGTACCAAGATCCCGCCCTTAGAAGCTGCATACAAAAGGCTGCTGGATGATATAACCGATACTTTTGATCGAAATGATTTTTCCGTGGATAAACGATTGAATGGTGAATATCTTCTGGGCTTCCATTGTCAGCGCAAATGGCTACGGGATCATAAATTAAAAAATGGTGAATGGGTTATCAAGTCGCCAGGAGAGCCGGAATTAACTGTACCTGAAGGAGAAGAGTAATGAGTTCATTAAGTAATAAAATTGATTTTGCCATTATTTTTTCAGTGAAGAATGCTAACCCAAATGGTGACCCGCTAAATGGTAACCGCCCGCGTACAGACTATGATGGTTATGGAGAGATTACAGATGTTTGTTTGAAACGTAAAACCAGAGACCGTTTACAAGACGCAGGTCATGCCATTTTTGTACAGTCTGATGAAAAGAAAACGGATGCGTATCCAAGCTTGCGAGCAAGAGCTGAAGGTGTACTGGGTAAAGATGCACTGAATGCCAAAAAAACGGCACCTGAAAATGCCGCTAGGTTGGCTTGTGATACTTGGTTTGACGTGCGTGCTTTTGGGCAGTTATTTGCTTTTAAAAGTGAGGAAAAAGATGGCGTTTCCATCCCGATCCGCGGCCCTGTGAGTATTCATTCTGCATTCAGTGTTGAGCCTGTCAGCATTACGAGCACACAAATTACCAAAAGTGTAAGTGGTGATGGTGATGGCAGTAAAAAAGGTTCGGATACCATGGGGATGAAGCATCGGGTTGATCAGGCCGTATATGTTACATACGGCGCGATATCACCGCAATTAGCTGAAAAAACCGGATTTAGTGATCAAGATGCAGAGGTACTAAAACAAATTCTACCAAAGCTATTCGAAGGTGATGCTTCTACTGCCAGACCCGAAGGCTCAATGGTCGTTGAGAAAGTTATCTGGTGGCAGCACAGTAATAAATCGGGGCAGTATTCTTCTGCCAAAGTACACCGAACTCTTACAGTAAAAACTGACGGTAGCTATCGCCTTGATAACTTAGAGGATTTAACAGCAGAAGAGATTGAAGGCTTTTAATATCTTGCCGCTATGAAATACGCTGCTGATCTTCATTACCTCAGCTGGATACAGATTGGCAGGGGTAATGATCAAATTTTTTGCCTTGCCAGAGTTTGTTGCCCCTTACGGGATATCTGGCATGATGACTTTAAAACCAGGAGGCAGAAATGAAATGTGTCATCTGTATGCAGGGCGACACCCGTGACTTTGACTCGCGGTGAAGTAACTGACGTGATTAAAAATGTACCAGCAGATATCTGCAAAAACTGCGGTGAATATTATCACAGCGATGAGATTTCCAGAAAAACTCTGACTCTGGCAGAAAGAAGCTATGAAGCATAATCTGGAAGTTGAAGTCATCCAGCTCGCTGCCTGACAGGACAAAAGCTTATGGATGATGAAAAACTTATCCCCTTGTCAGCTCTGCAGCACTATGCCTTTTGTCCCAGACAGTGTGCGCTGATTCATAACGAACAAGTCTGGGCGGAAAATTTCCTAACTGCCCAGGGCCAGCAGTTACATACGCGAGTCGACAGTGGTGAACCCGAAACCCGTAAAGGGGTGAGGTTTGAGCGAGGCGTACAGGTTGCGGCTCATTCTTTGGGTTTGATCGGAAAAATGGATTTGCTAGAAAAAAAGCTGTCCACAGGCGAGTTGATCCCCGTTGAATATAAGCGTGGCAAACCGAAACCGACCGACTGGGATGAAATTCAGCTTTGTGCCCAGGCACTTTGTCTGGAAGAAATGACCGGGCAAACCATCAAAGAAGGTGCGCTCTGGTATCACCAGACCCGCCATCGCCACCCCGTAGAGCTGAATGATCAACTTAGGCAACGAACGCTGGAAGTCATCAATGCCGTTGCCCAGCTTTTTGCCAGTGGGCAAACACCGCCTGCAAAATACGAAAAAAAGTGTAATGCCTGCAGCCTTTATGATCTTTGTAATCCAAAAATCATGCAAAGAGATAACAGTAATCAGTATATAGAGCAGCTATTTACAGAGAGGGCACAAGATGAAGAAACTCCAGAATAGCCTCTATATCAACACTCAAGGTGCCTACCTGCATAAAGAGCGGGAAACGTTGGTGATCGATATCGCCAAGGAAAAAGCACTACAGCTACCCATCCACTCAATCAGCGGTATTTTTTGTTTCGGCAATGTCATGGTTTCACCCCAGGTCATGGGTTTTTGCGGGGAGCGGGGAGTCAACCTGGCTTTTTTCACCGAATACGGTCGATTTCTTGCCAGAGTACAGGGTAAACAAACGGGTAATGTACTCCTGCGTCGAACCCAGTACCGGCATGCAGACACACACGCTTCTGAAATTGCCCAGGTTATAGTGGCAGCAAAAATTCAGTCGCAACGTCAAGTATTGCAAAGGCATCAACGCAACTATGGCAAACAACCCCAAGTCACCCAAGTCATTGCTCTGCTTAAAAGCACAGTGGAAAGGTTAAAAGTAACAACCGATCTGGATACTATTCGCGGCCTGGAAGGAGATGCCGCCGCACGCTACTTTTCAGTCTTTAATCACCTGATCACTGAAAAAACAGGGGATTTCACCTTTAATCAGCGCACCCGCAGACCACCCACTGACCCAGTTAATGCCCTATTGTCTTTCTTCTATGCCATTTTGGGTAATGATATCAGCGCAGCATTACAGGGTGTGGGGCTTGATCCCCAGGTTGGCTTTCTTCATAGGGATCGCCCCGGTAGGGACAGTCTGGCCCAGGATATTCTGGAAGAGCTGCGAGCTTACTTTGTAGATCGATTGGTTTTGACCCTAATCAACCGCCAGCAGGTGAAATCCTCTGACTTTATTTATGAGGTCAGCGGTGCCGTCAAACTGAAAGACACGGCAAGAAAAACAGTCCTTCAAGAGTTTCAGGCCAGAAAACAGCAAACCATCACACACCCTTTTCTAAAAGAGGAAGTGCCTTTAGGGCTTTTACCCCATGCCCAAGCTTTATTACTGGCAAGGCACCTTAGAGGTGACCTGCAACACTACCCGCCGTTTCTGGCCCGCTAATTAACAGAAGGAGCCAAACATGTTGGTATTGGTCACCTATGATGTTTCCTTTGATGATCCCGCAGGCCCCAGCAGACTCAGGCGTATTGCCAAAACCTGTGAGGACTTCGGAACACGAGTTCAATACTCCGTTTTTGAGTGCGACCTGGAGCCTGATCAATGGGTAAGGTTAAAAGCCCAGTTGCTGGATGTCTATGATGAAGAGGTGGACAGCCTGCGTTTTTATAAGCTAGGGAAAAACTGGCGTGGTAAAATTGAACACCATGGTGCCAAACCTGCGCTTGACCTATTCAAAGACCCCTTGATTATCTAAATGCTAACCATGAGTTCTCATAAAAACACACTTCGGTTAGCGTGCATCTATGTCACTGATCTTTAATAATATATTTACAATGATCACCTAAAGCATTGAATATCAAACGCAATCTTCCAGAGGTTAGCGAAAACCCGCCTCAGAAGGTAGTATTGATCAGCCTTTCACGAAAGGCAGTCGCGCCCCACGCGGGCGCGTGGATTGAAACGAGTGCATCAGAGCG
The DNA here is from genome assembly GCF_003031405.1 of Halomonas sp. 'Soap Lake #6'. Taxonomy (NCBI): domain Bacteria; kingdom Pseudomonadati; phylum Pseudomonadota; class Gammaproteobacteria; order Oceanospirillales; family Halomonadaceae; genus Halomonas; species Halomonas sp. 'Soap Lake #6'. The sequence goes on from NZ_CP020469.1 coordinate 4,445,171, forward strand.
CAATCCTCCGGCCCTTATGGTCGCGCCCCACGCGGGCGCGTGGATTGAAACGTTGGTGCGAACTTGGCAAACGCCCGCTTTAACGTCGCGCCCCACGCGGGCGCGTGGATTGAAACTCGAATACGGCGAAACTCGCGCTGTCGAGAATGTGTCGCGCCCCACGCGGGCGCGTGGATTGAAACATCATCTGGACCGAGTGCCGCGAGGCCGGGCATAGGTCGCGCCCCACGCGGGCGCGTGGATTGAAACATTAATGACGTAGTGGCTGCCCTGCTCGGTTTTGTCGCGCCCCACGCGGGCGCGTGGATTGAAACCCCAGGCTCAAAAAACTGATGCTCGATACCCGGCGTCGCGCCCCACGCGGGCGCGTGGATTGAAACAACCGGTCTCCCGACGATTAAACCCACGCCAGAGGTCGCGCCCCACGCGGGCGCGTGGATTGAAACTATGGAGCCCATGATTATGGACGGCTCGCCTATCGTCGCGCCCCACGCGGGCGCGTGGATTGAAACTCTTTAGCCATCCCTTTTCCAGGGCCTAACAATGGTCGCGCCCCACGCGGGCGCGTGGATTGAAACATCACTGATGGTGAGGCTCCCAAGAAAAGCGTCACGTCGCGCCCCACGCGGGCGCGTGGATTGAAACTTGTGCCTCCAGAGATTCATGTGACTCGAGATGGCGTCGCGCCCCACGCGGGCGCGTGGATTGAAACACCGACTGATGACGAATAAGCACGCGACTGGCACGTCGCGCCCCACGCGGGCGCGTGGATTGAAACATGCGGAATGGAAATTGCTGCCATTTAGCGAATAGTCGCGCCCCACGCGGGCGCGTGGATTGAAACACGCCCCCGCCTCAAGTTGACCTGGCTGAAAACCGTCGCGCCCCACGCGGGCGCGTGGATTGAAACCCGCCCGCTGCCCAGTTCGATGCGTAGCACTGGGGTCGCGCCCCACGCGGGCGCGTGGATTGAAACATAAATTCCACCCATAAAAAAACCCCGCTTGATGGCGTCGCGCCCCACGCGGGCGCGTGGATTGAAACATCAAAGGCACGCTGGTCGGTGTCTTCCGGGTCCGTCGCGCCCCACGCGGGCGCGTGGATTGAAACGCGCATATATCTAGCGAAGTAATCTTTATTAGATGTCGCGCCCCACGCGGGCGCGTGGATTGAAACGTCAACGCATCCGGTGAGCAGGCGGAAGTACTGCGTCGCGCCCCACGCGGGCGCGTGGATTGAAACACGAACACGGGTATCGATACGCAGCGTCGCCCGCGTCGCGCCCCACGCGGGCGCGTGGATTGAAACACGATACGGTAAGCACCGAGTACACACGTCGGCGTCGCGCCCCACGCGGGCGCGTGGATTGAAACCGAAGCGTTTTAGCGGGCACGCCTACCGAAGCCCGTCGCGCCCCACGCGGGCGCGTGGATTGAAACCTGGGCATGAGTCGAGGGGCTGCCCTTGTTTCGACGTCGCGCCCCACGCGGGCGCGTGGATTGAAACGTTAACGGCTCTGAAGAAGCTGAGGTGCTGACCTGTCGCGCCCCACGCGGGCGCGTGGATTGAAACGCGAAGAGCTGGGTCTTGTAGACCCCACTGCTGAGTCGCGCCCCACGCGGGCGCGTGGATTGAAACTGCGACTTTGCCAGATGGGGTCGTGATGAATGGCGTCGCGCCCCACGCGGGCGCGTGGATTGAAACCAGTGATACATGTTGAGACTCGCTTAGCAGTAGGCGTCGCGCCCCACGCGGGCGCGTGGATTGAAACACTGAGCTACGTGCTGGATAAAGATCACCTGGGCGTCGCGCCCCACGCGGGCGCGTGGATTGAAACACTGAGCTACGTGCTGGATAAAGATCACCTGGGCGTCGCGCCCCACGCGGGCGCGTGGATTGAAACCGCAGGATACGGTTTGGCATGAGGACCCAGTAACGTCGCGCCCCACGCGGGCGCGTGGATTGAAACTATGCAAGAGACGGCAACGCCATCAACTGCAAATGGTCGCGCCCCACGCGGGCGCGTGGATTGAAACTGTAAGGCCCCATTGACCAGCCGTGAAGCTCGCGGTCGCGCCCCACGCGGGCGCGTGGATTGAAACATTCTGTCGGGGTGACGCTCGAACTCCTGATTTGGTCGCGCCCCACGCGGGCGCGTGGATTGAAACAGCACAGCGTTGTAAAGCGCCCTCTCTTTAGCAGGTCGCGCCCCACGCGGGCGCGTGGATTGAAACACTGAGCTACGTGCTGGATAAAGATCACCTGGGCGTCGCGCCCCACGCGGGCGCGTGGATTGAAACACTGAGCTACGTGCTGGATAAAGATCACCTGGGCGTCGCGCCCCACGCGGGCGCGTGGATTGAAACCGCAGGATACGGTTTGGCATGAGGACCCAGTAACGTCGCGCCCCACGCGGGCGCGTGGATTGAAACTATGCAAGAGACGGCAACGCCATCAACTGCAAATGGTCGCGCCCCACGCGGGCGCGTGGATTGAAACTGTAAGGCCCCATTGACCAGCCGTGAAGCTCGCGGTCGCGCCCCACGCGGGCGCGTGGATTGAAACAGCACAGCGTTGTAAAGCGCCCTCTCTTTAGCAGGTCGCGCCCCACGCGGGCGCGTGGATTGAAACTTGTTAGCAAAACGCGGGGGCATGCCTGCAAAGCCGTCGCGCCCCACGCGGGCGCGTGGATTGAAACATTGAAGAAGTGGCCGACGACGACTCTGGTGTTTGTCGCGCCCCACGCGGGCGCGTGGATTGAAACAACAGGAAGCCGCAGAACGCGAACAGAAAGAGCGTCGCGCCCCACGCGGGCGCGTGGATTGAAACAGACGTGGCAGATGAAGCGCGGCAACGATCTGGAGGTCGCGCCCCACGCGGGCGCGTGGATTGAAACTCATCTACCGCCTACATGCCGAGCAAGCTGTCGCGTCGCGCCCCACGCGGGCGCGTGGATTGAAACTCGCGGAACTCCTGCGATTTACGGAAAGCTTACGGTCGCGCCCCACGCGGGCGCGTGGATTGAAACTATGCATCTGCCCCCTCGGGCCTAGTCGAAATCAAGTCGCGCCCCACGCGGGCGCGTGGATTGAAACATCATAATCGGATTCGTCATATGATTCGTCATATGTCGCGCCCCACGCGGGCGCGTGGATTGAAACTGGCTGAGCGCGCCGTGGATTTAGCCGAGATTGGGTCGCGCCCCACGCGGGCGCGTGGATTGAAACAGCACCATGTAGCTGACGTTCAGCGTGTGCCGAGGTCGCGCCCCACGCGGGCGCGTGGATTGAAACCTTGATAGGGCGAACTGTGTTTACAAAAAGCTCTGGTCGCGCCCCACGCGGGCGCGTGGATTGAAACTCTCTGTCGCCTACTGACGCGGCTGAGTGGATCAAGTCGCGCCCCACGCGGGCGCGTGGATTGAAACTGAAGTATGGCAACATCGATATCGACCACAAATCGTCGCGCCCCACGCGGGCGCGTGGATTGAAACATTGATCGCACCGACATCTGCGTTTGTGATCGCACGTCGCGCCCCACGCGGGCGCGTGGATTGAAACGTCTCAAATTACAGCTATTTCAGAACGTTACCGTGTCGCGCCCCACGCGGGCGCGTGGATTGAAACCGCACTAAGTAGCGCATCAAGTTCGTCTGGAGTGTCGCGCCCCACGCGGGCGCGTGGATTGAAACTCAGCACCTAGATTACGACCCCGAAGCTGGTATTGTCGCGCCCCACGCGGGCGCGTGGATTGAAACCCGCACCGCATCCGTAGCGAGTGGTGCTATCACAGTCGCGCCCCACGCGGGCGCGTGGATTGAAACATAACATCGCCTCATGTTATCGCCTTGAAGGAGTGTCGCGCCCCACGCGGGCGCGTGGATTGAAACGCTGTTAGTGGCGGGGTGCGCCTCACAGCCAAGGGTCGCGCCCCACGCGGGCGCGTGGATTGAAACAAAATAAAATATCAAGAGGAAGCAGGCGACGCGCGTCGCGCCCCACGCGGGCGCGTGGATTGAAACATACTGTCACCGCGCCCGCGCCCGCGCGATTACGGTCGCGCCCCACGCGGGCGCGTGGATTGAAACATGGGTAACTCCTAAAATGGGGCTGGGATTACCAGGTCGCGCCCCACGCGGGCGCGTGGATTGAAACAATCATGCCGCTGGTCTTGGGTAGGTAGGTAACGTCGCGCCCCACGCGGGCGCGTGGATTGAAACTTGCTATAACCCGCACGGATAGCCGCTTGGGTAGGTCGCGCCCCACGCGGGCGCGTGGATTGAAACTCGATGTAGCGCGCCAGAATGGCCTCGGCTACGTGTCGCGCCCCACGCGGGCGCGTGGATTGAAACTGGGTTGGTCGCCAGAGCACTCCACCGATGCAGTGGTCGCGCCCCACGCGGGCGCGTGGATTGAAACGTCTCTGCTATGGCTGCTGGCACTGCATCCATGGGTCGCGCCCCACGCGGGCGCGTGGATTGAAACTATGAGCAATGCGATAGCAACGCTGACAGATGACGTCGCGCCCCACGCGGGCGCGTGGATTGAAACCAGCTATCGACCGGATGCCCGCTTATTCGGGGCAGTCGCGCCCCACGCGGGCGCGTGGATTGAAACAGGGGTGCGGGCCTGCACGCCGTCAACGCGGACTGTCGCGCCCCACGCGGGCGCGTGGATTGAAACAGGCGTAGACTCGGGAATTATCTCTCTAAACGTCGTCGCGCCCCACGCGGGCGCGTGGATTGAAACCCGAATGGTGCGCGCTCTTTCCATGCAGCGCAGGGTCGCGCCCCACGCGGGCGCGTGGATTGAAACACAGAATTGATTTAACTTGCGCGTCCGAATTTCGTCGCGCCCCACGCGGGCGCGTGGATTGAAACAGGTTGTCCATAGCCGCGCCGAACGCGCTAAATGTGTCGCGCCCCACGCGGGCGCGTGGATTGAAACATAGCGCCTCGCGTTTTTCGGGCACAAAAAAACCGTCGCGCCCCACGCGGGCGCGTGGATTGAAACTCATCCACGACGCCTTCCACGCGAATGGTTTCCACGTCGCGCCCCACGCGGGCGCGTGGATTGAAACTCGCTGCCGCTCACGCAGTGCTGCAGCGGCCATTGTCGCGCCCCACGCGGGCGCGTGGATTGAAACGAACCAGCGAGCGTCATGGTCATGGTCAAATCCCGTCGCGCCCCACGCGGGCGCGTGGATTGAAACATAGTCAACGTCAATTCGACGAAAATGAAAGTCTGTCGCGCCCCACGCGGGCGCGTGGATTGAAACATAAGAGGCTGCCGACCATGCCAGCGTCACTTGGGTCGCGCCCCACGCGGGCGCGTGGATTGAAACTATTTTGGCGGCATCTACTGGGAGCGCTATCGCGGGTCGCGCCCCACGCGGGCGCGTGGATTGAAACCTCTACAAGATGCCTGAAGACGCAACTGAATTTCGTCGCGCCCCACGCGGGCGCGTGGATTGAAACATAAGAGGCTGCCGACCATGCCAGCGTCACTTGGGTCGCGCCCCACGCGGGCGCGTGGATTGAAACTATTTTGGCGGCATCTACTGGGAGCGCTATCGCGGGTCGCGCCCCACGCGGGCGCGTGGATTGAAACCTCTACAAGATGCCTGAAGACGCAACTGAATTTCGTCGCGCCCCACGCGGGCGCGTGGATTGAAACATCGCTGGCTACCAAGTAGCCAACTGGCAAAACGAGTCGCGCCCCACGCGGGCGCGTGGATTGAAACTTATAGTCAGCCAGCAAAAGAAAACCTTTGAAGACGTCGCGCCCCACGCGGGCGCGTGGATTGAAACGCCAGCGCCGTGCTCAGCAGGAGGGATCGTCATGGTCGCGCCCCATGCGGGCGCGTGGATTGAAACTTCCACTTCACGCGCACAGCACTGGTAGTCGAGGTCGCGCCCCACGCGGGCGCGTGGATTGAAACTCAGAATAGCGCGCTTTCAGTTTTGCGATATTGCGGTCGCGCCCCACGCGGGCGCGTGGATTGAAACTCTGAAGATATGGTGCCGTTTAGCGAGCACCTGAAGTCGCGCCCCACGCGGGCGCGTGGATTGAAACGATCGACAAGATCGGCAAGCAACGCCTGGTTAAATGTCGCGCCCCACGCGGGCGCGTGGATTGAAACCAGTGGCGCGAGATCGGCACAGAGGATTGGCAGTGTCGCGCCCCACGCGGGCGCGTGGATTGAAACCATTCATCGATGTCCGGCGGATCTCCCAGATAGGCCCCACGCGGGCGCGTGGATTGAAACTTGGCAGAGTCCCACCAAACGACCGCTTGGCACAGTCGCGCCCCACGCGGGCGCGTGGATTGAAACGTGCGCACCCAGCGCCGCATCAAAAGCCGCCGCGTCGCGCCCCACGCGGGCGCGTGGATTGAAACGATACGGTTTTCTTGTCCAAGCCACTCTTGGCCGGTCGCGTCCCACGCGGGCGCGTGGATTGAAACACGTGATGCAAGAAACTTATTTGCTAGCTGTGGAGTCGCGCCCCACGCGGGTGCGTGGATTGAAACATCAATACCTTATCGAGCGCTTCGAGGATCTTGTGTCGCGCCCCACGCGGGCGCGTGGATTGAAACTTCGGGGGTGAGCAGATAGATAGTGCGGGATTTGGTCGCGCCCCACGCGGACGCGTGGATGAACCGGAGATGTCATGACCATCCTAATTTGGCTAGGCCCGATCCCCGCACGAGCGGGGATGCACCGTATCGAATGCTGTTGATCGCACATGAAATGAGCCGATCCCCGCACATGAGGGAGGTATCGAAATGCTTGGCAAAGGCACCAAGTTCTCTGGCGTTACCTGATATGTACTCGACCTTAGAAGGAGGATGCTTCTTCGCGGGTGCGCTTACCCACGCTACTTGGTATGTGCTTGGTCTTATAAAGAGGGTTGCTGCTTCTTCGCGGGTGCGCTGACGCTTACCCACGCTACTTGGTATGTGCTTGATCTTATAGAGGGTTGCTGCTTCTTCGTGGGTGCGCTGTGTCAACGCCAATGAAGGTTGTCCAGGGGAAGTGCTGCCCCCCTATTGGGGTGTGCGGATGAGTTCGTTGTTGCCCAGGTGGCTACAGCTAGGTTTGAGGAATGCGCCCTTGGCACCGTTTCGCGCTGTATTTGCGGGTGCGTTTAAGGCTTACTGCACACAGCTGTAGTGTGAGGCTAGTTATTCTTTATCTTCTCCTCCGTCTGTCCTGCTGCCGTTAATGTGGGAAAGTTGGCCATGAGTAAGAGCTCAGCTTGCTTCTTCAATGGCAGGGGTTTGTGGTTCGGCCATGCATCGAGGGCGTTGCCTGCCGTGCGGCGAATGCTTTGCTCGGCATTATCCATATGCTCAAGGAAGCGTTCGGTGGTCAGGATCTCACCATAGATTCGGCTAAAGGAGTAGATGTGAAAGCCGCTCTGTGTCAGCTCTCGTGCCATCGCTCGGGCTTGCTCGATCAGCGCCAGGGCCTGTCGGGCCAGGCCTGCGGTGCGTTGAGGGGTGAAGTCCCACAGGGCGACAGCGGCCGTATAGCACAAGGTTGGTCGATAGGCCCGCAGGGCGATGGCGTCGTTATGGAACGTGATTTTGTCCAGCAGCTTGTGTTCCACAAACTGGTTGCCTTCTGGGGTGAGTGCGGCCTCCACATCATAGCCGCGCAGCCTCAGCAGGTTGATTGTCTGCTCCGCAGCCAGTGGCTGGCTTCCGTCCACTCGGCGCCTGTCATCAATCAGTAGGTACGGGTCAGCGCGAAAGAACGCATTCAGCAGGCGAGCGCTGGCCAGCAGGAAGCTGGAGCGTAGGCCGGCAGGCGAGACGCTCATGCCTTTTTCGAAGAGGTCTGCGGCTTCTTCCAGCAGGGCCAGGAAGCGCTCCTCCTCGCCCATCGCGTTACCGGCGGCGCGGGAGAACTTGGCCAACGTGAGGGCCTCGGCCAGTGCTAATACGCCAACTTCACAGTAGTAATCCTCGGGTAGCGACGCGTTATGCTGACGAATACACCAGGCGTCCTGGGCCGCCATCCGAAAGAGTGCTTCGGCGCCGGAGAGTGTGGGGCACTCCACCGCCATATTGCGATAGATCATCATGCGCAGCGTGCGGGCCACCATGGAGCTTGGGTCTATGCTGAGCACGATACGCAGGATGTCGCAGGCTTCAGCAAAGCGGTGGCGATAATAGAGCGTCTTGGCGATCTCGATGCCCAGCATGGCGTTATGGGGAGTGCGCAGGAAGGTGCTGATGGCATCCTTGGCGGTATTTGGGGTGTAGGTTTGCCAGGTGTCGAATTCGAACCTGGTTCCTGTCGCGTTGAGCACGGGATCGCTCTGCAGTTCGGGTGCGAAATCGAAGTAGATGAAGCTCCAGAGCGCAGTGAGCGGCCAGGCTGCCAGCACTTCACCATTGAAGAGTGTCACCTCGGTGGGGCGGTCCTGGTACAGAACCCGTATGTCGTTGATCTGCAGGCATTGTCGGGTGAAATTTGACACTCGAACCACCGGGTCACCCGGGAGCTCGGCCCCGAGCAGTGGTAGCAAATAGCCGTCGAGACTCGAGAACTCGCCGGTCGTCAGACCGATAGAGAGAAAGCGCTTGTGGCTGGAGTGTTCCGACAGTGCCCAACTGATAGCTACTTTGTGGGCCAGTGAAACCGCCTGGCGCAGGCATTGGCGGTAGGCGAGGGGGGCTCCGGAGTCATGCTCTTTGGGGATGTCGATATATAGCGTGGTGATATCGTGCGAATATACCTTGCCCCAGCGCCCGCCGGGCGAACCTTCATCGCGCTGGTCGAGGTGGCGCTTGAGGGTTCGTTTGAGCCAGTTGACGACCGGGTTGTCGATCAGGTCGCCGCGGCTGCTGAGGGAAAACCCCATGCGTACTCCCGCCGTGAAGTTTTCTGTTCGCCTACTGGCCTGGCAGAGCGCCAACAATGCTTCGAAGTGCCACTGATCACCGAGTGTTTGCCGCTGATGCCCGATCCAGAAAGCCAGGCTGCGGAGTACGTTCTGTTTATGCAGGTTATCGGCCGGTTCTCGCTTCAAGCGAGTCAGCATCGAGTTGCTGACTCGGGGGAGTGCGACTTGGTGCTTGTCGAGTAAGGCATTGATGCGCTCGGTCCAGGCGCGTATCGATAGGGGGAGTGAAAGATGCGCTTGCTTGTTGTCGAGCAGCTCTTCCAGGGTTTGTGGCTTTCCTGCGTCCAGTGATCTGCTCGCGCCGCCGCCATGCTCGTCGACATAGCGATACAGGGCATCAAAGTCGGCCTCCTCTAAGACGCCATGGCGTTGAGCGAAAGCGAGCAGAGACTCCAGCAAGGGGGCGTTATCGCCCGCCTTCGCGAAGTGCTTCAGGCTGTCGGTGGTAGGAAAAACTGCCAGCATGGCCGAAGCAGCGTTCTGGTGCGCGCCAGGCTCCTGCCTATTGCTCTCCATCATGGCTTGCTCCTTGAGTGTTTTGCGAACTTATATTCCTCACTGCGGAAGAGATGTGAGGTGTTTCAGTATAAAACAATAATTTCAGTGAAACAGTGCCTTTTCTTTGTCGTTTTAGCATGCGTTGGGTAGGGTTTTTCAAGCAAGACCATTCCTACACAATCATAACGCGTCATTGCATGACCGCGCTTACCCACAGGGCGACGTCTGCAATCAGGAGGTACAACATCCATGGATTCCTACCAGCTCTTCATCGACGGCGAGTTCGTCAATGCCGCCGATGGCAGAACCTTCACCACGTATGACCCGGGTAACGAGAAACCGGTCGCAACGGTGGCCCAGGCGGGAGAGGCGGATGCCTTGCGCGCCCTTGAAGCCGCACGTGAGGCCTTCGATCACGGTGAGTGGCCAAGGCTGACGCCGACGGAGCGTGCCAGCAGGGTCTATGACTTCGCTGACCACGTCACGAAGTTGGCTGGGCGCCTGGCCATGGCCGAATCCATGGATGCTGGCCACGTGATCAATCTGTCCAAGTTCTGGGCCTCCAATGGTGCCAGCCTGCTTCGTAACCTGGCTCACTACTCGGCGAACAGTTTTCCCTGGGAGGAGGAGATTCCCTACTCTGGGAATGTAGGGGCGCCGGGGCGTGACTATATCCGCCGTGAGCCGATCGGGGTTTGTGTTGGGATCATTCCATGGAATTTTCCGGCTAGCATGGCGTTCTGGAAGATCTCACACTCCATCATCATGGGTAACACCATCGTACTGAAGCCAGCGACCCAGACGCCGCTTACCGCTTTGATCATTGCTGAGGCGGCCCAGGCTGCTGGTATTCCCAAAGGGGTCATCAACGTGATTACCGGTCAGGGGCGTGAAGTGGGCAATCTGCTCTGCACGCACCCCTACGTCGACAAGATCTCCTTTACCGGCAGTACCAGTGTCGGCAACGACATCATGAAGCTGGCGGCAGACTCCACTAAGCGAGTTACCCTGGAACTGGGGGGGAAGTCGGCCAATATTATCCTCGACGACGCGGATCTGGATGCGGCGGTCGATGGTGCGGTCTTTGGCACCTTTCTGCACCAGGGGCAGGTGTGCGAGTCGGGTACCCGGCTGCTGGTTGCCTCAAAGATCTATGATGAATTCATTGCCAAGCTGAAGACGCGTACCGAGGCGCTGCGGGTCGGCTACCCGCTCTCGCCAGAGAGCCATCTGGGGCCGCTGATCAGTGCCAAGCAGCTTGAAACCGTCGATGGCTACGTCAAGCTGGGGCTGGAGGAGGGCGCTACCCTGCTCACCGGTGGGCATCGGGTCGAGGTACCCGGTATTACAGGCGGCCACTATTACGCGCCGACGATCTTCACGGATGTCGATAATGGTATGCGCATTGCCCAGGAGGAGATCTTTGGCCCGGTCGTGGCGGTGATCAAATTTGATAGCGATGAAGAGGCCGTTGCTATCGCTAATGACTCTATCTATGGCTTGGCGGGTGGCGTGTATTCCGGCAGTAATGCTCGGGCACAGCGGGTTGCCGCCCAGATGCGCACGGGGACGGTGTGGATCAATAATTATCATGCCTTCGGCGACTTCTGCCCCTTCGGTGGCTACAAACAGTCCGGGTTCGGCCGTGAGATGGGGGCGTCTGGGCTATCGGAATTTGTCCAAGTCAAGCGGATCCATGTCAGCGCCTACGCGGCGGTTGGGGCCAGTCCGGCCATGGCCATCCTCTCGGACGACAAGAAGACGCCCTTCGTGCAGTACAAGGCACCCACCAATATCATTTCCGGTCACGGCAGCTTGCCAGCGATCTACAAAGAGATGGTCAAGCTGGGTTGTAAGCGTGCGGTGATCATGACCGACGAGGGCGTCAATGCGACGGGCCTGCCAGCCATGGTTAGAGAGGCGCTGGATGATTTCTGTGTAGGGCTTTACGACCGTATCGAGCAGGACTCGTCTCTGGATACCGTCGATGCGGCGGCGACCTATGCTCGTGAATGTGGTGCCGATGCCATCGTCAGTGTTGGTGGTGGCAGTGTGATCGATACCTCCAAGGCGGTATGCGTCGTGTTGAAGAATGGCGGCAAGTGTAATGATCATATGGCCATGCTTCGTTTGCAGGAGCCGCAGACCCCTCATATTTCTATCCCCACTACCTCCGGTACAGGCAGCGAGGTGACCAACGTGGCGGTGATCAAGAACAAGGCGGTGGGCCGCAAGGTCTATATCCTCGATCCCTATATCGTGCCCAACAGCGCCATTCTCGATCCTCTCTTTACCCTCGGACTGCCCCACCGCATGACTGTGACCACGGCGCTGGATGCCATGACTCACTCTATTGAAGCGCTGACCAGTACCCGCTCGCAGCCAATCTGCGATGGTCAGGCGCTACAGGCCATTCGCCTGATCAGTGAAAACCTGCCCAGGGTAGTGAAAAATCCCCGCGACGAAGCCGCTCGTTCCAATCTCCAATTGGCGGCCACCATGGCTGGCTGGGCATTCAATGTGGCACAAGTTGGCCTAGCCCATGCTATGGCCCATACGCTGGGGGTGATCCATGACATCCCACACGGGCTCGCCTGCGGCATCATGCTGCCTCGGGTGATGCGCTTTAACGTCGACCATGCCAGCCACAAGCTGGCACTGGCCGCCCAGGCGCTTGGCGTGGAAACCGCAGGTATGGACGAACGCGAAGCGGCGTTGGCCGCGGCCGCGGCGGTGGAGTCGCTGATGCAGGCGGTCGACCACCCGCGCCATCTGCGTGATCTCGTCGTACCGCAAGAGAATCTGCCAAACCTGGCCGTACATGCCATGGGGGACGCCGCTATCATGTTCAACGCAAGGCCGGTGAAGAGCCCTCAGGAAGTGGCCGCCGTCTATGAAGAGGCTTACTGACGCTGGCTTGACTGTCTCCCATCCATCGCTATCAACCCCGGCCCCTGTGGCCGGGGTTTTTTTTATGGTGTGTCTGTGGCTCGGGCATGGGTCGCTGGCAGGCGGTGTATGACCAGCATGACCGCTATCAGGATCGCGGCGGCAGCGAAGGGGGCGCTAGGGTTCAGTTGATACAGCGGTGCGGCGACCAAGGGACCAATAATGAAACCTACCGCGGGTGTGGCTGACACCAACCCGGTTGCTTTTGCCTGCTGTTGGGCGCTGCCGGTTGAGGTTGCTGCAGTGGCGGCTGCCGGGTAGCTCAATCCCATACCGAGACCGACCAGTGCCATGGCAACGTGCAAACTGACCATGCTGCCAGCGAATGCCAGCAGCATATAGCCGATAAGCAGGCTGGTTAGCCCGAGTATTAGCATGCGACCTGTGCCCCAACGACTGCGTTGGACGAAACCGAACTGTACCGCGACCGAGACCAGTGCCAGCGTCAGGACGGCGAAGCCGACCTGTTGGGCGGCCCGTGGTGGTGAGAGATGCCAGATATCGATGAAGAAGAACCCCAGAGTCTGATGAATCATGGCCATGGCCGAGAATAGGGCGGCTGCCACCATTAAATAGCGCCAGGAAGCCCAGGTGAGTCGTTCACTAGTGTTGAGGTGCGTCGTTTTTGCATCGACCTGCCCTGGCATCAGGCGATCATCGGGCAGCCTAAACCATAACCAGCCCAGCGCTAAAAAGGTCAGCAGCGCAACGGTGTAGAGGGGTACCAGCAGGCCTAAGGCCGCCAGTAAACCACCGAAAGCAGGCCCCACAACCTGTCCCAGGCTATTGGCGGAGGTGGTCCGGCTGATTGCGGCTAGGCGCTTGTCGGCCGTCGTCAAGGCAATCGCATAGCCTAGGGCGGCAGGCGGGGTGGCTGACATGATCGAGGATTGCAGCATGCGGCTGAAGAGTAGTGCCATGAATAGCGGCAATCCCGCCAGCAACCCCAGCATGCCCAGCGAGAAGACCGTGGTGAAGAGCAGTGTACCCAGTGTATAGCCGGCCAGCCCAATAAGAATGATACGGCGCCGGCCGAAGTGGAGGCTCACCCGTCCCCAAACCGTGGTGCCCACAGCATAGACCAGGGCGGAAGACGATATGATGATGGCTACCTGGAATTCATTGAGTCCTACTTCACGCCCCAGGGGCGGGAGCAGCGTCATCACCACGCCCTGGCCGGTAGCGATGGCAAGCAGAGCGGTAAATAGCAACCAGAGGGTCATGTGGTTGTACTCCAGCGTTGTACTCCAGCAAAGCGAGAGGTCGGCAGTAGCAAAAAAGGGTTGTGCCCGTTGGCACAACCCATAAAGGCCCTCAGGGCCGAGAGAAACCTTGCGTGCCCTGGCGGCTCAGAGATCGGAGAAGCGTTTGCCTTCTTGCACCAGCCGCTCTAACAGCGGGGCAGCTTGCCAGGTATCGCCGTAGCGCTGTTGATACTGCTTGATGGCGGCGAGAATGGATGCCAGCCCGACGTTGTCGGCATAGTGCATGGGGCCGCCGCGGTAGGTCGGGAAGCCATAGCCGTTGATCCAGACCACGTCGATATCGCTGGGGCGTTGAGCAATACCTTCCTCGAGAATTTTTGCCGCCTCGTTGATCAACGGATAGATCAGCCGCTGCAGGATTTCCTCTTCGCTGATGTCACGGCGCTCGATGCCAAGCTGCTTGGCGGCCTGCTCAATGACCGTATCCACCTCTGGGTCGAGTATCGGCTTGCGGGAGCCAGCCTCGTAGCGGTAGTAACCCTTACCACTTTTCTGACCCAGACGGCCCATCTCCACCAGCCGGTCGGCCACAGCGCCATCGGTGGGGGAAACCGTTTCTCCACGCTGACGGCGCTCTTCCCGCGCTCGGGAACCGATATCCAGGCCAGCGAGGTCGCCCATCGCCATCGGGCCCATCGCCATGCCAAAGCGGTTCATTGTGCTATCAATCTGGGAGGGGCTAGCTCCCTCCAGCAGCAGAATACCGGCTTCCCGGCCGTAGCCTTTGAGCATGCGATTACCGATGAAGCCGTCACAAACGCCAGAGACAACTCCCACTTTGCCAATGGTGCCGAGCAATTTCATTGCGGTGGCGAGCACATCGTCGGCGGTCTTGTCGGCCCGCACCACCTCCAGTAGCCGCATTACATGGGCGGGGCTGAAGAAATGTAGGCCCAGCACATCCTGCGGACGCGAGGTAGCTGCGGCGATCTGGTTGACGTCCAGGTAGGAGGTGTTGGAGGCCAGGATGGCCCCCGGCTTGCAGACCTCATCGAGCTTGGCAAACACCTCATGTTTGACGGCCATGTTCTCGAACACCGCTTCGATGGCTAGGTCGACGTCGTCGAAGTCAGCATAGTCGAGCGTACCGGCTAACCGTGCGAAGCAGGCATTGGCCTTTTCCTCCGACATGCGCCCCTTGGCTTTGCGATCATCGTAGTAGGCCTGAATGGTTTTTATGCCGCGCTCCAGGGCCTCACTCTTCATCTCCAGCAGGGTAACGGGAATCCCTGCGTTGAGAAAATTGATAGCGATGCCGGAGCCCATTGTACCGGCGCCGATGATCCCAACTCGACGAATCTCCCGTTTCGGTGTGTCGCGCGGCAAGTCGGTAACCACGGGAGCTTGGCGTTCGGCAAAGAAAACGTGTCGCAGGGCAGCCGACTCGGGGGATGCCATTCGTTCGAGAAACAGCTCGCGCTCCTTCTTCAAGCCTTCGGCGAATGGCTGCGTAGTGGCTATTTCGATGGCCTCGATGCAGGCCTGAGGCGCTTCCAGCCCCCGCTGCTGCTTGGCAACCTGGGCGCGATATTCAGCGAAGAATGTTGCTCCGATATCAGCGGTGTTTACTGCCATGTCGCTGCAGCGGCGCAGGGGAGCTGAGTTGTCCACCAGTTCTCGCGCATAAGCCATGGCTTGTTCGGTCAGGTCGCCCTCGGCGATACGGTCAATGGCGCCCAGCGCCATGGCTTCAGGTGCCGCAACCTGGCGGCCCGACACGATCATGTCTAGCGCACTCTTGACGTCGATCAGCCGCGGCAAGCGCTGGGTGCCTCCGGAGCCTGGTAGGAGGCCAAGCTTAACTTCCGGTAACCCCACTCGGGCCGATGCTTCGGCAATGCGGTAGTGGCAAGTCAGGGCTGTTTCGAACCCGCCACCGAGTGCTGTGCCGTGTAGTGCTGCCACTACTGGCTTGGTGAATGTGTCGATTTGACCAAGCACTTCTGGCAAGGCGGGAGGCTGCATTGGCTTGCCGAATTCGGTGATATCGGCACCAGCGATGAAGGTGCGCCCCGCGCAACGCAGGACGACTGCCTTCACGGTAGGCTCCTGCTCGGCGACAGCGAACGCCTTGGATAGGCCTAGGCGCACAGCGGCAGAAAGTGCATTGACCGGGGGGTTATCAATGGTAATCAGCAGGACGCTATCGTGCTGCTTGCATGTGACGGGTTCGCTCATGGTGATCCCTTGCTCTTTTCCTTAACGAATGACGATTGGCCCCCTGGGACAACAGGTCGATAGGCAGGCCCACTATCTATGCTATACGGTATGAATCTTTATTTGCAAAATATAATTCTGCATAGCGGTCTTCGTGGCGATCTTCATATTTATGGAAGCCTCGGGCGACGTCCAGGATGTCGCAAAAATGGTGGTGGGGAGAGCTGACTTTGCCGTGGTAGCAGCCTCGCTTCATGAGTAAATAGGTTATTTTGTTTTTCCTTGCATTGTTTCGCTGTGCGGTTGTATATTTCGCTTATTGGTTTTTGAGGGCTTATTTTGACCTGGTATATCAGACATAAGGTCAGAAACAAGGCGAACGGCTGCCGTGGAAATGGTGTGGAGGGGGCTAGATGGGTTCTAAAATGATCTGTCGGAATGATCTGGATTTTCTGCTTTATCAGGTGATTGGCACCGACGAGTTGGTGTCGTTGGAGCGGTTTGCCGAACACGGCCGTGAAACCTTCAACGCGGCTCTTGATACGGCCGAGTCCATCGCCATCGATTATTTCGCTCCTCATGCAGCAGAGCTGGATGAAAACGAGCCGCGCTTCGACGGAGAGAGAGTCGAACTGATTCCACAAGTTAAAGAGGCTCTCGATCAGTACTACGGTGCCGGCTTCGGTGCAGCCACCCAGGACTATGAATTGGGCGGAATGCAGCTCCCCTTTACGGTATCGGTGGCCTGCAAGGCGATCTTCAGTGCCGCCAATATCTCGACGCTGGCCTATGCCTCGCTCAGCGGTGCTAATGCCAATGTGATCGGCGCCTTTGGTTCGGAGAGCCAGCAGCGCCTTTATCGTCAGCCGTTGCTCGACGGGCGCTTTACCGGAACCATGGCCCTCACCGAGCCCCAGGCGGGGTCGTCGCTGGGAGATATCGCCACGACTGCCGAGCCCATGGCCGATGGCGATTATCGTTTGCATGGCAGCAAGATTTTCATATCCGCCGGTGACCACGAATTGAGCGAGAACATCGTTCACCTGGTGCTGGCGCGTATAAAGGGTGCGCCGGAGGGGGTAAAGGGACTGTCGCTATTTCTGGTGCCCAAGTATCTGGTCAATGAGGATGGCACGCTCGGGCCGCGTAACGATGTGGTACTGGGCGGCCTGATTCACAAGATGGGCTATCGTGGCACGACATCCACCATCCTTAACTTCGGTGAGCAGGGTGGGGCCGTGGCCTATCTCGTCGGTGAGCCCCACCGAGGGTTGGCCTATATGTTTCAGATGATGAACGAGGCCAGAGTAGGGGTTGGCGTGGGGGCTGTAGGCCTTGGTTATGCGGCTTATCGGCATGCCTTGGACTACGCACGCGAACGGCTCCAGGGGCGTCCCCCGGAAAGTAAGGACGCCTTGTCATCGCCGCAACCGATCATTGCCCATGCGGATGTGCGGCGCATGCTGCTCGCGGCGAAAAGTTATGTCGAGGGTGGCCTATGCCTGTCTCTGTATGGAGCCCAACTGGCCGATCGCAAAGCCTGGAGTGCGGATGCCGCCGAGCGGGAACGAGCCGCGATGTTGCTCGACTTGTTGACCCCGGTGCTCAAGTCTTGGCCGTCACGCTACTGCTTGGAAGCTAACTCCTTGGCGATCCAGGTGCATGGCGGCTATGGCTACAGCCGTGATTATCCAGTGGAGCGGCTCTATCGTGACAACCGGCTCAATCCGATTCATGAAGGTACTGAGGGTATTCAGTCGCTGGACCTGCTCGGACGCAAGGTCATGATGCACGATGGCAGGTCATTCAAGCTGCTCTGCGACGAGATCCAAGTCACCATCGAAAGTACTCGTTGCGATTCACGCATACGGGAGTTCGCCGAGTCGCTGCAAGCCGCCCTCGATAGATTCCGCGATACCACCAAGGCGCTGTCAAACCTGCTGCGCGAAGGCGACGCCAAGCATGCCCTTGCCAACTCATCACTTTATTTGAATGCCTTCGGCCATCTCGTCGTGGCGTGGCTTTGGCTGCGCCAGGCCCAAGCGGCCTTGGGTATGCAAGCCGCTTCCGGCTCCGAGTCGGAGGCCTTCTGTCATGGTAAATACATGGCTTGCCAGTACTTCTTCCGCTGGGAGTTGCCCAGGATTGAGCACAGTTGCCACCTACTACGTGCCCTGGATACCACCTGCCTGGCCATGCCGGTCGATAGTTTCTGAAATGGTTTTTGAAATGGTTTTTGAAATAGTTTCTGAGCTTGTTTTTGAAATAGTTTCTGAAATGGTTTCTGAAACTTCGAGTCATTACCGTAAACCTAGGGAGTGAGCCTATGAAAGCCATCGTTTGCGACCAATTCGCACCCGTTGAGAGCCTTCAGTATCGCGATGTTGAAGAGCCTGAACCTCGCAGCGGAGAGGTGCGCATCACCATCGAAGCGATCGGGGTGAACTTTCCCGATGGTTTGCTGGTGGAGGGAAGCTACCAGGCCAAACCCGCGTTGCCTTTTACCCCGGGAGTGGAATTTGCCGGCATCGTGGATGCGGTTGCCGAAGGCGTAACTGACTATGCCATTGGTGACCGGGTCATCGGGGTTAGTGATCACTACTCTGCCTATGCAGAGAAGGTCTGCTGTGCAGTAGAGCGGCTCATGGCGATGCCGAAGACGATGCCGTTCAGCGATGCCGCTAGTCTGGTGCTGGCCCATGGCACCGCGCACCACGCGCTAAAACAGCGCGGCCAACTGCAGCCCGGTGAAACCCTGCTAGTGCTCGGCGCAGCAGGCGGCACTGGTCTGGCTGCGGTACAGATCGGCAAGGCTATGGGAGCCAGAGTCATAGCGGCCTGTTCCACCGATGCCAAGCTGGCCTTGGCAAAGGCCAATGGTGCCGACGAGCTGATTAATTATCAGACCCAGGAGTTGCGCGGGGAGCTGAAGCGGCTAACCGATGGCAAGGGGGTTGATGTGGTGTACGACCCGGTGGGTGGCGCCCAATTCGACACTTGTGCCCGCAGCATGGCGCCCTATGGTCGGCTGCTCGTTATTGGCTTTGCCAGTGGTGAGATTCCCAAACTTCCCGTCAACCTGGCGCTGGTGAAGGAGTTCTCCGCGGTGGGGGTCTTCTGGGGCGCCTTCGTGCGTCGGGACCCGGTGACCTTCGCCGCCAATATGCAGGAACTCTTTGTCTGGTACGAACAAGATCAGGTGCGTTTGCATATTGACCAGACCCTGCCGCTTTCGCGTGCCGCAGAGGCGTTGCGCCGGGTGCTCGATCGTCAGGTCAATGGAAAGCTGGTGCTGGTGCCTGACGCTGTTGCCCAGCGCTGATTCTTTTTCATGCTTACTTCGGCCGCGCTTCGTCCAAGCCGCTGGCCCTACAGGAGTCGAATGATGCACTTCGAATTCAACGAGCGGACTCAGGCACTGCGTGATCAACTGATCCGGTTTATGGAGGAGCATATCGTTCCTCGTATCGGACAGCATCGCGAAGAGGTCAGAACCGGCCACTATCCAGTGTCCTTTATGGCGGAGCTCAAGGAGCTGGCGCGTGCCGAGGGACTGTGGAATATGTTTCTGCCCGGGCTGCGGGACGATGAGCCTGGAACGCGGCTTTCCAACCTGGAGTACGCCCCGCTGGCCGAGCAGATGGGGCGAGTACCCTGGTGTGCCGAGGTGTTCAACTGCAATGCGCCGGATACTGGCAACATGGAGTTGCTGCACATGTTCGCGACGCCAGCACAGCGTGAGCAGTGGCTCGACCCTCTGCTCAACGGCGAGATTCGTTCTGCCTTCGCCATGACCGAGCCGGACGTGGCATCGTCCGATGCCACTAATATCCAAACCCTGATTACCCGTGAAGGTGGTGACTACGTCATCAATGGCCGTAAGTGGTTCATCTCCAACGCCAGCCACCCCCACTGCCGGCTCTTTATCCTGATGGGAAAGAGTGATCCGGACAATTCGGACCGTCATCGTCAGCAAAGCATGGTGCTAATCCCCCGGGATGCTCCGGGAGTGACGGTAGAGCGCAATATCACAGTGATGAACCATACCAATCCCCATGGCCACTGCGAGATCACTTTTCGCAACGTCAGGGTGCCTGTCAGCAACTTGTTAGGCGGCGAAGGGGAAGGCTTTGCGATGGCCCAGGCGCGCCTTGGGCCGGGGCGGATACACCACTGCATGCGTTCTATTGGCCAGGCAGAGCTGGCCCTGGAGCTGATGATTGAGCGCTCCCAGGAGCGTAGGGCATTTGGTAAACACCTTTATCAGTATGGCGCGGTATCTGACTGGATTGCCCATTCTCGGCTGGAGATCGAGCAGGCCAGGCTTCTGGTGCTGAAAACTGCCTGGATGATCGACCGAGTCGGCGCTAAGGCGGCTGCCAAGGAGATCTCCCTGATCAAGGCGCTGGTACCTAAGTTGCACACTCGAGTGGTGGATCGGGCAATGCAGACCTTCGGTGCCATGGGGGTGAGCCCGGACACGCCGTTGGCAGATATGTGGTCCCAAGGGCGAGCCTTACGCTTTGCCGATGGTCCCGATGAAGTGCACTTGCGCAAGATTGCACGTATGGAATTGAAAGAGCGACAGGCCTCGCTCGGTAAGGGGGCGGCATACCTGACCCCACCGTTGCGAGACTGAAAGTTATTTCAATTCTGCATAGTAAAATTAAATACTGCTATTTGATATGTGGTTTTGCTGGTGATAGCTTTGGTTAAACATTCCTAGAGGTTGGAGAGCGGTATGAATATCGATTTGACCGGCGACGAGCTCGCCTTCCGCGACGAGGTGCGGGCCTTCTTTCAAAATGAGCTGCCCCCCCAGGTCACGGAGAAGATCCAGAGCGGCTTACGTATCAGCCGTGACGACCAGATCGCCTACCAGCAGGCACTCCATGCCAAGGGGTGGGCAGGGGCGAATTGGCCGGTGGAATACGGCGGTACGGGCTGGAGCGCTACCCAGAAGTACATCTTCAACAATGAGGCGGCCACTGCTCAGGCACCACGTATCATTCCTTTCGGCCTCACTATGGTGGCGCCGGTCATCTATACCTTTGGTAACGAGGAGCAGAAGCAGCGCTTTCTACCCGATATCCTCGCCAGCAAGGTGTGGTGGTGTCAGGGGTATTCAGAGCCCAACGCGGGCTCCGATCTGGCGGGGCTTAAGACTCGTGCAGTACGCGATGGCGACCATTACATCATCAATGGCACCAAGACCTGGACCACTCTGGGGCACTATGCCGACTGGATTTTTTGCCTGGTTAGAACCAGCGATACCGGTAAGAAACAGGAAGGTATCAGTTTTCTGCTGATCGACATGAACTCTCCGGGGGTCAGCGTTACTCCGATCATCACTCTAGATGGCCGGCGCGAAGTCAACGAAGTGAATTTCGAGGATGTTCGCGTGCCAGTAGAGAACCTGGTGGGTGAAGAGGGTAAAGGCTGGACCTATGCCAAGGTTCTGTTGACCCATGAGCGAACCAATATCGCTGGTGTGGCATCCTCAAAGCAGCGCCTCAAACGATTACGCGAGATGCTCAGCGAGCCGCCTGCAGGCATGCCCAACCTTATTGATAACAGTGTCTTCATGGCGCGAGTCATGGAAACCGAGATCGAGCTCAAAGCGCTGGAGTTCACTGAGTTACGCGTGCTTTCTGCGGTTTCTACCGGTAAGGCGCCGGGGCCAGAGTCGTCGATACTCAAGATCAAGGGCACCGAGGTGCAACAGATGATCGATGAGCTCTACCTAGAGGCTTCTGGCCACTATGCCTTACCTTTCGTTCCGGAACAGTACGAAGAAGAGGGTGACGGGATCGTCATCGAACCGCATTTTGCCCCCAATACGGCGCCCCATTACTACAACAACCGTAAGGTCACCATCTTTGGCGGCACCAATGAAATTCAAAAGAACATTATCGCCAAGGCGGTTCTGGAACTCTGAGGAAAACGACTATGGATTTTGCACTCAATGACATTCAGCAGATGCTCCAGGACAGTGCGGCGAAGTTCATTCAGAACGACTATGACTTCGAAACCCGTCGCCGTCTAACCGAGAGTGAGCTGGGCTACAGTGAGGAAAACTGGAAGCTTTTTGCCGAGCTGGGCTGGTTAGCGCTACCTTTCGATGAAGCCTATGGTGGTCTGGGCGGTAGTCTGACCGACTTGATCGTGCTGCAAACCGAATTTGGCCGTGGCCTGGTCGTAGAGCCTTACTTCTCCACGGTAGTCCTGGGCGGCAACCTGATTCAGCGCCATGGTAGCGAAAGCCAGCAGTCAGAATTGCTTGAGCGGCTTATCGCCGGTGAGCTAAAGCTGGCGTTTGCCCAGGCCGAGCCGCAGTGCCATTCGTCCATCACGGATATCGATACGTCAGCCGAGCGTAGTGAAGAGGGCTACCATCTCACGGGTCACAAGGCCGTGGTGCTAGGGGCACCGAGCGCCGACCTCCTGGTTGTGGCCGCTCGCACCAGTGGCAATCGAGGTGATAAGAATGGACTGTCACTGTTCCTGGTAGATCCGACCCAGCCGGGCGTCACTATGCAGGCCTACCCGACCAATGACGGTTTTCGTGGCGCTGAAATTCGTTTCGATAGCGTCAAGGCAACCCTTCTGGGGGAGGTGGACAGTGCCTACGATGCTATCCAGGCGACTTTGAATGACGCCATCGTGGCGCTGTCCGCCGAAGCGGTTGGCGTCATGGAGAAGCTGCTCAATGCCACTGTCGAGTTCTGCAAGGTGCGCAAGCAGTTCGGTCAGCCTATCGGCAAGTTCCAAGTGTTACAGCATCGCATGGCTGACATGTTCATGGAGTGTGAGCAGACGCGCTCAATGCTCTATTTCGGCGCGATTACCGTTGCTGGTGGCGGTGAGGAGGCGAGTCACGCTGCCTCCATGTTGAAGGTGAAAGTGGGTAGTGCCGGTCGCTTGGTCGGCCAGCAGGCGGTACAGCTACATGGTGGTATGGGCGTGAGTGATGAACTCGATGTCGGTCACTTTTTCAAGCGAATTACCATGATCAATACCCTGCTTGGCTCCCGTGATGAGCATCTGCAGCGACTGATTCGTAACGCCCAGGCAGCGTGACGCCCCGGTCATATTTGCTGATGCATTGCTCCGAACGCTGCTGACCCGGTACGACTCAGTCGTGCCGGTGCCGCAGCGTTCGTGTCAATAGCTGACTCAGAGAGGTATGAAGATGAAAATAGTGGTATGCGTCAAACGCGTCATCGATTACAACGTCAAGATCCGGGTTAAGCCGGACCACTCCGACGTCGATCTCACCAACGTCAAGATGGCCATGAACCCCTTCTGCGAGATCGCCGTGGAAGAAGCGGTGCGTCTCAAGGAACGCGGTGTGGCCACCGAGGTCGTCGCCGTGACCATTGGCCCCAAGGTTGCCCAAGAGCAACTACGCACCGCGCTGGCGCTGGGCGCCGACCGTGCCGTGCATATCGACACATCAGCCGAGGCTAATGAGCGCGTCGAGTCACTGACCGTGGCCAAGTTGCTGGCCAAGGTCGTCGAAGAAGAGCAGCCGGGACTGGTCATCCTCGGCAAGCAGGCCATCGACACTGACAACAACCAGACTGGCCAGATGCTCGCCGCACTTGCCGGACTGCCCCAGGGCACCTTCGCCTCCGAGGTGGAAATCAGCGGAGATGAGGGGGGTAAAAAGCTGCAGGTGACCCGTGAAATTGACGGCGGTCTGCAGACCATCGAATTGAGCTTGCCTGCCATCGTCACCACTGACCTGCGTCTCAACGAGCCGCGCTACGCCAAGCTGCCGGATATCATGAAGGCCAAGAAGAAGCCCATGGACGTCAAAAGCCCGGCAGATCTCGGCATCGAGATGGCCTCCAAGGTCACGCTGCTCAAGGTCGAATCCCCGGCTGAGCGTAAGGGCGGCATCAAGGTGGGCTCCGTCGACGAGCTCGTGGACAAACTCAAGAATGAGGCGAAGGTGATTTCATGAGCATCTTGGTACTTGCTGAACATCACGACGGCCAGCTCGCTGGCGCCACTGCTCACGTGGTCGCGGCGGCCCAGGCTATCCAGCAGGACAGCGGTGGCGACATCGACATCCTGGTGGTCGGCGAAAATGTCGCTACCATTGCCGAGGCCGCCGCCAAGCTCGACGGTGTGAGTAAGGTCCGCGTCGCCGATAATGCCGTCTACGCCCACCAATTGGCTGAGCCGGTGGGCGCTCTGCTGGTTGAACTCGTCAATGATTATGGTCACATTCTGGCTGCCGCCTCCACCACTGCTAAGAACATCATGCCGCGCGTCGCTGCGCTCAAGGATGTGTCGCAGATCTCCGAGATCGTTGCGGTGGGTGCGGCCGACACCTTCAAGCGCCCGATCTACGCCGGCAACGCCATCGCCACCGTGCGGAGCGCCGATGTCCTTAAGGTGATCACCGTGCGCAGCACCGGCTTCGATGCAGTAGGGACGAACGGAAATGCCAGCATTGAGACTGTCGACACGGTGGTAGAGAACAACCAATCAACCTTTATCCGGCAGGAGCTGGCCGAGAGCGATCGACCCGAGCTGGCCGGTGCCAAGGTGGTCATCTCTGGTGGCCGTGGCATGGGCAGCGGTGAGAACTTCAAGCTGCTCGACGGCATCGCCGACAAGTTGGGGGCGGCCATCGGCGCCTCACGCGCGGCGGTGGACGCTGGCTTCGTGCCCAACGACATGCAGGTGGGCCAGACCGGCAAGATCGTCGCCCCCGACCTCTATATCGCTGTGGGCATCTCGGGTGCCATCCAGCATCTGGCCGGGATGAAGGACTCCAAGGTGATCGTTGCGATCAACAAGGACGAGGAGGCCCCGATCTTCCAGGTCGCCGATTATGGCTTGGTCGGTGATTTATTCGAGATCCTGCCTGAATTGGAAAGCAAGCTCTAAGGAAGGTGGGGTTCCGTGCAGTGCCCGTTGTGCTGACGGGCACTGCATGGGGGCATAGTGATGGCCTGTGCCAGTAGGCAGTAAGAAAGCCTCGACCAAAGGTCGAGGCGAAAAGATCGAAACTGGTTGTCGAAACTTGGTTGTCAAAACTTAGTTGTCAAAACCTGGCCTTACGAAACAGTAAGGCGCGATCAGAACGTCAGCTTCGCGCCGACGCTCAGGCTGCTCTGGCCGTCGAGGTCAAAACGGCCGTTCTCAATGAAGAACATCAGATCTTCGTTGAAGCGCTTCTGCAGCGTGACCACCGTTCCCTTGTTGTCCTGAGAAGACATAAGGTCATCATCGAAACTGCGCTCGTAATAGCCAGCGCCTAGCGTATAGCCATTGTGGGTATAGCTGGCTGCGATGCCGTAGGTTTCCCTGTCCATGTTAGCGAAACCTTTGAAGTCCGAATGCTCGTAAGTTGCCCCAAGGTGCAAGCCGTGGTTGGTATAGCCAATCGTGGCAGTTGTTCGTACGGCATCATCTTCGGCCAAGGCATGAACTGCCAGGCGATCGATATACACTTGGCCGATAGCGGCTCTTAAGCCGGATAGGTCGCTCTCCTCGTCAGCTTGCCATTCTAGCCACCAGGTCACGTAGTCGGAGTCGGTGCCGCTGTCGGTGCTGCCCGTTAGGTAGGAGAGCAGACCCTGAAAACCATACTTACGAGGACTCAGCCAGGCCAGCACATGGGAGGATGTCTCTGCCTGGTCGAATATCTGTGACACGCCGTTGTTGGCATAAGCGCGGTTGGTCTCAAAGATATCGACCGCACTATACAGAATTAAGTACTGACTGCTGGGCGTCTTTGGTGCAATCACAAAAGTGCCGAACTGGGTTGGGAATAGAAGGCGAGCATTGCGTATTTCAAGCTCATTATCATCATTTGCATTATCGCTACTGTCATTCACCGCCGCGGTGAATTCGGCTTCGAGCTCGTAGACAGCGGTGATGTTGGCGTACTGACCCATTCCCCTGAGGCCCAGGCGAACGTCATAAGCTTCTACCGAGCGGTCCTGATTTTCTTGATCAATGACGCGGGCGGCGATCTGACCATAGAGTTCGGGTGTGCCCTGAGCGGCGGCAGTCGTGGAGAGTAAGCAGAAGCCGGCGCACAAAGCCGAGATCTTGTTGGTAGTCATACCCCTTCCTTTTGATTATTAGTTGTACTTGTCGGCCATGCAGGCTGCAGGTATCGGGAGGTAGACCTGATGACCGTATTGCGATATTATGTTTTGCTATGCAGTACTTCAATTCCGTCAAGTGGTACATAGGTCTAATATTTGATAGTATTTTGACTTTTGTGGAATTGAAGGTCGTTTGGAGATATGAGCATGAGGCCCAGGTGGCTCGATCTCCCAGAGGGGGTGCTGGGCGAAGTCAGGTGGGTAACAACAGCCAGGTGAGTAACAACAGACAGGTGGGTATCAACAGAAGAGGGGGATAGCAGAGAGGGCTATGGCAATACAAAGAGATGTGATGGAATTCGACGTGGTCATCGTCGGCGCCGGGCCCTCGGGCCTATCGGCGGCCTGCCGGCTGATGCAGCAGGCGGATGAAACCGGCCAGGAACTGACAGTGTGCGTGGTGGAGAAGGGCTCAGAAGTGGGCGCCCATATCCTATCCGGGGCGGTTTTCGAGCCCCGCGCCTTGGCTGAGCTATTCCCCGACTGGGAGGCGCGCGGCGCTCCCCTGACCATCCCCGCGACCCGTGACGAGCTCTACCTGCTCAAGGATGCTGATAAGGCCCAAAAGCTGCCCAATGCCCTGGTGCCCAAGTCGATGCATAACACCGGCGGCGAACTACCTCGCTATGTGATCAGCGCTGGCAACCTGTGCCGCTGGTTGGCTGAACAGGCCGAGGGCCTGGGCGTGGAGATCTTCCCCGGCTTTGCCGCCCAGGAAGCTGTTATCGAGGACGGCACGGTCAAGGGTATTCTGATCGGTGATATGGGAGTGGCCGCCGATGGCCAGCCCAAAGAGGGCCATATGCCGGGTATGGAACTGCGTGCCAAGTACACCCTGTTCGCTGAAGGGGCGCGGGGCCACTTGGGCAAGCGACTGATCCAGAAATTCGACCTGGCCGCTGGCAAAGATCCTCAGCACTACGGTATCGGCTTGAAGGAGCTGTGGGATATCCCCGCTGAGAAGCACGAGCCCGGCCTGGTACTGCATGGCTCTGGCTGGCCTCTGGACAAGTCTACCCATGGCGGCTGGTTCCTCTATCACGCCGAGAATCACCAGGTGGTGGTGGGGCTAATCATGGATCTCTCCTACCAGAACCCCTGGCTGTCGCCGTTCGACGAATTCCAGCGTATGAAGCACCACCCAGTGTTGGCCAAGCACCTGGAAGGCGGCCAGCGGGTCGCCTACGGCGCTCGGGCCATCACCAAGGGCGGCTTCAACTGCCTGCCGAAGATGACTTTCCCCGGCGGCCTGTTAGTCGGCTGCGACGCCGGTACTCTCAATTTCGCCAAGATCAAGGGCCTGCACACCGCCATGAAGTCGGGCTTGGTGGCCGCCGAGAGCGTCTTCGAGGCGCTCGCCGCGGGTGATGAAGGCGGCCAGGAACTGACCACCTTCACCACCAAGTGGGAGGCCAGCTGGGCCTATGCCGAACTCAAGGAGAGCGCCAGCTTCGGCCCGGCGATCCACAAGTACGGCACCGTCGGTGGCGGTGCTTACAACTTCGTCAATCAGCTGCTGGGCGGCAAGCTGCCCAATGTCCATGACACCCGCGCGGATCATGCCCAGCTCAAGCCAGCCAGTGAATTCGAGAAAATCGACTACCCTAAGCCGGACGGTAAGCTCTCCTTCGACAAGCTCTCCTCGGTGTTCCTTTCCAACACCAACCATGAGGAAGATCAGCCTTGCCACTTGCGCCTGTCCGATCCACAGTTACCGATTCGCGACAATTTGCCTGAATATGCCGAGCCAGCGCAGCGCTACTGTCCAGCGGGGGTCTATGAAGTGGTGGAAGGGAGTGACGGCCAGCCAATGTTTCAGATCAACTTCCAAAACTGTGTGCACTGCAAGACCTGCGATATCAAGGACCCAGCCCAGAACATCACCTGGGTGGCGCCGGAAGGCGGTGGCGGACCGAACTATCCGAATATGTAAGGGGAGCCTCTAGGGGTAGCTGTACCGGAGTGCAGACGGAGGTTTTGCATGGCGATCAAGGAGGGATTCAATGCAATACATGTGATACGATAATTACAGTGAAAACCTTGATGTGCCAACGCTTATCGGACGATTGTTGAAGCGGTGGCACGGTTCGTTTCGAGTCTACATAAGATAATGGCTGATGAACGAAATTTTCGATTTACCCCGCGATAAGAATGGTGAAAAAGATCGTAAGTTCGTCGAGGCGTTGGCGAGAGGGCTCGACGTCCTTCGTGCCTTCGGCCAGCAGGGTGGTGTGTTGAGCAATCAGGACCTGGCCAGGATTACCGGCCTGCCTAAGCCGACCATCTCTCGGATGACCTACACTCTGACCAAGCTCGGCTATCTGGCGTATTCAAGGCATCTGGAGAAGTACCAGCTTGACGCTGGGGTGCTGGCGCTGGGCTATGCCTACACCTCCAACCTTCACGTAAGACAGATCGCCAAGCCCTTCATAGAGCGACTGGCCAATCGTGTCAATATATCGGTGGGACTGACCATTCGTGAACGCCTCTCGATGATCTATGTGGAAAACTGCCGGGGCGATGAGACCCAGGCATTGCGCATGGAGGTCGGTTCTCGACTACCGATTGCGACATCTGCGGCGGGCCGCGCTTTTATCGCTGGCCTGCAGGAGTCTGAGCGTAATCATATTCTCTCCGATCTCGAGCGCGTAGGCGGTGAGCGCTGGCCGGCTTGGAAAGAGGGTATCGATCGGGCACTCGAAGAGTTCGAGGACAAAGGCTTTTGTTCCTCTCTGGGCGAATGGGACAAGACGATCAATGCGGTGGGTGTGCCTCTGCAGCTCCAGGATGGGCGTGTGCTGGCACTGAATTGTGGCGGCCCCAACTACCTGCTATCTGCCGAGGATGCGCTACAGTCGCTGGGCCCTCAGCTCGTCCAAGTGGCAAAGGATATTCTTTCTACTGGTGTCTAGCGCTAGTGGCCAATCCTTGATGCTGCACGGCTACGCAACGCGAGCTTTTCGCGATGGTTGATCAAAACCGCCAGGATCTAAGCGAGCGGTAGGCAGCACCAGGTCTTGTAAACGACCTGGTGTTTGTCGTGGTTTCGGTCTGACTAATGCCTGTCTATTTTTAGCGATCCTGTCTATCTTAGCGATCCTATCTATCTTAGTGATCCTATCTATCTTAGCGATCCTATCTATCTTAGCGATCCTATCTATCTTAGTGATCCTATCTATTCTGCCTAGCTTGGCACTCCACAGTCTGCTCTCTCTCGTCGATCTTTCGCATCAAACCTAGCTCCACCGGGCTTTTCTGCCAGTGGCGCCTTGGTCTCTTCCCAGCTTCAAGTTCATCATTTTCCGGTTCGCCTCTCGATCGTTGTGGCATTCGACTAAAGGGGAGGGATGCTGGGGGAACCGTCGCGCTTTAGCCCTTGACGCCCCCTTCATTGGCTGTTTAAGATGGTACTTAGTTTCGTATTGTGAAATAGGCTTTCGTTTTAGCGAGTCACTAAAGCCCTGTATGTGCTATGGCGCGATAGAACAGAACAACCAACAATGATTCCTGGAGAACACGATGAAGCCAAGAGCCCTGTTGCCCTTCGCTGCCGGCTTGATACTAGCCTCTGCCACCGCCATGGCAGAAGAGATCGAAATCAAACTGGCTTCCTGGGGGCCTCCCAGCCACTTCGTGGCTCAAGCGCGTGCTGACTGGATCGAAGAGGTTAATGAAGCTGCCGCAGGTAAGGTCCGGATTATCGAGTACCCGGGGGGGCAGCTCTACGATGACAAGGATATGCATAATGCCGTTGCGCGGGGCCATGTCGATATAGGTGTCTTGCTATCACCTCGCGTCATGGGGATGGTGCCAATGCTGCAGGGTGTCTACCTCCCGTTTGCATTCGACTCTCTTGAGCATGTCGCGGAGGTTTATCAAGGCGAGTCCCTTGCAATCATAGAGGATGCCCTGGAGCAGCGGCGCATGAAGTTGATCTATACCAGCTTCGTGGATGGTGTGCAGATTTATAGCTCAAATGGAAACATTGAAACGGTGGAAGATTTCGAGAATTTACGCGTACTCTCCACAAGTCCGATGGGAACTAATATCTTCTCCCGCTTAGGGGCTTCACCTGACAGCTCCATTCCCCAGATAGAACAGTATATGGCCCTCAGGCTTGGGGTGGCCGATGCCAGCCTCAATTCCATCGTCAACGGCTACTTTCAACAGACCCACGAAGTCGCGCCTCACTTGACAAGAATCAACCTGAGTTTCCCCACCATTATGGTGGCGATGAACCTCAACAAGTGGGAGTCACTGCCTGAAGATGTGCAGGAAATCATGCTGAGTGTAGGCGAGCGGATGCAGGCCAGAAGCCTTCAGGAAGCCATGGCCTGGGAGGCAAAATTCCTGGCCGAGTCAGCAGAGGATGGCGCTATCGTCACGGAGTTCCCTGCGTCCGAAATGGAGCGAGTGCGTGAGATAAGCCATGGTGTGTGGCAGGAGTGGGCAGACGCCAATGGGCCGGAAGCTCAGCGCCTGCTTGAGCTGAGTCTTCAATAATCGCGCTAAGCCAATAATCGAGCTGAGGTCGACTATCTATCGTTTAGTCGACCTCGCAATACTGTCTAGCACTGTCCTCGCGTATGGATTGTGACTTTGCTCGCAGGAGTAGTGATGAAAAGTCCAACTGAGAGAAACTGGCTGTCACGCTGGATCGACTTTAGCAGTGGAGTGGGTGGCGTCATTGCCGCTGGTTGCCTGATGCTATTGGCGCTCATTATCACGTATGAAGTCACCGTACGGTATTTCTTCGGCAGCCCCACCGCCTGGGTGCAGGAATTTAGCGTATACCTTTGGATGGCTATCGCTTTCCTAGCCGCAGCCTATGCCTTGCGTAATGATAGCCATTTTGCCGTGACACTTTTTGTCGACCGGCTCAAGGCCAGTAATCGTAGGCGGCTGAGGATCTTTACCCATCTGATTGGCGTGGGGTATTCGGTCACGTTTGTCATCAAGGGAATCGAGATGGTCCATTTCTCTTATGAAATGGGTGATACCAGCACGGGCTTGATTCAGGTGCCCTTATGGATTCCAGGTTCCCTGCTTCCGATTGGAGCAGTATTGCTTGCCCTTCAATTCTTCAACAAGTTGTTGCTGGAGTTAATGAATAAGGGGGCACAGTGAAACCTATTACCTCCATCACCAAGCCGCAAGGTGCCTAACATGACAATTTATATCATAGGATTCGTGATCACCTTCCTGCTGGTCATGGCCAGCGGGCTGCCAGTGGGCTTCGGCCTTGGCTTTCTTGGCATCGCTCTGCTAACGACCTATATCGGTCTCGACTCAGCAACTAGCATCAGTGTAGAGAAAGCGTATTCGGCGATGGATTCCAGTATTCTCGTTGCCATTCCGTTATTTGTGCTAGCCGCGCAGCTAATTTCGGCAACGGGGATGGGGAAGCGCCTTTTTGATGCTGCCAAGTCTTTCTTATGGTGGTCTAAATCGGGACTTGGGATTGCCACCATATCGAGCAGTGGCGTTTTTTCTGCGATGACTGGTTCTAGCTTCGTTTCCGCTTCTACGATGGGTTTGATTGCGACGCCAGAACTGCGTCGAGCAGGTTATTCTGACTCCTTGATAGCCGCTTCCATCACGGCAGGGGGATCGTTAGGGAGTGTCATTCCACCCAGTATTGTCATGATCATCTATGGGTACTTGACCGATGAGTCGATCGGCAAGCTTTTCATGGCTGGTATCGTGCCTGGCATATTGCTGATATTGCTCTATTCTCTAGCCCTCTCCTTTTTCATCAATCGTCATTACCGGATGACGGCACCACCTCTGCAGGTGGGTGCTGCAGCAACCCGAACTGAGTCGGCTCGTGATGTCAATCACGAGGCAGCGCCTGCTCCTGAGAGGCTTAGCAAGCGCAAGGCACTTAAGGAGGCATTCTGGGGCTTAATGGCACCGATCATCATCTTGGGTGGTATCTATCTCGGGGTCTTTACTGCATCAGAAGCAGCCGCTATCGCCGTCGTATATTGTATGCTGGTGGGCTTCTTCATCTATCGAACTCTGACCCTGAAGAAGCTGGGCAATGTGTTGATGGAGGCCACGGCCGTGTCTGCCATGGTGGGGGTCATCGTGGTGGGTGGTGCTGTGCTGGGGCATGTGGTTTCGTATGGACGTATTCCTCAGCAGCTTCTGGAAACTATCATTGCCTTGGATCTTTCTCCTCTGCAATTGATGCTACTGATAAACCTGTGCCTTTTCCTGCTCGGCATGTTTCTAGAAGTGATGGCTTTGATGTATCTGGCGATTCCACTGTTGGTGCCGATCATTGCTTACATGGGGTGGGATAATATCTGGTTCGCGGTCATCATGTTGCTCAATGTCAATCTGGCGCTGATTACGCCGCCGATGGGCGGGGTGTTGTTCGTCGTATCGCATATCGGCTCGATACCCATCGTCAAGGTGATGAAGGGGGCCATGCTGCCAATAGCCATGATACTGCTCGTGCTGCTTCTGGTCGTACTTTTCCCCGGAATCGCTACCTGGATTCCTAACAATATGTAGCGCTCCAGGGAGCGCTTGGTATTAGATCGCCCCGCCTGTTCGACAGGCGGGGCGATCTCGTCTTGATTAGCCAAACGAAGCGGTGACTCAGAGTCACCGCTTCACGAGTGGATATTAGAGGCAGATTACGTCGGGGTCTGGTGATGTGGCATAAAGGCGCTCAACCTGGTCAGCTCGGCGCTCAAGTACCGCCAGCTGATTGATATATCGCTTGTCCGTGATCTCATTGTGATCCAAAGAAGGCGGTTCCGTCAGTAATAGTAGACGCTTGATACGCATTGAGGTGTGATTATGCACCTGATTATGTTGTTCAAGACGCTGTGACAGCAGCTGGTGCAATGCCGTCGAGCCCATCAGAGTACTCAGCGGCGTCTCGCTGTCATCCAGCAGGGCACGGATGCCGGCTTCGTTGGGCCAGGCCATCAAACCGATGCAGTCGCGATCCTGGCCGGTCATTACCAGGTCGGTTATCAAGGGAGCCAAGGCTGAAGCCGCTGCACTTCGTAGGCTGCCAGTATGTACCCAAGTGCCGCTCGAAAGTTTGAAGTCTTCGGCCACCCTTCCGGCAAATTTGAGGCCAAGGTGGGGGTGTGCGGCGTCGATCCAGCGTACGGCATCGCCAGTGCGGAAAAAGCCTTCTTCATCGAAGGTCTCTTGGGTCCGGGCATCGTCATGGAAGTAGCCTTGCATGACCTGGGGTCCCTTGACACGCATTTCGAACTTGTCGCCCAGCGGTATTAGCTTGACGGTAGTGCCCGGCACAGGTAAGCCGATGTTGCCCATCTGCTCACTAGGCCAGTGTGTAGCGGTAATGATGGCTGATGTTTCGGTGGAGCCCATGGCTGTGATCACTGGCATTCGCTTGCCAGTCGCTTCGATGGCTACCTTCTGGATACGGTCAAAGATGTGCTGGGGCATGTCAGAGCCACCGTAGCTGATCCAGTCGAGTTTGCTAAAGAAGTTCTCGCGCAGCGGCTTGTCACGCTCGAGTGCGTCGAGGAGTGCTCCGAAGGCGGCAGGCACAGTGCTAAATGTTGTCACCTGGATCTCGCGCAGGTTACGCAGGGTGCGCTCGAATAACCCCGGTAGTGGCTTGCCGTCATCGATATACAGGGCGCCGCCGTAGCGCAAGCTACGATTGAAATTCTGGTTGCCACCAAAGGTATGGTGCCAGGGTAGCCAGTCGAGCAGGATAGGGGGGCGATTGTCAGCATCGAGATGCACGAGCGTGCCCAGAGCCGACTGCGTAAAACAGAGGTTGTGATGCGTATTGATGACACCTTTGGGCTCACCAGTCGAACCTGAAGTGAACAGTATCTTGGCCACTGTATCGGGCTGGATAGCATCGCAGGACGCCTGCACCTCATGCCCGGCCTCGTCTGCTTCCAGCCTGGCGAACGGAGTGATTGAGCGACCTTCGCCATGGCCCTCTACGGTGACCAGAGCGGTGTCGCCAAGCTCCAGGGCCTGTAAGGCCTTAGCGTAGCGTTCTGTATCTTGTACGAACACGACACCAGGTTTCACGAGCGAATGGATACGGCGCAGCTTGCCGTGGTCGTGACTCATCAAGGAGTAACCAGGCGATACGGGAACGACTGGCAGTCGGGCTTTCATGGCACCAAGCATGAACAAGGCATGCTCCAGTGAGTTTTCCGATAGGATCATGACCGGAGTTGCTTCTGGCAGCCCCAGGGATAACAGCCAATGGGCAATCCGAGAGGAGCGTTCGTCGGCTTCCTTGAAACTGAGACGTACCCAACTCTGGTTTACCCGACTCTGGTTGTTGTCTCGTTGTGCCAGAAAGGTGCGATCGGCATACCTGTCGGCCGCTCTGGCAAGTACCTCGATCAGATTGCTGGCCACCGGTAGCGGTTGCCGAGGTGAGCTGACGAGCTGGACACCTGAGTCGAGCACCTCGACTGTGACGTCGGGCGCCTCCCAGTCATTCTGTTTGAAAGGAGGGAGGTCATTGTGATTCATGGCGCATACTCTTGTTGCATTGGATTTGTCGTTGGTTGGTATTTTGCTGCGGCAGGCGCGGTTATACCTTCATGCCAGGCATATTGAGCGAAGCGGTATTGCCGCCATCGACGGCGAGGGCCTGTCCGGTGATAAAACTGGCATCGTCGCTACCCAAAAAGGCTACCGCTGAGGCAACCTCCTCTGCGCGGCCATAGCGCAGTAGTTCGCAGCGTGCGCCAAGTCGGTCCACGACGCCTTTTTCACGTGCTTTGTCGAAAAACGGCTGGGTCATGCCTGTTTCGATCAGTCCTGGGCAAACGGCATTGACACGTACATTGTACTGGCCAAGGTCACAGGCGGCGGTCTGGGTAAAGTTCAGTACTGCCGCCTTAGAGGCGCTATAGGCGTTGCCGCCGGCACCGGAGCGTATCCCGGCAATTGAGGCAGTATTGACGATAGCGCCCCCTCCTGCCGCGACCATGTGCCGAGAGGCGTACTTGGTGCCGTTGACTACCCCCAATAGATTGACTTGAAGTACGCGCTGCCAATCCTCCGGGTCCTGTTCGGTGGCGATATTGCGATTGCTGACCACGCCGGCGTTGTTGCACAGCAGGTCGAGGCGGTCATAGCGCTCAAGAGTTACCTCGACCATCTGTTGTATCTGACTGTCGTCGGCGATATCCGTGACCCGAACGGCAACTCGGCGGGAATCGTCAAAATGCGCTAATAGTGTCTGTAGGCCTTCATCGCTGCGGTCGACCAGCATCAAGGCTGCACCCTCGGCGTAGAGGCGCTGGGCAATGGCGCGACCGATACCGCTGGCGGCACCGGTGACTATGGCGACTCGTTCGGTAAAGCGATATGTCATGATATTTCCTTCTCTAGCGGTAGGTGAGCAGCTCGGGGCCTGCCAGGCGCAGGGCACCTACGTCATTGAATCCAAGCAGTGAAAAGCCAGACCGACCATAGGTAAGGTGCGTGACGGATGCGTTATAGATACGCCGGTTGAGGGCCAGAAAGCCTTCTCCGTCGAGGTGTAGCACCTTAGCCACTGCGCAGGCGATCACCCCCGCTGAAGTGAAGATCACCAGTTGTTCATCAAAAGTGGCTGTTTGCACGATCTGGTGCAGACGGTCGTGCACGCGGCCATTGAAGTGTGGCCAGGATTCGAATGATGAGGTGCCGGGCGCAGTGAGGATCCAGTTGCGTAGTGCCTGTTCCAGCTGTAGGTGGAAGTGACGGCTATCTTGTGTGATCGGGGAGTGCTCAGGTGCGCCATAGTGGTGCAGTAGTGTATGGGCACAGTACTCGTTGAAAGCACTGTCCTGGACAAGCCGGGGGGAGCCCTCGGTGGCCAGTCTGGCGGTATCTACCTGACGCTCCAGAGTGCCGCTGTAGGCTTGATTGAAGCGCCATCCAATGTGCTGCCAATGCTCCTTAAGAGCTTGAGCCTGCAGGCGTCCCCGGTCGCTGAGGCGATCGTAGTGGTCGCTACCAAACGATGCCTGTCCGTGCCGTACCAGAATCACTTCCGTCATGTCTCACCCATCTACCCAGTTACCAGTTACCCAGTGCCTTGTCTGGCGTGTCTCGCGCCCTTCCCCTCTGTGTGAGTTCGGAATGACGTGCACGATTGACATTTAGTATCTCAAAGGTAACACTAAATACTGCTATGCGAAATATGGTTCCATTTAAATGGATAATTATTTTATCTGCGAGCGAGGTGATAGCTTTGAGAGTCATCCACTCCCTTGAGGAGCTTGACGATAGTCTGGGTCGTCCTCTTGCCGTCAGTGACTGGTTCGAGGTCGACCAGC
The DNA here is from genome assembly GCF_003031405.1 of Halomonas sp. 'Soap Lake #6'. Classification (NCBI taxonomy): domain Bacteria; kingdom Pseudomonadati; phylum Pseudomonadota; class Gammaproteobacteria; order Oceanospirillales; family Halomonadaceae; genus Halomonas; species Halomonas sp. 'Soap Lake #6'. The sequence continues at coordinate 4,481,388 of NZ_CP020469.1, forward strand.
AGCGTATTGATGCCTTTGCCGCGGTTACCGGTGATCGCCAGTGGATCCATTGCGATGTCGAGAGAGCCGTGTCCGAGTCTCCTTATGGCACGACGATCGCGCACGGTTACCTGGTTCTTTCGATGATCGTAACCATGGCGGAAAGCTGCTATCGCATCGACGGCTTTAGCAGCAAGCTCAACTACGGGCTCAATCGGGCACGTTTCATTCAACCGGTCCCCTGTGGAAGCCGGGTTCGTGCGCGGTTCGTTCCGCAGGCCATTCATTACAAGGGTGAGGGGCGCTATCAGTTGGTAACCGATGTCGCCATTGAGCTTGAGGATCGGCAAGAACCGGCCTGTGTGGCTCAGTCGATCACCTTACTTATGCCTTGATAGCCATCATTTCCTGTCCAGGTCGCACTAGTTTCTATTCGGAGTGAAAATGATCGATTTCTTGAATCTCGAAGGGAAGGTCGCGCTGATCACCGGCAGCAGCCGTGGTATAGGGCGCAGTATCGCGGAAGTCTTTGCCCAGCAGGGGGCCAAGGTGGTGATTTCCAGCCGTAAACCGGAACCCTGTGCTGCCGTAGCGGAGGCGATATGCGAACAGGGTGGAGAAGCGATCTCTATTCCTTGCCATATCGGTGACAAGACCCAGCTTGAAAACCTGGTGAAACGCACACTGGCTGAATGGGGGCGGATCGATATTCTGGTATGTAATGCGGCCACCAACCCCGTGTATGGCCCTATGTCGGAGCTTACTGACGAAGCCTATGACAAGATCATGGATACCAACGTTAAGAGCACCTTCTGGCTGTGTAATAACGTGTTGCCGAAGATGGCGGATCAGGGCGGAGGAAACGTGATCATGCTCTCCAGCATTGCCGCCTTGCGTGGCAATACGACCATCGGTTGCTATGGCGTGTCCAAGGCAGCGGAAGCGGCCTTGACACGCAACCTGGCAGTCGAATGGGGGCCGCGTAACATTCGGGTTAACTCCATTGCCCCGGGGGTGGTTGAAACCGACTTTGCCAAGGCCCTGGTGGAAGATCCTGTGCGCAAGCAGCGTGCTGAGACCAGGACCCCGCTGCGTCGCCTTGGCCAACCCATCGATATCGCTGGAGTGGCCCTGTTTCTAGCTAGCCCCATGTCGAGCTATGTCACCGGCCAGGTGGTCGTGGCTGACGGTGGCGAAACCATATCCTGATGAGGTCTAGCCATGAGTAAATCACAACCTGTCCTAAGCCCGGTCCGGGAGAGCCATCGGTTTGACGAAGCAGCTCTGCAGTCCTATCTCCGTAACAAGCTACCCGGTGCCGAACAGGAAATCGCGGTACAGCAGTTCCAAGGTGGGCAGTCTAATCCCACCTTTCTGCTGACCACGCCAGCGGGTCGCTATGTTCTGCGCAAGAAGCCGCCCGGCAAACTATTGCCATCGGCTCATCAGGTCGAGCGTGAATACCAGGTGATGACCGCATTGCAGGGATCGTCTGTGCCTGTTCCGGTGACTCGCCTGCTATGTGAGGAGAGCGAGATCATCGGCACACCCTTCTACATTATGGATCATGTCGAAGGCCGGGTGCTGGACATGCCGAACCTGGCTGAGCTGTCTGTCGATGAGCGTAGTGGAATTTATACCTCCATGGCTGCAACGCTAGCCAATCTTCACTCCGTCGATTGGCGACAGGTCGGCTTGTCGGACTTCGGCAAAGAGGGAAACTACTATTCCCGGCAGATTCAGCGCTGGTCAAAGCAGTACCTGGCTTCGTGCGACGAACCCGCCGGCGGGCCCGAGGGGGCTTCTGCCATGGCCCGGCTAATGGAGTGGCTACCGCATAATATTCCTGACGATGCCGCCACGGGGATCGCTCATGGTGACTACCGTATCGGCAATCTCATTATCCACCCTCACAATCCCGAGGTTAGTGCGGTGCTGGACTGGGAGCTGGCCACACTGGGACACCCCCTGGCTGATCTAGCCTATTGCTGTATTCCTTACCACCTCCCCTGCGGGCAGAACGGCATCAAGGGGCTGCAGGGGCTCGATCTCGCAGCGGCTGGAATTCCTTCCGAAGCGGCGTTTATCGAGGCATATTGCCGAAACGTTGGACGTGGTGAAATCCGGCATTGGAACTTCTATCTTGCCTTTTCCCTGTTTCGTCTGGCCGCCATTCTCCAGGGGGTCTATTCCCGTTCACTACAAGGCAATGCCAGTTCGAATAATGCACGCCAAGTGGGGGCACGTGCAGGCCTACTGGCTGTCACAGCATGGAAGCTGGCGACGAGCCAAGCATAAGCCTACCGCTCCCCATTAAGCGCACATGGATCTTGGTAAAGACACAGGCTGTTAAAGACACAGGCTATGGTTCGGTTAGATGTCGTCTTCCTCGTTGTCTGCCCAGTGCTCCATGGCGCGTTTGTCGTCGGGAAGTCGCACTATATCGCCTACGGTAAGCTTGAGGTGGGCATCGTGGTGGCGGCCGTGACGGTCCAGAATGGCAGCAACGCTGCCGATGCTGACGGCATCATCTTCGCGGTAGGCCTCTACCTTTACCCGCACAATACGGCCTTGGTAACGGGCGGAAAGCATAGCGCCTGGGTAAGGCGGCATGTGGTCAGGGTCATTTTTAAAGTACTCCATCACGCTAGCGCTGCCTGGGTCATCCCATTCGATATGCTTATGCATCGCAGTATCCTTAGTAGTGAGTGATAAAGTGGATAGAAAATAACTGCCTACCTTCAGTGTAGATAATGTTGGTGGGGTACTGCCAATACGGCATTCCAACGGTGTAAGCAGTGTAGAGGATATAGGGTGGTCTCTTCTGCATGTGCAGCAAAGGCTAATGGGCGAAATCAGTCAGTGTTGTACTCTGCCTGCCCCTTTGGGTGCCCCACATACTGAAACATGAAGTTTAGTGCGGCTGGCAGGCTGGCTCGCCATACACGCCAAGTGTGGCCGCCAGGGTAGAGGTCTAGCCGCACGTAACCTGGCTGAATACGCTCCATGGCCTGGCGTAGCAGCCGGGCGTGGAATTCCGCATCGTATACATCACTGCGTCCCGCGCTTATGTAAAGTGGCACGGGTGGTATATCGCTGGTAGCTGAATTAGGCCGTGGCGTTACGTGAATACGGTACTCTTCCAGATGAGCGTTATAGTTTAGCCGCTCCCACAGGCTTTGGTCGAACTGCCCCTGTTCATTTAAGAAGGCGGGGTGCCGGTTGGCTGAGGAGTTGGCGGGTGGTGCTGGCACATAGCTGGCAGGGCTTAAGGCAGCAACAGCAGCGAACATGTCAGGGCGCTCCAGGGCAAAATTAAGTGCGCCAAATCCGCCTGCTGAGAGCCCGGCAACACCGCGTAGATGGCGAGTTTTACCTACGTTATAGGTGCTTTCGATATGCGGCAGCAGATCGTTAAAAAAGGCGCTGCGGGCGGGTTCGTTATATCCATCTACCCACCAGCTGCGGCTACCCGGCATTACAAAGACCGCTGGGGGAATGTGCCCGGCGCTTATTAAACGGTTGGCTACCAGGGGGAGATTACCGCGGGTTGCCCAGTCCAGCTCGTTACCAAACGAACCATGTAGTAGGTAGATAACCGGGTAAGGGGCTGACGCATCCTTGTCATAGCCATCGGGTAAATAGATTGTATAAGGGTAGCTGTAACCTAGCGTGGGTGAGAAGAACTGCTCGCGGGATATGTCGCTAGCCATAGCGTAACTGTTTAGCACCAGCCAGCTGGTAAGCGTAATTACACAGCGCCAAACAAGCCGGAAAAGAGACGCTAAGGGAGTGATGAACACATTGCCTCCAGAAATTAAATTACGTTACAAACATCGTACAGCACATCAGGTAATGTTATGCGGCACGTTCTTAGCGTAGCAGGGTGTTCTCTCGTCGGGAGGCTGGATGCAGAAGGTTGAAGAAATTTACTGGTTACGTGCTTATGGTTGTGTCGCGGTTTTCTTATTTCACTGGCTCGACCATATAAATCAGCGTGTTGATAATGTGGTTACCGATCTTATGCGGATCCCGCTGGTGCTTGGCACGCCTATCTTTTTATTTATTTCGGTATTTGTTTTTGCCATTCGTTATAACAGACAAGTACCGCCGGGGTTTCTAGGGCAGCGGGTTAAGTACGTCATGCTGCCGTATTTAGTATATGGGTTTATTTATTCCACGGCTGAGTGGGTGCGCTTACTGAACAGTGATGAGCCGGTGGGGTTTATTAGCAATGCAACGGAGTATTTTATTTTTGCAGGCTGGCACGGCTATTTCTTGATCGTTGCCATGCAGTTTTACACGGCCTATTGGCTGTTTACCCGCTGGCAGCTGTGGCGCTTTAATCCGGAACCCTGGCTGTGGGGAAGCTGTGTCGTGAGCATGGCCTACTGGGGGCTGGCTTATTGGTTAGAAGTGGCGCCGCCTGGCTATTTGCTGTGGATTGCGCCATTGGGTTGGATGTATCTCTTCTTTTTAGCGCTAGTATTGGTGCGCTATTACCTGCTCATACCACCATCAGCGCCTCAGTCGCAGCCAGTTCAACAGCCGGCTTGGATGAGTGTATTGGCTTGGCCAGGCTGGCTAATCGGGATGGTTGCTTGCATTGTGATGGCCACCTTTGCCGGATGGTTGGCCTTTTCATCTAAAGAGGTATGGGTCATTCCCTTTTTCGTGTTGTTTACACTGTGGGCAATGCGTTACCTAAAGGGGCGCCGAGCACCTGCCTGGGTACGCTATATCAATGCGTATTCGTTTGGTATCTATCTTGCGCACCCGATGTTTTTTGCAATCACGGATTTTATCGTAGGGCCTTCAACTCTTCCGCTCGTCGTGTATGCGGCTTTGCTAATTATAGTGGGCAGCGTCGGTTCCATTTTGCTGAATAAAGCGGCTAACACCACCACCCTGGGGGCGATGCTCTTCGGCAAGCGTCTTAAGGTCTGAATAATGCTCACTGTCGTTACTGTACGAACGTCGAGCGTGAGGTAAGCACTTGCGAACACTCCTGGTTAAAGGCTTACGCTGGAAGAGCGTTGTGAGTAACCAGCGGCATCTTTGGTAAGCAAACTGAGGGGTGAGCGTAGCGCTGCGCTACTAATCGTTTTCAAGCGTGTTGGGCATGCGTAGAGCCGCTGCAATAAATCTCCTAGTGAGGATTCATCTAGTTCAGGGTCAAATCCTCCTAATCGCTCTAGCCATGTGCGCCTAATGGCGAGGTAGGGCGGTACCGGAGCAGAAGCTTTCACCAGGTGCCGTAACAGGCGTGTAGAAAAGCGTGGTGGGGCATTCAGAATTATTAATGCATCTAGCAGTGTAGGGGTTTCCAGCTGTGCATAAAGTGCGCTCCATAGCTGAGAAGCTACGGGCGTTTTGTTCAAAGCGATAAATAGCCACTCGGCTTGGCTGACGTTTGCTGCTTGGTTAATGCGCGCTCCCAAGAGCTGCGCCGGTGTCACCAAACCGCGTGCTTGGTAGCGCTGTTCTATTTGGGCCAGCCGTGTATCGGCACATGTGTTGGTGACGATAATAGGTAATAGATGGTCTGCATGACCGGACTGCCGGATAGCGCGTAAGTGGCGTGGTAAATAGGACCCCGTTACTACTGCATCAACAATAAAGCAGACCGTAGCCATAAAGGGAGCTTCCTTGTTATTAGAGCCGTTATCTAAGGTGTGTTTTTGTAATTAAGTGTAGTCAGTTGTTTCGTCAGGTGGCAAGAATTAAGTTTTCCCTCACCCTGGCATTACTTTATTTCTTTTCTGCACTGCAATGGTGCTTTTGGGCTTGCTGTTGATTTATTTTGGTGCATTTTGTGTCGGAGAAGAGTGTTGGAGACCTGCAGCTATCGTTTAATGCAACATGAAGATGCATGCCTAAGGAATTTTTAGTTCAGTATATACAATGGCTTGCTGATTTTTTATGCCATCTTGGTGCAACATTGGCATGTTCTGTGCTTTATGTTGATCAGCGGCTAGCGTGTCGTAGGCAGGTGCCCTTCGGCGTGCTACAACGATAGCCGGTTTGAAATGATCGCTGGACGCTTTGTTATCCACTGTCGGGCAAACGTTGAGCGAAGAAGAATGACAAACGTGACGCATGCCTTTAGCGTGTTGAATGGTTTGTCGAATATCACTTTTATCGATAGCTTACTGTTAATACGCTTTAAGCCACGCTCATACCGGAGGACACTATGTCAGCCAAGACTCTCGCGCTAATCGAAGAACATGATGTTAAGTGGGTAGACCTGCGTTTCACCGACACGCGTGGTAAAGAGCAGCACGTTACTGTGCCTGCCCGGGACGTGGACGAAGAGTTCTTCGAGAACGGTCAGATGTTTGATGGCTCCTCTATTGAGGGCTGGAAAGGCATTAACGAATCCGACATGATTCTTCGCCCTGAAGATGGCACCGGCTTCCTCGACCCCTTCACCGAAGATGCTACCCTGATTCTGCGTTGCGATATCATCGAACCTGCCACTATGCAGGGCTATGACCGTGACCCGCGTTCCATTGCCAAGCGCGCAGAAGCTTACCTGCAGTCCACCGGCCTGGGCGACACCGCCTTCTTTGGCCCTGAGCCTGAGTTCTTTATCTTCGACGAAGTACATTGGAAATCTGACATTCAGGGCTCCATGTACAAAATCACATCTGACGAAGGCGCTTGGGCGACCAGTAATCAGGTAGAAGGTGGCAACTTGGGTCACCGCCCGCGCGTTAAAGGCGGTTACTTCCCGGTTCCTCCGGTTGATAGTTTCCACGATATTCGTGGCGCGATGTGTAACACCCTGGAAGCGATTGGCCAGACCGTTGAGGTTCACCACCACGAGGTTGCTAACGCGGGTCAGAACGAAATCGGCGTTAAATTCAACACGTTGGTGAAGAAAGCTGACGAAGTTCAGGAAATGAAATACGTGATCCATAACGTGGCTCACGCTTACGGCAAAACCGCGACTTTCATGCCGAAGCCGCTGGTAGGCGATAACGGTTCTGGTATGCACGTACACCAGTCGTTCTGGAAAGATGGCCAGAACCAGTTCGCGGGTGACGAATACGCAGGCCTGTCTGAAATGGCGCTTTACTACATTGGCGGTGTTATCAAACACGCCCGTGCCCTAAACGCCTTCACTAACGCGTCTACCAACTCGTATAAGCGTTTGGTGCCAGGCTTTGAAGCGCCGGTAATGCTGGCCTACAGCGCCCGTAACCGCTCTGCCTCTATCCGTATTCCGTACACCGCTAGCCCGAAAGGCAAGCGTGTTGAAACGCGTTTCCCTGATCCGACTGCCAACCCGTACCTGGCGTTCTCTGCCTTGTTGATGGCCGGTATCGACGGTATTAAAAACAAGATTCATCCTGGCGATGCCATGGATAAAAACTTGTATGATCTGCCGCCAGAAGAAGGTAAGTCAGTACCGACCGTTGCTAACAGCCTGGACCAAGCGCTGGAAGCACTCGATACAGACCGTGCGTTTTTGACTGAAGGTGGCGTGTTCACCGACGAAATGATCGATGCTTACATCGACCTCAAGATGGAAGAAGTGGAGCGCATTCGCATGACCACTCACCCGATTGAGTTTGATATGTACTACAGCTGCTAATCACCCTTGCGGTGTGTACTTAGCCTAAAACCCCGCCACGGCGGGGTTTTTTTGTTGGAGCAAGCGGTAGAGAAACAGCAATTGCCTGTGTGCGTGTACGTAGGCGTGCTGGTGGTGTGGGTAAGTGTGCTGGTGGTGTAAGTAAGTGGGGCGAGTAAGCGTGCTGTGCAGGCGCACGCGTAATAGAGGCTGGCCAGTATCGGTGAAAAATTGAGCGGCTAGATAACAGGGGCCGGGTACAGCACCGCACAGAACCAGTGAATGCTATTGTTGCTGATGATTAATGGTGCACTTTTTTGGTGCATTATAATGGCCTGGAAAGTGCTGCAATGCGCTATAACGATCCGCTCTGCCCAGCGGGCATGCTCCCCAGCCGTGCAATTAGGCATTTACTGATAATTGGCGTGCTTTTTGCAATTCTCCTTACATGATTGGCTGGGTGCTTTTTTAGCTGAGTCTTCAGTTCCGTTTCTAGGCGAATTCATCAGCACATTGGTTCGGTTTATTACTTCAGCTCATTATTTCAGGAAACACCATGTATCAACGTTTATTAGAGCATCTCACTACCGCAGTACTGTTGTTGGATGGTGAGCTACGTGTTTGCTGGATGAATCCTGCTGCTGAAGCATTGCTGGCGGTAAGTTTAAGCCGTGTACAGGGTATCAGCCTGGATACCTTACTGGGCAACGGTGAAAGCATTGATGAGGTGCTTGCCAAAGCCCGGGATGCGTTTCACCCCTATACCCAGCGCGAGGCGAGAATTACCCCGCTCAATAGCGAACCGCTCACGGTGGACTACACCGTCACGCCACTGTCTGAAAATGAGCTGTTGTTGGAAGTAGAACCCCGAGACCGCTTAATGCAGATTTCCCGGGAAGAGGCGCTAACCACGCGGCAAGAAACCATTAAAACATTGGCGCGTGGTCTGGCCCATGAAGTTAAAAATCCACTAGGTGGGATTCGCGGTGCTGCTCAACTATTGGAGCGAGACTTAGACGACCCAGCGCTACGTGAATTCACGCATATTATCGTTGAAGAAGTGGACCGCCTGCGAGACTTGGTGGATTCCATGCTCGGCCCTAATCATATTGTTAAACATGAGCCGGTCAATATTCATAAAGTACTCGAACGGGTGCGGGCGCTGTTAATTGCCGAGCACCCCGAGGTGACCGTAAGCCGCGATTATGACCCTAGCCTACCTGACCTTTCTGGCGATGAGTCGCAGATGATCCAGGCGGTGCTTAACGTCGCCCGTAACGCAGTTCAGGCGATGAGCGATGCGGCCACCCCAGAGCCTTTGTTAACGCTACGTACCCGTGCCCGACGCCAGTTTACGCTTGGGGCAGAACGCCACCGATTAGTCAGCGAAGTAGGGGTGATTGATAACGGCCCCGGCATCCCTGATGCATTACGTGAAACGCTTTTCTATCCAATGGTTTCTGGGCGTGCTGAAGGCAGCGGCCTAGGGCTATCCATTGCTCAGTCAATTTTGCACCAACATCAAGGATTGATCGAATGCGACTCAAGACCCGGACACACCGAATTTCGTTTACTGATTCCATTGGTTATTAATTTTACCGGAGAAGCGTCATGACTGAGACGACACGTACCGATGTTGCACGGGTGGTCATCGTCGACGATGATCGCGCCATCCGTTGGGTGCTGGAGCGCGCACTGGCGCAGCCAGACCTACAAGTGGAGTGTATTGAGCGGGCGGACACGGCGCTTACACGCCTGTTAGAGAACCCGCCGGATGTGCTGGTTACCGATATTCGTATGCCCGGTATCGACGGGTTAGACCTAATGTCACGGGTGCGAGACGCTCACCCAGACCTGCCCGTTATCGTGATGACCGCTCACTCTGACTTGGATAGCGCGGTTGCCTCCTACCAAGGGGGGGCATTTGAATATCTGCCGAAGCCGTTTGATGTGGATGAAGCGCTCGCATTGGTAAGGCGTGCCGTTGCCCATGCCCGTGAGCGCCAACGCCCGATTAGCGTTCCTGAAGGCCTGAATGCCGAAATTATCGGTGAAGCACCTGCCATGCAGGAGGTTTTTCGCGCCATCGGCCGCCTCTCCCACTCGCATATCACCGTCCTGATTAATGGCGAGTCAGGGACTGGTAAAGAGCGTGTTGCCCAGGCACTACACCAGCATAGTCCTAGGGCGGTTAAGCCGTTTATTGCGCTGAATATGGCTGCGATCCCCCGTGACTTAATTGAGTCTGAGTTATTTGGTCATGAAAAAGGGGCCTTTACCGGCGCTGCGCAACAGCGTCAAGGACGCTTTGAGCAGGCCAACGGCGGCACTCTGTTTCTGGACGAAATCGGCGATATGCCCGCTGAAACGCAAACGCGGTTGCTACGGGTACTGGCTGATGGAGAGTTTTACCGCGTGGGCGGGCATACACCGGTAAAAGTTGATGTGCGCATCATTGCGGCCACTCACCAAAACCTGGAGTCGCTGGTTGATGAGGGGCGCTTTCGGGAAGATCTGTTTCACCGTTTAAATGTCATCCGGGTTCACCTGCCGCGCCTTGCTGAGCGACGGGAGGATATTCCCCGTTTAACGCGTCACTTCCTTGCCGAAGCGGCAAAGGAGCTTGCGACGGATATCAAGGTGTTAACCGCTGAAGCGGAGGCTCATCTAACTCGCTTACCGTGGCCGGGTAACGTGCGTCAGTTAGAGAATATCTGCCGCTGGCTAACCGTGATGGCCTCGGGCCGTGAAATCCTGGTCGAAGATTTACCGCCTGAGCTGCGTTCGGTAGGCACGTCGGAAAGCAGCGCCTATGGCGATTGGCGTACAGCGTTTCGCGATTGGGCAGACCATGCCCTGGCAGAAGGGCATACTCACTTGCTGGAAGAAGCCGTACCGGATTTTGAGCGAATTCTAATAGAAACCGCGCTTAAACATACTGGCGGACGAAAGGGGGAAGCGGCGGAATTATTAGGCTGGGGGCGCAATACGCTGACCCGTAAGCTTAAAACCCTGCTGCCCGCGCTGGCGGATGAGTAACAAGTTTTTTTGGGGCTGCTAAACGTTCTGATACGTTAGATTCTGATACGTTAGATTCTGATACGTTTTGGCCCCGCTAATAAAACAGCGCCCGCTGCTTTTAACAAGCAGCGGGCGCTTTAGCGTTAGACGGGTATCTCTTATTCGTCTGCGCCGGGTACGCCGCCTAGCTCTTCAAGCAGGGCTTTGTAGCTTTCTGACTGTGCAATTAATGTCTGGGTGACTTCCTCTTCAGGGAGGTAGACCACCGGCATTAAGATGCGCTCTTCGGTAATCTCAATAAAGCGCTCATCCTGGGTGGCGGCTTCCAGCGCTTCTGCTAGGCGCTCAACGTGGGCATCGGGGGTGTTTTTAGGCACCATCACCACACGAATTTCTGCCGGGTTAATGTCATAGCCAGCTTCTTTCATGCTGGGTGCATCAGGGAATGCCACTAAGCGCTCTTCCGCAAGGCTTAGCAGTACCGGCATTTCACCAGACTCTGCATAGCCTGAGTGAGTGCCACCGCTGTAGGCAAAATCAACATCGCCAGAAAGAATCAGCGGGGCCATACCCGCACCCCCAGCAGTGGGGACGATGCGAAGGTCGAGCTCTTCCTTCTGGGCAATGTATTCAATGATCATGCGATCAAGTGCGGTTTGCGTGGCGTAGGTAGTGCCAGGGTTTTCGCGTGCGTACTCAACCAGTGACTCCCAGCTGTCGCCAAAGGGGCGGCCTTCACCGGTTACGATGGCAGACTGGCCCAGGGTCACGCCTGCTACGTAGCGGAAATCATCAAGCTGGTAGGCGGTTTCGGTTGCCAGCGGGCCGTAAGTGATGGTCATTGAGGTGCCAAAGGCGAAGGTGTAACCCTCATCGCGGTTGCTGGCTAAACGAGTTAACGCGACTCCACCACCAGCACCAGGTTGGTTAACAACGTTAACCGGCTGCCCCAGCTCTTCTTCTAATACGTTGGCCAGCACGCGAGCTTGAATATCGGTGCTGCCACCAGCGCCAAAACCAACCACTAGCGTAAGTGGTTTACTAGGAAAGTCATTCGCCTGAGCGGTGCTGACGCCGATAGCCAGAGCCGCAGAAAGAATTGCTGTGCTAAGAAGTGTTTTTTTCATGGTGCCATTTCCTCAATAATTGTTAGGAATCGTTTTTATGGTTCGTTTTTGTATGGTTCGTTTTTATTAATTTTTTAGAATGATTTTTAAAAATCTTTTTAAAACAATCGCTTTATCGTGGTTGTAGTTGGGTTGAAAACAGCATCGCTACACAGAAACCAAGCGACGCCGGCGGTAAGTACGATAGCCACTCCAGGCAAGGTGTAGCACCATCAGGCCTGTTGCGACGACGAAGAACAGCGCGATAGGCCGTTGCAGCAAAATGCTAATTTCTCCGCCGGAAAGGATCACCGACTGGCGCAAATTCATTTCCAGCATGGGTGTCACAATGAAGGCTACTAAGAAGGTTACGAAGGAGTAGTCGTGTTTTTTAAGGAAATAACCAAAGATGGCAAAACCAAATACGGTTAGTAGACCAAAGGTGCCGTACCCCTGAACTTGTATGCCCGCCAAGCACAGGAATATAACGACCGGAATCACAATGTTTTGCGGCACGTTAGTCACTTTGGCAAAGATACGTAACCCGTACCAGCCCACGGCCAGCATGATAAGGCTGGCAATCACCATGCCTGCAAAGATGGTAAACAGCATTTGTGGGTGATCGCGTAGCATCAGTGGCCCGACCTGAATGCCGTGAATCATAAAGGCGCCTACCAGCAGCGCAGCAGAAACACTGCCGGGGATACCTAAACCGAATAGCGGAATATAGCTTGCAGGGATAACAGCGTTATCCGCTGCTTCCGCTGCTGCAATTCCGTTCGGGTTGCCTTTACCAAAGCTATCGGGATCTTTTGCTCCCCGCTTGGCAAGCCCATAGGCCATAAACGAACCAACCGAAGGGCCGAGGCCTGGCAATGCACCTACAAAGGCGCCTACGCCGGTGCTTTTAAAGATAGTGGGCAGTGTCTTTTTGAATTCGCTATAAGAGAGATCGTCATCAGGGTTGTGGCCAAGGCGAACGGAGCTGCCGCCCTTGGTACGCCGGTACTCATCTAGCTGCACAAACATTTCGGAGAGCGCCAAGGTACCAATTACCAAGGGAAGAATCGGTACGCCTTCCATTAATTCGGCGAAGCCGAAGGTAAAGCGCATTGCCCCCGTTTCTGGGTCGAGGCCGACTGTGCCTAGAATTACCCCCATACCGCCAGCGGCCATGCCTTTTAAGAACGAGCCACCGGCCATGCCGGCAATAAATACCAAGGCAAAAATCAGGATAGCCGCCAGCTCATAAGGGCCAAACTTAAGCGCAACAGAGGCAAAAGGGATAACCACAGCGATCAGCAGCAAGGTAGAGAGCAAATCGCCAATGACGGATGCCAGCAGGCCAACCTTGAGCGCTTTGCGTGGCTGGCCATTTTTAGCCATGGGGTAGCCGTCTAAGCAGGTAGCGGCTGAGGAGGGCTCACCAGGGGTGTTGAGCAGAATAGCCGAAACGGCGCTACCTGCAGCAGTGCCTTTTGAAAGGCCAATGAGAAAAGCGATGGCCGCGTAGGCGGACATATAAAATGTTAGAGGGATGGCAATCGCGATAGCAACAGAGCGGTTTAGGCCAGGGATAACGCCCACCAAATAGCCTAACAGCACGCCGCCTAAAATGACGCTGATTGAGTGCAGTGTTAAAGCATCGCCAAATGCACTTGTGATGGCACTAAGTTCTGGCATATCAAACCACCCCTATGCGCATTAAATGAACTGTTAATAAGTAGAGTGCTGCGGTAGGAATGGCGGCTGCCAGCAAGATGACATGCCATCGTCGTTCACCAAGTAGCGCAACGAGCGTGCCTACAATAAAAGGCGCGAGCCAAGTAAGCGGCAGAAATATTGCCAGTACAATAAAGAAGAGAACGTATAAGAAAGGCCAGGCTTGGTGCCAAACATCGTTTAACGGCGGTAATTGAAACAGCGAGGAGCGGTGTTTTCGAAGCGTTATCAGGCTACCTATTGCAAGTGCTGCGGCGCATATCAGCATTACCCACGCCCCTAGCGTAGCGAGACGCTGTGGGTGCATGCCAAAAGCCATGCCTGACCCACCGTATCGGGGAATAAGCCAAATCAATAGCCAGCAGGCAAGCAACGTTACTCCCAGGCCAGACCACAAATTTTTTCGTTGCATTTGAGTTTCAGTCGTCATAGCTATTTTTATCGACAAAAGTTGAAGGCTCATACCCTATGAGCTGAGACAGCGGTGATCAATTAGTGATGGCCCGGCGTTTAAACGCGACAATCAACGCTACGTTCTGTATATGCCCAATAATGGTGCAATTTTGAGTCGGCTATAAATTTGCCTACAGATTGGCCACTAGGATTGTTCTGCAGTAGGCACGATAGCGTCAGTCGGACTCTTTTGGTTGTGCATGCAGGATGAAGACAGCGTCCGCTAACGCTGGGGGTGGTGTCTCGCAGTTTTGGTGTTCCCAAGGTAATAGGCTTAAGCTGTGTTCCACGCCCATTCCGCTGAGCTGGTGCGCAACGCCCTCGTTATAAACGACGTGACCCAGCCCCATTAAGCCAACGGCTAATGCGCCATCTTCTGTTGCCTTGGCAAGCCCATGGGCCATGGCGACATCCCAACTTAATTGAGCGTCAATGAAGCGGGTTAGTTGTTCAGGGTCGTTAATATCCATGGCATGCTGCTCAAATGCCTGTTGAAGCCTCTCTTTGTAGGTGTCGCTGGCAGTGAGTGGAGCAGGTATGCCGTGGCGTTGATCGAAGGGAATGTTCGCAAATCCCTCTTCTACCAAGCGCCGACGCAAATCTGGTGTGATGTTTAAGGCTACGAGTGGGATCTGGTGTAACCGCGCGAAATGCAGAATGGGCAGGTAAAGTTCAGAATCAAAGCCCCATGTTTCTTGCCATTGAGTTTGCTCTAGCAGCTCTTCTTCGCTTAGCGTGCCTGCCACCCAGTTATCCAACACGGGCTGTGTACTACGAGGCAGCATTTCCAACCCAATGACCATGCCTTCGCGCAGTACGTGAAGCCCTGCCAGGGTACTCAGCTGCCAGCGGTGGTGCTCAATGGCATCATGCTGTTCGCCTAACAATACCACCTGTTGCTGGGCCGCCTGGGTGAGAAGTGCGCTATGGGAAACAACTTGGTGTGCTTGCCACCATTCACCGGGTGAGGGGCAATTTGCCGCTGCACTAAACGGTATTAAACCCAAAAAAGCGATCAGTGCTGTGGCGACTAAGCGGGAACTCTGTGTATTGAAGCCCTGTGCATTGAAGAACTGTGTATTGAAACGTCGTGTATTGCGACCCTGTGGCATTGAGATCCTATTACTTGGCAGTGGTTAAATTATTTATTTCAGACAGTATTGCTTCGGCTTCTTCCGTTAAAGTGGCATTGGCCCGCATATCACCGTTGCGAGATGCCTCCATTGCCGCCTGTAATTTACGCTCATACGCCTGCTGAAGCTTCTTCTTTGGGTCGCGCTTAAATAGTCCGAACATGTGGGCATTTCTCTGAATGGGTGTATATTATTTGTATATGCTTGTAGAGTTCTTGTCGAATGTTTGTTGAGATGTGTCGAAGAAGGTGTGTTAGCAGGGATGCTGGTTTAGCGCGGCGCACTGAACCAAAAAAAGCTCGAAATCGCTCAGAATAGTATCGAGACTGTCGTGCAAGCGGTGGTCATCGTCGACCATGCGCAGCGATAGTCGCTGCAAACGGGCGTGCTCAATAACTGGGCCGGGCGGCACAATGTCGTCCCGCCATCCATGAATAATGTGAGTTTTTGCGGCTTGAATAGTGAGCGATGTTTCTGGGTAGTCGGGTAGGCCCAGCGCTGGTGCTAGTAAAAAGCAGCCCAATACAGGTTGCTGGGCGCTGACCGCAGCGCTTAGCCAGCCGCCAAGGCTTGAACCTGCCAGTACACAGTTAGCCAAGCTATCATTCCGGGAAGCTATGGTGGCCAAAAGGTGGTGCAAACGCTGTTGAGGTTCAGCCATGCCCCGGTAGTCCATAACGACTGGCTCACAGTTATCCAGCTGTTCAGCGATGCCGTTAAGCGCCTGGATCTTTAGTGCGCCGGGGCCACTCTCCAAACCATGGGAAAGGTAAACAGTCATCATGATGGTTAACTATCCGCTGTGCGCTGGATAGCCTCGCCGCCTTTTTCAATATCTTGCCCCACCCCTCGAACTGTATTGCAGCCACTAATAGCTATTAACGTTGCCATTAACAAGACGCAGAGCAGTAGTGTGCGTTTCATTGAGGGATTCCTTCCTAGGTCGTAAGCCCAGCACGGGCGAAGAGGTTCACTAATCAACATAAACTCAGTTGGCGAACTACGCCACTGGTTTAATGCGCAAGGTAGACTTTTGACAAGCGATTTTGTCCCATGTGTCAGTTTTATACATAAAAATCTCTTATTTAAACACCTGTGAGATAACTGCATGCCAATTGTTTTTATTTTAAGATGCTGTTTTTGCTGGTTTTTTATTTTTTAAGAGGGTTTTGGCTTAGTGTGTGCAGGTATTAGGGTAAGTAACCTGAAAAATAGGTGATCATTTTAAAAGCTCGATTTTAAAAGTTCTTTTTAAGCGCCTAAAGTTCACAAAGCGTGCCAGTTAGGTAAAGAGAGCTCGGTAAATAGAGTTAGAGTAAAGTAGAGTTGGAAGAAAGACAAAAATTAAGAAATTAGGTAGATAGACCAGAGAGTACAGAAATGGTGAGTACAGAAATGGTGAGTACAGAAATGGCGAGTACAGTAAAAGTTCGGGCAAGTTGACAGATAAGAAAGGAAGGCATGGAGCCTAGTTGTTGAAAAGGAAGTAAAAGGACACTCAGCTTGCCCGTCCCTATCAGCGCATGAAAGTGCTGGTCATCAAGGCCAAGGAACGGCAGCGATGCAAAATAACCATCTTGTTCACACGAGGTGGTTTTTTTGTGCATTTTACTTAGATATAAGTCGTTGAGGTAAATACATTCATTAAATTTGGAACTATTTTGCATAGCATATGTACAGATGAAGGAGATATTTTTGGTCTATGCTTCCCTGTGAAGCAATTTTCAGCGGTTAGAAAACGTCAACGTAACGGCCGCGCACCTTCAGGGACAAGTGTTATGGCAATGGTACTGATGTTATGCATGTTCGTGCTGTTTCTAGCGTTCTCAGGGCTTGGGTTATACATGATGTTTAAAACATCGTTTCTGGCGACTGCAGAAGATATGGACGATATGCCTCCTGATATGTGAGTACTGAACATCCCTAAATCAACGCCCGCAGTTGCGGGCGTTGATGTTTGAAAAGTGTGATTACTTACCTGCTTTATGCCACCTTCCTTTACCACGTTCAGGCACCATACGGCCAAAATAGAGTAGCCCAAAGGTAAGCCAGCAGATGGTTAAAATGCCGGTAAAAATGAGTACTGAAAGCGCGCCGAACTGGGCGATCAGCGGCAGTGCAGCGGCTGTAAATAGGCCACCACCGACGACCGGTTCGAACATCAACTGCTTATAGCCAAAGCTTTCTAATGCACCTGATTTATTTTTAGGGTCAGCCATCTTCATCAGCAGCAGGCCCGTCACGGTTACCCCCATCGATTGGCCAAAATCGCCAATACCGCGTTCAAACCAGTTTTCCGGTATCACCCTGGGAGCGATGACGATCAATACGAAGAGCGACCAACCAATGCCTGCCAGGGCTAGTAGTAAGAAAGGCACGAAGTAGTCGCCTAGTGTGGTGAGCGAAAGAGTGGCCAGGGCGGCAACGATAGTAAAATCGAGCGCGGTGCCTGCAATTCGAGACATTGTTCGGGTGGATACATGGCGTTCAAGGCCAAAGCGCATAACACACAGCTGGACAATAACGCCTCCAATCATGGCAACTGGGAAGAGCGGGACGTGCGCTAATATTTCAAGCCCGTCGTTACGTGCCCAGGTTACCTGCTCTATCCACTGTAAGGCGGATAGCAGCAGCCAACCGATGACAATGGCTATGCCCACAAGGCCAATGTGGAGGCTAAGAGGGTCGGTTGTGCCCGCTTCTTGCATTAGGTCCTTCTTAAACTCGCTGAACTCTTCAGTGGAGGGGCGCTCATCGTTGCGCATCAGCTCATCTGGGTCCTCTTGCTCGCCATCTAGTTTTACCACCCCTCTACGGGCGGCAATATTGATCATTACGGTGCCGATTAACACACCAGAAACAATACCTATAGTGGCAAGCCCTAGTGCCAAGTCTGCCCCTTCCTCAAAGCCTAAGTCTGCAAAGGTATCCGCCATGCCCGCAGCGGTTCCATGGCCACCCTCAAAACCAATTTCTATGAGCGCACCTACCATCGGGTTCATGTTAAAAATGGGTACCAGCACTAAGAGTGCGAGGGTAAGCCCGACAACATATTGGCCCCAAGCCATGGTTTGTCCGACCACTACCTGCGGCCCTGCACGCAACCAAATAGTGCGTAATCCGGGAATGGCGGTGCCAATAAAGAGTGCAGCAAATACGACGTTAATCAACAGGCCCGGCAGGGCTGACCAGCTTTCCTGAACATAGGCAGGAAAAAGCCCAGGGCTATCTGCAAAAATTGGCGGCATGAACCGGCCGATTACATCAGGGCCAAGCAGCAGTAGAAGTAGCCCACCTATTACTGAGCTAGGCAAGAAAAGTCGTCGTAGCCAGGGTAGCCATAGGCGTAACGCGTTACTTAACAGCAGAACTAGCGCAATAATCACTAGCGCAATAAATAGCTCACCTACTGACATGGTCATCCCATCACTCCTTGATGAATAACAAAGGCCGAGCAGTGCCCGGCGGTATCGTTACTTCGGCCATATCAGCAATATAGTCATGAACAGCGATATCGTCAGGAGTGATGCACACGTAATGGGGCATACAGCAGAGCGCTGCCCCGCCAGTGCAAGAATGGTATTGGGCAAGCGCTAATGGTCGAGAGCTAATGGCCGAGAGTTAATGATCAAGAGTTAACCCATCATATAAAGGCCAATTAGCCCGAAAATGTAGCCCATGGCTCCTCCTGCCAATACGTCGCTGGTGTAGTGTAGTCCAAGCCCTACCCGCGACACCGCGATCAGCAGCGAAAGCGGCAGAACAATAGGGAGCAACCATGGGGTATGCGCTGCCACAAAAACGCAAAACATGACTGCGTGCATGGTATGGCCGCTAGGGAAGCTGTAGCGATCACGTGCTGGCTCACCGCAATGCACGCCATTGCGGTAAGTAATAAAAGGCCTTTCACGGCAAAGACGTGTTTTGACAAACCGGTAAACGATAATCGCCACCAGTGCCGTCGCGGCGTATTGTGCTAGGCGCCACTCATGCTGAGGCTGTAGCCAGGGCTGTGCGGCGATAAGCGCAACCCATACTGGCCAGTCACCTAGCCTGCTGGCTGCTTGCAGGGTAAGCCGCCAGGGGCGATAGAGGCTGAGTAGCGTGACGCGTTGGCAAAAACGCCACTCCCATAGGTCAAGACGATCGAATACGGCAAGTGGGCGTGGGCGCATTGTGGCTCTCCTGGGCTTGATAAAGATAACGTGTGAACTGCTCAGCGATGCCTGACCAGCTCTGTTCCAATACCTTCAGTCGGGCAACTCGACCGAGGCGAGCGTAGTCAGCCGGGTGTTGGCACAGCTCTACAGCCGCCTGTGAAAAGACGGTTGAGTCTCCTGGTGCAACGGTAATGCCGTTGTGGCCGCTTTGGATCAGCTCAGCACTGGCGGCATGATGGTAGGCAACCACCGCAAGCCCGCTTGCCATGGCTTCGCTAATCACATTGCCCCAGGTTTCAGAAAGAGAAGGGAAGACAAAAATGTCAGCACTAGCGTAGTGGCGCGCCAAGGTTTGTTTATCTACAAAACCAGTAAAATGGGCATCGGGTAGCGCTTTTTGTAACTGAGTGCGGCCTGGGCCATCACCGACAATTATCTGGGCCATATCAGGACAAGCGTTGCGCATGGCTTGCAGGGTTTCTTGCAGTAGCGCTAGATTTTTCTCAGGCGCTAAGCGCCCGACATAAAGGGCTACGGGCTGGTGGTCTGATACCCCCCATTGGCGGCGCAGCTCGGCATCGCGGTGGGTAGGTGAAAAGCGCTTACCATCAATGCCACGCGACAGCACATGCACTCCCTTAATCCCTTGCTGCTGGAGTGTTGTTGCCTGCTGGTGAGTAGGCACTAGGGTTAACGCACAGCCGTTATGGAAGCGGCGCAAATAACGATGGGTAAGCGCTGATAGCCAAGGCACACCATAATCGTGGCAGTAATGGTCAAAGTTAGTGTGCCAGCCCGCAACCAGGGGGATATTCAGCCGCCGCGCAGCTTTGCGGGCAGCCCAGCCCAGTGGGCCTTGGGTGGCTAAATAGACGGTGTCAGGGTGGTGTTTGCGCCAAAAACGGCTTATTTTAGCGGAGGAGGCTAGCCCCACCTGCACCTCGGTATAGCCGGGTAGTGGCAGCCGCTGCACTTGCAGCTCGTTAGCCACATGTTGTGCCTCACCGGCTACCCTGGGTTGGGGGCGTATTACATCCACTGTAACGCCCTGCTGGTACAGTTCGCGACATAGTCTGCTCAGCGTGTGAGCAACACCGTTAATATCGGGTGACCATGTTTCACTAACGATACAGAGCCGCATGTGCGATTCATCCCTTTATCACGTTTGAATGTAGTGTGAACAGGCTGAATGACACTGAGGAGTCAAATCGGTGAACAAGTGATGACACTATTTTATAAGCATGAGGGTTTATAAGCACGAGGATTCATAAGCACTGAGGGTTTATAAGCACGGAGGGTTCTTGCAAGCACAGGGGGGGCATGGGCTCGAGGATTTAAATATCTCAATCATTAAGATCTTTTTAATAAGAAAAAATTAATTTTTTATGGCATTTTTATGCGCAGGTATATAAAGGATAGTGCGTAAAAATTAGTTCCTGAAAAATAAAACTTTAAAACAAATGCAATATAAGTTGTTTAGTGTTTTCTGCGCTGAGGCATTGATTTACGTGGACTCTGCCTTGTTAAAGCAAAAAATACTATATAATGGGAACTATCATGTTTAAGAAGACGACTCTCGCTTTAGCTTTGTCTGGCTTATTAGGTACTACTGCCGCTCAAGCAGCATTAGTGTATGACCAAGATGGAACTACGCTAGATATCTATGGCCGTATTGCCATGGGGTTTGAAGGTGGTGGCGCTAAAAATGGCGTTGATAACGGAGAAGAGTTTCGTAACTTTGGCTCGCGCTTGCGTATAACGGCAGGTCATCAAATTAATAGTGATCTCCGTGGTATCGCACGTGTCGAATGGCGCTTCAGGGGAGATGAGCGCAGCCAACCTGGCTTTGATGAAGTGCGTAACAGCTACATTGGTCTGGAAAGTAAGCAGTACGGTACCTTTATGGCTGGTAACTATAATAGTTACTACGACAACTATGTCATGACACCATTTGATGTCTATGTCGAGCGTGGCTATGAGTTTGCCGGTGGCGGGTTGCAAGCTCGTGGCGATTCAATTGGTTATAAAACACCAAAAATAAATGGCTTACAGGCTGTTTTTTCAGCAAAGCACTTCTCTGAGCGTGGACTCACCCAGGCTGAGCAATCGAGCCAGGGCAGTGTCATCGCCACCCAAGGTGGTGTCGTTTATTCCACTGGGCCTGCGCGCATAGCGCTAGGCTATGTCGAAGATACCGTGCGTGGCGGCGGTAACGGTAAAACTCGCTTTGGCGCTACAGCATCTTTTGATATCAACGATGCTTTTGCGGCACGTATAGGCTATGAAACCCGCAGCGATAGCGACCGGTTTGGTGGTGGTTTTGATAAAGTCGGTGTAGGCGCTACTTATGCTATCGATGCGTGGCGATTCCATGTGGACTACTACAATATTGATCTAGATAACGCTAATAAAGACCGTGATGCCTGGGCTGCTGCAGCACATTATAAGCTGACAAATAACTTTGATGTTTTTGTTGAGTTTAATGATGCAAAACTAGATGCGATAAATGACTTTGAAGAAGATCTTTATTATGCGGTAGGTGCTCGTTATCACTTCTAGTTAATGCGTAGGTTTCTTTTTCTTAGTAAGCTGAATAAATCGTTTTTGCCGATATACTAAAAGTGTATCGGCGTTTTTGTGGATGTTGTTTGTGAGAGATATTTGTAAAAAGCTTTGTTGAGGTAGTAATGCTGATTAATTATCTAGGGTGGAGATTTAATAATTGTTTTCCAAACTGCTAGGAAGTGGCGTTAGCACCTCCTCTCTTCTCTATTACTCTTCTCTACTACTTAGCCCACGATTGGCAGCCGTTTACGGCTAAATACAGTCAGCGCCACGAGTAGAGCGGTGGTGGTGAAGATTGCCACGGCACTCATCGCCATGCCTACTCCAGGGGAGCCCTGTTCGAATTGGCCGAATACGAAGGTTGACACCGTGCGCATACCCGCTGGTGCGACCATGAGCGAGGCCACAAGCTCTCGAGAAGCGATGGCAAATACCAGTAACATGGAAACAAGGAGGCTGGGTGCTAGGGACGGCAATAGGATGCGCCGGAACGTGGTGAAGAAGCCAGCCCCACACACACGTGCTGCCTCCTCTAGGCTTTCGCCCATCTGGCGAAAGGCCGCCGAAGCGTAGCGCACCGGATAAGGAAGTAAAAGACAAGCATAAGCCAGCAGCAGCATAGCACCGGTATTATAGATTTGGATCGGCCACCAGGACTGGTTCCACGCTAAGATCAGTCCTACTGCTACCACGATACCAGGCATGGTGTTGGGCACCAGTGAGAGCAAGTCCAGCACACCTTTACCGCGAATGCTGGCGCGTACGACCAGGTAGCCCACTAGCGCGCCAAGAACCCCAGTAAGTAAAGCCGCTAAGATGGCTAGTCCCATACTGGTGGAAAGCGCCTGTAGTGCCCCGTTGCGGTTGGTAAGTAACGCCTCGAAGTGACGCAGTGAAATATTATCCCAGCTGAGTCCGCCTGAGAGTGTGCCGGTGAAGGCGGTGGCCAAAACTGCGAGGATTGGCACAGCTACGGCAGCCAGTGCTACGCAGCTGAACAAACCTAGGACTGGCCAGCGCCAGTGGCCCAGCTCAATGCGCTCGACTGTTGCCGGTTTGCCCGTTTGGCTGACAAAGGAGCGTCGCGTGACCAGCCAGTGCTGCAGATAGAAAGCCGCCATGGCAAGCATCACCAGTAGTAGTGATAGTACCGCTGCACCGGGTATATCGATGGGCCAGTCGGAGAAGCGCTCGTGGATGCCTGTGACCAATACCTTGTAGCCCGCTTGGGCACCCAAGGTGGCGGGGGTACCAAATTCCTCTATGGTCAGTGCGAAGACCAATAGCAGGCTGGCGGCAATGCCAGGGGTAGAGAGTGGTAGTGTGATACGCCAGAAGGCGCGCCAACCACCAGCACCGCTGACCCTTGCAGCAGCGGCGTAGCGACCACCAACACTCATCATCGTACGTGAGACGGCAAAGTAGACCACTGGGAAAACGTTGAGCACCATCACGAAGACAATACCCGAGAACGAGAATAGAAAAGCGCTGGCGGATATGCCGCTGAGCTGCTCGGCATAGCCCCTTGGCTGTAGAGTCAGCATCCATGATAGTGCGGCTATATAGGGCGGAATCATGAACGGGATCAAAAAAATCAGATCCCAGGCACTGCCACCGGGTACCCGTGTCAGCGCACGCAGTGCACCCAGTGGGATGGCCAACAGAGCGGAGACCAACACTACGGCTATGCCTAAACGTAGAGTATTGCCCAGCAGTCCGAGTATTACTGGGTCGGTAATCAGTGGCATGAACAGGCCGAAAGCGCCGCTGAGTTCACCCCGTGACCAGCCGGGGAAAATGGCCTGCAGTATCACATAGAGCAGTGGTAGACCGACCAGCAGTAGTAGTGCCGCCGCAGTTAGCAGCATGATGAGGCCTGCCCCAGTGATTGGCAGTCGGCGGAGGGTGAGGTGTGCCAGCATCAGTTACCTGTAACCTCTCGGAATCGACTGAGAATTGCATCACGCTGGGTGTTCATTGCTTCGCTATCCACCTCGATCAGAGTCAGTTCCTCAATAGTCGGGCGTAGCGCATCGATATCGCTGCGTGACGGTATTAAGTAGTACTCGGCAACCCGCTCTTGGCCCTGCTCAGAGAGCACGAAGTCGATGAACTGCTCGGCCTCGTTGGGCATGCTGGTGGAGGCAAGGATCATCATCGGCCGCGGAGCGATGACTGTGCCGCTCTCGGGGAATATGACCTCGATGGCTTCACCTTCGGCCTGCTGTCCCAGGGCGATATAGTCTACTGCGCCGAAGACCACCGACTTGGCGCCCTGT
Organism: Halomonas sp. 'Soap Lake #6'; assembly: GCF_003031405.1. Taxonomy (NCBI): domain Bacteria; kingdom Pseudomonadati; phylum Pseudomonadota; class Gammaproteobacteria; order Oceanospirillales; family Halomonadaceae; genus Halomonas; species Halomonas sp. 'Soap Lake #6'. Next base: position 4,505,385 of record NZ_CP020469.1, read on the forward strand.
AGTACCGGATTGAGAGCGCGTGCATTAGGGCCTGGTACGATCATGTCGTTGTTGATGAGCTCTTCCAACAGTGTCCAGGTGGCGTCTTCTCCCATGGTCGTTAGTAGACCAGTGATCAATTCAAAAGCCGTACCTGACTGCACTGGATCTGGCATGGTGACTTGGTCACGATAGACCTCGTTGGTGAGGTCGCTCCAGTCGGTTGGTTGGGGTACGTCACTGTTGCGATTCCAGACCAGGGCTAGGGCTGACCCCCCTTGGGCTACATAGTGGTCGGTCTTAAGAAAGTCAGGCACTGCCTCTGCGTTGGGGGAGCGATACTCGCGTAGTAAGCCTTCTTCGTACATCGATTTGGCACTATCCCAAGAGGCAGATATCACTACGTCAGCCAGCGGGTTGGATTGCTCAGATTCCAAGCGAGCCATTACCTGGCCGGTAGTGCTCTGAAAAACGTTGATCTCAATGCCGGTCTGCTCAGTGAAGTCGGCAGCGAGACTCTCTACCAGGGCGCCGGGGCCCGCTGAGTAGACGGTCAGAGCACTGGCAGAGGCCAGACCCGGTAAGGCGAAAAAACAGGCGCTGAGGGCAAGCGGTTTCAAGCGAAACATATCTGTCTCCTGAGTGATGGATTGAGTGGTGTGAGAGGGAGTCAACCGGTGGCAGTGGCCGCCATATCTGCGTGGGGCATTAAATCGAGCAGGTGGGCTTCTGTATTCCAGGCCCGCAGGGCGGTGAGATCAATGTCGATACCTACTTGGCAGCCACGCTCAGGTGCATGAGATGCGTGCAGTTTGAGTGTGCTGCCATCCATAAGGGTGAGTTGCAGCGACAGATGCTCACCCTGGAACAAACGACCGGTGATGCGCGCGCGGAGCAGGCCATCGTCGGGTGCGCAGAGGCGTAGAGCGCGACGTGGTAGCAGCAGACGTATTTCACCGAGGTGGCCACATGCGGCGCCCAGTGGCAGGTGGCTTCCGGCAATGGAGAGCCCTTTGGCGTCGAGTCGGCCGTCGAGCAGGGTGCCAGCATCAACAAAGTCAGCGATGTCCGGTGTGGCTGGGGTGTGAAACAGTGCTTGCGGTGAGTCGATCTGCTGCAGCCGGCCCTGCTGAAGTACGGCAACGCGATCGGCTAGGGCGAAGGCCTCGTGCTGGTCATGGGTGACGAAGACTGCTGTGAGGTTCAGCTCCTCAATCAAGGTGCGAATCTCAAGGGCGAGACTCTCTCGTAGGCCTTTGTCTAGGTTGGAAAGAGGCTCATCCATGAGCAGTAGCCTCGGTTTGGCGACAATCGCTCGTGCTAGGGCAACTCGCTGTTGCTGGCCGCCAGAGAGTGCGCCGGATGCGCGCTCGGCAAAATCGCTAAGCCCTACTAATGCGAGTGCCCATTCGACCTGGGGGCGCCGAGCATTGGCCTTTACACCTTGCATTTCCAGTGGGAAGGCCACGTTCTGGTAGACATTCATATGGGGCCACAGGGCGTAATCCTGAAAGACCATACCCAGGCGGCGATCATCAGGACTAAGGTGGTGGCCAGGCGCGGCGACGCGCTCACCATCGAGATGAATCTCTCCGCTGTCGACCTCGGCTAGCCCTGCGATGCAGCGTAGCAGAGTGGTTTTCCCACATCCGGAAGGACCCAGCAGGGCCAGTACTTGCCCCTTAGGCAGGGCGAGATCAATACCATCGAGGGCCACGGTACCACCGAAGCGCTTGTACAGGCGGTCTATCTTGAGTGCATAACTAGGCATGATGTGATTCCCTTAGATGACCCGCTTGCGAATCCAGGCACTGACCTGCTCAACACCGATGACTACTACTAGAATTGCTAGAATGACCGTGAGCGCTTGGTCGTAGCAGAACAGGTTCATGGCAGCGGAGAGTTCCACACCGATACCGCCCGCACCTACCTCTAGTTCGTGAAACATAGTTCGTGAAATATCGCTTGTGAAACTTCGTTCGTGAAACAAGTGGGCGTAAGTCCGCCCAATTTTGCACGGGAGATATTGCGACCTAGTAACAATTTTGTGTCGTTCTTATGACGGGGTTGCGCTAAAGCGCGACTAGATGGGGTGTTTAACGCTTTCGTTGCGTGGTTTAGTCTAAGGGGCTTTGTCACTATTTTTTTGGCGCTTTTTATCGCGCCGTCGTTGTTTGGCAATGGCGTTGCCATTAGCAAGTTGGACTAAGTACGCTATTTCCTCATCGCTGAGAGGCGCACGTGGGTGGTTAGCCACTCTTGTCACCGTTTTGTCAGGCTTTTATGGCACGCTAACAATGAACCATGACATCAATATGAAAGGAGTCATCAAGATGCTTTTTAGCCGTTCTGGTATTGCGCTAGGGACAGCCTTATTTGTCACTGTTTCCCCCGCATTTGCAGATAATTACACCCTCACACTGTTCCACACTAATGACTTGCACGGACGGACCGACCAGTACCCCCAGTTGGTCACCACGCTAAATGAAGCGCGAGAGCAGTATGGCGAAGGGTTATTGCTGGATGCTGGCGATATCTTTTCAGGCACGCTCTACTTCACCGAATTCCAGGGCCAGGATGCCCTGGAGTTTATGAACTTAATGGGCTACGACGCGTTTGTGCCGGGCAACCATGAGTTTGATTTGGGTGATCCGGATGAGGGGCATCAGGCACTCGCAGCGTTTTTTTCAGGTGCGGAATTTCCCATTTTAGGCGCCAACCTGGATTTCTCAGCAGCCCCTGAGTTTGCTGATATGCTGGGTGAGCCGGTCAGTTCAGACCCCCAGGCGGGAATGCTCTATGACGGTATTATTGTTGAGCATAACGGCGAGCAGATTGGCATCTTTGGGTTAAGTACACAGGACAGCGAGACGATTTCAAGTCCTGGCCAAATCACCATCAGTGATTATCGCCAAGCCGCTGAAGCCATGGTGGCAAGCTTCGAAGAGCAGGGCGTAAACAAGATTATCGCCCTGACGCACCTTGGCTACGATAGCGATCCCAGCGTGGGTAACGACCTTCTCTTGGCAGAGCACGTTGAAGGCATCGACATTATTATTGGTGGCCACAGTCACACCAAAGTATCGCCACCGACCTTGCTTACTGAAAACCGCGCCGGTGAAGCACTCTCGCCGACGGTGATTGGCCAAGCGGGGGAGTACGGACAATATATCGGTGTGATGCAGGTTACCTTTGATGCTGATGGGGTGGTGGTTGATGTCAATGGCGAGCTGCTCGCCGCCGATGAGCGTGAGGCAGACCCTGAGGCAGCGGAGCGCCTTAAACCCTACACGGCTGCGATTGAAGAGCTACGCGATACCCAAGTTGGGGCCAAGGTGATGGCCGCACTGCCTAATCCACGCCATGGCCGCGGTGACGAGCGCAGCGTTCGCGCGGATGAAACCGCACTGGGTAACTTAATCAGCGATGCTCAGTTGTACGCTGCACGCAAAGTAGCGCCGGAAACAGTACTGGCTATCCAAAATAGCGGCGGTATTCGTGAAGCGCTTGGGAGCGGTGATGTGTCGGTGGGTGATCTGATCTCCGTGCAGCCGTTCGGTAACCGGCTCGCACTACTTGAGGTTACCGGTGCAGAACTGCTTGAAACGTTCGAAATTGCTCTAGCGGACGCTCCTGCTGAGAACGGCGGTTTTCTGCAGGTATCTGCAGGTGTTGAGCTGGTATACGACAGCAGCAAACCAGCGGGTGAGCGCGTGGTTAGCCTGAAAGTAGCTCAGGAAGAAGCCATGCAGGCCATTGATCCAGAGCGCATGTACACGATCGCTACTAACAACTTTACGGCGACTGGCGGTGATAGCCACGCGGTGTTAGGTGCTGTTTATGAGGATGGCCGTAACACTATCGTCGGTAATACCGACTGGGAAATGCTGCGTGACTACATGGTGTCGCTTGGGGAGGTGGCTTACCAAGTTGAGGGGCGCATACTGGATCTTGTGGAAGTAGAGGATCTTGCTGAAGAGGGCTAATTGGAAATAAACCCTTGAGAAAGGTCTTTAAAACAAGCACTTTACGGGCCGTTGCGATAGAGCGAAACGGCCCAGCGCACTTATTTCCTCATTCATTAATGATGCTTTCAAAGCCTCCAAAGATGAGTCGCTTGCCATCAAAGGGCATTGGGTTAACGTCCATTTGCAAACGTGGATCTTGCATGACCTTGGGCATAGCTTCATCGCGCACAGCTTTGGAAGGCCACTCTATCCATGAAAAAATAACGCTTTCGTCATCTTCACGCTTAACCGCCATGGTGAAAGAGGTGGTTTCCCCTTCTGGTACATCATCTCCCCAGCACTCTACCACTCGTAGCGCGCCATGCTCCTTGAAAACCACAGCAGCAGCGCTGGCATGTTCAATAAATTGAGATTTATTAGCGGTTGGCACAGCTGCGACAAAGCCATCCACATAAGGTTGGGCGATAGTACTCATAGTGATGCTCCAGTTTCTGTTTTGGGGGGAAGTTCTCGAACGGGGCGTACCTCAATGCTACCCAGGCGAGCCGGAGGAATACGGCTAGCTAGCTGTAGTGCTTCATTCAAGTCGTGGGCTTCGAGCAGGTAGAAACCGGCCAGCTGCTCTTTGGTTTCGGCAAAGGGGCCGTCGGAGATCAGTGTTTCTCCATCGCGCACGCGCACAGTGGTGGCAGTTTCTATCGGTTGTAACGCTTGGCCAGCCAGATAGTTGCCATTAGTGGTTAAGCGTTCCACCCCAGCGATGCACTCCTGGTTGAGGTCTTGCCAAGCCTGGTCGCTCATGGCATTGATGATTTGCTCCTGGTAATACACCAATGCAACGTACTTCATGGCGTGTCTCCTTCATTGGCTGGCTGACAATCATCTGATGAAACGTTAATCATCCAATTGACGCCAAATCGATCGGTTGCCATGCCGAACCCTGAGGACCAGAAGGTGGCCTCGAAAGGCATGGTGATTTCGCCATCCTCCGCTAGGCGTGCGAAGGTGTTTGCAGCCTGTTCTCTATCCTGGTATTCCATCTGAATATGAACTCCCTGCGGTGGTGCGTATCTCTCAGGCGCTATGTCCGCCCCCATCAGGCGCCGACCACGTAGGTTTAGCGAGGCATGAATAACGCGGTCGTGAAACGAGGGCGGTGTATGTTCTGCTGCTGGCGTTTCTCCATAGGTCAGTAGCGCCTCCAGATATCCGCCGGTCACATCGGCATAGAACTGCATTGCCTCTCGGCAAGTGCCGGGAAAAGCAACATATACGTTCATGGCGTCTGGGATACGTGCGTGAGTGCGGTGCTGTTCCAGTCCTGCCCCTGGTTCAAAGTCCTCCAGCGAGTAGTAGCGGCGCAGCTCAAGCGTCACGTTGCCATTGGCGTCCATGGTGGGCCACTGTTGTGCCCATTCAATGGCATCCTGAAGTGAAGGAACTTCTAGCACGCTATAGCCTGCAACACGCTCCCCTGGAGGAGATAAGGGGCCTGGAATAATGGTAGGTGCGCCATTCTCGAAGCGGATAAGGCAGCCATCACCGGTTGGACGTAGGCCATTGCCGCTGACAAACACGCCCGCCTGAATCATGCGCTGGTTATAGGCAGCCATGGCGGCGAGCATTTCCTGTGACGGTAGCGTTCCATTTTCGGTATTGGCGTCGGCGCGGCGTATGAGCATAAACTTCATCGAGAGCCTCCTTGATGGTTAGGGTGGTTACTCTCTCTAGTCGTTTGATGCGTCCGCAAATCGACATAGCCTAGATATTATTTTCGCTAATCGGAATATCTGGTTGATTTCCTTTGCTAGTGGATGGAACTAACCGATAATCCCTCGGGATTAAGGTACCTACTCCCTTGCTCCAGATACGAACACAATGAATATCGTACATCGCAGAGATGTAGGTTAAATAATCTTGTTACGTATTAACTTTCTTTCGACGGCGTGCTGCGACATGGTCGAGGAAAGCCCGAAGCTGCGGAGTGACCAGTCGGTTGCCCGGGTAGTAGAGGTAGAACCCTGGTTCCCTCGGGCACCAAGACTCCAGCACCTCAATGGCATCGCCGGCCGACAACAAGCCCCACACCTCCGGCTCAAGGAAGTAACCAATACCAAGGCCATCCTTGACCGCACGCAGCCGCGTTTCCACATCGTTGGTACACAGCGGACCGGTCACGGCCACCCGAACGGACTGCCCTTCGCACTCGAATTCCCAATGGAACAGATGTCCTCCGCTGGGCCAGCGCATATTGATACAGGTGTGTTCCTTCAAAGCAGCGGGATGCTCCGGTGTTCCTGCTCGAGCCAGATAGAGTGGCGATGCCACCGTAATCCAACGCAGTGGCTCGCTTACTGGCACTCCCACCATATCCTGTTCCAGGCTCTCGCCGAGCCGCAGCCCGGCATCACACTCACTAGCCACCACATCTTCCAAACGATCAGAGATTACGATCTCGACTTCAATTCCAGGGTAGGCCTCGGCAAAGCTAGCCAGATGTGGTGCCAGCGCATAAGCAGCCCCAGCGCGCGATGCATTGATCCGCAACCGACCGCCAAGCTCGCCCTGTTGGTCACGCAGCTGTGCTTGAGCTGCTGAAATTTCCTTCAGAGCTGGCCGAACACGCTCATACAACTGTTGGCCTGCCTCCGTTGGTCGCGTGGTACGGGTGGTTCTGTTCAAAAGACGCTGCCCCAAGCGTGCCTCTAGTCGCTGGATCGTCTGGCTGAGTGCCGAGGGCGAAACACCGAGCCATCCCGCCGCTCGTGCGAAATTGCCACGTTCGACGATTGCCACGAAGGCTCGCAATTCCGCCACATCGCTACCTTTCATTGTTCATTTCAGCTTCATAGTCCATGAATATATCAGTGTATTCTGTCAGTTTAAGAACAAGCCTACCATTGCGGAAACCAACAGCTTAGGGAGAATCCCATGCAGCTCGACCATTACCGCTTGCTGGGCCGTTCGGGCCTGAAAATATCACCGATGGCGCTAGGTACCATGACTTTTGGTACAGAATGGAACTTCGGTGCCGACGAGCCGACCTCCCGTGCGATCTTTGATCGCTATGTCGACCGCGGCGGCAACTTCATTGATACGGCGAATTACTATACGGGTGGTACTTCCGAGTCCTTTGTCGGCCGCTTTGCCCAGAGAAAACGGGATCGCTTGGTCATCGCCACAAAATACACCTTGCCAATGCGCGGTGATGACCCTAATTCCGGGGGCAACAGCCGACGTAGCATGGTTCGTTCGGTAGAAGACAGCCTGACACGCCTCGGTAGCGATTATATCGACCTGCTGTATCTGCACGCCTGGGATTTCACCACTCCCGTGGAGGAGATTCTGCGCGCCATGGATGATTTGGTGGCGGCGGGAAAGGTCGTTTATCTGGGACTGTCGGATATCCCTGCCTGGCAGGCCTCACGGATGCAGGCTATCGCAGAGCTCCGGGGCTGGTCGCCAATGGTTGCGATGCAGCTAGAATACAATCTGATTGAGCGCAGTGTGGAGCGAGACTTGGTTCCGATGTCGCGTGAAATGGGGATGGGCATCATGCCATGGTCACCGTTGGCGAGTGGGCTCCTTGCGGGCAAGTACAATCGTTCCGAACTCGCACCCGAAAGCGCGGTCAGGGGCAGCCGTGCCGCCATCGTAACCGAGGCGGGGCCCGTCCCTGCGCGCAGTTTTCGCATTATCGATGAAGTGAAACGGGTCGCAACGGAACAAAATTCATCACCTGCCACGGTGGCTTTAGCATGGCTACTGGCTCGTCCTGGTATGGCGGCGCCGCTCATTGGAGCGCGATCAATAAGTCAGCTTGAAGCCAACCTGTCCGCACTCGAGCTGGAACTGACGGGCGACCAACTGACACGACTCGACGACGTCAGTGCAGTGCATCTAGGATTTCCCCATGAGTACCTACGACGCCCGGCAGTTCAGGCAAATATCTATGGCGGCATGTCGATCTCTATACGTGGCTAAGTGTATGCTTTTGCGAGCTATTTCCTGTGATAATTCATCTCAGTATTGGACGGGGCAGCAAGGCCCGCTCAACTATTTACACAGGATACATGCTGTTTTTTATAGAGCTTGCTCTAGTTCGCTTAACCTCCTGAGCAAAAAGCGTTTTTCTGGGCCCAGAGTGGTCAATAGCAACGCCTGTTGGTAGGCGCCGCGCGCCGCTTCACGCTTGCCCAGACGACGTAGTAAATCCGCTTTAGCGGCATGAAATAAGTGATAGCGGGATAGCTGAGGGTGATGCGAGATGTCGTCGAGTAACTGCAGGCCGGTAGCGGGAGCGCCATTCATGGCGATAGCCACTGCTCGGTTCAACGCCAGAATAGGCGATGGGAAGCGTCGGCATAGGGCATCATAAAGCCTAACAATACGGCCCCAGTCGGTCTGCTCAGCGTCGTTAGCTTGTGCATGAACAGCAGCAATTGAGGCTTGAAGCGTGTAATACCCGGTGGGTGATAGTGCCAGTGCCTGTTCGAGCCACGTCATGCCAGTGTCAATGTCCTCTTGGTGCCATAGACGTCGGTCCTGGGCATCCAGCGTCACCAACTCGCCGTTGCTATCCTGGCGTGCATCGCGACGTGCATCACTAAGCCGCATCAGCGCCATCAGCCCAAACACTTCGCCCCGAGGCAATAGCCTTGCCAACTCCTCACCAAGGCGCAAGGCTTCACGGGTCAGGCTAATATCCACGACGCTGGCGCCAGAACTGCGTGAGTAGCCTTCGTTAAACACCAGATAAATGACCTGGAGTACATCCGGAAGGCGCTCAGGCAGCTCTTCCTGGGCAGGAACAGCATAGGGTATCCGCGCATCACGAATCTTGCGTTTGGCGCGTACGATGCGCTGCGCCAGGGTGGTAGGTTTCATAAGTAGTGCGCTGGCTACCTGCTCCGTGGCCAAGCCACACATCTCGCGCAGGGTGAGAGCAATCCGCGCTTCCATACTCAGGCTTGGGTGGCAGCAGGTGAACAGCAGCCGCAACGCATCGTCTTCAATAGCGGCATCGTCGATCTCTAGTGCCTCATCCGCGGGTAGCAGCAAGTGGGCTCGGCGGCGTGCGGTGCTGCGCAGGCGAATTTGATCGATACCGCAGTGATAACCAGTGCGAATCAGCCAGGCTGTTGGGTTGTTGGGCTCACCGCTGGCGGGCCACTGTTGAACTGCGGCGACAAAGGCATCCTGCATGGCTTCTTCTGCAAGTTCAAAATCTCCCAGCAAGCGGATCAGGGTCGCTTGAACGCGTCTAGAGTGGTCGCGATAAAGGGAGTCAATGCATAAAGTTTCAGCGCTCATTAGTGGCGGTCCGCACGCTACTCGGATAAACAATAAAGTGAGTAAAACGAGTGTAGCTCGCTCTCTCAAACTGTTATCTCAAACGTAGCGCATGGACTCTCCTCTGGCTTGTTTTTCTTATGACGTGTTTCTCTTATGACTTGCGCTGTCTTATCTGCTGGCGGTTTCTCTTGGCTTGATGCTGTGTTCAATCCCCTGTGCGTTTGCCCGTAGTGCTGTTGAAAGGGTGCAGCGTGTTGCGGGTGACATGGAAGCGCAGCGTTTCACCTTCCGCAACCGGAGGCTGGCCTGCAACACGGATTACCGTAGGTTGGTCACTGTCGGCGAGACGCACATACAGGTGGCTTTCAGCACCGGCGGCCTCAAATAGTTCAAGTGTTGATTCTACGATCAGGTGGGGCCCCTCTGGCGGGGCTAAGTGCATATCATCCGGGCGAATACCGACGATGTCTGTGCCTTCCGGAAGATCGTCCAGCAAGCCGTTGGAACCCCGTGCATGTAGGTATTCAACCGGTACCATATTCATGGCGGGTGAGCCGATAAACCCAGCAACGAACATGGTGGCCGGGCGGGCGTAGATCTCCATGGGGGTGCCCACTTGCTCAATTTGTCCGGCGCTCAGCACTACCAAACGGTCGCCTAGGGTCATGGCTTCCAACTGGTCGTGGGTCACATACAGGCTGGTGGTTTTCAGGCGCCGTTGGAGCTGTTTAATCTCAACACGCATCTGTACGCGCAGTTTGGCATCCAGGTTGGAGAGTGGCTCATCAAACAGGAACGCCGCTGGCTCGCGCACCAGGGCGCGGCCCATAGCGACACGCTGGCGCTGGCCGCCGGAGAGCTTGCGCGGTTTACGCTCCAAAAAATCTTCGATTTCCAGCATCTTGGCAGCAATGCGTACGCGTTTTTCAATCTCGTCTTTTTTAAAGCCACGGTTCTTCAGGCCATAGGCGAGGTTGTTATACACCGTCATATGCGGATAGAGCGCATAGTTCTGAAACACCATGGCGATATCACGCTCGGCGGGTTCGAGTTTATTGACGACCCGATCACCGATTTTTAGCGTGCCGTCGGTAATGGTTTCAAGGCCGGCTACCATACGCAATAGGGTGGATTTGCCACAGCCGGAGGGTCCTACCAGCACGACGAACTCGCCATCTTTAATATGCAGGTCAATACCTTTGACCGCATCGACGTTACCCGCATAGGTTTTCTTTAGCCCTTCCAAGGTAATGCTGGCCATCTTATTTCTCCGTCTCGGTCAGGCCTTTCACAAATAGCCGTTGCATAAACAAAATTACTAATACGGGGGGGAGGGCTGCCATAACAACTGCCGCCATCACCAGGTGCCACTGGGGGTTTTCTTCTGCGGTCATGCGCTGGATACCCATCACTATGGTGGTGTAGTTGGGGTCAGTGGTGATCAGCAGCGGCCAGAGATACTGGTTCCAGCCGTAGATAAACATGATCACAAACAGCGCAGCGATATTGGTCACTGAGAGTGGCAGTAAAATATCTTTAAAGAACTTGAGCGGTCCGGCGCCATCGACCCGAGCGGCTTCAAGCATCTCTTCGGGAATAGTCATAAAGAACTGGCGGAACAAGAAAGTCGCGGTAGCCGAGGCAATCAGCGGAATCGACAACCCAGCAAAACTGTTGAGCATTTTAAGATCCGCTACGACCTGGAAAGTGGGAATAATACGAACTTCTACCGGCAGCATCAGGGTGACGAAGATCAGCCAGAAAAAGAACATCCGAAAACGGAACCGGAAATAGACAATTGCAAAAGCGGACAACAGCGAAATAGACAGCTTGCCCACTGTGATTGCCATTGCCATTACAAAGCTGTTCCAGAGCATCTTTGCGGCAGGGGGTGAATTAGCTGTCGATACGCCGGATTGCCACATCAGCTTATAGTTTTCGATGCCATGGCTACCGGGCAGCAGCGGCATAGTACCGCGCAGTAAGTCACCCGGTGCCTGGGTAGATGCCACTAGGGCGATATAAACTGGGAAAATCACCAGCGCTACGCCAATAATCAACACGGTGTGGGCGAAAAAATTAGCCCACGGGCGGTTCTCAACCATTAATGTTCTCCCCAAGGCTCAGTAGTTGACTCGGCGCTCGATAAAGCGGAATTGAATGACCGTTAACACCACCACAATCACCATCAGAATCACTGACTGGGCTGCTGAAGAGCCAAGGTTAAGGCCGACAAAACCATCGGCGTAGACCTTATACACCAGGATGTTGGTCGACTGCGCCGGCCCACCCTGGGTGGTAGTGTGGATAATTCCGAAGGTGTCAAACATGGCGTACACCACGTTAACCACCATCAAGAAAAAGGTGGTGGGTGAGAGCAGTGGGAAAACAATCGTCCAGAAGCGCTTAAAAGGGCTGGCGCCATCAATGGAGGCGGCTTCAATTAACGACTGGGGAATGGACTGTAAGCCTGCCAGGAAGAACAGGAAATTGTAGGAAATCTGCTTCCAGGCAGCAGCCAAAATCACTAGCAGCATGGCGTCACTGCCCGAGTTACGGTGGTTCCAACGGTAACCCACCATTTCAAGCATGTAAGGCACAATGCCAATCGAGGGGTTGAAGATAAACCACCACAAAACCCCCGCTAACGCTGGCGCAATGGCGTAAGGCCACACCAGCAACGTGGTATAGGTGCTGCGTGAACGAATCATCCGGTTTACGGTGCTGGCCATCAGTAGTGCCACCGTCATGGATAGCAGCGTGGTGCCCACCGCGAATACCACTGTCACCGATAGTGAGTTGAGATAGGCGCCATCGCGAAATAACCGCGCAAAATTCTCAAGGCCCACAAAGGTGGTACGCAGCCCAAAGGCGTCTTCGCGCAATAGTGATTGATACAGCGCTTGGCCCGCAGGCCAGATAAAAAAGATCAGAGTAATGATTACCTGAGGCGCCAGCAGCGCGAAAGGTAGCCATTTACCTGGGAACGTCATGCGTTTAGTTTGCATGGGAAACTCTGCAGGATATTAAAAAATATAAGCATCAAAAACGACAGAGCCGCCTACCCATAGGGTAAGCGGCGTAGTGAGTGCTTATTTACTGGTTGGCGGATTCAAAGTCACGCAGCAGATTGTTACCGCGCTGTACCGCGTCATCCGCTGCTTTTTGGCCGCTTTTGGCGCCGGTCATTACGGCTTCCATCTCTTCAGAGATGATGTCGCGAATCTGTACGAAATTGCCAAAGCGCAGGCCTTTGGAGTTTTCGGTTGGTTCGTTGAGGGTCATCTGCTGTAGCGAAATATCAGCACCCGGGTTCTCTGCGTAGTAGCCCTGCTCTTCGCTTAAATCCCAGGCGGCTTGAGTAATGGGCAGGTAACCGGTTTTCTGGTGCCAATCAGCCTGCACTTCGGGCTGGGAGAGGTACTCAAAGAAGGCAGCCACGGCTTCATACTCATCGTCACTATGGCCCTGCAGTGCCCACAGCGTGGCACCACCGATAATGGAGTTTTGCGGCGCACCCTCTACATCGGCGTAGTAGGGCTGCATGCCGAAGCCAACTTCAAAGTCTGCGTTGGCAGCGACATCGGCGCGGGACGCTGAAGAGCCAAAGAAAATCGCACAGTTTTGAGAGTAGAACATTGGTTCGGAGTCAGCGCCGGTACCTGGACCACCCCAACGATAAATGTTCTCTTCCTGCCAATCGTGCAAGTTGTCCCAGTGACGGGCAACCAGCTCGTTGTTAAAGTTAAGCTCGGTCTCCATGCCACCAAAGCCATTCTCCAATGTGCCTAATGGTGAATTATGCATAGCGGAGAAGTTTTCCAGCATCACCCAGCTAGGCCAAGAAGAGGTGAACCCGCAGCGTGCAGCACCAGACTCAACGATTTGGCGCGAAAAGTCAGCTAGCTCTTCCCATGTTGCGGGCGGCTGTTCAGGGTCTAGGCCCGCCTCCTCAAACACGTCGCGGTTGTAGTACATAATCGGCGTGGAGGAGTTAAATGGGAAGGAGAGCATATTGCCTTCGGTGTCGGTGTAATAGCCGACTACCGCAGGTAAAAATGCATCGTTATCAAACGCTCGACCGTGCTCTTCCATCAGTTGATATACGGGATATATCGCGCCTGCGGCATTCATCATCGTGCCGGTGCCGACCTCGAACACTTGCAGTATATGAGGCTGTTGACCAGCGCGGAAAGCAGCAATCGCACCAGTCATTGTCTCGGTATAGTTACCCCGGTAGCTGGGGCGCACACGGTACTCATCCTGTGAGGCGTTGAAGTCTTCGGTGATCCCCTCAAGAATCTCTCCCAATTGGCCGCCCATGGCGTGCCACCAGCTAACTTCTGTAGTGGCGTGAGCGGACAGGCTCAGGCTGGCAGTAGCCACACCAACAGCAAGCGCGTGCAGTGTAAAACGAGACATAACAGCTCCTTGTGGGCCTGAGCTTAATCAGCTAGCTGGTTCATAAACTTATGTCATTCATAAGCTTATGCAGTTCATAAACTTATATAGTTCATCAACTAAGTAGCTCTTAAGCTCGTGACAATGCGTTTATTGGATTCATTGGGTGCATTGAACAGTAAGAAGTGTAGATGACGTTTTGATGAATGCACTATGAAGTTGACGTGACAGTCAAGGTTGTTCTTTGAGTAGGAAAAGCGCTAAGGCAGTGCTAGGGTTGAACTAATAAGCTAACCAAGAGAGCCGTATGACTGACGCGACCACTTTATTGGCGAAACTGGTGTCGTTTGATACCACCTCCAGCGAGTCCAATTTGGCCCTGATTGAATTTGTTGAGCGCTACTTAGCGGATAACGGCGTTGCCTCAGAGCGTGTAATGAGCCCCTGTGGGCAAAAGGCTAATCTGATTGCGCGTATTGGACCGCAGGCGCCGGGTGGCGTGATGCTTTCTGGGCATACTGATGTGGTGCCTGTGGCAGGTCAGCCCTGGACAAGTGACCCCTTCACGCTGCTTGATGGCGGCAATGGCCGCCTATATGGTCGCGGTACCTGCGATATGAAGGGGTTTATTGCCTGTGCGCTGGCCATGGTGCCCACCTGGGTAAACGCATCACTTAAGCAGCCTATCTATTTTGGCTTTTCTTACGATGAAGAGATCGGTTGCGTGGGCGCGCCAAGTCTCATCAAGCGCTTCTATGAGCAGTACTCCACCACCGCTCATGTCATTGTTGGCGAACCGACCAGCATGCAGCCGGTGGTGGCGCAGAAAGGCGCGACTAATCTACGCACCACGGTGATTGGCCGAGAAGCCCACAGCAGCCAGGTTAATCAGGGCACCTCTGCCATTCACGTTGCGGCAAGGCTAGTTACTTTTATTGAAGACACCATGGCAGCGTTGGTGGATGAGGGACGAGTCGATGAGGCGTTTAATGTGCCTCACACCAGCTTGCACGTAGGCAAAATTAAGGGCGGTACGGCGATCAATATCATGGCGCGGGAGTGTCAGTTTGAGTGGGAGATTCGCCACCTTCCGACGGATACTTTTGATGAGATATACGCACGTTTTGAAGTGTTTTGCGCACAGCTAACCGCTGAATTGCAGGCCAAAGGTAAGCACGTTGAAATCACCACCGAACCCCTCAATGTCACTGTACCTGGTCTTGCCGACCGAGATAATGACCGGGTGCTACGCTTGGCTAAAGACCATTTGCCCGTCGCCTGTTGCAACCACGCGGTTGCTTATGCCACAGAGGCAGGGCAGTTCCAGGGGCAGGGCTTACAAACGATTATTCTTGGCCCCGGCAGCATTGCCCAGGCACATCAGCCGGATGAGTATATTGAAACTGCCCAGCTTGATGAATGTACGGCGTTTATGCAGCGATTGGGGCAGGCGCTAGAGACCCCTTTTCAATAAAAAAACACCCGCCAATCGTTTGAAACGGGCGGGTGTTTTTCTAAGACGTCTACTAGTTACTGCTCTTAATGCTGATGTTGCTCTTCGTAAAGCTCAGCTTTTGCGTGGCGCATCACATCTTCGCAGGCCTGTTGGCGGGCAAGTTGGGTGAGTAGTCGCTGAGTCACTTCAAACCCTTTACCCAAACAGGTATCAACTTCGTCTCGGCTAACGTGTGGAGAGACGTTGTAGTCGATTTTTACTGTGCGGCCGCCGCCTTCAAGTCGGTCGGCAAACTCCCTTAGCCGCCACGCGATTCGCTCTTTCCAGTTTGCTGATTCTACCGCGCCTTCGTTTACGCTAAACGTGCACTGCCATTCGGGTTTGTAAACCTTCATAGGAGAACCTCCACTGCGTTTGGAAAGAATGATCGATCGTGTTTCGTACTCCGTCTGTCTGATAATCTTGCTTTGTTACTATACCCACTCTATGACAGGACTGATACACCTACTCTTAGGCAATACAGAAACAAAACCTCTACTGCGCCATCATATTTATCAGCTAGAGCCACCACTATGACTCAATTAATCGCCACAAGTTGTCCATGTGGCAGTAATCTTCCACTACAAAAGTGCTGTCAACCTTATCATCAAGGAGTGGTTGCACCCACGCCAGAAGCATTGATGCGTTCACGTTACACGGCATTTGCGTTGAATGTTCGTGATTATTTGCTTGCAACCTGGCATACCTCTACTCGGCCTGCGCAACTACCGCCAGACCCAGATACCCAGTGGAAGGCGCTCACTATTATGGCGGCTCCCCCTGCCAGTGATGACGAAGGCCGTGTGCATTTTCGTGCCTACTTTCGAGAGCCTAACGGTTGGCATGTGCTTGAAGAAGAGTCGCGGTTTGTTTTTGAAGGGGGGCGTTGGTGGTATGTGGATGGTAAGCCTAGTGTCGAGCGCCTCAAACCTCGTCGTAATGAGCGATGCTTGTGCGGCAGTGGGCGTAAATTAAAGGTGTGTTGCGGTGAGTAACGGTAGCTAAGTAGAGTGAAGGTGGGCGAGGTGATATGGCGCAAGTGAGTAATTTGGAGTCAGGCAGTCAGGCCGTAAGCAGTTCGGTCGCAGGAGCCCAATGGTATCTCTATTTATTGGAGTGCCAGCGCGGTACCTATGCGGGTATTACCAATAATCTTGCTAAGCGCTATCACGCCCACTGTATGGGAAAAGGCGCGCGTTATACTCGAGCGAACCCGCCCATAGCACTGTTGGGAGCACAACCATTTGCCGACCGCGCTGCTGCCAGCCGGGCGGAGTATCAATTGAAGCAGCAATCACCCTCCCAAAAACGCCAATGGGCTGCCCAATGGCCTTACCTCCTATGTAATGAGGAATCGACATGCTGACGTTTTTCTCTGAAGGTAGCCGCCAGCGCCAAGCGCGCAGCGAGCTTCACGATGGCGCACTCGTGACTCCCTTTGAGTGCCCCGAGCGGATGGACTTAGTGCTTAACGCACTGCACAAAGCGACATTTGAGGTGCGTACCCCCAGCGACTACGGCCTGGCACCGGTACTTGCGGTGCATGATGCGAGTTACGTCGCGTTTTTGGAAAGCTGCTGGCAGACATGGCAGGCAGCCGGCCACGAAGGCGAAGCTATCCCTAATATTTGGCCAGCCCGCACCCTGCGGGGCGACAAAATCCCTAAAGCAGTGAGCGGCCAGCTGGGGTATTATGCCTTGGCGGCGGAAACTTCAATTACCGAAGGCACATTTGCTGCAGCCATGGCCAGCAAAGATACTGCGCTGGGTGCCGTTGAGCATACCTTAGCCACCGGCGAGCCGACCTTTGGCCTATGCCGTCCGCCCGGCCACCACGCGGCCTATGACCAGTTTGGCGGCTACTGCTTTTTCAACAATGCCGCTATTGCAGCCCAACGGGCACTGGATGCCGGTAAGCGACGGGTAGCGGTGCTGGATGTAGACTTCCACCATGGTAACGGCACCCAGCAAATTTTCTATAGCCGTGATGACGTGTTGTTTTTATCACTGCATGGCGACCCGGATGTGACGTTTCCTTACTATTCTGGCTACGCAGATGAGACCGGCGAAGGCAGAGGGGCAGGGTTCAACGTTAACTACCCGCTGCCCCCAGGCACCTCGGTAGCGGCCTGGATGACAGCCCTGGATAAGGCGCTTGAGCGTATTCACCAAGCAGAGTGCGAACTTATCGTGGTATCCCTGGGTGTAGATATTTTTGAAGGTGACCCGATTAGCGCTTTTACCTTTCAGCACAATGACTTTATTGCACTGGGCAAGCGCTTGGCGGAGGCTGGACTACCCTGCGTATTTTTAATGGAAGGGGGCTATGCGGTTGAGGATATCGGTGTCAACGTGGTGAATGTGTTGCAGGGCTTTAAGCAGGTGCGGGACTAGCGGCACGAAGATGACAGTTGCCCTAAAATCGGGCAGTCTAACGCACCTTTAGCAAGTGCTAATAACACCTATTAACCGTTAAGCATGGAGTGCAGTGTGGCAGTTTACGGCGGTATTCAGGCGCATGAAGTGGAGCGCTGGTTAAATGCATTAACCAACGCGGCCTATGACCGACGCTGCCCACTTGCCAAAGTGCACGGTGGTAACGCCCGTGCCCGCACTGCCCGCCAAGATCTTTTGCACTTGGCCCATGCTTTTCGTAGCGGCGAGCGCAGTCGTGAGCAGGTTGCCGATGGCTTAGGCCGCTGGTGCCAGCACTATCTAACCGAAGCTGAGTGGTACGTGCTGGCAGGGGGGCGTAAACCCACTGCTCAGCCTGAGGCTGTTAAAGATGACGACGCGCTGCAGGTGCTTTATCAACATCGGGTGGGTTAACCCGCCCCATTAGCACTGCTACAATGGATGTATGAACAGTGCCCATGTCGCACCAGCGACTGCCTCCCTGGATGACCCTCTCTATTACCTAACGAACTTTCGTTACGTAATGGCCTGGGTGGAAGCCCGCCACCACGATTTACTGAGTGCCACCGAGCGTGATGCGATTGCCTGCTTCAGCGCACTACCGCAAGCCTCCCAGGCGTTACTGGTGCGCATGGTCATGCGCAAGGGTGAACTGTTTCGTTTAGACAAGCTGAGCTACTCCGAAATTGGCGATACCCAGCAGGCGCTCAAGCCGCTGGTAGCACTTGGCTGGGTAGATGATTGCCCTCAACTAAGTAGTCTTGAGCTGTTTCGACTACTGCGGCTGAGTGAATTACGCCAAGCGCTAAAAGGCGAAATTAAAGCGGCAGGCCTTGCATCTAATAGTGGCAAAGCGTTGCTCCAGTCGGCATTAGCCCCCGTGTTAACCGACCCAGCCCCTTTAGGCCAATGGTGGTCAGCGGCCACCACAACTGTTGTGCGGCTTAATGTGATGCCGCTTTGTGACCGCCTTCGGCTGATGTTTTTTGGTAACCTGCGCCAGGATTGGGCGGAGTTCGTACTTACCGAGCTGGGCTTGCAGCGCTTTGAGCAGGTCACGTTTACCGCTGAGTCACGGGCATTCCAGCGTCGTGATGAAGTGGACACCTACTTAGCGCTGCACCGCCTACGCGAACGTTTGGACGGTGGTGAACCCCCGGATGCGCTCTCTGCTGAGGTGCCGTCGCTATCCAACAATCGCTGGCTAGATGCTCGGCGGGCTCGGCTGTTGTTCTCCATGGGGCACGCTGCCGAACGCAGTGGTGACGCTGAGCTTGCCTTAATGCTCTATACCGATGCCAATAACAGCGATGCACGTATTCGCAGGTTGCGCGTGCTAGAGCGGTTAGGCCGCTACCAAACTGCCTATGATCACGTTAGCAACGCCTTAGCCGTCGAGCCAAGCGAAGGTGAAGCTCAAGCTCAAGCGCTTGCACGGCTGCTGCCGCGCCTAGCACGCAAGCTGCACCGAGAGGTTGAACTGACAGCTGGGTTAGGTAAAAAAGCGGCTGATGCGCCCACTTATGTGCTCCAGCTCCCCGGTCCCCAGCCAGTAGAACACGCCGTTGCTGAACATATGGCAACCCCCAGCACTCCGGTGTATTACGTTGAAAATAGCCTACTTACTGGGCTATTTGGTTTACTGTTTTGGTCAGCCATTTTTAAACCGCTACCAGGGGCGTTTTTTCATCCGTTTCACAGTGGGCCAGCGGATCTATATCGTGAGGATTTTGTGCGCCAGCGTCAGGTGGATATCGATGGCTGCCTAGCCCAACTGGATGATGGCCGCTATCAGGCGGCGATACTTGGCACGTGGCGCGCTAAGCAGGGCATTGCTTCGCCATTTGTTCATTGGGGAATCGTCAGTGAAGAGCTGCTAATGCTGGCCCTTGAGTGCCTACCGCCCACCCATTTGCGGGCCTGCTTTATGCGGTTGTTAGATGATCTTAAGCACAACCGCGCGGGCCTGCCTGACCTGATTCAATTTATTCCGGAGGCGCCGCTGGGTGAACCCCGCTACCGGATGATTGAAGTCAAAGGCCCTGGCGATCGCCTGCAGGATAATCAGCGCCGCTGGATCGACTTCTTTTGTCGCCATGGCATGCCTGTTGAGGTATGCCATGTACGCTGGCAGCCAGAAGTGACTGAACCAGAAGTGACTAAATGAGCCGTTACTGAGTGGCGGTGCGCACCTTGTGCGACTTCACCGCAAGGGAAGGCGATCTTGACCACCGTTTTACACCCGCGCCCAGCGCCCAGGAAGGCATCGAAGGACATGCTCTGGTCGCCAGCCGTCGGGGCGAGAGCTACCAGGCTGAGCTGCCGCTTTCCGGTGACTATCAAGGCCTGCGTGTGGTGGGGCGTGCCGATGGCTTTGATCCCAGTGCTAACCGGCTGGAGGAGGTGAAAACCTACCGCGGCAGCTTGGAGCGCATGGCGGCTAATCAGCGTGCGCTGCATTGGGCGCAGGTGAAAATATACGCAGCGCTGCTGTGCACCGAGCGTCGCCTTGAGCGAGTCACCATTGCCTTGGTGTATCTGGAAATTACCAGCGGTCAGGAAACGGTGCTCACCCAAGAGATAAGCGCTAGCGAGCTACAGGCTTTTTTTGTCGCTCAATGTCAGCGCTTTCTGGACTGGGCAGAGCAGGAGTCCCTTCATCGCGAGCGGCGTGATAAGGAGCTGGCTACACTCACCTTTCCCTTCCCAGATTTTCGCGCTGGCCAGCGCGCATTGGCGGAAGATGTGTACAAAGCGGCCAGCACCGGCCGCTGCCTGCTGGCTCAGGCCCCCACTGGAATTGGCAAAACCCTCGGTACGCTGTTTCCAATGCTCTCTGCGATGCCTCGCCAGCAGCTGGATAGAGTGGCATTCCTTACCATGAAGACCCCAGGTCGCCGTTTAGCGCTGGATGCGTTGGCATGCCTTTCTTCACCTACTTCGCTTACGTCATCTTCGCTTACGTCATCTTCACCTACGCCATCTTCACCTACGCCATCTTCACCTACGCCATCTTCACCTACGCTATCTTCACCCGTGTCCTCTTCACCGGCTGTGCCGCTGCGCGTATTGGAGCTGGTGGCAAGGCAAAAAGCCTGTGAGTACCCTGGCACTGCCTGCCAGGGGGACGCTTGCCCACTAGCAGCAGGCTTTTATGATCGCCTGCCTGCGGCTCGCCAAGCTGCCGTAGAACGTGGTTGGCTTGATCGCGATGCGTTGCGTAAGGTGGCGCTGGCCCATAGTGTTTGCCCCTATTACTTAGGGCAAGAGCTGGCCCGCTGGGCCGATGTGGTAGTGGGCGATGTCAATCACTGGTTTGATAGCCATGCGTTGCTGCATGGTTTGGCCCAAGCTAACGACTGGCGGGTCGGTCTGCTGGTAGATGAAGCGCATAACTTAGTTGAGCGAGCGCGGGGTATGTACAGCGCTGAGCTTTCTCAACAGCGGTTGAGCCGCTTGCGTCGCAGCTCTCCCCCTGCCCTTGCCAAGCCGCTGGCCCGTGTCGGTAGGCAGTGGCAGGCGCTAATTAAGGAGGCATCCATCAGCGAAGCAGCATCACCGCGTTATCATTTGCTTGATGAGCTGCCCAGTAAGTTGGTGGCTGCGATGCAAACACTGGCGGGTGCAATAACCGATTATTTGGTTGAGCATCCCGAAGCTGCAAGCTTTGAACTCCAAGAGCTATTGTTTGAAGCATTGGCCTTTTGCCGCTTAGCAGAGCGGTTTGGCGACCACTCGCTGTGCGACCTTGCTATTCATGGCCGAGGTAACGCGGTACTTGGGCTGCGCAACGTTATTCCGGCAGACTTTCTAGCGCCGCGCTTCAAAGTGGCGCACACCGCTGTGCTGTTCTCGGCCACGCTGACGCCTTTTCATTACTATCGTGATCTGCTGGGACTACCGGAAAACAGTGTGTGGCGGGAAGTGGCTTCACCGTTTGCCAGCCGTCAGTTGGAGGTGCAAATTCGCGCTGACATCTCCACGCGCTACCGTCACCGTGAGGCCTCTGTTGCACCTATTGTGGATGCCCTGGCAGGTCAGTATCAGCGCAAACCTGGCCACTATCTGGCGTTTTTTAGCAGCTTTGCCTACCTGGAACAGGTGCTGGTGACGTTTCAGTACGCACACCCCAGCATACCGATATTCGCTCAAACCCGTGGTATGCAGGAAGCCGAGCGTGAGCTGTTTCTGGCGCGTTTTACCCCAGGCGGAAAAGGAATCGGCTTTTCGGTGCTGGGCGGCGCTTTTGCAGAAGGTATTGATCTTCCTGGAGAACGTTTAATCGGCGCATTTATTGCCACTTTAGGCCTGCCGCCGTTTAACGACTTTAACGAAGCACTGAAAGCACGTATGAATACCCGCTTCGGCCAAGGCGATGATTACACCTATCGCATCCCCGGTATGATCAAAGTGGTACAAGCCGCAGGAAGAGTGATTCGGAGTCCAGAAGATGAAGGGGTTGTGATATTAATGGATGACCGATTTACCCAGGCTCAGGTGCGCGCACTGCTACCAAGCTGGTGGGGGCTAGACACCCCCTTGCGCAACTTTTCTCACAACCTGTCTCACAACTGTTCTCAAGAGCTCTCGCAAGGACTCTCTCAAGAACGCTCTCACAATGTTTCTTACAAACCCTTTCAAAAATAAGGACCTATAGGCGAGCAATGGCGGATTTACTCTGGTACCAGTATCTTCTAATCGGTCTTATCTTCGCGTGGAGCGGTTTCGTGCGCACCAGCCTGGGTTTTGGTGGTGCCGTGCTGGCGCTGCCTTTTCTACTTTTGGTGACGAACCAGCCCTTGGTATTTTTGCCGATTATTGCCATTCACTTGCTGGTTTTCTCCAGCTGGATTGCTTGGAGCGGCCACCGTCAGCTGCAAAAAGCGGGAGTGGAAGGGGCTGCGCCGGAAAGTAATATCGACTGGAAGTATTTATCTAAAGCTTTAAAAATCATGATCATCCCTAAGCTGATTGGGGTGGTGGGGTTGTTAACGTTGCCCACACAGGTCATGACCAACATTATTTTCGGCATTGTGATCATTTATGCCATTGGGTATGTGCTGAATAGGCCGTTTAGAAGTAACAACAAGTATGTTGATGTCGTGTTGCTCGGCCTGGGTGGCTATGTCAGCGGTACGTCGTTGATTGGAGCGCCGCTGATTGTGGCAGTGTTCGCCACTCACGTGGCCAAAGAGCAACTGCGCGATACCATGTTTGTGCTGTGGTTTATCCTGGTAGTGATCAAGATGGTGTCGTTCGTCATTGCAGGCGTCGACCTCCAACTGATCCATCAACTATGGCTACTGCCCTGTGCCTTTATCGGCCATTTGGTTGGCGAGAAAGCCCACCGTTATATGCTTAAAGCGGACACAGGGCTGTTCTTCCGGGTGCTGGGAGCGGTGCTGATTTTGGTCAGTGTGGTGGGGTTGCTTAATCCACCGAGTTGAAGAACCCATGGGCAGGGGTATTCGCTATTATGAAATGTGTGATTGGTGCTCTGTGTAGGGGGAGGGTAGGCCGCTATAAGACGTTTGCAAGGCGGTTGGCCCAAGGTGTCGGGTGGCTGGCGCTGGTGTTGTTGGCTTCTCCCGCTTTGGCCGGCTGCCCAGGCGAATCTTCCACGGATTTGGCACGTATTAAAGGAGTGGGGGAACACGCTGCCCTTGCCACGGGCAGCGACGTGACCATTGATGGCATCGTGACGGGTGAATTCCTTGGTCGAGACCGCCTCAGCGGGTTTTATCTGCAGCAAGCCTCCGAGCAGGGGCCGGTGGGTATCTTCGTGTATGCACCTGAGCTGGCTGAGCATAAGGCAGCGCAGGTCATTCCAGGGCAGCATCTACAGCTACAGGCCCAGGCGGGCAGTTTCCGAGACCGCCCTCAGCTCCAGCGGGTATCCCACGTGACCACCTGTGACAGCGCTGGTGAACTACCAGAATCCATGGCGTTGCCGTGGCCGCTGGATGAAATATCGCTTGCTGCCGTGGAAGACCTGTTGGTCACCTTCCCCGACCCGCTCACTGTGACCGGTAACTACGAACTTGCTCGCTATGGCACGTTACAGCTGTCTGCCCAGCGGCTTTTTAGGCCCACCAATATGGCTTCTCAGGCGTCGCCGAACCAGGCTACTCTGCTGTTGGATGACGGTAGCTACCGCACCGATCCTATACCCGTGCCCTACCTGGATGAATACGGTACCCGCCGCGTCGGCAGCACGCTGGATGGGCTCACGGGGATTCTCACCCACGCTTTTGGCGACTATCGGCTACACCCTACGGAGGTAGTCACGTTTGCGAATAGCAACCCACGCCCCGCCCCTCTGGATGCACCGGAGAGCGCCCTACGGGTTGCCACCTTCAACGTGGAGAATTACTTTATTACGCTGGGGGAGAGAGGTGCCGCGAATGCTGAAGCGTTAGAAAGGCAACGCGCTAAGCTGGCCGCCACGGTGGCGGGCCTTGACGCTGATATCCTGGCACTGGTCGAGGTGGAAAATCGCCCAGAGGCGTTGGCCGACCTGGCAGAGCAACTGCACCAGCGTACGGGCATTCGCTATCAGGCACTGGGTGGCCAAACCCGCCGTGGCACGGATGCCATCAAGGTGGCGCTGCTCTATCGGCCCGATCGGGTGGAAGCACTCAGTGACCTGTATATGGACCGTGACGATACCCACGACCGACCACCTATTGCCGCCTTCTTTCGCAGCGTCCAGGGCGGACCTGCCTTTGGTGTCGTCACTGCGCACTTCAAGGCGAAATCTGGTTGCCCTGCTCGGGGGGATGTTGATCGTGGTCAGGGTTGCTGGAATCAGCGTCGTGTCGCCCAAGCGGAAGCCACCAGCCGTTTTCTGGCATCGTTGGCCGATGAGGCTGGCCACGAACGCCTATTGCTGCTGGGTGATCTAAATGCCTACGGCGCTGAAGACCCCATTCGCATACTGGTTCACTCGGACATGAGCGACTTGATCGCCCGCGACCTCCCCTCAGAGCGCCGCTACACTTATGTCTTTCGTGGCGAGTCGGGCTATCTCGACCACGCCTTGGCCAGTGCTGAGCTGGCTGCTGCCGTACAGCAGGTGCATATTTGGCCAATCAATGCTGATGAGCCGCGTTTCTTGAGCTACGAGAGCGAAGCAAACACGCGGGAAGAGAGCCAGTCCGACCCTTTTCGCTCGTCAGACCATGATCCCGTCGCGGTGGATCTTTCTTGGCCTTGAAAATCATGGCTTTGAAAACTAGAAACGGCCACTTGCTCTAAGAGCTAAGTGGCCGTTTTTTCTGAATTCTTTGGTCGGAATAGCAGGATTCGAACCTGCGACCTCTGCCTCCCGAAGACAGCGCTCTACCAAGCTGAGCTATATTCCGAGTGTTGCTGAGCAGTGCTCAACAACGGAGCGCATCATACGCAGAAAAGGGGCTTTTTTCAAGCCCCTTTTAGCGGTGTGGCCCATCGGTAGTGCAGAAATTACGCTTGTCGATCAACCGCTAAGCGGGCGAGTTGCGCCATGCTGTCGCGGTAGGGGCTGGGTGGTAAGGCTTCTAATTCGGCGAGGGCTTTATCAGCCATTTCCACTGCTCGTGCGCGGGTATACTCCAGCGCCCCGGTAGCGTTGATGATCTCAAGCACCTCATCCAGTTGCTCAAGCCCTCCTTTACGAATGACTTGACGGATCAGCTTGGCCTGCGCTGGCGTACCGCGTTCCATGGCATGGATCAGCGGCAGGGTGGGCTTGCCTTCGGCTAGATCGTCACCGACGTTTTTACCCATGGCCTCAGCGTCGCCCTGGTAGTCCAGCAGGTCATCAATTAGCTGGAAGGCCAGACCTAAATAGCGGCCATAGTGTTGTAGTGCGCGTTCCTGTTCAGGCGTAGCAGCGGCGAGCACGGCTCCGCTATGAGATGCCGCTTCAAATAGCATCGCTGTTTTACCTTGAATGGTTTCAAAGTAGTCCGCTTCTGAAATGCTAGGGTTACCGATGTTGGTCAGCTGCAGCACTTCCCCCTCGGCAATCACGCAGGTAGCGCCCGAGAGAATCGCCATAATACGCATGGAGCCCACATCGACCATCATTTGAAACGAGCGCGAGTAAAGAAAATCGCCCACTAACACAGAAGGCGCATTACCCCAGGCGTCGTTGGCGGTTTTTTTGCCGCGACGCATATGCGACTCATCCACTACATCATCATGCAGCAGGGTTGAGGTGTGCATAAACTCGATCAGCGTGGCCAGGGTAATATGCTTGTCGCCTGTATAGCCAATCGAGCGAGCAGCCAATAGCACTAATAGTGGGCGCAGGCGTTTGCCGCCACTTTCAATGATATATTGGCCGATAGTTTCCACTAGCGGCACTTTAGAGTTTAGCTGCTCAACAATCGTACGGTTTACGGCGTCAAAGTCGTCGGCCACCACGGCGTGCAGCGGTGAAGGCGTTGGGCTGGCAGGCGGGGTTGGGGAGACGTTGGCTGTCATGGGTTCCGTTCATCGCGGCAGGTGAAAGTGGCGGCAAGGTTTCCTGCGACCGCCTTAAGTTGAGAGTTATGCTATGGGGCTGTCTGTAAGGCGTCAAGGCATCAAGTAGCGCATGAGGCGATGTGGCAATTGACAATGTCCCATGGTCTTGTGGTAAGCGCCGATAATCGTTATAATCCGCGACCCACTCATCATGCTCCCTGTCAGATGGCTCCAAAAGGGGCGCCACTCGCAGCAGGTCGATAAGAGCGGAAAGCGATGAGCGTTGGATATGCAAGGCATAACCAGCATTAACGACAAGTCCGGAGAGCGACATGTACGCAGTTATTAAAAGCGGTGGCAAACAGTACCGCGTTAAAGAAGGTCAAACCCTCAAACTCGAGAAAATCGAAGTCGCTACCGGCGAAACGATTGAGTTTGATGAAGTGCTGCTGGTAGCAGACGGTGATAACGTGAACATTGGCGCGCCTTTAGTAAGCGGTGCCAAAGTTTCCGCTGAAATCGTTTCCCACGGCCGTGGCGACAAAGTAACTATTATCAAATTCCGTCGCCGGAAGCACCACATGAAGCGTCAGGGCCACCGTCAGTGGTTCACTGAAGTCAAAATTACCGGAATTTCCGCGTAAGCGGTAAAATTCCCTTAAGGAGGATTTTGCAATGGCACATAAGAAGGCAGCCGGCTCCACGCGTAACGGTCGCGATTCCGAATCCAAACGCCTTGGTGTGAAACTCTTCGG
Organism: Halomonas sp. 'Soap Lake #6'; assembly: GCF_003031405.1. Taxonomy (NCBI): domain Bacteria; kingdom Pseudomonadati; phylum Pseudomonadota; class Gammaproteobacteria; order Oceanospirillales; family Halomonadaceae; genus Halomonas; species Halomonas sp. 'Soap Lake #6'. Next base: position 4,532,144 of record NZ_CP020469.1, read on the forward strand.
TGGCCAAGCGGCGACTGCGGGTAACATCATCGTTCGTCAGCGTGGCACACGTTTCCACGCTGGCACTGGCGTTGGCCTGGGTCGTGACCACACGCTGTTCGCACTGAGCGATGGCTTCGTGAAGTTCGAGACCAAAGGTCCGAAGAACCGCAAATTCGTTAGCATCGTTTCTGCCTAAGCAACACTGTTGCGCAGGACGAAGATAACGAAAGAAAAGCCCCGCCATGGCGGGGCTTTTTTGTCTTTTTGATCCCTTTTACTCGCACGTTGTGAGTGGGATATAGCAGTTAGGGCGGCGGAAGCGGCCGGGAGAATCCAATGCAGTTCGTCGATGAAGCCTCGATTATTGTTGAGGCAGGTAAGGGCGGCAATGGCTGTCTTAGCTTTCGCCGCGAAAAATATGTGCCCAAAGGTGGACCCGATGGTGGCGATGGCGGCCATGGTGGTAGTGTTTACCTGATTGGTGATGATTCACTGAATACGCTGATTGATTTTAAGTTTCAGCGTTTTTATAAAGCCGAAAACGGCCAAGGCGGCATGGGTCGCCAAATGAGTGGTAAAGCAGGTGAAGACCTGCACGTAAAAGTGCCCGTGGGAACCACGGTGATCGACGAAGATACCCTTGAGGTGATCGCCGATGTCACTGATATTGGCCAGGTAGTACTGGTAGCAGAGGGCGGTCGCCGTGGATTAGGGAATATCCACTTTAAGTCGTCCACTAACCGTGCACCACGCCGTACTACGCCAGGCACCGAAGGTGATCGCCGTAACCTGCGTTTGGAAATGAAAGTAATGGCCGATGTGGGCCTGCTAGGCATGCCCAATGCAGGTAAATCTACCTTGATCCGCTCGGTATCCGCGGCCAAGCCCAAAGTGGCGAACTACCCGTTCACCACTCTGGTACCTAACTTGGGTGTTGTGAAACTCGGCATGCACGAACACTTCGTGATGGCTGATGTACCGGGGTTGATTGAAGGTGCCTCTGATGGTGCTGGTCTGGGACTGCGTTTCTTAAAACACCTGACCCGTACGCGGCTGCTGTTCCATGTGGTCGATGTGGCGCCGTTTGATGAGTCTGACCCAGTGGAAGCTGCCCAGGCGATTATTCATGAGCTTGGCCAATTCTCTCCGGCACTATCCGAACGGCCGCGCTGGCTGGTATTGAACAAGTTCGATCTTCTGCCAGAAGAGGATCGTGAAGCTCGTGCTCAGATGATTATCGATGCGCTGAACTGGGATGGTCCTGTGTTCCGTATCTCGGCGATCAGTAGTGATGGCACCGATAAGCTGGTGCAGGCGGCTTACCGTTGGTTGACCGAGCAGCAGCGCCTGGAAAATGAAGATGAAGAAGCCCATGCCCGCGAGCAGGAAATGCGCCGACGGATGGAAGAAGAGTCGGTTGCACGTACCGAGGCGCGTCTGGGCCGACGCCGTAAGCGTGACGATGAAGATGACGAAGATTTCGACGACGATGATTACGATGTTGAAGTCGAGTACGCCCCTTAGTTTCTAGTATCTGGTTTTTAGTATCTAGTGTTGAGTATCTAGTGTTTAGTATTTAGCACTAAGGCAGGGGTGGTTAGGTAATAAGCTAACAAGGGCTGCGTTCGCGCGGCCCTTGTTATAAGTGCCTGATAATTTTTTGATATAGGTTATAAGTACCAAGTACAGGTTATCAGCATCGGATGTAAGCTATCAGAGCCTGATTAAGGTGGGGTCGCATGGAAAGTAATGAGCAAATCCTTGGGCGCGGTGCGCTCAGCCGTGCACGACGAGTAGTAGTGAAAATCGGCAGTGCGCTAATCACTAATGATGGGCGTGGCCTGGATGAAGCTGCCATTGGTGGCTGGGTGGATCAGATTGCCACTTTGCATCAGCAGGGGATCGAGGTGGTTCTGGTCTCGTCGGGTGCCGTTGCTGCTGGCATGGTGCGTCTTGGTTGGCAGGTGCGCCCCAGTGCCGTGCATGAACTGCAGGCGGCTGCGGCGGTGGGCCAAAACGGCCTGACCCAGTGCTACGAGCATCATTTTGCCCGTCACGGCATGCTAACGGCTCAGATTTTGCTCACCCATGATGACCTTTCCAACCGCAAGCGCTACCTCAATGCGCTGTCGGCACTGCGTACCTTAGTGGAAATGCGTGTGGTGCCGGTTATCAACGAAAATGACACTGTGGTCACCGATGAGATTCGCTTCGGTGATAACGATACCTTAGGCGCACTGGTCGCCAACCTGTTAGAAGCAGATGCGCTGCTGCTGCTTACTGATCAGGAAGGGCTGTTCAATGCCGATCCTCGCCATGATCCCACCGCCCAGCTGATCGCCGAAGGCCGCGCCGACGACCCGCGCTTGGCCGCTGTAGCCGGCAGTGGCGGTGCCTTGGGGCGTGGTGGAATGACCACCAAGGTGCGAGCTGCACAACTTGCCGCCCGCTCTGGCGCGGTGACGGTGATTGCCAGCGGCCGCCAGCCGGATGTAATTACCCGAGTAATGGCGGGGGAAGCGTTGGGAACCTTATTGCGGCCTGATCAAGCACCGATTGCAGCACGCAAGCGTTGGCTGGCTGGTCAACTGCAGGTGCGTGGCACCTTGGTGCTGGATGCAGGGGCTGTGAATGTACTGCGCGGTAAAGGCTCTAGCCTGTTGGCGGTGGGTGTACGCGAAGTGCAGGGTAGCTTTAAGCGCGGTGATATGGTGCTCTGCGTGGATGAACAGGGCGCACGCGTGGCTAAAGGGTTGGTCAATTATGGGGCTGATGAAGCCCGTCAGTTGGCGGGCCAGCCTAGCCACCAGATTGAAGCTATCTTGGGTTATGTAGAAGCCCACGAGCTGATTCATCGCGATAACTTGGTGGTTGTTTAATCGCGAGTGTAGGGTGGTAGCGGCACTTGGCGTGGCCAGTCATTGGGCACAATGATAAGGCGCTCCATGTGTCGCTCTCTGCTTGTTTTTGTGATTGTTTTTGTGGTGGTTGCTGCTGTTGGGTTGTATAGCATCACCTGCTGTGGCCCGTAGCGCTCAATCAGTGGTCTCACTCGCGCTATTTCTTCGCTAGTAGGGTTAAATGCCCCTTGTGGTGGCGGAGCTAGCCAATGGGGTTTCTCCAACCACGCCATTTGCAGTGCCGCACTTCTTTCAGCCGCAAGCGCTGGCCAATCTTTTAAATGACACCACAGCCCGCGCCGGTGATTGGCAGTTGCCCCTATTGGTGGTGGTATCTCTGTGTGCCAGGGATAGAACAGGACACCGGGCATTGCCAGGCGCTGGGTGAGCTGGCTGATCAGCGATGGGGTTGGGCCTAAGTCTCTGGGTGCTAGCCAGTGAGCGATAATCGCCAATGCCGTGGCAGTGCTCGAAATAGGCAGTTGATGGCGACGTAGGTGGCTGCACTTCAGCGCCAGACTATCCAGACCACCGGGGCCAATCCAGCGGCTTTGGCTGCTGGCATCCCCTGGTCCCTCCGGTAGCCCAAGATAAAACTTAATCGCCACTTCCAGATGCACGGGCGCGGGGTTGCCCCGCGTTCGATAGAGCATATCCAGCTCGCCAAGCGTGGTGCGCTTATGGGTGATTTTTACATTACTCGCCAGCAGACGAGTGTTGGGTGCGTTATCTAGCAGTAGGTGCCATAGCCGCTCGTGGTAGTGCCCCATGCGCGTGCCTAACTTGCCATCCAGTGTGCTTATCAGCGGTGCAAGCTGCGCCAGCCACTTGTCTACATCGTCTTGTAAACCAAGCTCTTGCTGAGTTGGCCTACCACCGCAGGGCATGGGAGGTGGCAGCTCAACCACATCTGGAGTGGTGAGTAGCCAAGCTAGATCCCGTGCCGTTTGCGAAGTGAGGTGGGCTGGTACGTGTTCACTCTGCTCTGAGCGGTGGGTCATTGGATACAGTGCGCGGCGAGCAGGACAACGGCAATGAGCAGCGCTAACACGCACACACCAGCGTATCTTGCGTAGTTGTGCAGCATAAAAACCCCCTAAACGATGTCGAAGCGGTCAGAGAAAATATGGGTGGGAGCGACGCCTTGGGCAATCAGTCCCTGCTCGGCACTATTCATCATGGGGTCTGGTCCGCAAATAAAGTAGTCGCGCTGCCCATCGTCCGGGGGTAAGCAGCGGGCGAGTAGAGCTCGGTCAACGTAGCCCTCTTCACCTTCCCAGCCCTCATGGGGATCTGAGATGACGTGAATCAGTGTTAGCTCAAGATGCTGCGCCAAGTCGTCCAGATTGTCGCGGAATGTAGCCTCCCGCCAGGTTGGATTGGCATAAATTAACCAAATGGGCTGGCGGTTTTGCTGGTCACGAAAGGTATACAGCATACTTATAAAAGGAGTAATGCCAATGCCACCCGCAATCATCACCAGGCCTGACGGGTTATTGGTGCGAGGAATAAAGGCACCAAAAGGACCTTCAATAAACGCGCGAGTATTGGCAGTTACATAAGGTAGTTGCCGGGTAAAGTCACCTAAACGTTTAGCGCTGAAAGTGATACGACCGCTGTTGGTAGCGCTTGATGAGAGGGAAAAAGGGTGTTGTTGCAGTGACCAAGGAGTGTCGCCCAGAGTAATCCAGAAAAACTGCCCCGGCTGGAAAAAGAACCGATGGGCCCCTGCGGGTTCGAGCGTTAGCGTGGTGGTATCGCCACGTTCAAGCTTGGTATCCACCACGCGCCAAGGGCGGCGGCGCATACGCCAGGGTCTTACTAGGCGTGTTTCCAACACTAAGCCAGCGGGAAGCAGAATCAGCAGTGCCAACCCAACTGAGGTAACCAAGCCCTCGGTATAGCGTTGGGCCATGATGGCATGACCCAGGCCCCCAAAAACGATAAACAGCGCTAAGCCACCGTGGAGCAGTCGCCACCACTCGTATGATAGCCCAAAGCGTTTTCGCCAAAGCGAGCTAATAAACAGCATAACGCTGGCACCCAGCAGAGCCATCAACGTCAGGGCGCGCAGGGTTTCCTGCCTAGGGTCAATAAAGTGAACCAGCGAGGGGTGCGCAATAAACAAAGCAACCGGGTGGGCAATCACTAGAAAAAGCGCCCCGATACCGATTTGGCGATGAAACTGCAGGACGTTATCAAAACCAACGCCATGGGCAAACCAAGTGTGTCGGCCGGATATTAAGGCCTGCAACGCCATGATGCTAAGGGCCAGCGCCCCTAACAAAACCGCCGCTTCACCTAGCCAACTGCGAGGGGCAGGCGGTGAGAGCAGTAGCCAGCCTATCGGCAGTAGGGCAAGTAAGCAGTAGAGGCTGCCCCATCCTAGGGCGCTGCGTGTCACTGGGCTCACGATGTTCTCCCCCACGATATTCTCCCCCACAATGTTCTCCCTGGGCATCCGTGCAAATAGCCTAAGTGTGAGAAAAAGCTGGGATTTCGCAAGTAAAAAGCGCTTGTGGTTAGCAAACTGCTACGCTTAGACAGTGCCAAATTGCTTGCTAGCAGGCGTTGATGCTTACCCAGCAAAAGGAGAATGCGATATGGCGAAAGCGAAAAAACATAAAACAAAACATAAGACGTCCAAAGCGCACCAGCCTCAAGCCGAACAACAAGCTCCTCAAGCACTCACACCTGACACAGGTGCTGCACTGTTTGAAAATGCTCGCTCGCGATTGGAGTCAGTGTTTGAAGCGCTGGATATCCATCCGGATGCCCAGGCACGACTGATGCAGCCTAGCTTGTCGCTTCAGGTCAGCGTACCGGTTCGTATGGATGACGGTAGTCTTAAGGCCTTCCCAGCTTGGCGGGTGCAGTACGATACTAGCCTCGGCCCAGCCAAGGGCGGTGTGCGTTTCCACCTGGATGTTAATCAGCATGAAGTCACCACGCTGAGTTTCTGGATGGCGGTGAAATGCGCGGTGGTTAACTTGCCCTACGGCGGTGGAAAAGGCGGTGTGCAGGTTGACGCCAAAGCACTTTCATCACTTGAGCGAGAGCGCTTAGCGCGGGGTTATATTCGTGCTATTGCCGATATTATGGGACCCGACCGGGATATTCCTGCACCGGATGTGAATACCGATGCCACGGTAATGGGCTGGATGATTGATGAGTATGAGCATATTGTGCGTGCCCAGGCGCCGGCCGCCATCACCGGTAAGCCGCTTTCACTGGGTGGCTCACCAGGTAGAGTAGAGGCGACTGGGCGCGGTGCTTTAAAAGTGTTGGATTTGTGGGCCGATCGCGAAGAGCGCACACCGGAAGAAACCACTGTTGCCGTACAGGGGTTTGGCAATGCGGCTTACCATTTTGCCCGACTCGCGAGTGAGCGAGGCTACAAAATCGTGGCACTGTCGGACTCAAGCGGCGCCATTTACAGCGCTGACGGGCTAGACGTTGACGCCGTAAAACAGGATAAAAACAAGCACGGCTCATTATCGAAGAGTAAACAGGGCAAGCCGCTGGCGGGTGATAAGTTGCTGTCGCTTGAGGTAGATGTGCTGGCATTAGCGGCGCTAGAGAATCAGATTCACTGCAATAACGTTGACGATGTGCAGGCAGGGGCCATCCTCGAAATTGCTAATGGGCCGCTGACCTGTGATGCCGATACAGCATTAGCCAAACGCGAAATCCCAGTGCTACCTGATGTCCTGGTTAATACCGGTGGGGTGATTGTTAGCTACTTTGAGTGGCTGCAAAATCGTGTGGGTGAAAAGTGGTGCGAAGAGGAGGTTAACAAACGCCTGGATAATCTGTTGGGTAAAGAAGCGCTGAGCGTATTAGTACGCGCTGAGAAAGAGCAGGTCACCTATCGCCAAGCGGCCTACCGCCAAGGGATAGAGCGTATTGCCGAAGCAATCATGGCGCGGGGAAACTGCCAGGATTGTCGCTAAATTAAGTCAAGACAATAGCGGGCCCCACTGGACCCGCTATACGTATTGAAGACATAAGTAAGGAAGGTATAAGTACTAAAAATATGAGTACTGCACCATCGGCGCACCACCCAGCAAGACGATTACACAACTAGTCGCGTTCAATGGCGCTAGCCTGGTCGCTGCCCTGGCGCAGTTTGATCTCAAGCTCGCGACCATCCTGGTCGCGCCCCTCAACCTCAATCATGCCGCTCTTATCGATATCGATTTGTTCAAAGTCGGTCATGCCTTCCGCTTGGGCAACTGCAAGCGCTTGGCGTACATCCTCCTCACTCATACCCCAAGCGCCGGTAATTAAGCGCTTACGCTCCTCTTTTACCGTTTCCCCACTATCAAGGGCAAACTCAACATCGGCGTACCACTCATCATCAAGCCAGCCTTCAACCTCCGTGCGTTCACGGCTTTTAATCTCAATCTCTTCATAGTGAGTAAAGCCGTAAGATGCTGCTGTATTCAACACATCGTCAATACGGTCAATGGGTAGGTAGTCAGCCTGCGCGCTGCCAGCAGCAAACATCGCTAAGCAAGCAGGAACCACTAACGCTTTTTTTAGCATGCTGATAGGTGCTCTCATAGGTGCTTCCATAGATACTCTCCTTGTCCGTTAACAATAGTATGTAGGGAATATAGCAGGATACAAGCAGTACCTAGTGGCCACGCAAGCCGCGTTGTTGAATACCTTGCCCACTGTTTGCTGCCTGAGTGGTGGTAGTGGTGGTAGTGGTGGTAGTGGTGGTAGTGGTGGTGATGTCATTTATTTGTCATTGATGTGTCACCAGGTTGTCACGGGAGTGACCCGCTGTTGTCATGCATGCTTGGCAGCATAGCGTCATCTTTGAACAGCCCGCTTAGGTGATGCATGCAATCCTCACGTCTTTCTAACACGCTTTCCCGCACGTTGATTAGCACTGCTGTTGCAAGCACGTTTGCACTGGCGGCGGTTAACGCATCTGCTGATCTCTCTTCGCGCTATGTAGATAACGATGGCGATATGGTTGCCGATGTACCCACTGAGGAATCCCAGTGGGTTGACCCGAATACCTTGGTTTTCGCTTATACACCTGTTGAAGATCCAGCCGTTTACGCTGACGTGTGGGCTGGTTTTTTGGATCACCTAAGCGAAGCGACTGGCAAGCGGGTGCAGTTCTTCCCAGTACAGTCCAATGCGGCCCAGCAGGAAGCACTGCGCGCAGGCCGCCTGCATGTAGCAGGTTTTAACACTGGTGGTGTGCCGGTTGCTGTTAACTGTGGCGGTTTCCGCCCCTTTGCCATTATGGCCAGTGAAGATGGCAGCTACGGCTATGAGATGGAGATTATCACTTACCCCGGTAGTGGTATTGAGTCCGTTGAAGACCTGCAGGGCCGCCAGCTGGCGTTTACTTCTGAGACCTCTAACTCCGGCTTCCGTGCGCCTTCTGCGTTGCTGCGCTCGGAGTATGGCCTAGAAGCTGGAGATGACTTTGAAACAGCGTTTTCCGGCTCTCACGACAACTCCATTTTAGGGGTGGTCAACAAAGATTATGACGCAGCCGCCATCGCTAACTCTGTCGGTACCCGGATGATCTCGCGCGGCGTGGTCAACGAAGGTGACTACGACATTATCTACACCTCGGAAACCTTCCCTACCACTGCTTATGGTGTTGCCCACAATCTAAAGCCCGAGCTTGCCCAGCAAATTCAGGACGCTTTCTTCAGCTACGACTGGGAAGGTAGTGCCCTCGAGGCCGAGTTTGCCAATTCCGGTGAAGCGCAGTTCATTCCGATTACCTATGAAGAGCACTGGTCAGTGATTCGTACCATTGCTGATGCTAATGGCGTGACTTACGACTGCGATTAATTCTTAGGTAGTTGTGTAACCCCATCGGCCAGAAGGACAACCTTCTGGCCGAACGTTATGAAGATGAGGTAACCCCATGTTGACACTCACTGGCGTTGGTAAACGTTACCCAACGGGTGATCGTGCGCTCACCGATATCGAACTGTCACTCCCCAAAGGCCAGGTAATGGCGCTGATTGGGCCGTCTGGCGCGGGTAAAAGTACCCTGATCCGCTGTGTAAACCGCTTAGTAGAGCCCACCCAGGGCAGTATTCGTTTAGGAGACACCGAGCTGACCAAGCTATCTGGGAGCCGGCTGCGCCACGCCCGCCGCTCCATGGGGATGATTTTCCAAGAGTACGCTTTGGTGGATCGCTTAACCGTGATGGAGAACGTGCTATCGGGCCAGCTTGGCTATGTAGGCTTCTGGCGTAGCTTTCTGCGTCGCTATCCGAAAGAGGCGGTGGCTGAGGCTTTCCGTCTGCTGGAGCGGGTAGGCCTGCCCCACGCCATTGATAAGCGTGCCGACGCCCTTTCAGGGGGGCAACGTCAGCGGGTGGGGATTGCCCGGGCGCTGTTACAGAGTCCTAAACTGTTGTTGGTAGACGAGCCAACCGCCAGCCTGGATCCCAAAACCTCCCGTCAAATCATGCGGCTGATACGTGAACTTTGCGCTGAGCGCGAGCTAGCAGCGATTATCAATATCCACGATGTGGCGCTAGCGAAGCAGTTTGCTGATCGCATTGTTGGCTTACGTGGCGGGCAAATCGTATTTGATGGCCAGCCCAGTGAGCTAACCAGCGAAATTCTCACCACCATTTACGGTGAAGAGGATTGGGACACCACCACCGAGCCAGCTGAGGAAAAGAGCGAGGATGCTTTCCAACCTACGGCTTACACTGCGCACGCCATGCCGACCATGGTAGCTGGAGGCGCGCTATGAGCACCAGTGCCGATCCGCTGGCGCGTCAGCAGGCCGCTCGTCAAGGTCACTGGCGGCGGTTACCGCTGATTGACAATCCGCGTGTGCGCTGGGGGCTGGTGCTGGGCGGTGTGGTTTACCTAGTGCTTGCGTTAGCTTCAGTAGAGGTAAACTGGGCACGAGTAGCTGAAGGCTCAGGCCGGGCGCTAAATTTTTTAGGCGCCTTTCTACAGCCCGACTTTGTTAGCCGCCAGAACGATATTATGGCGGGGCTAATGGAAAGCCTCACCATGACGCTCACTTCCACAGTGATTGGTGTACTGCTGGCGATTCCAGTGGGGCTAGGTGCGGCGCGCAATATCTCTCCGCTACCAGTTTACGCGGTGTGCCGGGCGATTATTGCCGTATCGCGTACCTTCCAAGAGATCATTATCGCCATTCTATTTGTGGTGATGTTCGGCTTTGGCCCCTTTGCGGGCATGCTAACTCTCGCGTTCGCCACTATTGGTTTTATGGCCAAGTTGCTGGCCGAGGATATTGAAGACCTCGATTGGAAGCAGGTTGAAGCCGTGCGCGCGACCGGAGCAAGTTGGTGGCAAACCATGAATCATGCCATTCAACCCCAGGTAATGCCGCGCTTAATTGGTCTTTCCATGTATCGGTTAGATATTAACTTTCGCGAGTCGTCGGTGATCGGGATTGTTGGCGCAGGCGGTATCGGCGCCACCTTGAACACCTCATTAAGTCGTTACGAGTACGGCACCTCTGCTGCCATCCTGCTGATTATCATCGCTATCGTGTTGATGAGTGAGTATGCCTCGAGCCACGTTCGCCGCTGGACACAGTAATGCAATGGCTGAGCCCACACATATAACCCATATGCCTCGGTTCTTGCGCTTCACTCTGTGCGCTCATTGCGTGCCTTGAAAAGGAATCATCTATGCCAGTTTCAACATCGTCTCAAGGTACTCCGCTGTGGCAGCGGCGTACTACCCGTGCCCAGTGGATACAGTACGTAGCCTGGTTGGCAGGTATTAGCCTGTTTTTACTCTGTTGGAAGGTGATTTCCGACAATACCATGTGGGTGTTTGTTGAAGATGCCGGCCGCCAGGGCAGTGACCTGATAAGCCGTATGATGCCGCCGCGCTGGGAATACGCCAGCGTACTATGGAAGCCCATGTGGGATACGCTGAACATCGCTACGCTGGGTACTGCACTGGGGATTGTGATGGCGTTTCCCGTGGCATTTTTAGCCGCACGAAATACCACACCGCACCCATTGGTACGCAGCCTGGCGCTCACTATCATCGTCTCCTCACGCTCTATCAATTCGCTGATTTGGGCCATGCTATTGGTGACTATTCTTGGTCCTGGCGTGCTGGCGGGTATTATCGCCATTGCACTGCGTTCGATCGGCTTCGTGGGCAAACTGCTGTACGAAGCGATTGAAGAGATTCACCCCACGCCTGTTGAGGCGATTAGCGCCACCGGTGCCAGCCGCCTGCAGGTAATGAACTACGGCGTACTGCCCCAGATAATGCCAGCCTTTGCAGGCATTAGTGTTTACCGCTGGGATATCAATATTCGTGAATCCACCGTGCTGGGTTTGGTGGGAGCCGGGGGCATCGGTCTACAACTTAACGCGTCGATTAATAGCCTTGCCTGGAACCAGGTTAGCGTTATCTTTGTGATGATTTTTGCCACGGTGCTGGTTTCAGAGTGGGTATCAGCCCGTGTGCGTCACGCCATTATCTAGCTAGCCGACAGGGTAAGGAGCAACTATGCGTTTTCCTGATGCGCAGGTCACTACGATTGATATTATGCGCCATGGTGAGCCAGTGGGCGGACGAATGCTACGGGGCAGCACCGACCACCCGCTTAGCGAAACCGGCTGGCAGCAGGTGACCAACGCCGTGATGCGCCACACCGTGGCGGGCCGTCCACCGTATGACGCTATTGTCTGCTCGCCGCTGCTGCGCTGTCGCGAATTTGCGCTTTGGCTAGGCGAAGAGTTTGCACTGCCGGTACAGGTTGAGAATGACCTTGCCGAGCTTCATCTGGGGCGCTGGGAGGGTAAAACCCATGCTCAGGTATTTGCCGAAGAAGGCACCGAGCAGATGAGTGCGTTTTGGTACAACCCCACCCAGGCTTCTCCCCCTGAGGGAGAAACACTCGCTGAGCTGGATGCTCGGGTCAGCGAAGTGTGGCGGCGACTACTGGCTAATCCGCCCGGTAAGCATGTGCTGGTGGTTGCCCACCTATTTGTATGTAATGCACTACTACGCCAAGTATTGGCGCAGCCATTAAACAATGGCTTGGTGATGGACTTACCCTATGCTGCGATGAGTCGGTTGCGTCATGAGCGCCACGCCCTGGGAGAGACAACCTTTGTTGAGTGGATTGGTCGTTAACGAAACAGCATCAAGAACCAGTAGCGAGTAAGCCGAGCTTGGGCCATCATAAAAGCACTGCTAGCGTGCTGAGCCGGAGCGTTCTATGCCGTTTATTCGCCTATCCCCACTGCTAACGCTATTTACCCTGCTGCTATTAGTGGGGTGTGCCAGTAAAGAAACAAAAATCGCACCGGCGCCCAGCCCTCAGGCAGGAATCTCCATGGAACGTGCGTTGATTCTCTCCCATGCCCAGCAGGCCATTGGTACGCCGTACCGCTTTGGCGGCAGCTCACCAGGGGGGCTTGACTGCTCAGGCTTAGTGGAAATGACCTACCGCGCAGCGGGCATTCGTGTACCGCGCACTGCTGATGAGCAGTTTCGAGCACTGCCTCAGGTAGAGGCTCCCCGCCCAGGTGACCTGCTGTTCTTCGGCAGTGGCGCAAAAGCTACCCATGTAGGTATCTACCGTGGAAACCGTCAAATGATACACGCCCCTGGCAGTGGCAGGGCTGTGGTCAGTGTGCCACTGGATATTGACTACTGGCAGGCACGCTTTTTAGGTGCCGCTGCACCTGCGCCATGAGCAGTGCTAACGTTTTTTTATTCACGACTAACTTCTCGTGGGTACTGAGCTGCTAGGGTGATCAAAGGTGTTTTATGCCTACTATTGATGTGGTTATCCATCTCTCTGAGAGAGAATGCTTGGCGCACTATGAGGGGCGCTACTCCAATGTGCGTACACGCAGCGTGGATGGTCGCTGGGTGGTGTTCCCCGCCGGGGCGCTACGCCGTGTTGTGACAAGAGACGGCGTACAGGGCGTCTTTCGTCTTGAGTTTTCCGATCAGGGGCGCTTTGTTAGCATCCAGCCGCTCTCAAGGCATTGAGTGCTTTTCGGTACTCACATGGCATTAAAATTGCTTGTATACTGTGGTGCAAGTAATGGGCTTACCCGCCCGTCAGCAAGCAGCCTGCCTACCCGGCAATGGCTGTAGCGTTTTTAGGAGATATACCATGTCTGCCTCACCTGTCACGTTAATGGTGGCTCGCCGCGTGGCGAATGGCCGCTATCAAGATTTTAATCGTTGGTTAAATGAAGGCCGTGAACTAGCGGCTGACTTTCCGGGTTACCTAGGGTCTGGCGTATTGGCGCCGCCCACAGATGACGACGAGTACCAGATTATTTTCCGTTTTAGCAGTAGCGATACGCTGAGTGCCTGGGAGCACTCGGCTTCACGCCATGCATGGCTTAAGCGTGGTAAAGGCCTTTATGACGCCCCCCATGAGCATCGTGCCACAGGGTTGGATGCCTGGTTCCAGGTTAGCCCTGGTGTTACGCCGCCACGCTGGAAACAAGCGGTGGCTGTTTGGCTGGCGTTCTTCCCAGTTTCGCTTTTGTTTCAATGGTTGTTTGGTGGAGTAATTGCAGATTGGGCGCTATTACCACGAGTAATGGTAAGTACCCTTATGCTAACTCCTGTAATGGTGTTTGTATTTATTCCGCTTTCGACGCGCTTATTGGCCCCTTGGCTGCAGGGGAAATGGTCATTTGTTGACGTATTAATGCGCTGGCGCCAGGAACATAAAGTGTGAAGTGGTGTTTTTTTTAAATTGGTTTAAGATGAATTAGCCTAAAGGGAGTGGGGGTGCACTATTATTGTGCAGACTACTACTTTTGAATAAAAGATAAGGTTTGCTTTCCTCCTCCATGGGGTTCAACGCTGCAATGGTGCTACGCTAAATATGCCTGCAGTAGAAGGATAACTGGCTCTAGCCATTTGCCTGTGTGACAAGTCGCCCCATGGAGAACCTATGATTCACGTTCATCATCTGGAAAAGTCCCGTTCACACCGTATTTTATGGCTTCTTGAGTTACTGGGCGTTGATTACGAGATCCAGGTATATCAGCGCGATAGTAAGACGCAGCAGGCGCCGGATGCGCTAAAAAAAATTCACCCGCTAGGTAAATCTCCAGTGATCACCGACGGTGAGCTGACCATTGCCGAGTCAGGGGCAATTATTGATTATCTTGTACACCGTTATGGGGACGGACGCCTACAGCCAGCAGAAAGTGACACCCATGAGTGGGTAGATTACCGTTACTGGTTGCACTACGGCGAAGGCTCATTAATGCCTCTGCTGGTAATGGGTTTAGTGTTTAGCCAAATCCCCAAACAGTCGCCGTGGATCATTAAGCCCCTGGCTAAGGGGATTAGTTCTACCGTACAACAACGCTTTATTCAGCCGCAAATAAATCAGCATTTAAGCGTTATCGAAATGCACTTGGGCAAAAAAGAGAACTTTGCAGGCCACTGGCCGAGCGGCGCCGATATTCAAATGAGCTTTCCTCTCCAGGCAGTGGCAGCCATGCAAGCCTCGGACACCCAAGCCCTGAAAAAGTACCCCAATATTGCTGCGTTTGTGGCGCGTATCGAAAATGACCCCGCCTGGCAGCGGGTGGTAGCGCGTGCAGGCCCGCTTACGATGCCCGGTGGGTAGGTACAGTGATGCCGCGCGCACTGCTCCCACTAGCCATCCGGATGGTGACAACTGCAAAGACTGCAGTGCGTCTACCATGCTGCAGTTTTGCTGCAGCCATGCTGGTTGGTACGTGGCTATGGGTACCTCCTTCATTCGCTAATGAAGTGTTACTCGTAGGGGTATATCACAACCCGCCAAAGCTCTTTGCTGGTGACCAAGGAGAACTGAAAGGTATTTTGGGCGAACTGCTTGAAGCCATTGCGGACGAGGAGCAGTGGGAATTAGAAGGCTTCACGTGTGAGTTCTCTTACTGTCTGACGCTGTTAGAGCAGGGCAAAATTGATCTACTGCCTGATGTTGCCTGGAATGAAGAGCGTGCAGAGCGCTTGGCTTTCCACAAGGAACCCGTCATGCATAGCTGGTCTCAGCTTTATCAACGCGAAGGCTTGAACGTTGAAGCTATCTTTGACTTAGCGCAGATGCGTGTTGCAGTTGTTGAGGGGTCCATGCAGCAGAATTACTTAGCTGCTGTTACTCAACGCTTTGCCATACCGGTAACGTGGGTGCCATCGAGTAACTCCTCGGAAAGCTTCCAATTGGTGAGTAGTGGTGAGGCAGATCTTGTGGCGTCAAATCATCTGTTTGGCAATTGGCGCGCTTACGATTACGACCTGCGAGAAACGCCGGTCATCTTCCTACCGGTAAGGCTCTTCTATGCAGCGTCTCCTCAGCTATCTGAAGACGTACTTGATCGTATCGATGTGGTACTTAGCCGTTGGAAGCAAGATGCTGACTCCCGTTATTTCGATACCTTGGTTGCTTGGCGGGCACAAGCCCCTTTGTCACCTTTACTGCCCAACTGGCTGTGGTGGGGGGGTGGACTGTTAACACTACTCTTAGCACTGGCACTAGGCGGTAATGTATTACTGAAGCGCCGTGTTGCGCAGAACCGAGACCAGCTCACCGTCAATGAAACCTTGCTGTCCACTATTTTAGACAGTGTTGATGCGTACATTTATATCAAGTCACCCTCACTAGAGTATCGCTACGTTAATCACCGGGTTAGTGAGTTATTTGGTCTCCCTGCAGACCAGATCATTGGGAAACGTGATGACGTGTTTTTTGATGAGGTAAGCGCAGCTGAACTTTATCGAGTAGACCATGAGGTGCTAGCGTCCGGTAAAAAAATGACAGTTGAAGAGCACAATGTGCTGCAAGGTGATGATCAGGATCAGATGCGCACTTTTTTATCAATTAAGACACCGCTTGTGATGCGCAAAGGTGAAGCGGCCTGTTTGTGCGGTATTTCAACCGAATTGACAGAGTATCTAGAGATGCAATCGCGAACCCATCATTTGGCCTTTTATGATGCCTTGACGGGGTTGCCGAACCGTCGCTTGTTGATGGACTCCCTGGCTATGGTGACCGAGCAAGATAAAGCTGAACCTACGTTCAGTGCGGTGTTGATTGTCGACCTAGATAATTTTCGTCTCGTCAATGATATCCAGGGCCATGAAAGCGGCGACCAGCTGTTGATAAGTGTCGCGTTGCAGCTACAACAGTTGTTAAACAGGGTAGCTCAGGATGCCACGATCGGACGGGTGAGTAGCGATGAGTTTGTGGTGCTGCTAAACGCCTTGGGTGAGCGGCAAAATGAAGCAGCATTAGTTACTGAGCGTGTCGCACGGCAGTTGCTGGAAGCAGTATCCCAGCTGCGTAACGACCGTGAACTACCCATTAGTGCAAGTATTGGCATTACTCTGTTTAGTGGCGCTAGCCACAGTATGAATAGCGTTCTACAGCAGGCTGATATAGCACTTCAGCAGGCCAAGGCAGAAGGTGGCAACAAGCTGCGTTTTTTTAATAGTGATATGCAAACAAGCGTGCTGGAGCGGGCTAGTCTGGAAGGAGATCTACACCAGGCGTTGGCGCGTAACGAGCTGGCGCTTCATTATCAGTTACAGGTGGATCACCACGGTGTGACGGTGGGCGTAGAGGCACTGCTTCGCTGGTACCACCCCAAGCGCGGCTGGGTATCACCCGCTACCTTTATCCCTCTGGCTGAAGAGAATGGGTTAATTGTGCCTATTGGCCACTGGGCGCTGAAATCCGCCTGCGAGCAGCTAGCTAAGTGGGCTGCGCAACCAGCTTATTCGTCTTTGTCTCTTTCGGTAAACGTCAGCTCGGTTCAATTTCAGCAGCCCGACTTTGTGCGTGAGGTAGAGGGGCTGTTAGCCGAAACTCAGGCGCCGGCAAGTCGGCTGGTACTGGAGGTCACGGAAAGCTTACTAATGCGTGAGCCGACAAGGGTGCGCAACACTATGCTCAGGCTGCGTGCTCGAGGCATCCGCTTTGCTCTGGATGATTTCGGTACGGGCTACTCCTCACTTAGTTACTTAAAACGCTTACCCCTTGATGAGCTGAAAATCGACCAATCATTTATTCGCGAACTGCTGACGGATAAGACGGATGCCGCCATTGTAGATACTACGATCTTACTCGCCGTGAGCCTGGGCTTAACGGTAGTGGCAGAGGGAGTGGAGAAGAAGGAACAGTTGGATTGGCTGAGAGGCCACGGGTGTTACCGTTATCAAGGGTATCTGTTTGGCAGGCCAACACCAATTGAGTACTTGTTTGAAACGTATTAACGCTGTTGGGCGTGTTTTAATTCGTTATTAGTGCTAAGTAAGTGCAAGCAGTAAAAATCACACTGCTTGCACTTGTTTTAGTCAATGAGGTGGGCGGCAGTTTGGTTAATGAAATTGAGTGAAGCTAGCAGCGTTTAGCCACATGTGTACGGCAATACTGGCGATATAGCCAAGCATGATCACCGGTGCCCAACGTAAATGCCCCATAAAGGTGTAAGCGCCACGTGCTTGCCCCATGACGGCGACGCCTGCTGCGGAACCAATGGAGAGTAAGCTACCACCCACACCAGCAGTTAAGGTGATCAACAGCCAGTGCCCGTGAGACATCTCGGGTTGCATGGTCAGCACGGCAAACATCACGGGAATGTTATCCACCACCGCCGAGACTACCCCAAGCACAATATTGGCCCAGGTTGCGTTCCAGCCCGTATAAAGCGCATCGGAAAGCAGCCCAAGGTAGCCCATAAATCCAAGGCCACCCACGCACATAACCACCCCGTAGAAGAATAGCAGTGTATCCCACTCGGCCCGGGCAACACGGTTGAAGACATCAAACGGTACCACGCTGCCTAGCTGCTCAAGCTTTTTATTGTCGCCACGGCGGCTATAGCGTTCGCGCTTGCGCTCAAGCGAGCGGGGTAGCGTGCGGCGTAGGTAGTAGCCAAAGAACTGCAGGTAGCCAAGTCCTGTCATCATGCCAAGTACCGGCGGTAGATGAAGCAGCGTATGGCACAGTACTGCAGTGGTAATGGTCAGTAGGAAAAGTGCGATAATTCGCCGTGCACCGCGTTTCAGCCATACATCTTCGTAAACGCTGGCAGGCTTCTCATCTTTGATAAACGCACTCATGATGATGGCGGGTATCAAGAAATTGACCAGAGAGGGCAGGAAGAGGACAAAGAACTCCTGAAAGGCAACCATTCCTGCTTGCCATACCATGAGCGTTGTAATATCGCCAAATGGGCTAAACGCACCCCCAGCGTTGGCAGCAACCACAACGTTAATACACGCTAAGTTAATAAAGCGCTTATCACCCTCTGCAACTTTGGTAATAACAGCGCACATTAACAGGGCTGTGGTTAAGTTATCGGCAATGGGCGACAGCACAAAGGCAAGGCCACCCGTTAGCCAAAATAAGGTGCGATAGTTAAACCCTTTGCGCAGCATCCAGGAGCGTAAAGCATCGAATACTTTGCGCTCTTCCATGGCATTGATATAAGTCATCGCTACCAATAGGAACAGCATTAGCTCGGTGAACTCCAACAGCGTCACGCGGAACGCATGTTCCGACGTTTCTGACATGCCGTTTTGGACGTACACCCAGCCAATGAGTCCCCAAATGATACCGGCTGCTACCAGCACCGGCTTGGATTTGCGCATGTGGATTTTTTCTTCCGCCATGACTAACGCATAGGCTAAAACGAAAATTGCTACCGCAAAAAAACCGACAACAGAGGTCGTTAGATCAATATCGCCGGTCACGGCAAAAGCCGTAGGACTTACACATAGCAGCACAGCCGCTAACAGAAAAAGCCAGCCACGAGAAACTCGTGGCTGGCCAGGGTCGTGGTGTAACGTTAGCATGGCGTATTTTTCCTAATAATAGTTAGAATTAGAGGTTGTAATCGACGCTAGTGTAACAACCAATATTGCATTGCAATACGGAATAAAAACGAATGAAAACTGCTGATAAGCAAGCTATTACGTCTTTTTTTAGAAACAACCTACTAGCTAAAGCAATCAAGCAGGTGCGGGCTTTAATGAGCTTATACTTTGGGAGTGGGGAGTGGGGAGTGGGGAGTGGGGAGTAGTGAGTAGTGAGTAGTGAGTAGTGAGTAGAAGCCAGCAACAGACTCTGCTGCTGGCTCCCATCGTTGTCTCCCACCACCGTAGGCGATGTTAGCTTGCTCGAGTTTCGAGTGCTTCTTCAAGCCAACCCAGTTTCATTTGTGGCACCGAGGCCAGCAACTGCTGGGTATAGTCGTCGAAGGGAGGGGAGAGTACCGTTTCACGGGAACCGTAACGTACCACTTCACCTTTATACATAACTGCAATCGAGTCAGCGATGGCTTTTACGGTTGCTAAATCATGGGTAATGAACAAGTAAGCGACATTCTCTTTGGCTTGTAGGCGCAGCAGTAGTTTAAGAATGCCATCGGCAACCAGAGGGTCTAGCGCGCTAGTGACCTCATCGCAGATAATCAGCTTAGGCTTAGCCGCAAGTGCTCGGGCTATGCATACCCGCTGCTTTTGGCCGCCGGAGAGTTCTGCCGGATAGCGGTCAATGAACCCTTCTCCTAGTTCGATCTCTTCTAGCAACTCAATCACCCGCTTGCGCCGGGCTTTGCCTTTTAAGCCAAAGTAGAAGGTGAGCGGTCGGCCAATGATGGTTTCCACTGTATGGCGCGGGTTCATCGCCACATCGGCCATTTGATAAATCATCTGCAGTTCGCGCAACGTGTCTTTGTTCCGAGCACCCAACGTTTTTGGCAGCGGCTGCCCGTCAAACAAAAACTGCCCTTGATTGGGAGGGAGTAGTCCCGTAATGGCTCGCGCCAAGGTAGATTTCCCCGACCCTGACTCACCAACAATCGCTAGCGTTTGGCCTGCGCAAAGGCTCATGCTGATCCCTTCGAGGACATTTCCTTTGCTGCTGCTATAAGCGGCGCTAACGTTATCTACCGTGAGAAGGGGATTGTCGGTTGGCGATTTAGGGGCATGCTCAATCGAGCGAACAGAGACCAATGCTTGGGTATAGGGCTGCTGAGGGGACTCAATAATTTGGGCAGCGCTGCCCATTTCGACCTTTTCACCATGGCGCAGTACCAAAATATCATCGGCCACTTGAGCTACCACCGCGAGATCGTGAGTGATGTAGAGCGCCCCCACGCCAGTGGTTTTAATCGCATGCTTAATGGCTGCCAACACGTCTATCTGGGTAGTTACATCCAGTGCAGTGGTTGGCTCGTCGAAAATGATTAGATCAGGTTCCGGGCAGAGTGCCATCGCCGTCATGGCTCGCTGCAGCTGCCCGCCGGATACTTGGTGCGGATAGCGGCTGCCAAAGTGCTCGGGGTCCGGCAGGCCCAACTGTTTAAACAGTTCAACTGCTCTGGCTTCGGCGGCTTTACGGGTGGCTAAGCCATGTAGCAAGGTGGTTTCAATCACTTGCTCCATCAGCGTCTGGGCAGGGTTGAAGGCCGCCGCTGCTGACTGCGCCACGTAGCACACGGCCTTGCCACGCAGCTTGCGTAGTTCTTTAGGCGAGCCTTGTAAAATGTCGCGGCCGTTAACCCATACTTCACCACTTAAGCGAATGCCGCCACGACCGTAGCCTGCAGGTGACAGGCCAATGGTGGATTTTCCGGCACCAGACTCTCCAATGAGCCCCAGCACCTTGCCACGCTCCAGGGTGAGGCTTACCCCATTGACAATGGTGATGTCTTGAGGCGCTTCGCCGGGAGGGTAGGTGGTGGCTTCGATGGTTAAGTTGCGGATGTCTAATAGCGTATCAGCCACTGCGGCCCCCTTTGAGATCGGTCGTGTGGCGCAAAATCCAGTCAGCCACTAGGTTTACGGAGATAGCGAGCAGCGCGATGGCCGCAGCGGGAATTAACGCAGCGGGTACGCCAAATACAATGCCCTGGCGGTTCTCACGTACCATACTGCCCCAATCGGCATCTGGTGGCTGAACGCCTAGTCCCAGGAACGACAGCGATGATAGAAACAGCACCGCAAAAATAAACCTTAGGCCTAACTCGGCGACTAAAGGCGTTAGGGCATTAGGTAAAATCTCACGAAAGATAATCCAGCGTTTGCCTTCACCACGTAGGCGAGCCGCTTCAACGAAGTCCATCACATTGATGTTAACGGCCACCGCCCGCGAGATACGGAACACCCGCGTAGAGTCGAGCACGCCCATAATCAAAATCAGCATAAGGACGGTGCTGGGCATTACTGAAAGAATTACTAACGCGAAGATCAGCGTGGGGATCGACATCACGATGTCGACACCACGTGAGATCAGTTGGTCTACCCAGCCGCCGTAAACCGCAGCCAAAATACCCAGCACGGACCCCAGAGAGAATGCTAGGGCGGTGGCGAGGGCGGCAATAGTCATGGTGGTGCGTGCGCCGTAAATTAGCCGCGATAGCAGGTCTCGGCCAAGGTTATCGGTGCCTAGCCAAAACTCTGCCGATGGCCCCATCCACATATCGCCCACGCTTTCAGACATGCTGTAAGGTGCAAGCCACGGGGCGAAGACCGCCATGATTAAGAAGCTGAAGGTAAGTAGCAGTCCGACCAGTGCGGTCACCGGCAGTCGCTTCAGCAGCGAAAAAGGTTTCGACATGGTGTTGCATTCCTGTCTGGTAACAGTGGCCTTAGTAAAGGCACATTATTTAGGGTGGCGCAGGCGTGGGTTGGTGACGATGGCGATAATATCCGCCAGCATATTAAGCCCGATATATACCGCTGCGAAGATCAACCCAACTGCCTGTACCACCGGCACATCACGTTTCGACACATGATCAATTAAGTATTGGCCCATGCCTGGGTAGACAAATATCACCTCGACCACCACCACGCCGACAATCAAAAACGCCAAATTCAGCATGACCACATTCACCACGGGGGCGATGGCGTTAGGAAAGGCGTGTCGGGCAATAATACGAAAGGTGCCCAGCCCTTTAAGCTCAGCGGTTTCGATATAGGGCGACTGCATTACATTTAAAATGGCAGCGCGGGTCATGCGCATCATGTGCGCCAAAATTACTAGCGTTAACGTCGCGGCGGGTAAGGCAATAGCATGTAAGCGTTCGCCCAGGCTCATGCCGCTATGCACAGTGGACACACTAGGGAACCAGTTGAACTTCACCGCAAACAGGTAGATCAGCAGGTAGCCAATAAAGAATTCCGGCAGCGAAATGGCAGTGAGGGTAGTACCGGAAATGGCCCGGTCGGGCCAGCGATTTTGATAGCGCACCGCGACAAGCCCCAGCAAAATCGCTAGCGGCACCGCTACAATCGCTGTCCAGAAGGCAAGAAACAGCGTATTACCAACGCGACCCCATAGTGAGCTGCCGATATCCTGTCGGTTCGACAGCGCCGTGCCCAGGTCGCCCTGTAAAATACCACCTAGCCAATCGAAATAACGCAGCCAAGCAGGTTGGTCCAGGCCCAGCTCGCGTCGCAGGTTTGCTACGGCTTCCGGGGTGGCGCTTTGGCCGAGAATCGACTGAGCTACATCGCCCGGCAACAACTGGGTGCCGACAAAAATTAGCACCGAGACAGCGAGTAATAGCAAGAGGCCCAGCGCAATGCGCTGGGCGATCAGTTTAAGTACAAAGGTGTTCATAGCAGAGATCCGAGTTATGAGGCCAACCAGCACTTAGAGAGCGCAAAGCCTGCCATCATCTCGCCCATTGGGTTGGCTGACCAGCCCCCAACGTTACTTAATGTGGCTTCGATGTAGTCGTTAAACATCGGTAGGATCAGGCCGCCTTCGTCTCGCACGGTCATAGCCATATCGCGATATAGCTCGGCACGACGGGCCTGGTCTAATTCGCCGCGGGCTTCGCGCGCTAAGGTATCGAAATCATCGCGGAAGAAGCGGGTGTCGTTCCAGTCTGCGCTGGAGATATACGCGGTGGAGTACATCTGGTCTTGGGTGGGGCGGCCACTCCAGTATGAGGCGCAGAATGGTTGTTTATTCCACACCTCGGACCAGTAGCCATCCCCAGGTTCGCGACGGACTTCCATATTGATGCCTGCTTGAGCGCAGCTTTGTTGGAACAGCTGAGCGGCATCCACCGCGCCTGGGAAGGCCACATCCGAGGTACGTAGTACGATAGGGCTGCTATGGCCTGACTTTTTGTAGTGATAGTTAGCCCGTTCGGGATCAAATTCACGCTGGGGAATGTCGTCAGGGAACAGTGGGTAGGCCTTGTTGATCGGGAAGTCGTTGCCCACACTGCCATAGCCACGCAGGATACGCTCGACCATATCTTCCCGGTTGATTGCATACTTCAGCGCGAGCCGCAGGTCGTTATTGTCAAACGGCGCGGTATCACAGTGCATTGGGAAGACGTACTGCGCTCGGCCCGAGGTGTTGTTGATCACAATATTGGGCAGTCGCTGTACCATATCGACAACCCGAGGCTCTACCCGGTTGATGAGATGCACCTGGCCGCTCTGCAGCGCTGAAATACGCGCAGTGGGATCGTTGATTACGATAATTTCAATTTGATCGGCAAAGCCGTACTCGTCGGGATTCCAGTAGTCTTCAAAGCGCTCAGCAATCTGTCGCACACCGGGCTGGAACTCGACAACTTTATACGGGCCGGTGCCAATACCTGCTGCTGGATTATCCTTGCCGCCATTGGGCTGAATCATCAAGTGATAGTCAGATAGCAGGAAGGGCAAGTCGGCGTTTGGCTCTAGGGTCACGATAGTGACTTCATAAGTATCGGTGGCTTGTATCGATTCAATGCCGCGCATAATGCCTAGCGCACCAGACTGCGAGTCTTCATCGGAGTGGCGTTCAAGCGTGGCAACCACATCAGCAGCCGTCATCTCCTGGCCATTATGGAACTGAACGCCACGGCGGAGCTTAAAGATCCAGGTTTTGGCATCAGCGGTGGAGTCAACGCTTTCCGCAAGGCGGGGTACAAGCTCGCCCTCTGGTGAAACGTTGGTTAGGGCTTCCCCCCAGGATTGGCCAAAAGAGTGCTGTACTTGGCTTGTCCAGCTAGCTGGATCCAGGCTATCGGTTGATTCACCGCCCTGCATGCCTGCTTTGAGGATACCGCCACGCTGCGGAGTAGCGGTGCCAGCGAACGCTTGGCTGGTTAGCAGTGAACCCGCGAAAGGTGCAGCAATGCCGAGTGCCGCAGCGCGGCGTAAAAAGTCGCGACGCGACAGTTGGTCGAGAGTCGTTTGCTGGGTAAGAGTCTTGAGTGAAGGGTGCATAATAAGAGTTCCCTTGATTGGTTAGTGGTGGGGTGGCGCGATGTTTAGCTCGTTATAATCGCGAACCACAAGATCGGCATGGGTCAGATAAGAGCCATCAAGATGAGGGGCGGCACAAATGCCAATGCTGGCCAGCAGGCCTGCATCTTTACCCATCGCCATATCGCCATTGGAATCGCCAATGATGAGAGTGCGCTGGGGAAGAACGCCTAGCTGTTGGCAGGCCGCTAGTGCCATATCGGGGTAGGGCTTTCCACGTGCGACTTGGTCATGGCCAAGTACCACGGGAAAATGATCGGTAAGCGACAGTATAGAGAGGTGCAGATCAGCGTTTTGTTTGTCGTCTGAAGTCACCACCCCCATACGTACTCCAGCATGGCTGGCGCGTGTCACAAACTCAACAAGCCCTTTTACGGGGGTGACGCAGCTTGGCCAGTCAAGCTGCTGCGCCAGCGTGGTTATCGCATCCTGGGTGATTTGCGTTGCATCGTTCCACGCCACACGGGCTTCGAATAAGCTAAGCGCTAGAATGGTCGCGATATCGTCAAGCGAGCCAATCGTAAGCGGTCCCGTTGGGTCCCAAAGCCTCTGCTCTGGATAAATACCGACTTTGGGATAGAGGTCATGATGTGAGAGCTGTTGGTGGGAAGGCAATTGGTGGTTGACGGTAGAAACTAACTGGTCGAACCAGCCAATCCATAGGTCACCAAAGTTGAGAAGTGTGCCATCTTTATCAAACAGAATGGCATCAATATCGTAGGTAACACCTTGGACGGTAAGTTGGGGCATAGGCAGCTATGGCTTCGGTGAGCCATCTCGTTGAGAGTGGTAGCGCTGAGCCTGTAATGTGCTTTCGATAACCTCGTTAAGCGGTAATCTGTTCTACGTTTGGCACTGGTGTTAAGGGTAGCGGCTACCGGAGTTTTTATTGAACGTTCAATTGAAAACAAACAGTAGCCTGATTAAAGCCAACGTTGATGTCAAGTTGATGACAGTAGTGGAAAATTTCAGCTATTGCGTCAAAACGCTGAAAACTATGCTTATCCACGCAATGGAAATGTTGGATAGGCGTTTAACAGGCCCGCTAACTCATTGCACACAAAGCGTGCCTCGATCCACTGTTCGAGATGTGTATAGGTGTACTGGAGAAAGCGCTGAGCCGATTGAGGCAAGCGTCGATCATTGCGCACAATCACCTGCCAGTGGCTTTCAATCGGAAGCCCTGCAACAGGCAGAATCGTGAGTTCGGGATGCTCGTTTGGCAGCACATGCTCCGATAAAACGGCGACTCCCATTCTCGCTGCCACACCAACACGAATAGCTTCATTGCTCGCCATTTGCAGGGTTTTCTGCATAGTTAAACCATGCTCCTGAAGCCAGCTCTCCAGCAGCATACGCGTGGCCGAGCCTGGCTCGCGCAGTAGCAAGCGCTCCTTAAGCAGTTGTTCCATGGTAATGGAGGAGTGTTGCGCAAGAGGGTGGTCGGCAGCCGCGATCGCAACTAGCGGGTTGCGCATAAAGCGTGCTGCTACCGCATGGGCGAGAGCGGGAGGGTGGCTGAAGACGTATAGGTCGTCCTCTTGGCGCTCAAATCTCGCCAATACCTGGCGACGGTTGCCAATATGTACAGTCACATCCACATCAGGAAATGCTTGGCTAAATGGTCCAAGTAGGCGCGGTAAAACATATTGAGCAGTATTCACCAGGGCAATGCTAAATCGTCCTCTGCTGCCTTGCTGCAAATCGCTGAGTTGGTCCGCAAAGTCATCAAAGCGGCCTAGCACATCCCGGCTAGCATGATAAAGCGCTTGCCCTGTGGCTGTCATGGTTAGGCCCTGTGTATGGTGTTCTAACAAAGGGCTGCCCACTGCTTCGCTCAACCGCTTGAGCTGCTGGGATACCGTAGGCTGGGTGAGATGAAGCTGCCTCGCAGCTTCACT
The DNA here is from genome assembly GCF_003031405.1 of Halomonas sp. 'Soap Lake #6'. Classification (NCBI taxonomy): domain Bacteria; kingdom Pseudomonadati; phylum Pseudomonadota; class Gammaproteobacteria; order Oceanospirillales; family Halomonadaceae; genus Halomonas; species Halomonas sp. 'Soap Lake #6'. The sequence goes on from NZ_CP020469.1 coordinate 4,558,185, forward strand.
AATTGACCCACAGCGCACCACGGTCACATACACCTGCAACAATCTAAACGTCAGGTGACGAATATTCATTGGCCTTGGTTCTCTTAAAGGACAGTCTCGGAGTGTCAGTAGTATAGATGATTATCTATGTATATCTTGAAAGTTATTATTAGTTGTCTTGCGCTACTCCCAGCAAAATGCAGCATCTTTTTTTAACCCTGTGGAGCGCCGACGATGCCAGATATTGTGGTGATGTTTTTCTTACTGGGGCTAATAGCAGGGGCAGTGAAATCAGACCTGCAGGTCCCCAAGGCCACCTACGACACATTAAGCCTGCTGCTAATGTTAACTATTGGCTTAAAGGGCGGTATGGCGCTGTATGGAAATCTGCATTGGGGGTTAGTGCCGGAGCTATTAGGGGTAGCACTGTTATCGGCGTTGATACCACTGCTGTTGATGCCAGTACTGCGGCGTTGGGTGCGCCTTTCCGCAGCGGATAGTGCTAGCATTGCTGCCCACTATGGCTCGGTGAGTGCAGGTACCTTTGCGGTCGCGCTCGCTTATGCGGAAGCGCGGCAACTGGCCGTAGGTAGTGAAGTAACGCTCTATTTAGTGGCGATGGAACTGCCTGCTATCATGATCGCGATTGCGCTATTCAGACGTCACCAAGGCGCGGCCGTTAAAGAGAGTACGCGTAAGCTCTGGCATGAAACGCTGACTAACCGCGGTGTGATCTTACTGATTGGCGGTGTGGTAATTGGAGCACTCTACGGGCCATTTCAAGGAGAAGAAGTCACCGCGCTGTTTACTGGTGCGTTTAAAGGTGTGCTGGCGCTATTCCTATTGGAAATGGGGCTAACCGCCGCGCAAACGCTGCGTCCAATGCCATGGCATCATTGGCGTTTGGTGACTTTTGCCCTTGTTACGCCAATGCTGCTGTCGCTGCTAGGCATTGCTGTAGGCGTGGCGCTAGGGCTGCCGTCTGGCTCGGTGGTCATTCTTGCTGCCTTGGCTGCCAGTGCTTCCTATATTGCAGCACCCGCCGCGATGCGCGCTGCAATTCCCCAAGCGAATATTGGCCTTGCTATGCTGGCATCACTGGGTATTACCTTTCCGATCAACGTCATGCTGGGTATTCCGCTTTACCACCTACTCATTGAGTCGTTGCTGAGTTAGTCATTTTTGAGCCGGGCGCAGGGAAGTGTTGTAGCCACCCCAATTGACAGCGCCCGTCTCAGTACCTAGGGTAGCAGCTGTCCTAGGGGAGCCTGCATTGGCTGAGATTCCACCGCCACTTGGCGTTGGTAACCCTTAGAACCTGATCCGGGTCATGCCGGCGAAGGGAAGGATGTAGCCAACCAATACACCTCTTTGCTTTCGCCTGCCTGCTGTGTGCCCCCTGCATCCCCGGTCTATTAACAGGCAAAGAGGATTTTCTTTCATGCTGCTTGACCCTATTTGGACCGGCCTTTGGCTATCTCTCTGTGCCATTGTATTGGCTGTGCCAGGCATACTCTATGCCCGCCGCCATCGCGATAATCTTGAAGATTACATCATCGCTCGCAACAGTCAGAACACCCGCGCCACTGTGCTCACGCTGGTTGCGACCACGCTAGGTACCTGGATTTTGTTCGGTCCTGCCCAGGCTGCTACCTGGGGTGGCATTGGGGCCATACTCGGCTATGCGTTTGGCTCTATGGTCCCCCGGCTAGTGATGATCCCTCTTGGTCGACGGATGCGCGAACTGATCCCCGAAGGCCATGGCTTAACGGAGTTCGTTATCCATCGTTACGGCCGTATCATGTACGCGTTTACACTGGTGATTATGCTGTTTTACCTGTTCATTTTATTGGCTGCCGGGTTGACCGCCGTGGCCCGTATGGTGGGCTTACTGGCCCCCATTCCGCTATGGGTGACTGCTAGTGTGGTTATGGTCGCCACGTTGATTTACACCTTTTACGGTGGGCTGAGAGCATCTATTTACACTGACAAGCTACAGATGGTGGTGATTATGCCGCTGCTGGGGCTGCTGCTAGTATTTGGTTGGCAGGCGGCAGGGGGCGTTGCGCCGACGCTGGCAGGGCTTGCCGAGAGTGCACCGCAACTGCTGCAGGTGAGTGATATAGGTGGAATACGCGCAGGCTTGACGTTCTTCCTTGCCGTGGCGCTAACCGGGCTCTTTTATCAAGGCACTTGGCAGCGCATTTATGCAGCTAAAGACACCAAGGTGCTGCGCCGTGGTTTCTGGATAAGCGGTGTGTGCAGCTTTATCGTGGTGGGCTTGATGGGGCTATTTGGGCTGGCTTTTGTGGGGCTTGGCCTTGAAGGCGATGGCTCTGTAGCGCTGTTCAGTGTGCTGCTGGCAGATGTGCCGCTATGGTTCGCGTTGGCGTTGGTTCCACTGGGCTTGGCGTTGGTGATGAGTAGTGCCGACTCCACCATTAGTGCCACGTCGAGCATTATCGCTGTGGATATGGGGCGATTGATCCCCAACGCGAGCAGTGCCTCATTGATGAGCATGGCGCGCTGGCTGATTGTTTTAGCCGCTATCCCTGTCACTTGGGTTGCTTCTCAGGGGTATAGCGTCCTGTACCTGTTTTTGCTAGCCGATTTGCTATGTTCGGCAGCGGCGTTCCCCGTATTTTTTGGGCTTTTCTATCGTCGTTACACAGGCCTTAACGCCGTCATCAGTACCGCGCTAGGACTCGTGGCTGGCTTAGCGATGTTCCCTGCACCAGGTGGGAGCACGGCAACACTACTGGAGTCTTTCCTGTTGGCGGCACTGGTGCCCGTGGCGGTATCGCTACTGCTCTTACGTGTACTGCCTTCCCGCCCTGCGTATGACTTTGGCCTGTTACACACGGCGGTGCGCCGCTTTAAGGGATGAATGCCCGGCAGCCGATATAACGTTCGGCAACACGACCGCCCGGCATCGCTTACGTTGCCGGGCGCGACAGACCTAGGTGGTCACGCAGCGTGCTACCCGTGTACTCACGGCGAAATAGACCACGGGCTTGCAGTAGCGGTACTACCTGATCAATAAAGTCATCGATACTCCCTGGCAGCGTGGGCGGCATTAGGTTGAAGCCGTCTGCGCCACCTCCCTCTACCCAGCGCTGCATCTCGTCAGCAATCTGCTCTGGCGTACCGACCATCGTGCAGTGGCCACCACCAGCCGCTAATCTGCCTAATAACTGGCGCAGTGTAGGGGCTTCGCTTTCGATAATACGCAAAATAGTGGCATAGCGTCCTTTTGGGCCAGCGAATGCCTCTAGCGGTGGCAGTTCGGGTAGTGGTGCATCCAGTTCCCAGTGGCGGCAATCCTGGCCGATAAACTGGCTTAACTGATGAAGTGAATCTTCAGTGGGTAAGCGCTCATCTAATTCACGCTGCTGTGCTTTTGCGGCGGCCTCGGTGGAGGCTACATAGGTGACTAACCCAGGCATAATTGCCACTGGCGCACGGCCAGCGGCGCGTACCCGGGCTTGGATATCCTGGTAGTAGGCCTGGGCAGAGGGCAGGTCGTAGGCTACGGCGTAAATCGCCTCCGCATAGCGGGCAGCAAGGTTGCGTCCCGGTTCAGAAGCGCCCGCTTGAAATAGCACAGGGTGCCCCTGGGGTGGTCGCGGTACGGTCAGTGGGCCATCAACCAAAAAGTGTTCGCCATGATGGTCGATGGGCCGTACTTTGCTTGGATCTGCAAACTGGCCCTGCCGGTCGCAGCGTAGCGCATCGTCGGCCCATGAATCCCACAAGGCTAACACCGTGTGCGCAAACTCTTCGGCGCGGGCGTAGCGTATGTGCTGAGAAGGCATGGCCTCCCAGCCATGGTTGCGCGCCTCGCTATCAAACATCGAAGTGACTAAATTCCACCCCATGCGGCCGTTAGAAATATGGTCTAACGAAGCGAGCATTCGCGCCGCATGGAAAGGGCTAAAAAACGTACTGGATATGGTGGAGATCAGGCCGATGTGCTCGGTGGCCCGCGCCATGGCCGAGAGCGCCGTCAGTGGTTCCAGGAACCACTGTGGCCCCCCGGCCACGTTTCCTGCAGCATGGCCATCGGCGAAAAATACCGCGTCCAATTTTCCGCGTTCGGCGGTGCGTGCCAACGACTCGTAATAGCGAATGTCGCCCATGCGTTCGACGGCTGAGTTTGGCTCGCGCCAAGCTGCTTTATGGTGCCCGCAACCCATGATAAAAAGATTGAGATGCATCTGTGTGGCCATCAGTTTTTAACCAAGCCGCCGTCGACCACTAAATTTTGGCCGGTGACGGCCCTGCTCCAAGGTGATGCAAAAAACAGTGCCGCATCCGCAAACTCCTCGGGGGTAGTGACACGGCGTAGTGGCGTGTTGGCTGCGATGAGATCGAACACAGCTTCAGGCGTGGCGGCGGAAGCGTCGGTTGTGCGCAGCAGCCCACCCGACAACATATTAACCGTAATACCGTCAGGCCCCAGATCGTTGGAAAGCGTACGGGTGAGCGACAGTAGTGCTGCCTTGGCAGCCGTATAGTCGTGATAAGGCACTACTGGGTTTTGGAAGAGGTTAGTTCCAATGTTAATAATCCGCCCACCGCCCTGTTCGCGCATGCCCGGTAGTGCCGCCTGAATGGTGTTGAGCGCGCCTCGTGCCACGCCCTGCAACTGCTGGTCGAGGTTTTCCCAAGTGAGCGTGTCTGGGGTTGGGCGCGCATCGCCATTAAATGAAAAATCCGGCAGGGCATTATTAATCAGCGTGGTCACCGGCATTCCAAAATGCGCTTGTGCGGTGGTAAACATCGCCTTCACTGCTACTGGGTCACGCACATCCGCTTGTATCGCCAGAGCGCGCTCAGGGGCTTGTGCCGCCAGTGCTTCTGCCGCGTCAGCGCTGTTTAAGTAGTTCACGACAACCCGTGCGCCCTGCGCTAAAAACGCATGTGCCAGGCATGCGCCTAGGCCACGGCTAGCGCCAGTAATCAAAACAACTTGCTGGGAAAGCGGAAGTGCGGTGGGTATTGTCGGCATTATGGTATGTCCCTCGTAAAGGCAAGAGATGCATACCGGCCACATGGCTGGCCATTAGCGTGACATCCCTTCGCCGGTATGAACTGGATCAGGTTCAGCGGGTCTTATCTCAGCCCTGACGTAATGCCAGGACACCCCGTGTCGTTTGTTAAAGATATCCTAACTGATAACCCTGCTCGATTCATACCGCAAGACTCATCGCCCTCTTTATTAGGCCGTATTTGATCATCGTAATGTTATAATATATCTTCTTTATTGGACTGCATTGCTTTGCAATCGGCAAAAGGAGAGATCAGATATGACAGCATTGCCACTGAAGGGCGTCAGCGCGCTTGCATTAAGTGCTTTGATACTAACCGGTATTCAAAGTGTTAGCGCCAGCGACCATGAACATGAGCATGATCACGGTCATACTCATAGTGACCACGACCACGACCACGACCACGACCACGACCACGACCACGACCACGATAGTGACATCTATTCAGGCTACTTTGATGATGACCAGATTGAGGATCGCCCCCTTTCCGACTGGGAGGGTGATTGGCAGTCAGTTTACCCGTACCTGGAAGATGGCACCCTAGACGAGGTATTTGCTCACAAAGCAGCGCATGGCGACAAAACAGCCGAAGAGTACAAAGCGTATTACGATACAGGTTATCAAACCGATGTAGATCGTATCGTCATCGATGGCAGTACTGTCACTTTCTACGAGAACGGCGAGGAAAAGTCTGGTGATTACCAATATGATGGTTATGAAATATTAACCTATCAGGCGGGCAACCGCGGTGTGCGGTTCATCTTTGAGCTTGAAGAGGGTGCTGACGACCTTCCGCAATATATCCAATTTAGTGACCACAGCATTTATCCAACGGATGCGCACCACTTTCATCTTTATTGGGGCAATGACCGTGAAGCGCTGCTAGAAGAAGTCACTCACTGGCCGACGTATTATCCCTCAGAGCTGGACGGTAATGCGATTGCTGAAGAAATGATTGCGCACTAACCAAAGCAGCCTAAGCTGTTTTATGAACGACTAAAAAGCGCTGGCCGAGATGCCAGCGCTTTGCTTTTATTGGTACAGGAGTAATGCTGGTTAGTTAGCGTTATGTCGTCGTTTCACAGTTCATATTTAGCAAACGTCAAGAGGTGTCACCATGCGCTTAACGTCACTCTTTTTGGGTGTGGGGTTTTTGGTATCAAGTGGTTTTGCAGCCGCGAGCGAGGCATGTGATAACGCCAATACGCAAATGGAGCTAACCCAATGCACGGCGCAGGCCTATCAAGCGGCTGATGGTGAGCTTAACGAGGCCTACCAAGAACTCATCAGCAAGCTGAGCCAATCCTCCAGTGATCAGTTAAGAGCAGCGCAGCGGGCGTGGATAGCATTTCGTGACGCAGAGTGCGCGTATGAAAGTAGCGCCGTGGAAGGCGGCAGTGCGCAGCCGATGGTACGTAATGGCTGCCTCACAGCACTCACAAAGCAGCGTACAGAGAGGCTGCGTGAGCATGCTAGCTGCGAAGAGGGGGATATGAGTTGCTCTTGGTAAACTGCGGTTAATAGCTAGAGTTCAAGCTTTGTCTCGAGGCTATGCGTTATCAGTGTTCGGTCAGTCGAGCGTGCAGCGGCATTATTGAAGCAGTTCAACAAGAATATCAGCAACGTGTCGAACAACAGGATCCTTCTCATGACGCAAATGCCATGCCAGATGCAGGGTAAAGCCGGGTACCTGCATAGGGGGTGGAAGAGATATTAGGTCGGTGAAATCAGCGACGACACGGGAGGGCAGCATGGCGATCATATCGGATCCCTGCAGCAGCGCTGGCACCATCTGGAAGTTGGGCACCACCGCACCAACCCGGCGTGAGCTGCCTAGCTTGGCCAACTCCGAATCCAGCGACGTCCGTTTGTCGCCACGCCCGGAAACGATGATGTGCGGGTATTCCAGCCAAGTGTTTAGATTGAAATCGGCGGCAGCAGGATGCCCAGCGCGCATGGCGACGACATAGTGTTCGACGAACACTTCTTCACGATGCAACTTTTCCTCGGTAGATGAGAAAACGGAGATGGCAATATCGGTGGCCCCGTCGATGAGTGCCTGACGGGCGGCCTCGGCGCCATGCCAGGGTTGAATCACTATATCGACGCCAGGAGCTGAGCGCTGCAGTTTCCGCTGCAAGGGTGCGGTCACGAACACCGCAGGATAGTCTGCCATGGCGATCCGCAGCGTTTGACGGATGTCAGCCAGTGGCACCTTGGGCGGATCGACTAGATTCACCACCTCTGCAAGCAGCGATTTCAGCGGTTCACGCAGCGCCTCGGCCTTTGGCGTTAGACGCATCGTGCCGCGGCCGCGTTCGAGCAACTCATCACGGAAAAGATAACGACATCGTTGCAAAGCGGCGGAGGCGGCAGGCTGTGACATGCCCAGTTTATCGGCAGCATGACTGACATGCGCCTCATCCAGAAGCGCATCAAGGACAACGAGCAGGTTGAGGTCGAGTGAGCGAAGATTCATGAAACAAATAATAGAACATATTATTAATCGATTGGAGTAATTTTGGTCGTGGGTGCATCGTTTCCGTGTAGTTATCTAAAGGAGGCGACACACCCCATGACTAAGACACTCATTCTTCTGTTCCACCCCGACCTTGCGCACTCGAAGGCCAATGTTGCGTTGGCTGCGGCAGCGGCCAAGCTACCTGCCGTGGAGGTCGTCGATATGCAAGCCATCTATCCCGATGGCATCGATATATCAAACGACGGCGAGCGCGAGGCCCTGCGGCTGCTTGAATCCGACCGTATCGTGCTGCAGTTTCCCATCCAGTGGTATTCCACGCCGCCGCTGCTAAAAGCCTGGCAAGATGCCGTGCTGACGCGGATGTTCTACATCGCCTACGAGACGGAAGGGCATATTTTCGAAGGCACACCGCTAATGGTGGCCGCAACAGCTGGCAACATACCAGATGCCTACCGTCCCGGCGGGCGCAACATGTTCACAATGAATGCGCTTCTCGCCCCGTTGCAGGCCACCGCGCATCGCTGTGGTCTGCCGTGGGCCGAGCCTTTCGTTCTCTATCAGGCCGACAAGCTGTCAGCGGAAGCACTTGATGCCGCTGCTGTCGAGTATGCCGCTGCACTCAAGCGCTGGATCGCCGGCAGTACAGCGCTCTGTGTGCAGGAGCCTGAGCTAAGGAGAGCAGCCCAATGACTTACAGCAGACGCGATATCCTGCGTATGGCAAGCGGCCTTGCCGCAAGCACATTCGCAACCTCCATTCTGAGCTTCGAAGCGTTCGCCAAGAGTGGCAGCAGTCCCGGCCCCGTTCCGAACTTTCTAGATGGACATTTCCGCCCCGTTAACAGGGAGACAACGGCCTTTGACCTGCCGGTGCGCGGTGCCATCCCGCCCGCTTTATCAGGGCGCTACTTCCGCAATGGTCATAACCCAAAGGACGGCATCAATCCAGGTGCCTGGTTCTATGGTTCAGGCATGATCCATGGATTGCGCATCTCAGGCGGGCGTGCTGAGTGGTACCGCAATCGCTGGGTCAAGACCCCGGCGCTGGAGGGGGCGCCGCTGTTCATCGATCACGAGACGATCGACCTCCATGCGAGTGCGGCCGGCACCAGCGTGATCGCGCATGCGGGGCGTATCCTGGCTCTTCAAGAGGTCAATTTTCCCTTCGAGATCACTCCCGAACTGGAAACGATCGGCGCCTACGATTTTGGCGGTGCTTTAAAGACGATGATGACGGCCCATCCCAAGATCTGCCCCCGCACAGGCGAGATGCTTTTCTTCGGCAATTCGCCTCTCCCGCCGTATTTGACCTACCACGTGGCGGATGCCTCGGGGCGGCTGGTGCATAGTGAGGTGATCGAAGGGCCAAACGGTTCTGTCATACATGACTTCGCTATCACTGAAAACTATGTGATTTGGTTCGATCCCAACGTCGCTCTTGATCTACATTCCGAGCTTGCTTTTCCCTATACGTGGCAGAAGGAGTATCACGGCAGGATCGGCGTTATGCCGCGTGACCGCAGCAAGGGGGGAGTGCAGTGGATCGACGTCGATCCCTATTACATGCTGCACTTCTCCAATGCCTGGGAAGACGCAGATGGTCACCTTGTGGTCGAGGGACCGTTCTTTGACGAAGCCGCTTGGGGGAAAGCCTCAGCCTTTATCAATGGCACCGCGCCTCAGGGAGCCGCGCCTGTCAGTGGGGCCAAGCGCAGCCGATGGATAATCGATCCGCAACAAGGGACGGCGCGTGTCGGGCTGCTCGATGACCTTACGACCGAGTTCCCCATGATCCACCCCGGCTTCGCCGGGCGGCAAAACCGCTTCGCCTATGCGGTGGTTTTCCCCGACGCAGCGCGCGCCGGTTACGGCATCGTCAAATATGACATGGAGTACGACCGGCGCTGGGTGCTTGACCTTCCCGCAGGTGTCTATGCGGGCGAGCCCTGCTTCGTCCCCGACCCACAGGGACGCAGTGAAGATGATGGGTGGCTATTAACCTACGTTACTGATCTGCGTAGCAACGTGGCAGAGCTGTGGATCCTAGACGCAACAAAGGTAGGCGACGGCCCTGTGGCTGCAATCGAACTGCCTGCCTGGGTGCCCGCCGGTGTGCACGGAACGTGGATTGGCGATAATGAGGTTTAACAGAAACGGGGGCACTGGGCGACATATTGACATTAGCTTGCCAGGTTAAAGTGAACCCATTGATTTGCTGTCGTGGCGAGCTAGTGTGCCCTCAAATGGCATGCCTTGTAAGCCCACAGGCACAAAAAAAGCACCCGTAGGTGCTTGATTTGTATAGTAAGGTGGTGGAGGCGGCGGGAATTGAACCCGCGTCCGCCAGCACGCGCCTATTGGCTCTACATGCTTAGATTTCGTCATTTGATTTAACGCGACTGACTCCGACGATCAGGATTCAGCAACGCGAGCCTTCTAAAGTTTGACGGTTGGCGAGAAGACACCACCAACCGCGGTCCTATCAGCTTTAGCTCATATCCCCGCAGTGATGAATAGGCACATCACCTTGGGGCCAGACAAGAAGCTAACAGTGTTTAAGCTGCTAGCGCGCCTTGAGCGTAGTTTTCGTCATTTGCGACTATTTTTCGTGATGTGGGATTTACGAGATACATCACGCTCTCGGCATGCACCGCAAGGGTTGTCACCAGCGTCGAAACCATGTCGCCCCCTTATTACAGACGAGCATTCTACCGTGCTCGCTGTCAATTGACCAGTTATGCCTTGTTATGTTCCCGCATAATTCGGCCTTTTTGACGACTCCAGTCGCGGTCTTTTTCAGTCGCACGCTTGTCGTGCAGCTGTTTGCCGGTTACTAGTGCCAGCTCACATTTTACTTTGTTGCGCTTCCAGTAAAGTTTGAGCGGCACGCAGGTGTGACCCTTGTCCTGAGTTACCGAGAAAATCTTGGCGATCTCTTTGCGGTGCAGCAGCAGCTTGCGGGTACGGGTTGGGTCGGCAATTTCATGGGTACTTGCCGTATTAAGCGGCATGATGTGGCTGCCCAGTAAAAATGCCTCGCCGTTACGCACCAGGATGTAGGTATCGGTAAGCTGCGCTTTACCAGCGCGCAGACTTTTTACTTCCCACCCAGCGAGCACCAAACCTGCTTCGAAGATTTCGTCGATATGGTACTCAAACCGTGCCTTCTTGTTTTGGGCAATAACGCTGCTGCTGGGGCCCTTACTGTTACCTTTCTTAGTGGCCATGGAACCTCATCGTTGATCTGTCGGTAGCGCCCCCCTTCGTTATGCGGGGAGGCGTGATACCATTTAAGGTCTGAAAAAATGTTTCCCATGATACGCTTTGGGCACTGTGAAGTCAGCGGAGAGGTCAATGCCAACCGTTAATCGTACCGCCTTGGTGCGGCACACCCCCCAACAAATGTTCGATTTAGTGAATGACTTCGAACGTTACCCTGAGTTTCTGCCGGGGTGTCGCCGTGCACGTTTGCTTGAGCGCGATAACGTCCACTTGGTCGGCGAGATGACCCTGGGGCGCGCTGGTGTAGAGCAAACCATTACTACCCGAAATAACTTATTTGCCCCTGAGCGCATCGAGCTTTCGCTGGTAAAGGGACCGTTTAAACGTCTGAAGGGACGCTGGTTATTTGTCCCCATGGGGGAAGATGCCTGCAAGATTAGCTTAGAAATGGAGTTTGAGTTTGCCAATCGGTTGCTGGGTATGGCGTTTGGCAAATTGTTTCAGCAGATTGCAGGGCAGTTAGTGGATGCCTTTACGAAACGTGCTGACGAGCTTTATGGACGTTAATACGCTGACAGTAGAGGTCGCCTTCGCGCTACCGCATAAGCAGCGCCTGGTGGTCGTTCAGGTGCCTCAGGGCACAACGGCACGCCAGGCGGTTGTGTTGGCTGATTTTCCAAGCCTGTTTCCCGAGCTACCCAGCGCTACCTTTGAGCAGGCGCCGCTAGGTATTTTTGGCAAGGCACTGCGCCAGCCTGAGCAAGAGGTTCTACGCGCGGGCGACCGCGTGGAAGTGTATCGCCCGCTGCAGATTGATCCCAAAGCTGCGAGGCTGGAGCGTGCAAAGCGCCAAGCCAAAAGCCAATAAGTGTTACTCGGTCATAATCACCGGCTGTGAATCGGGTGTGCTTTCAGGCGCTGGTGCTTGCTGAGTAGGCGCCGGTAGAGCATCAAGCGGGTCGGTGCCTTCTACCGCTGGCCCCATACCGCTATCAGTACTGATCGGCAAATCGCGAGATAAATCACCTTGCTGATCAATATTTGTCAAGCGACCTGCGTTATCAAAGGTAAGGGTGACACGGCGCTGTTCAACACCGCTGTAGGCTTTATCAAGGCGATAAACATAGTCCCACTGACGCGAGTCGAAGGGGGCTTCCAGCAGGGGGCGCCCCATCACGTAGGTCACTTGCTCCTGGGTCATACCCGGCTGGAGCTGGCTAACCATCTCTTGGGTCACCAGGTTGCCCTGGGGGATATCGCGCTTGTAAACGCCGACGTAACTGCAGCCGCTAACAACGGTCAGGGCAACGGAAAGAGTAATGATACGAGTCAATTTTTGCATTTGAGCCTATTCTTCACTATCGTGGTTTCGGTCGATGATACCCGACCTAACCTGTTACTGCGAAGAGCAACCATGGCCGATCAGAACCATGAACTGCGCAAAGCCGGGCTAAAAGTGACCCTGCCGCGCGTCAAGATCCTGCAGATTCTCGAAAATGCTTCGGGCCAACACCACCTTAGCGCAGAAGAAGTGTATAAAACACTGATTGATGCGGGCGAGGATGTTGGTTTGGCAACCGTATACCGTGTGCTGACTCAATTTGAGTCAGCAGGCTTGGTCATTCGTCATAACTTTGACGGTGGCCATGCGGTATTCGAGATGACCCAAGAGGACCACCATGACCACATGGTGTGCCTGGAGAGCGGTGAGATCATCGAGTTTCTCGATGAGATCATCGAACGTCGTCAACAAGAGATTGCAGAAGAGCACGGCTACGAGTTAGTGGACCATGCCCTTGTGTTGTACGTGCGCCCACGTGGGTCGGACGTTACGCGCCAGGACAGCGGCCCCGTTAACCGTAAATAATCCGTGAGAGGTGGGGCGTGGTCAGTGCTCTGCACTTGGCGCACGCCTCAAATTTATTGCCAAAAAGCGCTGACATTGCCGTCAGCGCTTTTTTTGTGCCACGTTTAACCCACAGCGGTGGGTACAAGTGAAAACGCCACCAGCAGCATAATAATGCCGATTAGCGTGTCGAAGGCCCGCCATGCGCGTGGTGATTGCAGTTTGGGGCCAAGGTAGCGCCCAAACGCAGCAAGTGAAAAAAACCAAAACGCTGATGCAAAAGCCGCTCCGACAACAAAAGCCGCTGTATTAGGCTGCTGAACGCCCACACTGCCAATAAGTACCACAGTGTCTAGGTAGACATGTGGGTTTAAAAGCGAAATAGCGGCTGCTTGGCCTGCAACTTTCCAGCCGCTATGAGTGCCATGCTGCTGACTGGCTTTTAAGCCACTGTTGCCCTGCCAGGCGCGTTTGAAGGCTTGCCCGCCTAACCAGCACAGTAGCGTGATGCCTAACCAGGTCATAACTGGTATTAGCGTAGGTAGCTGCTGCTGTAGTGACTCAATGCTATACACACCCAGTGTAATCAGTACTGCATCGATACTGGCACAAATGGTGGCCACCACCCAGGGATACTCTCGGCGCATACTTTTATTCAGCACCCAGGCATTTTGGGCGCCTATGGCGACGATGAGGCCGATGGAGATGGCAAATCCCGTGAGTAACGATGGTGTCATGCTGAGAGCCTCTAACACTGGTCAATGAGCGATTTACAATAAATGTGGGCTCGATCATTAATCTAACGAATAATATTTATGCTACATAAGATTTTCTTATGATGGCTATGGCACTAGCAGATGCCTTAACCGCGGCTTAGTAGGTGGTAAGTACGTGGGTAAGTACGTGGATAAGCGCGTGGATAAGCGCGTGGGTAGGCACGTTAGTAGGCATGTGGATAAATATGTGGATATAAGGCGGTTAATCCTGTGGTTATAAAGTGGGTAAGTGCGTAGATGTCTAGCCGGTATGAGGGTGTGGGGTGGGTGAGTATGTGGGTATTTAGTGGATAAATATGTGGATATAACGTGAGTAAGCTTGTGAAAAGGTGTGGTTAGTTTCTTGTTGTAGGGTAAGCCATTAGGAGTCATAGACTTACTCAACGCTTTTTAGAACAGTCTTGAGACAGAACAATCTTGAACCAGAACAATCTTGAGCCAGAACAATCTTAAGGCAGGTGTGGAATGTTGGACTACCGGCTACTGGAGGCGCTTAGTGCGGTTATTGAAACGGGTGGGTTCGAAAAAGCTGCGCAGAAACTTCACCTTACCCAATCAGCTGTAAGTCAGCGTATTCGCCAGTTGGAACATCGCTTGGGACAGCCAGTGGTACTACGTCGCTCGCCTCCTGTGGCCACAGCATTAGGGCGTCGCCTGAATAACCACTTACAGCAGGTCAAGCAGTTGGAGCTGGGTCTGTTAGATGAAGAGCAGGGCGAGCCGATCAAGATACGTTTGACCGTCAATGCAGACTCAATGGCAACATGGTTGCCACAAGCAATCGCAGCTTGCCCGCTAAGTGCCCAGATGGACTTTGACTTAGTGGTTGAGGACCAAGAGGTAGGGCTTGACCGGATGCGCAATGGAGAGGTGATGGCGTGTATATGTGCCGAAGCCCAGCCGGTCAACGGGGGCGCTGTAAGTTCACTAGGCGTCTTACGTTACCGCGCCTTGGCGAGCCCAGCGTTTGTTGAACGCTATCGCACACAGTCTGAACCTAAGCGGTTGGTTGACGCCCCCTGTTTGATTTTTAACCGAGATGACCGCCTACAGCACCAGTTTCTTGAGGCATTGGGGCTCCCTCCGCCTGTTCGTCAACATCGTGTCCCATCCTCTGAAGGCTTTGTTGAAATGGCGCTACACGGCATGGGATACGGTATGTTGCCAGAGCTGCAGGTGGCCGATTATCTCGCAAGTGGTCAATTGGTTGATGTAGGGCCAGTATTTATATTGGATGTACCCTTATATTGGCACTTCTGGCAGACGGAAAGTGCGCCGCTGACAGCATTGCGGCGCACAGTGTTGGATCACGCGAGCCGATTATTGCAGGGCTAGTTATGGTCCAGTGCTGTATTGATTCAGTGCGGTGGGCGCTGACTGGCGTGAAGCATTTCACGGGCGTGGGCGAGAGTCTGGTCAGAAAGTGTGACGCCGCCAAGCATGCGTGCCAGCTCACTAATTCGTCCGCGCTCGTCTAGCAGTGCCATATGAGTCAGAGTGGTATCTCGCTTGGCGCGTTTTTCAATATGCAGGTGCTGATGCGCTTGAGCGGCGACTTGAGGGAGGTGGGTGACGGTCATCACTTGGCCATTTTCTCCCAGTTTACGCAGCAGTTGGCCGACGATTTCAGCCGTGGCGCCGGAAATTCCCACGTCTACTTCATCAAATACCAAGCTGGGGATGGTTGAGTGGGCAGCTGCCACCACTTGAATGGCGAGGCTAATACGCGAAAGCTCGCCGCCAGAAGCTACCTTGGTTAGTGGCCTTGCAGGCTGGCCAGGGTTGGCGCTAATCAGAAACTGCACATGATCCAGGCCTTCCGGGGTGGGCGTTTCACGCGGCGTAACGGCGACCTCAAAGCGGGCCTTGCCCATGGCCAGGAAAGCCAACTGCTGTTGAACTTCTTTGCCTAAGCGGGCTGCGGCTTTTTGTCGCGCCTCGCTGAGCTTCTTGGCCTCACTGCGGTAACGCTCGCGACACTCCGCCACTTTATTGCTAAGCGCTTCCAGGTCATCATCGCTGGCCTCTAGTTGGGCAACTTCCAGGCTAAGCTGAGCATGTAGCGCACAAATTTCTTCTGGAGCAACGTGATGCTTACGAGCTATGCGGTGCACATCGCTCATGCGCTCTTCCACCCAGGCTAAGCGCTCTGGGTCTAACTCGGTAGTGCTGGCCAGGCGGTTAAGCTCGCTAGAGGCTTCCTCTACTTGAATGCGGGCATCGCTCAGCATGGCTAGGGTGTTGGCTAGCGTGCCTTTGTCACTGCCAGGTAAAGCGCTTAGGTGGGCGTAAGCTTGATTCAGTAGAGAAAGCGCACCACCTTCATCGCTAGCGCAGCAGTCGGCGGCGAATTGGGTTTCCCGCAGGGTTTCTTCTGCGTGGGCTAGGGTGTGTTGCTCCTCTTCCAGGGTTTTAAGCTCGCCTTCTGCCAAGCCCAGTTGGTCGAGCTCTTCCACTTGGTAGCGCAGTAGCTGGCGCTTGGCTTCCACCTCGCTGCCCTCTTCGCTGAGCTTTTTCAACTGTCGCCGGGCGTTGCGCCATTCGCGAAATACTTCCGCGAGCTGCTGGCTGCTTTCACGTAGCCCCGCGTAGTCGTTTAGTAGCGCAAGGTGGGTCTCTTCGCGCATTAACGCCTGGTGGGCGTGCTGGCCATGGATCTGGATCAGTTGCTCGCCGAGAGATTTAAGGTCGGCGATGGTGGCTGGGTGACCGTTGATCCATGCTTTAGAGCGGCCGCTAGCGGTGACTACTCGACGCAGTAAGCACTCTTCTATGGGGAGCTCTCGGGCGGCTAGCCACTCGATGGCTGCAGGCAGGTGCTGTATATCAAACCGGGCGGAAAGGTCGGTACGTTCGCAGCCATGGCGTACGCTGCCTGCATCGGCACGCTCGCCTAAGCAGAGGCCCAGGGCGCCCAGTAAAATCGATTTTCCCGCACCGGTTTCACCGGTAATGGCGGTCATGCCGTGGGTTAAATCGAGTTCAAGTCGGTCAACAATAGCGTAGTCCTGGATTGCTAGCTGAGAGAGCATGGGGCCTCCTGAGGCGATGCAGCACAGAAGCTGGATACTTATCCAATGGTTGTTGTTTTATACAGTAGTCGATAACTCACTTCAATGCCCCTCTTGAGATGGCTTTTATGGCCCCCATATAGCCAGCATGTGTAATTCACACCCTCTTTGGAATCTAGGTGGCCGATTGCGGCACCTTTGCATATTTTAGGAGCTGAACATGGCAAAAGAACCGCAAACCCCGTTGGATGATGAGCTGGCTCGCCGTGAACAAGAAGCCGAAGTCACTGAACAGACTGTCGAAGAGCGCCTGTTGGAAGGTGAGCTGGAAGACTTGATTAGTGACGAAGAAATTAGCGACGAAGAGCTGCTGGTAGACAGTATTGATAACCCAGAAGCCGACATGCTGGCTGCTCAGGTAGAAGAGCTTGAGCAAAGCCTGGCAGAAGCCAAAGATCAGGCACTACGAGCTGCCGCTGAAGCCCAAAATGTGCGTCGCCGGGCCGAGCAAGAAGCAGAAAAGGCCCGCAAGTTTGCGCTCGAAAAATTCGTAAAAGAACTTCTCCCCGTCGTAGATAGCCTCGAAAAAGCGCTAGAGAGCATGCAGGATGGTGCATCGGACGTCCATCGTGAAGGTGTCTCCATGACCTTGAAGATGCAGCTTGATGTGCTCAATAAATTTGGTGTTGAAAGCGTTGAGCCTCATGGCGAGCCCTTCGATCCACAAGTACATGAAGCGATGGCCATGGTGCCAAATCCCGAGCTTGAACCGAATACCGTTATGGATGTGATGCAGAAAGGTTATCTACTCAACGGTCGCCTGGTGCGCCCGGCCATGGTGGTGGTCAGCCAAAAAGCGAAGTAAGAAAAGGTTGGCGCAAAGCAGTAAAAAGCCCTTGAAATGCTGCCAGCGGCCCCCAAATAAAGGTCAACCCCGCGGGTAAGCCCGCAATATGTTTTGAAAACGAAATTTTTAGTTTTGTAACTACCGAATTCGAGGTTTTTGCTATGGGACGCATTATTGGTATCGACCTGGGCACCACCAACTCTTGTGTGGCTGTGCTTGATGGTGATAGCGCTAAAGTAATTGAGAATGCCGAAGGTGGCCGCACTACGCCTTCTATCATCGCGTACACCGATGATGGCGAAACACTGGTAGGTCAGGCCGCTAAGCGCCAGGCCGTGACCAACCCTGAAAACACGCTTTACGCGATCAAGCGCCTGATTGGCCGTCGCTTCAAAGACGATGTTGTACAAAAAGACATCAAAATGGTGCCGTACAAAATCGCCGAAGCCGACAACGGTGATGCCTGGGTAGAAGTAAAAGGCAAGAGAATGGCACCGCCGCAAGTAAGCGCGGAAGTGTTGAAGAAAATGAAGAAAACCGCCGAAGATTACCTCGGTGAACCGGTTACTGAAGCGGTTATCACCGTACCGGCCTACTTCAACGACAGCCAGCGTCAGGCTACGAAAGATGCCGGTCGTATTGCTGGTCTTGATGTAAAACGTATCATCAACGAGCCGACTGCTGCCGCATTAGCCTACGGTATGGACAAATCCCGCGGCGATAAAACCATCGCGGTATACGACCTGGGTGGTGGTACCTTCGATATCTCTATCATCGAAGTAGCGGACGTTGACGGCGAAACTCAGTTTGAAGTGTTGGCCACTAACGGCGACACCTTCCTGGGCGGTGAAGATTTTGACCTGGCGCTGATCAACTACTTGGTTGACCAGTTCAAAGCTGATAGCGGCATTGATTTGTCTGGCGACAACCTTGCTATGCAGCGTCTAAAAGAAGCTGCAGAGAAAGCCAAGATCGAGCTTTCCAGTGCCCAGCAAACCGACGTTAACCTGCCGTACATCACGGCCGACAACACTGGTCCGAAACACCTTAACGTTAAGGTGACACGCGCCAAGCTGGAGTCTCTGGTTGAGGAGTTGGTACAGCGCTCCCTTGAGCCTTGCAAAATGGCGCTCAAAGATGCTGGCCTGTCTGCTTCTGAAATCGATGAAGTGATTCTGGTCGGTGGTCAGACCCGCATGCCGATGGTGCAGAAGAAAGCTGCTGACTTCTTCGGTAAAGAAGCGCGCAAAGATGTCAACGCTGATGAAGCGGTTGCTGTCGGTGCTGCGATTCAGGGTGGTGTATTGGGCGGCGACGTTAAAGACGTGCTGTTGCTCGACGTAACTCCGCTAACCCTGGGTATCGAAACCATGGGCGGCGTGATGACCGCACTGATCGACAAGAACACCACGATCCCGACCAAGAAGACACAAACCTTCTCAACGGCGGATGACAACCAAACGGCGGTGACCATTCACGTTGTTCAGGGTGAGCGTAAGCAAGTGTCGCAGAACAAGTCGCTTGGCCGTTTCGACCTTGCTGAGATTCCGCCGGCACCGCGCGGTGTACCGCAAATTGAAGTCGCCTTTGACCTGGATGCCAACGGTATCCTGAATGTGTCGGCCAAAGACAAAGCGACTAACAAAGTGCAGTCCATCGTCATCAAAGCGTCTAGCGGTCTTACCGATGAAGAGATCGAGCAGATGGTGCGCGATGCAGAAGCCCACGCTGACGAAGATAAGAAATTCGAAGCGTTGGTACAGTTGCGCAACCAAGCTGACGGCATGATTCACGCTACGCGTAAAACCGTTCAGGAAGCGGGTGATAAAGCGACCGATGACGAAAAACAGGCCATCGAAACCGCTATCACTGAGCTGGAAGAAGCGATCAAAACCGACGATCAGGACAACATCCAGAAGAAACTGGATGCTTTGACCGAAGCTTCTGGCCAGTTGGCGCAGAAAATGTACGCTGAGCAGGCGGAAGCAGCCCAGCAAGCCGAGGGTGATGGTGCAGAGAGTGCCAACGCCAAGCAGGATGATGACGTGGTTGACGCCGAGTACGAAGAAGTCAACGACGACAAGAAACAGCAGTAACCAACCTCTTTCTGCCAAGGAAAGCGGTGACGCGGGAGGCAACTCCCGCGTTGCTGTTTCCGCGGTCGAGACGCCTAATTAAGTGCGTAGCTAACCAGGAGGCGTAGGACCCATGTCCAAACGCGATTATTACGAAGTCCTGGGTGTCGAAAAAGGGGCCGATCAGAAAGAGATCAAAAAGGCCTATCGCCGTCTGGCGCAAAAATTCCACCCTGATCGAAACCCGGACGATAACAGCGCAGCGGAAAAATTCCGTGAAGTGTCTGAAGCGTACGAAATCTTAAGCGATGGCGAAAAGCGCGCGGCGTACGACCAGTTTGGTCATGCCGGTGTGGATGGCCAGGGCGGAGGCTTCGGTGGCGGCGGTTTTGGCGGCGGCTCTGGCGACTTTGGAGATATCTTCGGCGATGTGTTTGGCGATATCTTTGGCGGCGGCGGTGGCCGACGCCGTGGTCCCAACGCGCCTGCCCGTGGCTCAGACCTGCGCTATAACCTAGAGCTGGACCTAGAGAGCGCTGTGGCTGGTACGACGGTAGATATTCGCGTACCACGCCATATTGAGTGTGACCGCTGCGATGGTGAGGGTGCGGAGCCAGGCACTAGTAAAGTGACTTGCCCGACGTGTAATGGTCACGGCCAGGTGCGTATGCAGCAGGGCTTCTTTGCCGTGCAACAAACCTGCCCGACCTGCCATGGCAGTGGGGTGCAGATTAAGGTGCCATGCCATAAGTGTAATGGTGAAGGACGCGTGCGTGAAACCCGCACTCTGTCGGTGAAAATTCCGCCGGGTGTCGATACCGGTGATCGTATTCGCCTAAACGCTGAAGGTGAAAGCGGCGTTAACGGTGGACCACCGGGTGATCTATACGTACAGGTTTCCATCAAACCGCATCACATCTTCAGACGCGACGGCAAGCACCTACAGTGTGACGTGCCGATTAACTTTGTAGATGCAGCCCTTGGTGGCGAGCTTGAAGTGCCCACGCTAGATGGCCGTGTGAAGCTGAAAATCCCGCCGGAAACACAAACAGGCAAGCTGTTCCGCCTGCGTGGCAAAGGTGTGAAGCCAGTGCGTGGTGGTGCCCCGGGTGACCTGCTGTGCAAAGTAGTGTTGGAGACGCCCGTCAATCTTAACGACGAGCAAAAAGACCTGCTTCGCCAATTGCAAAAGAGCTTTGACGGCAGTAACAGTCACAGCCACTCACCGAAGAAGACCGGCTTTTTTGACAGTGTGAAGAAGTTTTTTGAAGAGATGAAGCCGTAATTCCGAGATAGTGCTGTGATTCTGAGATAGTGCTGTGATTCTGAGATAGTGTTGCAATTCTGAGATAGTGTTAAGACACTAGATGTATGGTTCAAAAACCCCCGGCTTCCCGGGGGTTTTTGCTATTCAAGGAACGTTAAACCCAATGGAAAACCTTGAAGAAAGGCCCTCAATGGGTATTCTGCTACGGATTCTGTCAGGCCTGCTATTCACAGGAATGCTGGTGTGTATTAAAGCAGTGAGTGACACCGTGCCAGTGGGGCAGTCGGTGTTTTTCCGCTCGCTGTTTGCGCTACTGCCGATTGTTGTTTTTCTTATGCTACGGCGGGAGTTTCCCCAAGGGTTGGCTACGCGCCGCCCAATGGGGCATGCGCTGCGTTCGGGGTTAGGGGCGGCGGCGATGTTTGCCTCTTTTGCGGCGGTGGCGCTACTGCCGGTAGCAGAGGCAACGCTGCTCGCCCAGCTAACGCCTGTCTTTATGGCGGTGGGCGGTGTACTGCTGCTGGGAGAGCGGTTCTCGCTTTATCGTGCGGGCGGTGTTGTGTTAGCGCTTGCCGGGGTGGCTGTACTGATCTTTCCTGGGCTTGATGCTAGTGCCTGTAATGGGCAACTGACTGGGTACGTGCTGGGGGCGCTCAGTGCGTTGTTAACCGCAGGAGCATTACTGACGGTTAGGCGAATTTCGCGAACTGAAACGGCGGCTTCCATCGCCTTCTACTTTATTGTGGTTGCAGCGCTGGCAGGGCTGGCAACACTTCCATTGGGCTGGGCATCACTTACCCGAGTAGAGTTTGCGCTTTTGGTGTTGTCGGGTCTGTTTGGTGGTGCTGCCCATATCGCGATGACCTTAGCCCTGCGTTACGCTGAGGCATCGCGTTTGGCACCCTTTGAATATATTGCCTTGGTGTGGCCTGTGATGGCCGACTGGGTGCTATTTGGGTCGCCGGTATCCAGTGGCTTTCTGCTAGCGCTACCGCTGATGTTGAGCGGAGTAGCGCTAGCAGCGATGGAAGGGCGGCGACTGAGGTTAAGGGTTAAATGGCTGCTTCGACGATGAGCTGAGGCTGGCCCTTTGAACAAGGCTCGATACGTGCTGCTACGTGGTAGACCTTGCGTAGCAGGGCGGGAGTAATCACCTCGGCGGTGGGGCCGCAGGCAATCAATCGCCCGTTTTCCAACAGTATGGCGGCGTCAGTGAAGCGCAGCGCATGCCCAGGTCGTGGAGCGCCACCAATATCAACATCTGACGTTCGTCGGCCAGTCTGCGCAGCACCGTCAAAAGAATAATTTGGCGGTTAAGGTTGAGTGCGGAGGTGGGTTCATCAAGCATCAGGATCTCGGGTTCCTGGACCATAGCTTGGGCGGCACTGACTGATTTGGTTAATGGTAGGTTGGCATTGCTGGTGCGTTGTGGCTTTTAATAGTATTGAGACGCAATTAGTATTGTAGCTTATTAGCGTTTTGGTGCTATGTATGTGTGCCGATTTTAGCGCCACTTTTGCGGCTGCCTCTTGCGTGTTAGTGAGGCATGGCTCGTAAGACATAGCCCGTGAAACATGGCCCGTGAGACATGGCCCGTGAGACATGGCCCGTGAGACATGGCCCGTGAGACATGGCCCGTGAGACATGGCCCGTAAGACATAGCCCGTAAGACATAGCCCGTAAGACATGGACCGTAAGAAACAGCCCGTCAGTATTTATATCTTGGAGTCGACCTATGCCCTTATCCCGTGCCGAAATTGCCACGCCTTCTGCTGAGCGTCTGATAAATCGCCTTTGCAAGCATTGGGCGCATAAGCTGGAGGTAGAACAGAGCGATCAGCAAGCCACCATCACGTTTGAGACCGGCGCCTGCCTAATGCACGCTGAGCCTGAGCGGCTGCTGGTGTCTATCGAAACGCTGGAAGAGGAGCATCTGGACCAGTTGGAGGGTGTGGTGGAGAGCCACCTAGTGCGTATGGCAAAAGACGAACCGCTGGAAATCGTCTGGGAAAACTAATTGGGATGATATATAGGACTGCCTTTAGCGCCGCATCGCTAAGGGTGGTCTGTTATAATCGCAGTCACTTTTCTATCCCTGATTTTTTATCTCAAGCTTGATGCCGAACGGCGCGTGCGCAGGAGTTTCCATGACCCGAATTGCCATTGTAGGCGTAGCTGGCCGTATGGGCCGCACGTTAGTAAACGCGGTTGAGCAAGAGGCGAATGCCTCGCTAGCTGGAGGGATTGTTGAGCCGGGCAGTTCCCTGGCCGGTGCAGATATTGGCGAACTGGCAGGCGTTGGCAAGCGTGGCGTGGTAGCG
Organism: Halomonas sp. 'Soap Lake #6'; assembly: GCF_003031405.1. Taxonomy (NCBI): domain Bacteria; kingdom Pseudomonadati; phylum Pseudomonadota; class Gammaproteobacteria; order Oceanospirillales; family Halomonadaceae; genus Halomonas; species Halomonas sp. 'Soap Lake #6'. Next base: position 4,581,061 of record NZ_CP020469.1, read on the forward strand.
GTGGACTCGTTAAGCGCGATAGTGGACGATTTCGATGTGCTGATCGACTTCACTGCGCCCCAGGTAACGCTGGCTAATTTGGCCTTCTGCGCTGAACACGGTAAACGCATCGTGATTGGTACTACCGGTATGAGCGATGATGAGCTGGCGCAGCTGGATAGCTACCGTGACAAAGTGGCGATGGTGTTCGCGCCGAATATGAGCGTAGGCGTTAACCTCACCCTTAAATTGCTGGAAACCGCTGCTAAAGCATTGGGCGATGAAGGCTACGATATCGAAGTTATCGAAGCACACCATCGCCATAAAGTAGATGCGCCCTCTGGCACGGCCATTAAGATGGGGGAGGTGGTCGCAGAAAGCATCGGCCGCACGCTAAAAGAGCACGGTGTGTTTGAGCGAGTAGGACAGTGTGGCCCGCGCACCGACAAAGAGATCGGCTTTGCCACTGTGCGCGCTGGTGACATCGTTGGTGAGCACACAGTAATGTTTGCCACAGAAGGCGAACGTATCGAAATTACCCATAAAGCCTCCAGCCGCATGACGTTTGCCAAAGGGGCCGTACGTGCCGCCCGCTGGGTTGCAGACAAAGCGCACGGCCGTTACGACATGCAGGATGTGTTAGGCCTGGAGTAATGTGTATGGCTCCATGCGTTGAGCCTTACTTCAACCCTGGCGGCGATGTTGTAGCCGCCCCCCTGCCCAGGTTTCGAAGATGGCACGGTCGTCGCCTAGCATCATCAGGGTGAATAGCTCCTCTGCCAAGCTCTCACATCTGGCCATGCGCCTTGCCATCAGCGGTGAGGCTGATAGGTCGATGACAACGAAATCGGCATCCATGCCAGGCGCGAAGCGGCCTATACGGTCATCTAGCGACAGCGAGATGGCATTGCCTCTGGTTAGGGCATGGAAGCCTGACCAGGCCGTCAATGGTTGACCGAGTAGTTGCCCTACCTGATAACCCGCCTTGAGGGTGGCTAGGCCGGAAAGGTCAGTGCCCGCACCAATATCGCTGGCCAGGGTCAGGTTTAGCCCTATGTCCTGCGCTGCGCGGCGGTCAAACAGTCCGCTGCCGAGGAACAGATTGGAACTCGGGCAGAAGGCAATATTGGCACTGCGGTCGGCTAGTCGCTTGCGCATTCCGTCGTCCAGGTGGATGCCGTGGGCGAAGGTGCTGCGTGGGCCCACCAGTCCGGACTGCTCGTAAACCTCAAGGTAGTCACGACTTTCCGGAAACAGCTCGGCTACCCAGTCCAACTCGCCTAGGTTTTCCGATAAGTGGGTCTGCAGCCATAGACTCTCATCGTTGCGTAGCAGACCGCCGGCAGCATCCAACTGGGCGCGAGTGGAAGTGGGGGCAAAGCGTGGCGTAACACTGTAGCCGAGGCGGTCGGTGCCGTGCCAGTCACTGATCAAACGCTCAGTATCGCGGATACCACCGAGGGTCTTGTCGGTAAGCGCCTCTGGTGCGTGGCGATCCATCAGTACCTTGCCTGCGAGCATGCATAGGCCGCGGCGCTGGGCAGCACTGAAGAAGGCATCTACCGAGTTGGGGTGGCTTGAGCAGAACACTTGGGCTGAGGTAGTTCCTACGCGCATCAGCTCTTTGAGGAAAGCTTCGGCCATGTTGTCGGCATGCGCGCGCTGGGCGAAGCGACACTCCTCGGGAAAGGTGTAATCATTCAGCCAGTCCAGCAATTGGCGGCCATAGGAGGCCATGATGTCGAGCTGGACGTAGTGGACATGGCTGTCAATGAAGCCCGGCATAATCAGTTTGTCACGCTGGTCGATGACGCTGACATCCGCAGGCAGTTGCGGGGCCAGGTCGCGGTAGTCGCCAATGCCCTGGATGCGGCCGTCAGCCCACCACAGGGCGCCATCTTGATGGTAGACAACGCTGCCATCTCGTGGAGTGTCGCCATCGCCTGGGTCGGCATCGAAACTCAAGATGCGTGCACGTATCAACCAGGCATGCCCCTGCTCTTGCGTCGGGTATTGTCCTTGCTCTTCATTCACGGTGTGGCTCCTGAAGATAATGTTAGAGAAGGGGGCTTAGTGGTCACTACTTTGTCCTCCGGCGACGGCATGGCGCAGATTAATGCGTGCCGCTTCGGCTGCGGCCATGACTCGCTCAGGAGTAGCCGGAGTGTCCAGACGCACCGCCTGGGTGTATCCGCTTAGGCTGGCCAGAGCGTCACGTAGTGCCGCCCATACCGATATGCCGAGCATAAAGGGAGGTTCTCCTACCGCCTTGGAACGATAAATGCTGGCCATGGAATTGGGGTGCCCTTCCATTAGGCCGACGTTGAAGGTTGCAGGGAGGTCGCCGTAGGTCGGGATTTTGTAGGTTGCCGGGCCGCTTGAGATCAGTTGGCCGCGTTCATTCCATTTCAGTTCCTCGCTGGTTAACCAGCCCATCCCCTGAATGAAGCCTCCTTCGACTTGGCCGATATCGATAGCAGGGTTAAGGGAGTCGCCTACGTCATGAAGAATGTCGACGCGATCCACCTGGTATTCACCACTCAGAGTGTCCACCGAGACTTCGGCCACGGCTGCGCCGAAAGCGTAGTAATAGAAAGGCCGGCCGCTGCCGTTGGCGCGGTCGTAATGGATCAATGGCGTGGCGTAGAAGCCTTTTTCCGACAGCGAGACGCGCGATAGATAGGCAGCCTGGACCAGCTCTCCCCAGGCAATGTGGTGTTCACTTTCTCCAAGGCCTGTGACCAGGCAGCCATTTTCCATACGCATGGCTTCGCGATCGAGGTGATAGTGCTCGGCGGCAAAGTCATAGAGCCGTGTCTTGAGTTTGAGCGCTGCATCACGGGCTGCTTGACCATTAAGGTCGGTACCGCTGGAGGCTGCGGTAGGCGAGGTGTTGGGCACCTTGTCGGTGCGTGTGGCAGTGATGCGAACCTTCTCCAGGTCCAGCCCAAGCTCCCGCGCTACCACCTGGCAGATCTTGGTATGCAGGCCCTGGCCCATCTCGGTGCCACCGTGGTTGATCATCACACTGCCGTCGGTATAAACATGAAGCAGCGCACCAGCTTGGTTGAGGTGCTGGGCGGTGAAGGAAATACCGAATTTCACCGGGGTCAGCGCCAGGCCCTTGCGAATCACAGGGTTCTGGACGTTGAACTCTCTGATCGCCTTGCGTCGTTGCCAGTAGTCACTCGAGGTTTCGAGTTGCTCGACTAGTTCATGCAAGAGAGCGGTCTGATCCACCGTCTGGCCGTAGTGGGTGGTGTTGCGCCCGTCGCGGTAGAAATTGCGCTTGCGCACGGTCAGCGGATCCTCACCCATACGGCGTGCGATGTCTTCCATTGCCGCTTCGATCACCATCATGCCTTGGGGACCGCCGAAGCCGCGGAAGGCCGTGTTAGAGGCGGTATGGGTGCGGGCACGGTGCCCGGTGACGCGAACCTCGCCGAGGGAGTAAGCATTATCCGAGTGAAACATGGCGCGATCGACGATGGCATCGGAAAGATCTGGAGAGTAACCACAATCGCCGATCACATTGATATCGCCACCCAGGATCACGCCATGGGCATCGACGCCGAGACGGTAGTGATTATGAAAGGGGTGGCGTTTTCCGGTCACGCGCATGTCATCGACCCGCGATAAACGTAAGCGGCAGCTGCGCCCGGTGCGTCTGGCGATCAAGGCGGCCAGGCAGGCCCAGGGGGAAGCCTGCGTCTCCTTGCCACCGAAGCCGCCACCCATGCGCCGTGTCTCGACAGTGACCGCATGCAAGGGGATACCGAGCACCTCGGCGACCAGCTTCTGCGTCTCACTGGGATGTTGGTTCGAGGTATGGACCACGACACCTTCGTCCTCGCTGGGGTGAACGACGCAAGCCTGCCCTTCCAGGTAGAAGTGTTCCTGGCCACCGACGAACTGCTCGCCGGTAACGATAATGGCAGCATCGCTGAGGGCTTTCTCCCAATCCCCGCTGACTTGCTGGTGGGTGGGGCGTACTAGATCACCGGCCTCGACAGCGGCCACGGGGTTGAGGCTAGCAGGGCGTTCTTCGATCTCGACGATGGCCTTGTTGACTGCCTGACGGGCAGCGCGGTGGCTGTTAGCCGCCACGGCGAACAGTACTTGGCCGGCATAGAGCACTTCACCGTCGGCCATAATGGGATCGCCTGGAAACACCGGGCCGATATCGGTATGGCCTGGTACATCTGCCACGCTAATGACGTCGACCACGCCAGGGGCGGATCGTACAGCTTCCAGGTCCATACGGGTGATGCGGCCATGGGCGACAGGCGAGAGGCCCACGGCTAGGTGCAGGGCGTCGGCCGGAAGGGCCAGGTCATCGATATAATCCGCCCGCCCGGTGACGTGCTTGATCGCACTCTCGTGGTGGGCCGAAGCACCTGAGAAAGAGCTACTGGAGAAAGAGCTAGCGGAGTTTTTTTCAGGCTGAGATTTTTTCTGTTCGGGCTGAAGCTCCGACAGATCAGTGAGCGTACGCATGTAGCATCACCTCCTGAGTTTGTGTCTTGGCTTGGGTAGACGGTTCGATGATCAGGCGTAGGCGTTCAAGCAGCGCACTGGCGGACCGCAAGCGGTAATCGGCACTGCCACGCACATCACTCATTGGCGAAAAGTCACTGGCCAGGGCCTTGCGTGCCGCCTCGAAGGCTGTACGTGACGGTGGAGATCCTTCGAGTGCGGCCTCGGCGGCTCGGGCTCGGGCCGGTATGCCGGCCATGCCGCCGAATGCCAGGCGTACATCGCGCAGGAAGCCATCCTCCAGATGCCAGGCAAAAGCACCAAGTACCGCGGAAATATCATCTTCGCGGCGCTTCGAGAGTTTCCATACCTTCAGTGGGCGGCCCGCCTGGGGTTCGGGAATAAAGATCGCGCTTAAGACTTCATCCGCACCGAGATCAGTCTTCTTGTAATCAAGGAAGAAGTCGATGGCGGCAATCTCGCGGGTTCCTTTAGGGCCTGCAAGGTGTAGCTGGGCATCGAGGGCCAGCAGTACCGGTGGTGTGTCGCCGATGGGTGATGCATTGGCCACATTGCCTCCCAGGGTGCCGCGATTGCGTACCTGGGCCGAGCCGAGGCGGTGAAGCAAGTGGGCGAAGGTTGGGTATTCGCGCTTGAGCAGAGGCTCCAGGCGGGCATAGGTGACGGCGGCGCCGATCCACCAGCCGGGGCGCCCGCCAGCATCCAGGCCTTGTTCGATACGCTGGAGCTCATCTACTCGCGTGGTATCAATAACCCGTGGAAAGTCTGTCAGGTGCTGAGTGGCCTCAAGCCACAGGTCAGTGCCGCCAGCGACCAAACGTGCCTCCGGATGGGCTGCACGCAGGCGGACCAGTTCGCCTAGTCGGCGGGGCTGGTGGAAATGGCTGGCATCTACAGCCAGTTGATTGGCCGGGTGCTGGTTATCCGGTGCGTCATCCCACGTTTTATCCAGCCACGCTGGACGGTGGCCATCAATCTTGTTCATGGCCAGTGCGGCATCGCGGATGGGGCGATAGCCAGTACAGCGGCACAGGTTACCGCCAAGGGCGGCTTCCAGACGTTCGGAGCTAAATGCAGTAGCGAGCGGAGCGGGGTGCCGATGCTGCTCTTCGTGCAGCGTGAACAGTGACATCACGATGCCTGGTGTGCAGAAACCACACTGACTGCCGTGGCATTCAACCATGGCAGTCTGGGCAGGATGCAGGCGCTCCTGGCCATCCGCCAAGCCCTCTACGGTTACTAGGTGGCAGCCTTGAAGCTGATGAGCCGGCATGATGCATGCGTTGGCGCTGTGGTAGTGCAGCTCACCATTAGCATCAGGGGCGCCGATGGCCACAGTGCAGGCACCGCAGTCACCTGAGGCACAGCCTTCCTTGGTGCCGGTCAGGTGAAGTTGTTCGCGCAACAGCTCCAAGACGCTGAGGTGGGCATCCGCGGCGACGCGCTGCGGTTGACCATTGAGGTAAAAGTTAATCATAGTTCTACCCGTTATGTTGTTATTGGATATTTAGTTATTAACCAACCATTCAAGCCATTCAGGACAAGCCATTCAGGAATAGTTAGGGTGAGGAGTGTCCGTAGTCGGGGAGCCAACTACTTATGCCGTCAGCAACAACTAGGCCGTCAGCAACAACTAGGCCGTCAGCAACATGACCACCGCTAACAGGGCCGATACCCACATAGCAGGCTTAATCTCGTTCAACTTGCCGGTGGCGAGCCGGATTAGCACAAAACTGATAAAACCAAAGGCGATACCAAGGGTGATGGAGTAAGTCAGTGGCATTAAGATGATGGCCAGAAATGCGGGGAAAGCCTCTTCAAGGCGGCTCCAGTCGATCTTTCCAATGGGGGCCATCATAAACAGTCCTACCAGTACCAGGGCTGGAGCAGTCGCGATGCTAGGTACCAAGGACAGCAGCGGCGAGAGGAATAAGAAGGGTAGGAATAGCACGCCAATAACTACTGCAGTGAGTCCAGTTCGGCCACCTTGGGCGACGCCGGCACCAGATTCGATAAAAGTCTGCGCAGCGCTGGTACCGAGAGGAGCTGCAATCATCGATGCAAAAGCATCTACAGTCATGGAGCGCTTAAGGTTGCGTGGATTGCCGTTGGCATCCTTGAGGTCAGCAGACTCGGACAGGGCCATGAAGCAGGACAGCGAGTCGAAGAAGTTAGTGAACAGCATCACAAAGATAAAAGGTAAGTAAGCTACCTTTAGGGCGCCTAGAATATCGACCTTCATCACTGCCGAGAAATCTGGCCATGAGGCCAACCCTTGCCAAGCCACCAATACTTCGTCACTCCACAGCCGGCCCATAGGAGCCGCCAGCAGGGTGGTTAGGGCGATACCCAGGATCAGAGCTCCATTGAAGCCGCGAATTACCAATATCGCTGTGACCATCAGGCCAATGAAAAAAGTGACGAGACTTGCATTCAGGTCGCCAAGGCTAATAAGGGTCGCCGGGTTGGCAACGATGAACCCGGCATTCTTGAGCCCAATAAAGGTAATGAACAGGCCAATACCGCAGGTGATGGCGTAGCGCAATGAGGCGGGAATGGCCTCGATGATAGCTTCACGCACGTTGAACATTGCCAGTACCGCGAACAATACCCCCGACCAGAACACACAGCCCAGAGCAACTTCCCACGATAACCCCGCGCCAAGCACCAGGGTGTAAGTGAAAAGCGCGTTCATGCCCATGCCTGGTGCGACCAAAATTGGGTTGCGGGCATACAGGCCCATAGCCAGGCTACTAAAAAAACTGATGACTACTGTGGCGGAGAGGGCTGCAGAAAAGGGAATGCCAGCATCGGATAGGACTGCTGGGTTGACCACGATGATATACATTCCGGCCAGAAAAGTAGCAATACCTGCAAGCACTTCGGTCTTCACCGAGGAGCCGCGGCGGCTGACATTGAAGTAGTTATCCAAGGCAGTCGTTGCCGGGACGGGGGAGGAGCCGGAATACGGCGTAGGGCTTTGTGGCATGACGATATTCTCTTTGTAGTTATTGAGTGAGCTATCGAACAAAACGGGTTTGACCATTTGGTCAATAGCTGCAAGCGTAGACAAAAATCGCCCTATAAGGCAACTAAATATATTAATTTTGTATACTAAATTTATGTCGTTCGGCGGAGCTTTCCGCACTGGTCAATGGTCAGGAGAGTGGAGGGCATCGTTTGTTCGCGACCTAACAATCTATTTGCCCAAGCAAGTAGTGAGCGGTCGAAGAGGGTAGGGAACTGTAGCCAGTCTTAAAACGTCAACTGCAGGTGAAAGCGTTACTTCTAGCGTGATCTGTGGTTTTAGGCCTAGCCTAATGTCAATAAATCCTGTAACATTCCAAAAATTTTGGCCCAGTGGCTGCAGAAAAGCAGCAAAATATCTGTATTGAGCGAGCGAATAACTTGTAGAGAAGATGCTGTCGAGATGCTCTTCAGAAAAGAGGATGTTCTTCAGGCAAAACTCTGCGAAAGAGCTCTGTGGTAAAAGCTCTGCAGAAAAAGCACCGCGCTTGTTGCACTGGCCTTAGGTTAGAAAAATAGTCAGCTAAGCGCTGCGCCATGGCCACTTACCATGGAAGAGAACAACAAGCGGGATGAAACCGATTTTTTATTATCGGCTTCGTCCCGCTTTTTTACGACCAGACGTTTGCACGCAAACGCCGACAAACCGGATCGCCGAGCCTGCGCCCACAGGCTCCCACCAGCATGGGAGAACTTGTCTTGAATAACCCCGCATTGAGCAAACCCGCGATATTGGCCCTGGAAGATGGCAGTGTATTTCACGGTACAGCCATTGGCGCGGAGGGCGTCACAAGCGGTGAGGTGGTGTTCAATACAGCCATGACCGGCTACCAGGAAATCCTCACTGATCCCTCTTATACTCGCCAAATCGTTACGCTTACCTACCCCCATATCGGCAACACTGGCATCAATTCAGAAGATGTAGAGTCCGCATCGATTGCTGCGGCGGGCTTGGTGATTCGTGATCTACCGCTGATGGCCAGCAGTTTTCGATCCGAACAAACGCTTTCTGACTATCTGAAAAGCCAAAATGTGCTGGGCATTGCGGATATCGATACCCGTCGCCTAACGCGCATTCTGCGCGATAAAGGTGCGCAAAATGGTGCGATCCTGGCGGGAGCAGATGCAGAAGGCGATGATGCGGTAGAGCGGGCGCTGGCGGCGGCGAAGGCGTTTCCTGGGTTGAAGGGAATGGACCTGGCCAAAGAAGTGTCATGTAAAGAGGCTTACGAGTGGACGGAAGGCGAATGGACCTTGGGCGAAGGTTATGCCGATGCTGCCGGCCCTGATGGAAAGGCCGAGCGGCCCTACCATGTGGTGGCGTTTGATTACGGGGTTAAGTTCAACATTCTGCGCATGCTGGCTGCTCGTGGTTGCCGTCTAACGGTAGTGCCAGCACAAACGCCTGCAGCTGAGGTGTTGGCGATGAACCCGGATGGTGTCTTCCTGGCTAACGGCCCGGGTGACCCAGAGCCTTGCGACTACGCTATCAAAGCAATCCAGGAAGTGTTGGAAACCGATATTCCGGTATTTGGCATCTGTCTTGGTCACCAGTTGCTGGCGCTGGCCTCCGGTGCAAAAACCGTCAAGATGAGCCATGGCCACCACGGTGCTAACCACCCGGTACAAGATTTAGACACCGGTACGGTGATGATCACCAGCCAAAACCACGGCTTTGCTGCCGATGAAGCGACCCTGCCGGCCAATGTGCGTGCAACGCATCGTTCGCTGTTTGATGGCACGTTACAAGGGATTGAGCGTACTGACCGCCCGGCGTTTAGTTTCCAGGGGCACCCGGAAGCCAGCCCTGGCCCGCGTGACGTGGCACCGTTGTTTGATCGTTTTGTCGCCATGATGCAAGCGCGTCGTTAACTCAGCGCCGCTGACACTGCGCCTTATTGTCGCCACGTAACGCCGTTTTTTGTTGCTCATCGTCACCTATTTTTGCGGGAACCGTTATGCCAAAGCGTACTGATATCAAGAGCATTCTTATCATTGGTGCTGGTCCGATCGTCATCGGTCAGGCCTGTGAATTCGACTACTCCGGCGCCCAGGCGTGTAAAGCGCTGCGCGAGGAGGGGTACCGGGTTATTTTGGTTAACTCCAACCCGGCTACCATCATGACCGATCCCGCTATGGCCGATGCTACTTACATCGAGCCGATCACTTGGCAGGCGGTGGAAAAAATTATTGAAGCTGAGCGCCCAGATGCCATTCTGCCAACGATGGGTGGTCAGACCGCGCTGAACTGCGCGCTGGAGCTGGATCATCACGGTGTGCTGGAAAAGTACGGCGTTGAGATGATTGGCGCCAATGCCGACGCGATTAACATGGCGGAAGACCGTGATCTGTTTGATCAGGCCATGAAGCGTATTGGTTTAGAGTGCCCGAAAGCGAAAGTTGCCCACACCATGGATGAAGCGTGGGAGATTCAGGCGGAGCTGGGTTTCCCGACCATTATTCGCCCGTCATACACCATGGGTGGCTCTGGCGGCGGTGTGGCGTACAACAAGGAAGAGTTCGAAGAAATCTGTACCCGTGGTTTCGAGCTGTCCAATAACCACGAGCTGCTGATTGATGAGTCGCTGCTGGGTTGGAAAGAGTATGAGATGGAGGTTGTCCGCGATAAAAACGACAACTGCATCATCGTCTGCGCGATTGAAAACTTCGACCCCATGGGCGTGCACACCGGTGACTCCATCACCGTGGCCCCGGCACAAACGCTGACCGATAAAGAGTATCAGATCATGCGTGACGCCAGCCTCGCGGTTCTGCGCGAGATTGGTGTAGAGACCGGTGGCTCCAACGTTCAGTTCGGTATGGACCCGAAAACCGGGCGCCTGGTGGTTATCGAAATGAACCCCCGGGTGTCGCGCTCCTCGGCGCTGGCCTCCAAGGCGACCGGTTTCCCAATTGCTAAAATCGCTGCCAAACTGGCGATTGGCTATACCCTGGATGAACTGCAAAATGATATTACCGGTGGTCGCACACCTGCATCTTTTGAGCCGTCCATCGACTACGTGGTTACCAAGATTCCACGTTTTACCTTTGAAAAATTCCCCCAGGCCAATGACCGTCTGACCACCCAAATGAAGTCCGTGGGCGAGGTGATGGCGATTGGTCGTACCTTCCAGGAGTCACTGCAAAAAGCGCTGCGTGGCCTGGAAACCGGTAACGATGGTCTTGATCCGATCATTACCGACTTCACGCCAGATAACATGGCGATCATCCAGGGTGAGCTACAGGCCGCTGGCGCCGAGCGTATCTTCTACGTGGCGGACGCGATGCGTTCAGGCATGAGTGTCGATGAAGTGTTCGCGCTGACCAATATCGACCCTTGGTTCCTAGTGCAGCTTGAAGACTTGGTGCTGACCGAAAATGCCGTTGCTAAGCGCTCCTTGGCCGACTTCTCAGCCCGTGAGCTTTATCAGCTCAAGCGCAAAGGTTTTGGTGATGCACGCTTAGCCAAATTATTGGGCGTGACCGAAAAAGAGTTCCGCAAAACGCGTCAGGCAGCGGGCATCCGTCCGGTGTATAAGCGTGTCGATACCTGTGCCGCTGAATTTGCCTCCGACACCGCGTACATGTACTCAACTTACGAAGAGGAGTGCGAAGCGGAGGTATCGGATCGCCAGAAAATTATGGTGCTTGGTGGTGGCCCGAACCGTATCGGTCAAGGTATCGAGTTCGACTACTGCTGTGTTCATGCCGCCTTTGCCATGCGCGATGACGGTTATGAAACCATCATGGTTAACTGTAATCCGGAAACTGTCTCTACCGACTACGACACCTCTGACCGACTCTACTTTGAGCCGGTAACGCTGGAAGATGTGCTCGAAATCGCTGATAAAGAGAAGCCAGTGGGCGTTATTGTCCAGTTCGGTGGTCAAACGCCGCTGAAACTGGCCCGTGAGCTAGAGGCGGCTGGTGTGCCGATTATCGGTACCACGCCGGACGCTATCGACCGTGCCGAAGACCGTGAGCGCTTCCAGGTCATGATCGACAAGCTTGGCTTGAAGCAGCCGCCCAACGCTACTGCCCGTAGCTTTGAAGAAGCTTTCTCCAAGGCGGAAGTGATTGGTTATCCGCTGGTGGTGCGCCCTAGCTATGTATTGGGTGGTCGGGCCATGGAGATCGTCTACGACGCCTCCGAGCTTGAAAACTACATGACCCATGCGGTGAAAGTTTCCAACGACTCTCCGGTGCTGCTTGATCACTTCCTAAGTGCGGCGGTAGAAGTCGATATCGATGCAGTATCGGATGGCCATCAGGTTGTAATTGGCGGCATCATGCAGCACGTCGAGCAAGCGGGCGTGCACTCCGGTGACTCTGCCTGTGCGTTGCCGCCTTACTCGTTGCCTGCCGATGTGCAGGATAAAATGCGCGACCAGGTTAAGCAGATGGCTGTTGAACTGGGCGTGAAAGGTTTGATGAACGTGCAGCTTGCCTGGCAGGATGGCGAGATCTACGTGATCGAGGTCAATCCCCGTGCTTCGCGTACGGTGCCCTTTGTATCTAAGTGCATTGGCACCTCATTAGCGCAGATCGCTGCACGCTGCATGGCTGGTAAAACGCTGGCTGAACAGGGTTTTGAGCGCGAAATCGTGCCGCATTTTTATAGCGTCAAGGAAGCGGTGTTCCCGTTCAATAAGTTCCAAGGCGTAGACCCGATTCTCTCTCCTGAGATGAAGTCAACCGGCGAAGTGATGGGCTCAGGCGATACGTTTGCGGAAGCCTTCTTCAAGGCGCAGTTAGGCGCAGGCGAAGCTATTCCATCACTAGAGGGCGACCGTAAAGCGTTCCTTTCAGTACGTGAGCCGGATAAGCAGGGGATTATCGAAGTTGCTCGTTCTCTGTTAACATTAGGCTTCACATTATGTGCAACACGTGGCACTGCAGCGGCACTTGAAGCTGCTGGGCTTGAGGTGGAGCACGTCAATAAAGTCTACGAAGGCCGTCCCCATATCGTCGATCTGCTTAAGAACGACGAAATCGCCTACATTGTGAACACTACCGAAGGTCGTCAGGCTATTAACGACTCTTCGGTGATTCGCCGTACTGCTCTCGCGCGCAAGGTGCCCTATGCGACCACCTTGGCGGGCGCTAATGCTGTTTGCATGGCGCTTGAGTATGGTAGGGAGATTACGGTGCGGCGCCTTCAGGATCTGCATGCAGGAGCAACGCAATGAACAAGGTCCCGATGACGGTTGCGGGAGAAAAAAACCTTCGTGATGAGCTCGCCCACCTAAAGGGTGAGGCGCGCCCTCAGGTGATCGCTGCTATCGCTGAAGCGCGTGAGCACGGCGACCTTAAAGAGAACGCCGAGTATCACGCAGCCCGCGAGCAGCAGGGGTTTATTGAAGGTCGTATTCAGGAAATTGAGAGCAAGCTTTCCGTCGCTCAAGTAATTGATGTCACTAAGCTGCCAAAAACGGGCAAGGTGATTTTTGGCGTGACCGTGTCGCTGCTAAACCTGGATAGCGACGCGAGTGTTACTTACCGCATTGTGGGTGAGGACGAGGCCAATATTAAAGAGGGCCGTATTTCGGTAACCTCGCCGATTGCTCGCGCGTTAATTGGTAAGGAAGAGGGCGATATCGTGGTGGTGAAGACCCCCGGTGGCGATGTTGAGTATGAAGTAGAAAGCGTGGAACACCTCTAGCCCAGCGCTATTGCTGGGGGGCGGGTGCCGGTGTGTGATAGCACCGCGCCCGCGCCTTGGTATTTTTATTGGCGCATTAAAAAGCCCGAGGCAGTTAACTGTCTCGGGCTTTTTGCATTGCTTACGTTCAGCACGCTCTGGAAGCGTTAGTGTCGGCCGTGGTGGCCTTCGAAGCGGGTAACGTTGGAAAGCTTCGGGTTGGCCTTTGGGTTGCGACGATAGAGTAGCGCCATTTTGCCAATGGTTTGCACCAGCTCTGCCTTACTGTTGTCCAGTAGCTCGTTGATCATGGCAGCGCGGTCATCGCGCTCGGGCAAGGCGAGCTTCACTTTAATTAGCTCGTGATCATCGAGCGCGCGGCTGAGTTCTGCGAGCAGGTTTTCGGAGACGCCGTTCTCAGAAACGGTGACCACTGGGTTAAGATGGTGGCCAATGCTACGAAATGCTTTCTTTTGTGCCTGTGACAAGCTCATGGTATCTTGCGGTATCCCGGTTAGCGCTTAACGTTCCATCTTACGGTGAAATGCCGCTAAGTGAAAGCAATCGCGTAAATGCGCCCATCTCTTATACCAGTGCCAGATTCCCACATGCAGCAAAAGCCCCCAGGTCGTAAACACTCAGTAAGCAAAACCAGCAATAACTGGAAAAAGGAGCATTTTGACGACCAGTATGTCAAACAGAGTTGGCAGGATGGTTACCGCTCTCGTGCAAGTTATAAGCTGCTTGAGCTCAACGAAAAAGATAAGCTGTTTCGCCCAGGAATGACGGTAATTGATCTTGGCGCCGCCCCAGGTGGGTGGAGTCAAATTGCCGCGGAGAAGGTCGGGCCAGAGGGTGTGGTGATTGCTTCCGACATCCTGGAGATGGATGCCCTGGCGGGTGTTGACTTTATCCAGGGGGACTTTACCGAAGAGGCAGTGCTCGAGGCGATACTAAAACGTCTGGATAATCGGCGCGTAGACCTTGTGATGTCGGATATGGCCCCCAATATGAGTGGGATGGCAGCGATAGACCAGCCACAAGCCATGTATCTGGTAGAATTAGCATTAGAGCTAGCCCGAGAAACGCTACCGCCTGGTGGGCGCTTTTTAGCCAAGGTCTTTCAAGGTGAAGGGTTTGATGCTTACCTGAAAGAACTGCGGGGGAGTTTTGATCGGGTGGTGAGTAGAAAGCCTGATGCTTCGCGGGCGCGCTCGCGGGAAGTCTACTTTCTGGCTGAAGGGTTTCGTGGTTAACCAGCTCTAGTCGACACCTCAGTGCATCGGTTGTTGGGTGCTGAAGGATGTTAGTAGCTAGTGCAATAGCAAAGATTTATCACTGCGATTGCCAGACAGGCAGGCGCAAGGTGTGTCACATTACGGGCATTGAACGAACGTGACACAGATGGCCCAAAGCCAAATGTGCTTTGGCAATGGTTGAACGTTGAGCTCTAGTGTAAGGTCTGAGTATCAATGGTTAACTGACGGATTCTTGTAATGAGGGTAGCCCCTTGAACGATATGGCGAAGAACCTGATTCTGTGGTTGGTCATCGCGGCCGTTCTACTGACAGTGTTCAATAATTTCAGTACGGAAAGCGCACCGCAAACCACTAACTACTCACAGTTTGTGCAGCAGGTGCAAAATCAGCAGGTACGTAGCGTCACGATTGATGGCTATACCATCGTTGGTGAGCGCACGGATGGCACCCAGTTCCAAACCATCCGTCCTGCGGCAGAAGATCCTAAGCTGATCGATGATCTGTTGAGCAATAATGTGACGGTGATCGGTAAAGAGCCGCAGCAGCAGAGCATCTGGGCGCGTTTGCTAATTGCCAGCTTCCCGATTTTGCTCATCCTGGCCATCTTCATGTTCTTTATGCGTCAAATGCAGGGCGGCGCTGGAGGCGGCAAAGGCGGTCCGATGAGCTTTGGTAAATCCAAGGCCAAACTGCTTTCCCAGGATCAGATCAAAACCACCTTTGCTGATGTAGCGGGCTGTGACGAGGCGAAGGAAGAGGTTGAGGAGCTGGTGGACTTTCTGCGTGACCCGACGAAGTTTCAGCGTCTGGGGGGCATGATTCCTCGCGGCGTCCTGATGGTGGGTCCGCCCGGTACTGGTAAAACGCTGCTGGCGAAGTCCATTGCGGGCGAAGCAAAAGTACCTTTCTTCTCCATTTCAGGCTCTGACTTCGTTGAAATGTTCGTGGGTGTTGGTGCCTCTCGGGTTCGCGACATGTTCGAGCAGGCCAAGAAGCAAGCACCCTGCATTATCTTTATCGACGAGATCGATGCGGTGGGCCGCTCACGCGGTACTGGTATGGGTGGTGGTAATGACGAGCGCGAGCAAACCCTTAACCAGTTGCTGGTTGAGATGGATGGCTTTGAAGCTAATGAAGGCATCATCGTTATCGCGGCGACCAACCGGCCTGACGTACTTGACCCCGCGCTGCTACGCCCTGGTCGTTTTGACCGCCAAGTGACGGTTGGTCTGCCAGATATTCGTGGTCGTGAGCATATCTTGGGCGTTCACCTGCGCAAGGTACCGTTGGCTGATGACGTGAAGCCGCAGTTGATTGCCCGTGGTACGCCAGGTTTCTCTGGTGCTGATCTGGCTAACTTGGTCAACGAAGCGGCGTTGTTTGCTGCTCGTCGTAACAAGCGTCTGGTTGCCATGGAAGAACTAGAGCTTGCCAAGGACAAGATCATGATGGGCGCAGAGCGCAAATCGATGGTCATGACCGATAAAGAGAAGCTTAATACGGCGTATCACGAATCAGGCCATGCGATTATCGGCTTGGTGATGCCTGAGCATGATCCTGTCTACAAGGTAACGATTATTCCGCGTGGCCGGGCGCTGGGTGTGACGATGTTCCTGCCGGAAGAGGATCGTTATAGCCTCTCTCGCCAGCAGATCCTCAGTCAAATCTGCTCGCTGTTTGGTGGTCGTATTGCCGAAGAGATGACGCTAGGCCCCAATGGTGTGACCACTGGTGCATCGAACGATATCAAGCGTGCTACCGAGCTTGCCCACAACATGGTAGCCAAGTGGGGCTTGTCGGATGAGATGGGTCCGATCATGTATGACGAGGATGAGTCTCACCAGTTCCTTGGCGGCCCAGGGCAGGGCGGTAGCAAAATGAAGTCTGGCGATACGACTACTCGCCTTGATAAAGAAGTACGCAAAATCATTGATGACTGCTATGAGCAGGCGCGTCAGATTCTGCATGATAATCGCGACAAGCTGGACGCTATGGCTGAAGCGTTGATGAAGTACGAGACCATCGATGCCAGCCAATTGAAAGATATTATGGAAGGTCGCGATCCGCGTCCGCCGGAAGGTTGGGATGATGGAAGTTCCACTGGCGGTGGTGGCGCGAAGGTAGGCGATGATAAGCCTGCGGCGACTCAAGATGATGCGAATGATGCTCCTCCTGGCGCCTCGGGTAATGATGGTGAGGAAGATGACGATGAACCTCGTCGTCGCCCTTCTGATCCGCTGGGTGGCCCAGCTGGATCGTAAGTACCACAAGCCTGTACTAGCAAAAGGCGTCCCATCATGGGGCGCCTTTTTGATATGCTGTAGACAAAAGCAGCAATGTTTCTTTTCTTTACCAGGTCGCAGTATGAAACCGATAGTTGACCCCTCATCTTCCAGTCAGGCAGTGAATGGCGCATATCACTTGCGCTGTGGGCGCCATTCGTTAGATCTCTCGTTCCCCAGGGTTATGGGTATTCTGAATGTGACTCCCGACTCTTTTTCTGATGGTGGGCAGCACATTGGATTAGATGGCGCGTTGCATCATGCCGAACGTATGTTGGCGGAAGGTGCGGCAATGATCGATGTGGGTGGAGAGTCGACCCGCCCCGGTGCTGCTCCTGTATCTGAGCAAGAAGAGTTAGATCGTGTGGCGCCAGTGATTGAAGCGCTAGTGCGTGAGCTTGATGCCCTGGTTTCGGTGGATACCAGTAGTGCTACCGTTATGCGGGAAGCGAGCGCGTTGGGAGCGGGTATGATAAATGATGTGCGGGCGCTAGAGCGCGAGGGTGCTTTAGCAGCAGCGGCTACCAGTGGCCTGCCCGTATGTTTAATGCACCGCCAAGGTGAACCTCAAAGTATGCAGCAGTCTCCGAGTTATGAGCAGCCGGTGGAGAGTGCCGTTTTTGCTTACCTCGCCGAGCGCGTGGCAGCCTGTGAGGCTGCTGGGTTACGTCGCTGTCGGTTATTGCTCGATCCCGGTTTTGGCTTTGGTAAGACCGTTGAGCACAACCTACGCTTGCTAAAGTACATGGATACTTTGCAGGCGTTGGAGCTGCCACTGTTAGTTGGTATGTCACGTAAGAGTATGATTGGTAAAGTGCTAGGTCGGCCCGTTGAGGAACGTTTGGCGGGTGGCTTGGCGTTGGCAGCTATGGCGGTTGAGCGCGGGGCGAATATTCTGCGCGTGCATGATGTAGGGCCAACGGTGGATGCCGTTAATATGGCGTGGGCGGTATTGCAAGAGGGTTGTGAGCCGTCGCTAAATAAGGAGCTTGATGCATGACACGACGTTATTTTGGCACCGATGGTATTCGTGGCACCGTTGGGCAGTCACCGATCACCGCTGATTTTATGCTCAAACTGGGCTGGGCAGCGGGCCAAGTATTGCGCCGTGAGAAAGGTCTTACCCGGGTGCTTATTGGTAAAGATACGCGTATTTCAGGCTATATGTTTGAATCTGCCTTAGAGGCAGGGCTTTCTGCTGCAGGCGTCGATGTTGCGCTGCTGGGGCCGATGCCGACGCCTGGCATCGCCTATTTAACGCGTACCTTTCGGGCAGACGCAGGTATCGTGATTTCAGCGTCGCATAACCCGTTTGATGATAATGGCATCAAGTTTTTCTCCGCTGAAGGTAAAAAGCTACCTGATGAGATCGAGGATCGCATTGAGGCGATGCTCGATGCGCCGCTAACAACAGCCGCCGCAGCCTCTTTGGGTAAGGCGACGCGGATTGATGATGCCGCTGGGCGCTATATCGAATTTTGTAAGTCCACCCTGCCAGATCGCCTAAGCCTGCATGGACTGAAAGTGGTGCTGGATTGCGCCCATGGAGCGACTTACCATATTGCTCCCAATGTGTTTCGAGAGTTGGGCGCCGAGGTGAGCGTGATTGGTGCCGCCCCCAATGGGCTGAATATCAACCAGCAGGTAGGCTCCACTCACCCCGCAGCGTTGCGGGCGGCGGTTATTCAGCAAGGGGCTGATTTAGGAGTTGCCTTTGATGGTGATGGTGACCGCTTGTTGTTGGTAGATGCTGATGGCCGAGAAGTAGATGGTGACGATATTCTTTATCTGATTGCTCGGGATCGTCATGAGCGCGGCTTACTGGAAGGTGGTGTGGTAGGCACGTTAATGAGTAATTTTGGTCTTGCCATGGCACTGGAGAGGCTGGGCATCCCCTTTGTGCGCGCCAAGGTTGGTGATCGCTTCGTGATGGAAATGATGGCCGCGCATGGGTGGGAGTTGGGTGGCGAAGCATCGGGGCATATTGTCTGTGGCCATGTACAGTCTACGGGTGATGGTATTGTCTCTGCGCTGCAGGTACTGGCACTGATGATGCGCGAGCAAAAAACCTTACCTGAGCTGCTTAAAGATTTGGAAAAAGTGCCGCAGGCGCTAGTAAATGTAAGGCTGCCTAAGGGCGCAAGCGCCAAAGAGGTTATGGCTTCTGAGTCTTTGCAGCAGTCAGTGGCGGCGCTGGAGAAAGAGTTGGGTGACCAAGGGCGTGTACTGCTCAGGCCTTCAGGCACAGAACCACTGATTCGGGTCATGGTCGAAGGGTGTGCTCATCTTGACGTTGAGCGGCTAGCCAATGCCTTGGCCGACCAAGTGCAGGCCCAGTTTAACTGACCCGCTCACCAGGCCTGCTTCAACAAACCGTGCTATGCCAGTAACAGCGGTTGTCTTGATAAGGCTGCTCCTATACCATTTCGCTCCACCTTGAGTGAGGATAGTCAATGCGTACGCCATTAATTGCCGGTAACTGGAAAATGAACGGTTCAACGGCGTTGATTGAAGCATTTGGTAGCGCGTTCGCTTCGGCCACGCTGCCAGCGCACATCGACATTGTCGTGATTCCGCCGTTCCTATATCTGGATGCGGCGCGTCATGCGTTCAAAAACACACCGCTGCAGTTAGGGGCACAAACGCTAAATCCCCAACACTCAGGGGCGCATACCGGTGAGATTAGCGGGCGTATGCTGAAGGAGTTTGAGGTTAGCTACGTGCTGGTCGGCCACTCAGAACGTCGCAAGCTTTACCGTGAGACCGATGAGCAGGTATTCAACCGTTTGGTGGCTGCGCTGGATGTTGGCCTAACGCCTATTCTATGTGTTGGTGAAACTCTGGAAGAGCGTGATGCGGGCAGCACGATGCAAGTTGTCCTTCGCCAGGTGGGGCATGTGATGGCGCGGTTAGAGCCTGCCCAGCGCCTTCAGGTAGTGATTGCCTATGAGCCCGTGTGGGCGATTGGTACCGGTCGCACTGCTACGCCTGAGCAAGCCCAAGAAGTAATGGCTGGTATCCGTGCCTACCAAGCTGGGTTTGATACATCGCTTGCCGAGCAGCTCAAGCTGCTTTACGGCGGCAGTATGAATGCAAGTAATGCGGCTGAGCTGCTCGCTCAGCCGGATATCGACGGTGGTTTAGTGGGCGGAGCTTCGCTCAAAACCAACGATTTCTACGCCATTTGTCAGTCAGCAGGATAACGCCATGCAAGTTGCAATTCTTATGGTTCATGTGGTGATTGCGATCGCCCTGGTTGTACTCATCCTGCTTCAGCAGGGTAAAGGTGCCGAAGCAGGCGCTGCCTTTGGTGGTGGTGCATCGCAAACGGTCTTCGGTTCACGGGGGAGCGGTAGCTTCTTATCCCGGACTACCGCTGTGTTAGCGGCAGGCTTTTTCGTTACCTCAATGGCCCTCGCTTACTTTGCTACTCAAGCAGGGCAGGCGCCGGAAGCAGGTATCCCAGACTCGCGCCTAATCGAGCAGCAGCGTAACTTCCCAACGCTTGACGACGGCCCTACAAGTATGGATAATACCGCGCCAGTGCTAGAGGAAAGCAGCGAGTAACATATTGATGTCGCTTTCTTTAGCCTCCCCTGATGCCGAAGTGGTGGAATTGGTAGACACGCTATCTTGAGGGGGTAGTGACCGTATGGTCGTGCGGGTTCAAGTCCCGCCTTCGGCACCATCTGTTTTGCTGGTTTACCAGCTTCCCAGAGTTTTTGCCAGAAAAGCTTTTGTAAAAGAAAGCAGGGGTTGGCACCTAAGACGAGAAATACACTTGAAAGAAAGGTTGACGTAAGTGGTTCAAGTGTCTATTATTGTCGACCTAGATTGATGCGGGGTGGAGCAGTCTGGTAGCTCGTCGGGCTCATAACCCGAAGGTCATCGGTTCAAATCCGGTCCCCGCTACCATCTTCTAGTAATGTGTTATATCTCAGTTGCGGTCGTTATTGAGTAATTGAGATGGTGAGACAGTCAGTATGACCATGTTCTCCGCATATTGCTAAAGTGGTACTACAGGTTTCTTTCAAAAAGCCCCTTCCTGTGAAGGGGCTTTTTGTTAGTAGCCTTTTTGTTAGCATCATTTGTTAACAGTTTTGTTAATAGCTTTTTATTAAAGCTTTTGATTAAAGCTTTTTGCGAGCCAAGCGTGTCTCAAAGCGGATGTCATCCGAGTTGCCAGAGACACATTTCCGGGTAACGCCAATCAGCCACCTGACTTTTCTTATTTACTCCTGGCCAGGTGCCTGATGCAACGGCTATAGGAGCTTTGTCTGTGGCCACAAAACACGCTGCGCTTCACGCGCTGATCGAACCTGTCGTTACCGCCATGGGCTTTGAGCTTTGGGGTATCGACCATATTTCCCAGGGCAAGCACTCGCGGTTGGTGATTTACATTGAGCGCGAAAGCGGCGTCAGCGTACAAGATTGCGCTGATATTAGTCGTCAAATTAGTGCCGTTATGGATGTAGAAGATCCCATTCCCGGTGAATACCGTCTGGAAGTGTCTTCGCCCGGCATGGCACGCCCCTTATATACCCTGGACCACTTCATCCGTTATCAAGGCTACCAAGTTGCGCTTAAGCTACGTGTTGCCTTTGATGGGCGGCGCAAATACCAAGGACTTCTAGCAGGTATTGAAGGCGATGAAGTGCTGCTGCAGCTGGATGGCGAAGAGTACTGCTTTCCTATCGAAAGCATCGATTCTGCGCAAATTGTCCCGCAGTTCGACGATTAAACGGGTGGCGGCTTCCGGCGGTTGCCGGGGTGATGCACAAAAGGACAGGTTTTCTGGCGAGGCAAACGCATGAGTAAAGAAATTTTAATGGTCGTGGACGCGATCTCTAATGAAAAAGGCGTTCCCCGTGATGTCATCTTTGAAGCGGTAGAAGCCGCACTGGCTAGCGCGTCACGTAAGCGCTTTGATCAGGAAGAAGCCAACGTGCGGGTACATATTGACCGCCGCACGGGTGACTACGACACCTTCCGTTATTGGACGGTGGTCGAAGATGATGAGTTTGAAACGCCAGATTACGAAATCAAAGAGAGCATCGCCGAACAACGCGATCCGCCACTCAAGCTTGGCGATGTTGTTGAGCATAAAATTGAAAATGCCGCGTTTGGCCGTATTGCTGCGCAAACCGCTAAGCAGGTCATCGTGCAAAAAGTGCGCGAGGCTGAGCGTGCTGAAGTGGTACGCCAATACGCTGATCGTGAAGGCGAACTGGTCGCCGGTATTGTCAAAAAGACCACTCGCGACGGCTTGATTATTGACCTGGGCGAAAACGCCGAGGCCTTCTTGCCGCGTAACGAAATGATTCATGGTGAGCGCTACCGCATGAATGAGCGGGTGCGTGCGCTGCTAGTGAAGGTAGACCCGGATGCGCGAGGCGCCCAGCTACAGCTGTCACGTACCAGCCCAGCCTTCATTATTGAACTGTTCAAAATTGAAGTGCCGGAAATCGCCGAGCAACTGATTGAAATTAAAGGTGCTGCTCGCGATCCTGGCTCACGGGCCAAAATTGCGGTGAAAACCAACGACCGCCGTATAGACCCTGTTGGGGCCTGTGTCGGCATGCGTGGTTCACGTGTTCAAGCCGTCTCTTCGGAACTGCAAAATGAGCGTGTGGATATTGTGCTGTGGGACGACAACCCAGCGCAGTTGGTTATCAACGCCATGGCGCCAGCCGATGTTGGGTCTATCCTAGTGGACGAAGATGCCCACGCGATGGATGTGGCTGTCGCCCAAGATAACCTCGCACAGGCCATCGGCCGTAGCGGGCAGAACGTACGTTTAGCCTCTGAGCTGACTGGCTGGCGCATCAATGTGATGACCGAAGATGAAGCCGAGTCTAAGCGTGAGCAGGAAATTGATAGTTTGGTGGACTCCTTCGTTCAGCACTTGGAAGTGGACGAGGATGTTGCCCGCCTGTTGGTAGAAGAAGGGTTCACCACCCTGGAAGAAATTGCTTACGTGCCGCTTGAAGAGATGCTTGAAATCGAAGAGTTCGATGAAGCGTTGGTGGAAGAACTGCGTGCACGCGCGAAAGACGAGCTGCTGACGATGGCAATTGCCTCGGAAGAAGCGCTAGATGGTGCCCAACCAGCAGATGATTTGCTGGAAATGGACGGCATGGAGCGCCACCTGGCCTTCATTCTGGCTAGCCGAGGCATTGTCACCATGGAAGATCTCGCCGAGCAGTCTGTCGACGATCTGGTCGATATCGAGGAGTTGGACGAAGCGCGCGCAGCGGCACTGATCATGACTGCCCGTGCGCCCTGGTTTGAAGACGAGAACGCATCGGATTCGAACACACAGTAAACAGGTCACGGGCTGAGGAGGGTCACTATGTCAGATATGACAGTTAAAGATTTTGCAGTAAAGGTGGGCCGTGATGTGCCCCGCCTATTGGAACAAATGAAAGAAGCAGGCTTACAGCATGCCTCTGAAGGCGATGCTGTGTCTGAAGAAGACAAGCAAAAGCTGCTTAGCTTTCTAAAGAAAAGCCACGGTGGCAGTGAAGTTGATACAAGCAAAAACCGCATTACGCTGACGCGTAAAACTCGCAGCCGCATTAAAACCGGCGAACGTGGCAAGACCATCGAAGTGCAGGTACGTAAGAAAAAAACCTACGTTAAAAGCGCTGAGAATGAGAAGCCGAAAGCCGCTGAGCCAAAGCATACTGGCCCGCGCCAGTTAGTAGGTGATATGGCGGAAGCGGAAGCCGAGCGCAAAGCGCGTGATGCCCGTGAAGCTGAAGAGCGAGCGGCGGCTGCCAAAGCTAAGGCTGCCGAAGCTGCCGAAGACGCCGCACGGAAAGAAGCGGAAGAGAAAGCCAAGGCAAAAGCTGCTGAAACGCCCAAGATTTCAGTGCCAGAGCTGCAAATCGACGATGCACCGGCTGCTGATGACATGCCGCCTGCGCCGCCGAAAGAAGGCCGTACCGACCGTCGTACTGCGCCGCCCAAGAAGGCTGCTGCGAAGAAGAAAGGTCGTGATGACGACGATGATCGTGGTGATCGCGAAGAGCGTAAACGTGGCGGTGGCGGTAAGAAGGTGAAGCGTGCCGAGCAGCGTCGCGGCGGTCGCCGTGGTGGCAACCAGACCGGCAATGGCAAGCATGCTTTCCAGAAGCCGACTCAGCCTATTGTGCGTGAAGTATCGATTCCTGAATCGATCAGCGTTGCTGAGCTTGCCGACAAAATGTCGATCAAGGCCAACGAAGTGATCAAGGCCATGTTCACCATGGGCGCGGCAGTGACCATTAACCAGACGATTGACCAGGATACAGCGGCCATCGTCGTGGAAGAGATGGGCCACAAGGTCAAGCTGGTGAAGGATGATGCGCTGGAAACGGAAATGCTTGAAGGCATCTCCTACGAAGGCGAAGAGATCACTCGCTCACCGGTGGTTACCGTTATGGGTCACGTTGACCACGGTAAAACATCGCTGCTGGATTACATCCGTCGTGCCAAAGTCGCCACCGGCGAAGCAGGCGGTATTACCCAGCACATTGGTGCTTACCACGTGGAAGACAACCACGGCGGCGTTACCTTCCTGGATACCCCTGGCCACGCGGCGTTTACCGCCATGCGTGCCCGCGGTGCCAAAGCTACCGACGTAGTTATCCTGGTTGTTGCTGCCGATGATGGCGTGATGCCTCAGACGATTGAAGCTATCGAGCACTCCAAAGCCGCTGATGTACCCATGGTAGTAGCGGTGAACAAGATCGATAAGCAGGGCATTGATCTGGACCGGATCAAGAACGAGCTATCGCAGCACGGTGTTATTTCCGAAGAGTGGGGCGGTGATACGCAGTTTGTTCACGTTTCAGCTAAAACCGGTGAGGGTATCGAAGAGCTGTTGGAAGCGATCCAACTGGTCTCTGAAGTACTTGAACTGAAAGCTGTACCGTCTGCACCGGGTAAAGGTGTTGTGGTTGAGTCGCGCCTTGATAAAGGTCGTGGTCCAGTTGCCACCGTACTGGTTCAAAACGGCACGTTGAAGAAAGGCGACATTGTTCTAGCGGGTCTGCACTACGGTCGCGTTCGTGCGCTAACCAACGAACTTGGTAAGCAGGTTGATACCGCTGGCCCAGCCATGCCGGTAGAGATCCAGGGCCTGGATGGCACCCCGGACGCAGGTGATGACTTCATGGTGGTTGCCGACGAGAAGAAAGCCCGTGAAGTGGCTAACTTCCGTCAAGGTAAATACCGCGAAGTACGCCTGGCACGTCAGCAGAAGGCCAAACTGGAGAACATGTTCAGCCAGATGGGCCAAGACGAAGTTGCCAAGGTCAACATCGTTCTGAAAGCCGACGTTCAAGGTTCGCTGGAAGCCATCAAAGGCGCCCTGGAAGAACTCTCTACGGGTGAAGTTGAAGTTGCCGTGGTCTCCTCGGGTGTTGGTGGTATCACCGGTACCGATGCCAACTTGGCGCTTGCCTCTGAGGCGATCGTCGTCGGCTTTAACGTCCGTGCTGACGCCGCTGCTCGTGAGATTATCGAGCGTGAAGGCTTGGATCTGCGTTACTACAGCGTCATCTACCAGCTGATCGACGAGGTCAAGCAGGCGATGAGCGGTATGCTTGCCCCCGAGTGGAAAGAAGAGATCGTGGGTGTGGCTGAAGTGCGTGACGTGTTCCGTGCGCCGAAAATTGGTGCGGTGGCCGGCTGTATGGTTGTCGAAGGCACCGTTTCGCGCAGCAAGCGTATCCGTGTACTGCGTGACAACGTGGTGATTTACGAAGGTGAACTCGAATCGCTGCGCCGCTTCAAAGACGATGTCCAAGAAGTGCGTAACGGTATGGAGTGTGGCATCGGCGTGAAGAACTACAACGATGTTCAGGTCAATGACAAGATCGAAGTCTTTGACCAAGTGAAGGTCGAGCGCAGCCTGTAAGGCCGCGAGGAGCAATCATGCGCGAATTTAAGCGTACCGACCGAGTAGCTGATCAGCTCCAGAAGGAGCTGGCGGTACTCATTCAACGCGAAGTAAAAGACCCACGCTTAGGCATGGTCACGGTAAGTGGTGCAACGGTGAGCCGTGACCTTGGTTACGCCGATATCTATGTCACCCTGCTGGGTGAACAAGAGCCGGAGCGTATCAAGGAGAACCTGCAGGTACTTAAGCGTGCCGCGGGTTTTCTAAGAAGCCAAATTGCCAAGCGTATCAAGCTGCGTCACGTACCTGAACTACGCTTTCATTACGATGAAAGCGTAGTGCGCGGCCAGCATCTCTCGTCGCTGATTGCCGAAGCGGTCTCTACCGATCGTGCCCGCCAGCAGGATGATGAGAGCGAAGGTGATAACGAAAATGGTGAGGAGACGCGCTAATGGCACGTCGCCGTCGCGGATTACCGGTCAATGGCGTGTTGCTGCTGGATAAGCCCAAAGGCATTTCCAGTAACCACGCGCTGCAGCGCGTGCGTCGTCTTTTCGAGGCGCAGAAAGCCGGGCATACCGGCACGCTGGACCCCATGGCAACTGGCTTACTGCCTATCTGCCTAGGAGAGGCCACTAAGTTCTCCGCGCACTTGCTGGAAGCCGATAAGATGTATCGCACCCGTGTAGAGTTGGGGGTGATCACCGATACCGGCGATGCTGAAGGCACTGTTATTGAGCAGCGGGAGGTACCAAACCTTACCGCACAGGATGTTGAAGCTGTCTTAACGCGTTTTCGCGGAGAGATAGAACAAGTCCCGCCAATGTACTCTGCCCTCAAGCACCAGGGTAAGAAACTTTACGAGCTAGCCCGAGAAGGCAAGCACGTTGAGCGTGCAGCGCGGCGGGTAAGCGTGTATGATGCGCGGCTGCTTGGGTTTGAGGGCACCGCCTTTGAGCTTGAAGTTAGCTGTAGCAAAGGCACCTATATTCGCACGTTGGCCGAAGATATTGGTCAGGCATTGGGTTGTGGTGCCCATATTAGCCAGCTGAGAAGGCTCAAAACCGGGCCTTTCACTAGCGACGCTATGTGGACACTAGAAGGCCTGGAAGCGCTTGCAAGCCAAGCCAGTCGCGAGGCTGAGCTAATGCCTGTGGATGTATTGGTGGGCCATTTGCCTTCGCTGAGCGTCGATGAAACAGCCTATGGGTGTCTTGCCCACGGGCAGTCAGCCAATTTGCCCATTGAGGCGCTTGCGCCCGATGCGCTGGCAAGACTTTATTACGCCGAGACGTTTATCGGCCTTGGTGTTGTAAAAAGTGCCCAGGAAGTGGCACCTAAGCGGCTGTTAAGTACAGTTGCTATCTCGTAAAACGTTGCAAGGATGTAGCGATTTACGCGAAAATAGTTGCTAGATAGTAGCATGAGACTGCAAATATGCGTGGTCTCACCCATTCAATTTTAGGCATATTGCTTACTGGAGAGACAGATGGCATTAACCGCTGAAAAGAAGGCCGAGATCGTCAACGAATACGGCCGCGGCGATAACGATACCGGTTCCCCTGAAGTACAGGTTGCACTGCTGAGCGCCAACATCAATGGCCTGCAGGACCACTTCAAAACCAATAAGCAGGATCACCACTCACGTCGTGGTCTGATCCGCATGGTAAACCAGCGTCGTAAACTGCTGGACTACCTGAAGCGTAAAGATTTCGAACGCTATCAGTCTCTGATTCAGCGTTTAGGTCTGCGTCGCTAAGCTCTTAGAAAAAAGCTCTTAGAAAAAAGTTCTTAGGAACAGTTCTTAGAAACAGCTCTTAGACAAAAGCTCTGCGATAACGATCGAAAACGGGCAGCCCCTTGTGGGCTGCCCGTTTTTTTATAGCCGTCCCTCACATGCGATTTTAGCTTTCTGGTAGCCGTATGGCCCGCCAACGCCTAGAATGGTGACGAGTCAAAACGACCCAAGCGAAAAGACAAGTAGATATTAATGCTAAAGGAAGTCGCCGTGAATCCGGTAAAAAAAACGTTCCAGTACGGTCGTAGCACCGTCACCCTAGAAACTGGCCGCATTGCTCGCCAAGCCACTGGCGCCGTAATGGTGACCATGGACGAGACTGTCGTACTGTGTACGGTGGTAGCTAAAAAAGAAGCGAACCCTAACCAGCCTTTCTTCCCTCTCTCTGTGCACTACCAAGAGAAAACTTACGCAGTCGGTAAGATCCCAGGCGGTTTCTTCAAGCGTGAAGGTCGCCCTACAGAGAAAGAGACCCTCACATCTCGCCTGATCGACCGGCCGATTCGCCCGCTGTTCCCCAAGGGGTTTATGAACGAAGTGCAGGTGATCTGTACCGTTCTGTCTACCGACCGTAACCATGATCCGGATATCGCGGCCATGCTGGGTACTTCCGCGGCGTTGGGTATTTCTGGTGTGCCGTTTAATGGTCCGATCGGCGCCGCGCGCGTTGGCTTTAACGAAGAGCAAGGGTATTTCCTGAACCCGACCGTTGAAGAGCTAGCCACCTCTGAGCTGGACATGGTAGTGGCCGGTACGGAAAACGCTGTACTGATGGTGGAATCCGAAGCCCAAGAGCTGCTCGAAGACGAAATGCTGGGTGCCGTACTGTTTGGCCACCAGGAGATGCAGGTTGCCGTCAACGCGATTAAAGAGCTGGTCGCTGAAGCAGGCAAGCCGCGCTGGGAGTGGCAGCCGCCCCAAGAGAACGTGGCGCTGAAAACTGCCATGGCCGATGCCTTTGAAGCCAAAGTGGGCGATGCTTACCGCATTACCGACAAAATGACCCGCCAAGACGCGCTTTCAGCACTTAAAGACGCAGCCGTTGAGCAGCTAGCGGCGGCTGAAGGCGAAGAAGCAGAAGGCAAGTTCAGTAAAGATGATGTGAAAGGTGCCTTTGCCGGCCTTGAAAAGCGCGTTGTGCGCTCACGTGTGGTGAAAGGCGAGCCGCGTATCGATGGCCGCGATAACTTTACCGTACGTCCGTTGGCCATTGAAGTAGGTGTGCTGCCAAAAACGCACGGCTCTGCGGTATTTACCCGTGGTGAAACCCAAGCGATTGCGATTGCTACCTTGGGTACCCTGCGTGATTCGCAGTTGATCGAGTCCCTGGAAGGCGAGCGTAAAGATCGCTTTATGCTGCACTACAACTTCCCTCCCTACTGTGTGGGTGAAGCAGGCTTTATGGGTGGACCCAAGCGTCGTGAAATTGGTCATGGCCGTTTGGCGCGTCGTGGTGTTCAAGCGATGCTACCTTCCGAAGAAGCCTTCCCCTATACCATTCGTGTGGTATCGGAAATTACCGAATCTAACGGTTCAAGCTCCATGGCTTCTGTGTGCGGCTCTTCGCTCGCGCTAATGGATGCCGGTGTGCCGCTGAAAGCGCCAGTGGCGGGTATTGCCATGGGCTTGGTGAAAGATGAAGACGGCTACGCCGTTCTCACTGATATCTTAGGTGACGAAGATCACCTGGGCGATATGGACTTCAAAGTTGCCGGTTCTGAAGAGGGCGTAACTGCCCTGCAGATGGACATTAAGATCGAAGGCATCAACGAAGAGATCATGGAAAAGGCACTGCAGCAGGCTCATGATGCTCGCATCAGCATTCTTGCGCAGATGAATGACGTGATCAGCCAAAGCCGCACTGATGTGTCGGAAAATGCACCGTCCATGGCCACTATCAAAATCGACCCGGATAAGATCCGTGACGTGATTGGTAAAGGCGGCGCGACGATTCGCAAGATCTGTGAAGATACCGGCGCTTCTATCGACCTAGATGATGACGGTACCGTACGCATCTATGCGGAAGATAAAGCTGCAGCGAAAAAAGCCATCGACACCGTATTGGCGATTACCGCAGAAGCGGAAATCGGCAAGCTGTATAACGGCAAAGTGGTACGTATCGCTGACTTTGGTGCGTTTGTGAACATTATGCCGGGTACTGATGGCCTGGTGCATATCTCACAAATTGTTGCTGAGCGCGTTAACAACGTTCGCGACTTCTTAAATGAAGGCGACGATGTGATTGTTAAAGTGCTGGATATTGATAACCGCAACCGAGTGAAACTCTCCATTAAAGAGATCACTGAAGAAGAGAAAGCGGCCTTTGCCGCTGCCCCTTTAGAAGTTACCGAGTAACGATTGGTTGTGACAGTGTCGCTAGCTAGCGGCACATCAGTCGCCCCCGCAGCCCTTGGTTGCGGGGGCGGCTTGCTTTGGTAGGCTTGGCTTTACCAAGAGACTGGGTTGATGGGTGCCTGTAGGGAATAGTCTATGGTTAGCTTACTATTGCTATTATTTACCATAAGGACTCAGTCTACGTGCTCAACTGGAAGGAAGTGCCACAGCTTCCCAAAGCGGAAGGGCGGATTGAGGCTATTGACCTCGCCCGCGGGGTTGCCATCGGGCTGATGATTATTAGCCACGCCGTTAGTGGGCTAGTGGGCATTCGTAACGTGCCCGACTGGGGCATGGTGCCTATCCACTTTTTAACCAAATTCTCCTCATCGCTATTTATTTTGGTGTTTGGCATCGCACTGGCGGTTGCGTTTCTATCTCATACCCAGAGTGATGATTGGCCCAAACGGCGCCTAAAGTTATGGGTGCGGGCGCTTGAGGTTTGGTTTTGGTACAAAGTGCTTACCGTTGTTGAGATGCTGCCCTTCAGCTCGCCTGGCGATATCGTTAATACACTGCTCTATGGGCGCTTTGCCATCTGGGTGGAGATCCTCGGCTTCTACGCCATTGCCCTGTTATGGGTGCCGTTGATACTGCCGCTTTGGGCACGAACACCACTATGGGGGCGTGTGGCAGCCATTGTTGGCCTAACGGTGCTTTCCGCATGGCTACAGGGGTTTACCTTTGGCGGCAACGATATCCTGAAAGCCCTGTTAGTAGATCACGAAGACCACTACGCCTGGGGACAGCTCAGCCGGGCACCGTTAATTTTGTCAGGCTTATTGATTGGCGAGGCCATACTGCGCTGTTATTTCGACCAAATCTTACGCCGCCGCTTGGTGCTTGTGCTAGTCAGCACAGGCGCGCTGATGGTGGTTGGTTTTTATGGTTTGGCAATCATCCATGGCGATGTATACAGCGCCATGATGGCGGTTGCCCGAAACGTAGGTAAGCACCCGCCTGGGCTGCAATTTATGCTGTTTAGTGTCGGGGGCGCTTTGATACTGTTGGGGTTAGCCCTGGCAGGAGGGGCCATGGCTGCCAAAGCGCTACGGCCACTAGCAATAGTGGGTAGCGATGCCCTCAAAGCGTTTATTTTCCACATTGTGATGATCTTCCTGGTGCTGCGCTTTTTGCTGGAAGGCCAGGGTGCCTACACTTATCCACAGGCGCTTGGCGTGGGTGGGTTGTTAATAGTTGGGGCCGCACTATGGATTTGGCTGACCCGCTGGGTTGCTCGCCACAAATAAGAGGTAACTATTTTGAAAGCATTACACTGCTGGCTGATAGGCGTTGCGCTATTAGTAGTGCTTCCTGTCTATGCCGCTGGGTATGACGACACACATTGGTACTATGAAGTCGATAAACAGAGTGCTTGGCAGGGTAATTTAAATGCGCGAATAGCTGCCATTGAAGAGGTGTTTGGCGGTCAGTTGGGTGTCTATGTACAGAACCTGGCAAGTGGAGAAGCCTACTCATGGCAAGCCGACCAGCCATGGTACTTAGCATCATTGGTTAAAGTACCGGTGGCAGCCCAGGTACTAGCCGAGCGCCAGGCAGGCGCACTTTCCCTTGATGAACGGCTGACCCTTGCCCGCAGCGACTACGTAGACGGCGCAGGGCCGGTTAACTGGCATGACCCTGGTACACCGATCACTATTCGCTACCTACTAGAGCAGATGATTACCGTCAGCGACAATACCGCCTCGGATATGTTGATTGACCGAGTAGGGCTTGATGAAGTTAATGCCCGGGCCAGGGCAATGGTAGCGGCCAGTGGGGGTAATCCTGAAGTGTTAGGCCCCATCGGTAAGCTGGTAGGCGTTCGCCAGGGAGTGTATGGGCAATTACATCCCGACGCCCGTGGCCTGGCTGGGCTAGACTTTATAGCCCTGCGGGAGCATAGCGTTAATCAGCGCCCTGCAGCGCTGGCACGCAGGCTTAGAGTAGGCCGTGAGTTATTGGTACAGCCTGACTACGACCACGCCTTTGATGCTTATGAAGCGACGGGCGAGAATGGCGGCACACTACGTGCCTATGGCGATGTGTTGGCCAGCCTGCACCACGGTGGCATGGCCGATCTCGATACCGCGCAGCGCCAACTACTGTTGGCAGTCATGGGTCGCACTCGTTCCGGAGAGCACCGCCTGAAGCAGGGTATGGGTAGCACTTTTCACTTTGCCCATAAGACGGGCACCCAGCACCGGCGTAGCTGTGATGCTGGCATTGCCTCTAGGCATGGTTCTGAAGCGGGGCCATGGGTGATTGTCGCATGTGGCCGCGGCCCACTTGCTGCAAGCACCCACGAACAAGCGATGGCAAGGATCGGGGAAGCACTGCGTGATAGCGGTGCGTTATCCGGTCCTTAACCACGCTCGCTCCTACAAGCCTGTGCCAGCGTGATAAACTGAGTGGGCACTCTATTGACGCTTCACTGTTGGTAAGCGTTAACAGACCTTGTTGGGTCTTTTTATTTCTATCTAGGAGTTTGTTATGGCACGTGCCAGCGCCCGTCACATTTTGGTAAGCAGTGAAGAGCAGTGCAATGCACTGAAACAAGAGATCGAAAATGGTCGTGACTTTGCTGATGTCGCCAAGCAGCACTCAAGCTGCCCATCTGGCCGCCAAGGCGGTGATTTAGGCAGCTTTGGCCCCGGCCAAATGGTGCCTGAGTTCGACAAAGTTGTTTTCAGCGGTGAACTAAACAAGGTACACGGACCCGTACAAACCCAGTTTGGCTACCACCTGTTGGAAATCACTAGCCGCAGCTAATGGCGCCAAATGGCCGTCGAGCACCGCGGCCTCTGTGCCGCGGTGTGAGGAGCACGCCTTGAACGATCCCATTATTACTATCGAAGGCTTGAACAAAACCTACGAAGGTGGCTTTCAAGCGTTAACCCGTGTGGATTTAACCATCCAACGCGGCGAGATTTTTGCCCTGCTTGGCCCAAATGGGGCAGGCAAAACTACCTTGATCAGTGTGGTGTGTGGGCTAGTAAACCCCTCAGAAGGCTCTGTGGTGGTGGATGGCTTCGACAGCATTAGCCATTATCGCCAAGCCCGTGAGCGGATTGGGCTAGTGCCCCAAGAACTCACCAACGAAGCTTTTGAAACGGTATGGAATACAGTCAGTTTTAGCCGTGGCTTGTTTGGTAAGCCGCCTAACCCTGCTCATATCGAAAAGGTGCTGAAATCCCTAAGCCTGTGGGATAAGCGCAATAACCGTTTGATGACGCTTTCAGGTGGCATGAAGCGCCGAGTGCTAATCGCCAAAGCGCTCTCCCACGAGCCACGTATTCTGTTTCTTGATGAGCCCACCGCAGGCGTTGACGTTGAGCTACGCCGGGATATGTGGAACGTAGTGCGCGGGCTGCGGGATAACGGCGTTACGATTATTCTTACCACTCACTACATCGAAGAAGCTGAAGAGATGGCTGACCGCATCGGCGTTATTAATCGCGGTGAGATTGTATTGGTGGAAGAGAAAGCAGCGCTCATGAAAAAGCTCGGCAGCAAACAGCTAACACTGCAGCTGCAAACGCCACTAAACGTGATTCCTTCGGCCCTCGACCAAGATGAGCTAAGCCTAGCGGCAGATGGTCATGAACTGGTCTATACCTACGATGGTCGTCAGGAGGAGGAAGGGCGGGGCATTTCCGCTTTACTCACGCAGCTGGAAAAAGAAGGCATTGGTTTTAAAGACCTGCACACTCGGCAGAGTTCTCTGGAAGATATTTTCGTCGACCTAGTAAAGGAGCGCTCATGAACCTCTACCCCGTTCGTGCCATCTATATGGCAGAAATGGCGCGTACTCGGCGTACCCTGCTGCAAAGCATTGTCTCACCGGTGATCTCTACCTCGCTCTATTTTGTGGTGTTTGGTGCAGCGATTGGCTCGCGCATCAGCGAGATTGGCGGGGTCAGCTACGGCGCTTTTATCGTGCCAGGGCTGATTATGTTAATGCTGCTCACCCAGAGTGTGTCTAACGCTTCCTTTGGGATTTTCTTTCCCAAGTTTTCTGGCAGCATTTACGAGATTTTATCGGCACCTATCTCTTACCTGGAGATTGTTGTGGGCTATGTGGGGGCGGCGGCATCAAAGTCAATTCTGCTGGGGCTGATTATTCTTGCCACCTCCAGTTTGTTTGTACCGCTGGAGATCGCCCATCCCATCTGGATGCTTACTTTTCTGGTGCTCACTGCGGTTACCTTCAGCTTGCTGGGGTTTATCATTGGTATCTGGGCTGACGGTTTCGATAAGCTTCAGTTGGTGCCGCTGTTGGTGATCACGCCGCTGACATTTCTGGGAGGCAGCTTCTATTCCATTGATATGCTCCCGCCGTTTTGGCAAACCGTCACGCTGGCGAACCCAGTGGTGTATTTGGTAAGTGGTTTCCGTTGGAGCTTCTACGGTATTAGTGACGTTAGCCTTGGTGCCAGCGTAGCGATGATTTTGCTGTTTCTCATCGCGAGTCTTGCCACCATCGCCTGGATTTTCCGCACCGGTTACCGCTTAAAACCCTAGTGGTTTTAAGCTGCTCGTTTTCTGTTAATCCGCTTTCTGCTTAAAAGGTAACTCCCGCTTATGCCGCTACTGCAAAGCACTGTGCACCGCCTTGACCCGTCGCTAGACGGAGAGCGTTTATCCGTCACGGCGGCACCGGCCTCACTATCGGAGGTCAACGACGATCCGGTGATGGCAAGCTTGGTGAACGCGCTAAACGACACCTATAACACCAAAGCCAAGGGGTGGGGGCGGTTTGCCGAACAAGGTGAGCAGGCTGGGCCGTTAGTAGCCTGGCTGAGGGATTACATGGCTGGCGAGCAGGATTTTGCCCAATTCTCTACAGCGATGGCCGAGCGCCTTGCGCAGACGCTTCAAGAGCAGCTCTCCGTTAGTGGCTATCTGGTATTTGCCCACCTGCGCCAGGGCGATACTGAAACCCTGTTTCTGGGTTTGATACACCAGCGTGAAGGTATTGGCATTAACGCTGAGCACCAAGCAGTACCTGCTGCTCAACTGAATACCAGCCAGCTAACCTTGGCGGCACGGATTAACCTTACCCAATGGCAAAGTGATTCCGAAAGCGCGCAGTATGTGTCGTTTTTAAAGGATCGAGGCGGTAAAAAGCTCGCCGATGGCTTAGTAGCACTGCTCGGAATGGAAGAGGGCATTGATGCCCCCGCTGAAACTCGTACGTTGTTGAAGGCCTTCAGCGATTACGTCGAGAAAGAGGATTACGACGAAGAAGCCAGCCGGGAAAAAACCGATACCCTGGTGGACTATGCCAACGAGCAGTTGCGTCGTGGTGAGCCAATGACCCTGGAAGAGCTTTCAGGGTTAGTAGATGAAAAGCAGCCTAAGGCGTTTTACGAGCATATTCGCAATGCTGACTACGGCCTTTCCCCAGAAATCCCACCAGATAAACGCACTATTAGCCAGTTTCGCCGCTTTACCGGTCGCGCTGGGGGCGTTTCAATTAGCTTTGATTCGCATCTGCTGGGTTCCAGTATTGAGTATGATGAAACTCAAGACCGTCTCATCATCAAGCAAGTGCCCAAGCAGCTAAAAGAGCAGTTGGCCAAGAGTAATGAGTGAGGGAAGAGGCTGACGTGAAGCTCCCTGGATGAGAGGGCACTAAGCGTCATATTACTAGTCGAAGAGGCAGGTTTGTTAATAGGAGAAAGCCGTGCTGGACGCCATTAGTAACTTCTTCCAGCGGGCGCTGGCGGAGCCAGAGCAGCGTGAGAATCGAGCGATTACGCTAGAGTTGGCCACAGCGGCACTGCTATGCGAAGTGATGCGCGCTGACTATGACCAAAGCGACGCCGAGCGCACTGCGCTGAAACAGATGTTAACCACTCGTTACCACCTAAGCGAAAGTGAAGTCACCGAGTTAATGGCGCTGGCGGAAGCGGAAGTTGACGATGCAGTGGATCACTATCAATTTGTCAGCTTAATTAAGCAGCACTATGACTATGAGCAGCGCTGCGAACTGGTGGCGCTAATGTGGCAGCTTGCCTGGGCTGACGGCTCGCTGAACCCACTTGAAGAGCACCGTATCCGGCGGCTGGCGGACCTGTTGCACGTTAGCCACAGCGACTTTATTCGCAGCAAACTGGCTAGCCAGCCATCGATATAATGCGCCGAAAAGCGGTGTGCAGCTTGCTTACTGCTGTTCCTGTTCCAGCAAGCCAACCACTAATTGATGTAACTGTTGCTGGAACTGACCGCCTGGTGAAGGTGGGTTGGGATCAGACGTGATCACAACGGTCATTTCCCGTTCTGGGATCACATAGAGCGCCTGTCCACCGTATCCCCTGCCATAATAAACGGGCACATTGGCAAGTGTAGTAATAAACCAGCCATAGCCGTAACCATCGCCTGTCCAGGGGGATTGGCCTCTGGGCATCCAGGAGGCCGCCACCCAGTCTTCTGGTAGTACCCGCTGACCATCTACTAGGCCGTCGTTACGGTACAGCTCACCTACCTCAATTAACGCCCTAGGCGACAGCTGCATGTCGTTGCCGCCGAAGTAGATGCCTTGGGGGTCTCGTGGCCAGGGTGGTATCGCAATGTTTAATGGCTCGCCCAGCAGGCGCTGAGCAAGGGAGTGGGTGGTTTCACCGCTAGCCTGCGTAAGCGCTGCGGAAAGTAAGTGGCTGGTGCCCGTGGAGTAGAGCATGCGCCCACCGGGTTCATCAACAAATGGGCGGGTGAGCGCATCGTGTACCCAGTTGCTACTGGCCACCCAAGCGCTATAGTTACCCCCCGAGGTACGCTCCAAGCCCGCTTGTTGGGCCAGCAAATGCGCCACGGTAATATCGTTTATCTGCGGGTCTGCGCTGCTATCTACGTTACTTGGCAACTGGCCTAACAGCGCCACCATGGGTTGCTCGGTAGACTCAATCACTCCCGCCTCAATGGCCGCCCCCGTCAATGCTGCGAGCACAGTTTTAGACAGTGATTTGATGTTAGCGGGTGACGCGACACCAGGGCCGCCCTGGTGAAGCTCATGAACGACACGTCCTTGATACGCCACCACTACCGTATGCACACGGTCTAACTCAGCAGCTTGCTGGTCAAGTACTTGCAATACTCCAGGGCTGGGTGGGTTGGCCGTCGCACCAACGCTAAACAGCAGCGAAATAGCGGCACAGGAAATTAGGCGCACAGGTAAACGCATGGCAACACCGTTGGCAAAGAGCATTGGTAAAAAAGACCTTTGGCAAAGACCTTCGACAGAGCTCTTTGGTAGAGCCCTTTGGCAGAGCAAGTAAAGGCCAGGGCAAAAGGTCTGGAAAAGGTTCTGAAAAAAACTTATGGATAAAAGCTTCGAGGCTGAGAAAAGGGGGAGGTTCCATCACGAAGTGATGCGGGCATTACGCAAAAATAGAAAAACACTGCTAGGCTTGGGTTGTTGGCTTTAAAGGTAAGCAACCCGTTGATTTCCATGAAACGCAATAAGCAAGGAGCGCCGTTATGCGTAGCATTATCTATATTGTAGGCTTGGTTGTGGTCGTTCTATTTATTCTATCTATGCTTGGCTTACGTTAATCCGGCACGCCCCGCTACCCCCGAAGCGCCCGCAGGTACCAGGCTTTCACTCAGCCCCTGCGGGCGCTTTGCTTTCAAAAGTAGCCCGTGAAAAGAAGTTCGTGAAAAGTAGCCCGTGCCATTTAAAGGCTAGCCGCAGTCAGCTAAGCGCAGTCTGCTGCCCCTTGGCCAAACATATCGAACATAATCTCCCGCCCCATGGTGGTTAGTACCAAGCGATCGTAGTCGTTAAATTGTGCGGCACCGCTCTCTTCAAGTACCTGCTGGCAGGCTTTCCAATGCTCCTGAGAGCTCAGCTGAGTCAATTCGCGCTGGGTGAGGCCACGCTGAGGGAGAGTAATGGTTTCTAGTACATGGCCGTTGTCGTAAAGCAGTTCGGCAACGGTAGAAAGACAGTGGCGCAGGCTGCGCTGTACATGGTAAGCGGCCGTAGCAACTTGGGGTGCGGGCTGAAACACCGGGGAAAGCATATATATTCTCCTGCAAACAGCACCAAAACGGGCTTGTTGCAGTGCATTATAAAGCATGGATGGCATTAGACCAAGGTCTATAAAGTGTCCTGTCAGGCTCAAGGTTTTCTTGATGCAGCCGATGGGTTAAGGGAGCTAAATAGGAAAAGTGCTGCGTATTGCTTTATTAAAAGCGAGTTATAAAGAGGAGAACGCGCAGCAACATGCATATATACAAGGTGTTTGTGTTATGGCGGCGATTACATCATTAGGTATTGGTTCTGGTTTAGATCTCAACGGCTTGCTTGATGAACTGAGGCAGGCCGAGCGCGCAAAGCTGGAGCCTATTGCGGTACAAATGCAGTCTGTAGAGGCGCAAATATCTGCTTATGGTCAGTTGCAAAGTGCACTCTCCCAGTTCCAAAGCTCTGCTGCCGCTCTCAATGACGCGTCTGCGTTTGAGAGCCTTACGACGAATGTGGACGGTAGCGCGGTTAGTGCGGTCAGTAGTAATGAGGCCCAACCTGGCCAATATGAAATACAAGTGGACCGTCTAGCGACGGCAAGTAGCTTAGTCACGGAGCGCCTTGAAGCCGCTGATGAAAGCATAGTAACTGGCGAGCAGTCGTTAAGCTTTGCTCTCGCTGATGGGGTCATGGATCCCATTACTATCGCAGATGGTAGTTCACTTGAAGATATGCGGGATGCTATCAATCAACAGAGCGATGGCCGTTTAAGCGCCTCGATTATCAATGATGGTGAAGGCTATCGGCTTTCGGTTAATGCCACTGATACGGGGGCAGATGCCAGCATTGAAAGCACCAATTTTTCAAGCATTCTTGCGGATGGTGTGCAAACTTCGGATGCTCAGGTAGTTCAAGCAGGGCAGGACGCAGCGTTCAACGTCAATGGTATCGATATTGTTAGCCCTACCAATCACGTGGAAGGTGCCATTCAAGGTATTACGCTGAACCTTACCGAGGCGGGTGCCACGAGCACGGTAACTGTTGAGCAGGATACCGACGCCATACGCGAGCAAGTCATAGCCTTTGTTGATGACTTCAACGCGCTTAAAGATACCATTAACCATTTGACAGCCTTTGACCCGGAAACAGGTCAATCAGGAGGGCTAAACGCCGATGCGACAACCCGCTCTGTTGAAATGGCTCTGCGCCAAACTGTCAGTAGTGTGGTCGAAGGGGATGGCTTTAATGTGTTATCGGATATCGGTATTTCACTTCAAGTGAACGGTAAACTATCCATTGATGAGGATCGGCTAGATAGCATTATTGCTAACCAGCCTGATCAATTGGCCAGCTTTTTCGCAGGTGATGATAGCGAGAGTGGCATAGCGGGCCAGGTGAACACGACCCTTGAGAATTTTGTAGGCTCTGGCGGTCGCATTGAAAGTGCTATTAGCTCATCTGAGAGCCGTGCTGCTTCGTTAGATGCACGTTTTGCGACTACTGAGAACCGTATCGACCAAACCATTGAGCGTTACCGTACGCAATTTGCAGCGATGGATAACATGGTGGCGCAAATGAATCAAACAAGTGCCTACTTAACTCAGCAGTTTGCAGTGCTTGGGCAGTCCAACCAAAATTAAACAGATATAAGAACTCAGTATTGATCTGCAAAATGCCCGGCACACAGTGCTGGGCATTTTTTTGTAACCACTTAAATCGACGCAATCGCTAAAGTTCTCTTTTCAGCAGCCGATAACATACCTAACTAGTATTCTCATTACTTGGCTCTCTAAGGCTTATAAGGGACTGACCCATATGGCAACGATTACTTCACTCGGCGTAGGCTCTGGGCTGAATCTTTCTGGTTTAGTAGATGAGCTTAGAGCGGCTGAGCGTCAAAAGCTTGTACCTATCCTTAAGCAGCAAAGTGCTCAGCAAACCAAAATTTCTGCTTATGGGCGCCTTGAGTCAGCCATGGATAGAGTGCAAACCTCTGTTGCTGCGTTGAATGATGCCTCTACGTTTAAGCAGCAAAAAAGCACGGTGACAGGCACTGGCGTGTTGGCGACCGCAGGCGAAACCGCAAATACGGGGCGCTATGAGGTGACTGTTTCGCAGCTGGCCCGTTCAGGTAGTGCTGCCTCAAACAGCGTAGCACTAGACCAAGCGCTAACAGCAGCCGATGCTACGCTGACGCTTGACTTTGGTGCTGGCGATACGCAAACAAGCTACGACATCAATATTGCAGCAGGCAGCACACTTGCCGATATTCGTGACCAAATTAATGCGGATAAAGAGGCTGGTGTCACCGCTTCCATCGTTAATGACGGCACTGGCTATCGTTTGGCACTGAATTCCAAAGAGACAGGCGAAGATGCTTCGCTGGTTGGCTTTTCGGGCCTAGCGTCACTCACGATGGATGCAGCGACGCTACGTGTAGGTCAGGACGCTGAGCTGAATGTAAACGGTATTGCCATTACCAGTAAAACCAATCGAGTTGAAGAGGCCATTCAAGGGGTCACGCTTGACCTCACTGCTGTATCTGATAGCCCCGTTACGCTAGTGATTGAGCGTGATGAAGACTCACTGAAAGAGGCTATTAACAACTTCGTTAAAAACTACAATGAAATGAAATCCACTGTTGGCCGCATGACGGCATTCAATGGTGAAGGTGAAACATCGGGCGAGTTAATAGGTGACCGCACTGTGCGCACCATTGAAAACCGCCTGCGCCGGGATATCACTGACAGCCTGGGTGACGGTGATATTTCACGGCTTTCGCAAATGGGTATCACCATTGACGTGCGCGGGCGGTTAATCGTTGACGAAGAGAAGCTGGATGATGCCGTAGCCAATAACCCTGAAGGGCTAGCGGCCTTTTTCGCTGGTGATACCAAAGAGGACGGCTTTGCAGGGCGGCTAAACGCCACGCTTGAGTCCATCACATCGGATGAAGGCATTATTCAAAGCTCAAAGAACAGTGCTGAACAACGCATTGATAGCCTGGAAGAACGTAAGCTGCGTATGGAAAGTAGTATCGATAGAAGCATGGAGCGTTATCGTAAGCAGTTCGGGCAACTAGACGTCATGATTGCCCAAATGAACTCTATGAGCAACTACCTCACCCAGCAGTTTGACATGCTTGGTGCAATGCAAAATAGAAAATAAGAAAGTTACAGTGATTTACATAAAAAAGAGCGATTTTTTCTAAAGAATTTGGTGAGGCTGCCGTTAATTGTAATAACGGCGACGCAAGCGCCGCAAAGTAGGCCATAAGGCCAGTTAATTTTCGAGGAGCACTCACATGTCTGTAATCAACACTAACATTACTGCCCTGATTGGCCAGAACAACCTGTCCAAGTCCCAGTCCATGCTGGCCAAAGCCCAAGAGCGTCTGTCTTCTGGCCTGCGTATCAACAGCGCTGCTGATGATGCTGCTGGTCAAGCTATCGCCAACAAAATGACCGCTCAGATCCGCGGTATGGAGCAGGCTAGCCGTAATGCAAGTGACGGTATCTCCTTGGTGCAAACCATGGAAGGCGGCCTTGACCAGATTAACGACAACCTGCAGCGTATTCGTGAGCTAGCGGTACAGGGTGCCAACGACACCAATGCCCAAGAAGATCGTGACGCCATCGTTACCGAAATCAACGAGCGCTTAGCGGAAATTGACCGTGTAGCGGGCAGCAACAACTTTAACGGCACTAACCTGCTGAACGTTAGTGGTGGTGGTACTCTGAATATTCAGGTCGGTTCGAATACTGAGGATGAAGACGTAATCACTGTAGAAAGATTAGACGCTACCGTTGAAGGCCTCGACTTAAATGGTATTACCGAGATCACTGACTCTGTGTTTGCAATCACCTCAGGTGGTGGTGCCGGTGTCGTTCACGATCAATTCCAAGCCTTGGTTGATGCTGTTGATACTGCAACTGAATCGCTAGACACCAACCGTGCAACACTGGGTGCTACGCTCAACCGCTTTGATTCGGTAATTGAGAACCTGGCGACCACATCTACCAACCTTTCTGAAGCTCGTTCGCGTATCGAAGATGCTGACTACGCGGTAGAAGTGTCTAACATGACACGTGCTAACATTCTCCAGCAGGCTGGTACTTCCATGCTGGCGCAGGCTAACCAGACCCCGCAGTCTGTACTGTCTCTGTTGGGCTAAGCCCTTAGCCAGTAAATGGCTATATAAAGAAAGTAACGACGGGGCCAATCGGCCCCGTTTTTTGTTTTTCAGCCTTCTAGCTTCTTAGAGATCAATGCGTTTATTACAACGCCTGTACTCGCTCCAGTTTGGTGGGGAGATGATCGCAAGAATACCTACTTAAATACGGGCGCATTTGCGCCTTTGCCAACAGTGCCCGCACAGTAAACTAGGTACATTGCCATCATTTTATGTGAGCCGCTTCATGGTTAAGATTCCAGCTAAATCAGATACTCAAAAGCGCAAGCCCCGCA
Organism: Halomonas sp. 'Soap Lake #6'; assembly: GCF_003031405.1. Classification (NCBI taxonomy): domain Bacteria; kingdom Pseudomonadati; phylum Pseudomonadota; class Gammaproteobacteria; order Oceanospirillales; family Halomonadaceae; genus Halomonas; species Halomonas sp. 'Soap Lake #6'. The sequence goes on from NZ_CP020469.1 coordinate 4,623,264, forward strand.
TCCTTTGGGCTAACCCTTTCTGCCTGCTGGATACCTCCAGTGGTGCTAGCATGACCGTACGCCAAATGCTGCTGCAATTGGTGGCCTCTGGTTATGACGTTCAAGTGCTAGGTGCGACTGTATTCGATAACCCGAAAGGAATGGGGCGGCTCAAAGAACAATTCCCAGACCTAAGCAGCCATCTTCATCAACTGATTAAAGCTGAAGATGGTTCGCTGACCCACCAGTTGGTCGTTAGCTACAGCCATAACCGCAGCCATTTTACTTCCCATGAAGAGGGCCTTTGGTACAGCCAGTATCTCTATATGCTGGATTCATTTAAGCCAGATGTGGTTTGGTACTTCGGCGGTCAAACACTCGAAATGTTAATTGCCAATGAGGCCCGTGACCGTGGTATTCCGGTCGCGTTCTATCTGGCGAACGGTCACTATAAAGCACCAAATTGGTGTCGTGATGTGGATTTGATCCTCACCGATAGCCAGGCTACGGCGGATATGTACCGTAAAGCTGTTGGCTACGCTGCGAAGCCGGTGGGCAAGTTCATCGCTCCAGAAAGCTTTATTGCCGATAATCATGAGCGTAAGCGTCTGTTGTTTGTTAACCCTAGCTGGCAAAAAGGGGCCAGAGTGTTTGTGCAACTGGCAGAAAAACTGGAGCTAGAAAGACCCGATATTGAGCTTGAGGTAGTAGAAGCACGAGCCGACTGGTCAGTGGTACTGCGTGAAACCACCCAGCGGATGGGAAAGCAGCGCAGCGCGTTAAGCAATGTGACCATTACCGCCAACACCAGCGATATGCGCGGCCCTTACAGTCGGGCCCGGGTGTTAGTGGCACCTAGCCTATGGTGGGAAAGCTCTGGGCGTGTGCTGGCCGAGGCAATGCTGAACGGTATTCCAGCTCTTATTACCAATCGCGGTGGTATGCCTGAAATGATTGGCAACGCGGGAATTGCCTTTGATTTTCCAGATACCTGTTATGAAGAGCCTTACCAACACTTACTTAGTGAAGAAGAGCTTCAACCGCTAGTAGATGCAGTGATTAGCTTCTTTGATGATGAAGCACTTTATCAGGACTATGTAGCCCGCGCTTGGCAGGTAGGAAAAGAGCAACACCACCTAGAGCGTGCTACTGACAGGTTGCTCAGTGCTTTAACACCTTTAGTACGCTTACGCGCCGGTAATAAAGACTTTACCATTAGCCAAAAGAAACGCCATCGCCAGCGCCTAGCCAGCCAAGCAACCAAACCTAAATTCAAGGTTGATAACTCTCTGCAGCAGCTAGTGAGCGCTAAATCAGCAGGTCAACAGAGCAGCGAAGTTCAAGCTAACCGTTTGTGGCTGGCAGATGATTTTACTTGGCAGTTCAAAGGTAAAATCATCGTGTTAGACAATCGTGCCAGCTTGATTAAAAGTGGCCTTGCAGACCAGATGGCAGCGACGAAAGCATTCGGCATTGTCGCTTTTGATCCTGCCAGTGAAGTAAAGGATGCAAAGCAGTATGAAGGCAGCGAAACTATTCAGGTATTCCAACACGCCCTACTAGGTGATGGAAGTGCTGCAACGTTGCACGCCTGTGTCGCGCCGGAAATGACCAGTACGCTGACACCGCTACCGGCTGAAAAATTACCGAAACGCCATCACCTAGGCGCGAAACCTTTGGCTGAGTTGCCCATTAGCTCTATAGCCTTGGACAGCATTAACGGCCTGGAAAGCCTCGATTGGTTGATTCTAGATGAGCTAAGTGATGCCATGGCCATTCTGGAGCATGGTAAAAAATCACTTACCGACACATTACTGATTCAGGCACGAGTGCCTTTCCAGCTTACCCATGAAAAACAGCCTAGCCTAGCGGAACTTCAGCACTGGGCCAGCCGTAATGGTTTTCGCTTTTATCGCTTCCACAATATTCGCCACCATAGTCATTTACCCGAAGAGCTGAATGCCCGCTCTCCTTGTGCTACTGAGCAAGAGAGTGCTGATGTTCTATTTCTTCCCAGCCATGAACGAATGGCGGTTCTTAGCGATGAAAACAAGACGAAACTTGCTTTTATACTGAGTGCAGTCTTTGGAGCACATGATATAGCTTTTGAGTTAATCGCTGAGGTTAGTCAGGAAAAAGCGCTGGAGTTTCTTGAGGCGCAAGAGCTATTGCCGAAGGCATCAGCACCAAAATCACAGGTTCCACCACCAGCTGGCCCGCCGATCCCGCAAAGTAAACATGTGAAAGGCGAGCCAATAGTGAGTGTGATTTGTGCCGCTTATAACCATGTAGAGTTTATTGAAGATGCTATTAAGGGATTTATAGCACAGAAAACAGACTTTCCATTTGAAGTCATCATTCACGATGATGCCTCCACTGATGGTACTCAAGAAGTGATTAGTCGTTATGCTAATGAGTATCCTGAGCTTATTAAGCCGATCTATCAAAAGGAAAACCAATACTCAAAGAATAAAAAATCTACAGATATTTGCCTGCCAAAAACAAAAGGAAAATATATTGCGATTTGCCAGGGTGATGACTATTGGACAGATGAGAAAAAGCTTCAAACTCAGTTTGATTATATGGAAGAGCACCCTGATTGTGTAGTAACTCACCACAACGCTTTTGTTTTTGAAGATGGTGTGCTGGTTAAGCATTCAAAGCTTCCTCAGCATTCTATGCGAGGATTTAATAGTGATGAGCTATTAAAGAATAACTGCTTTATACTTACTTTATCTATGATGTTTAGAAAAAAGTTTGAAAAGTTCCCAAAAGAAAAAAGTAAAGTGGCCAACGGAGATAATTTTATCATCTCAATGTTAGGGCTCTATGGTACAAGTCACTACTTGGAAAATATAAAACCTGCAGCTTATCGCCTTCACTCTGACTCAATATGGTCTAGTAAAGCCATAAAAGAAAAAAATAGAATGTTAGCAAATAGTCTCTACTGGATTGGAAAATACCATGAAAAAAGAGATCGTAAAGGTATTGCAGAGCTCTATTTTTTCAAGTCAAACCAGTTGCTAGATAACTAAAGTGCTGCATTATCGAGACCCTGTGCTAAAGCCTTGGTCTCGGTGATGGGCTAAGAACGCTGCGTAAGAAAAGCATGTATTTAGCGAGTTATTAAGGCTGGCTAAATTATAGGGGAAGCTAACATAACGGCATGTGTTATAGAAAAAAAGGATAGTAAATGAAAGTAGCAATTATGCAGCCCTATTTTATGCCTTATCTTGGGTATATAAAGCTTATCCAAGAAGTCGATGTGTTTGTTTTTTTAGATGATGTTAATTTTATTAAACGTGGTTTTGTTAATAGGAATGCAGTCCTCTTAGATGGTTGTTATAAGCGCTTCACATTACCAGTGAAAAATGCGAGTATTAATAGGGCTATTAATGAGCATCAGTATGTTGGGGGTTTTCATAAATTCACAAGACTGATATATGAAAGCTACAAGAACTGTCCTTTATACGATACGTATAGTGATCAATTGGAAGATTTATTGGATGGGAAAGTTGTTAATGTTGCTAGCTTAAATGTTAAATCGCTGAAGTGGGTGTCCGAGGCGCTCAGCATAGAAGTTGAGTTTATGCTTGCAAGTGAGCTGATGACATCACGTGATTTAAAAGGTCAAGATAGAATAATCGAAATCTGCCATAATCTACGTGCAGATACTTATTTGAATCTACCTAATGGTCGTAAATTATATGAAAAGGAGTATTTTAAGAGTTTCGGATTGGATGTTAAGTTTATTGAGCCTCAAGGGGTTGCGTATGAGCAATTTAACAATAGTGGTGAGTTTGTTCCCTTTCTTTCGGTGTTAGATGTGATGTTCAACGTTGAGCCGAAGACTATACGTGAGAAAATGTTGGTATAAAATGAAAATTGCCGCCTTAGTAAGTACTAATGGGTCTGTTCTAAGAGCCTGTCTCGAAAAAACCTCTGAAGAAATAGATTTTATTATTGTCGATCGTGAATGTGGTGCCGAAAAAATTGCAAATGATTTTAATATTCCACTTAAGAGGTTGGAAGCTAAAGGTCAGAAAGAATTCTCTGAAGAGGTTTTCAATTTTTTGAAATCTAATAATATAAATTATTTGGTGCTTTTTTTCTCTAGAATTTTAACTGGAGAACTTATTAACTATTATGACAAGAAAATAATTAATTTCCATCCTTCTATTCTACCTTCCCATCCAGGGGTTAGAGGTTTTGAGGATTCCCTATCTTCAGGCTCATTATTTATTGGCTCAACGGTTCATTTTGTTGACTCTGGAATTGATAGTGGTTTTCAGATCGCTCAGTGCAAGAGCCACAGTTTTGGGCAAGATGAAACTGAGTTGAGGCATACAATCTTTGCTCAGCAAGTTGCTTCTCTTTTTCAAGTTATAAGATCTATAAGGAAGGGAGAGTTTATGCCGGAGGAACGTAAGATTTTCCCTGAACTTGATTACTTAGATGCAAATTCTTTTAGCTGTCCAATATTCGAAGAAGATGTAAATAGACTTTATTTTGATATACTGCGAGGATAGTATGAGCGTCGATAACTTAAATATTCCAAAAATTGTAAGTGAGCAAATTAACTTGCGAAGTGGTTCGCTTGTCGACCTCAGAGGCTCTGTGCAGCATCCGTTAGTGTTTTCTTATACTGAGGTTTTTGAATCTGCCATATTAGAGTGTCCTTTTGAATATGGTCGTACTCAACCTTGTTGGAGGCTTGACGAAGAGTCACCTTTTGTAAAGTCAGTACAAGTAGCTTTAAAATATAGTTCGGATAGTCAGCGCTATATCGCGATATATGGTGTGTTAGAGGAGTTTTATCAACGTTTTACACATGAGAATGCAGCGTCTTATCTAGGATTAAGAAATGATGCATTAGCTGAAGTGCCTCCTCATGGTAGTGTATTCCCTTGGCGCGCGCGTACTCAAAAGTCATATCAAACCCAATACGAAAAAGCAGCAATTAATGAAAATATTTCAGTTGGAATTGCTGAAGGTATTAGTGCCGGCTGGTTGTTTTGCGGTCCTGTACGAAAGGAAAAATTAAAAGCGGAAGCCCTTAGAATGAAAAATGTTTTCGATAGCATTCAAAGTAAAGGCTATCAAAGAAGCGATGATGATGATGGTGATGTGAAAGCCACTGCTTTGATAAATGATAATCAAGAATGGAGGTGGCTAATAACCGCTGGAAACCATAGGGCTTCTGCTGCTGCAGGACTTGGTTATGAGTCTATACCTGTTAGAATAAATCTAATCATAAGAAGGTGTGATGTTAAATATTGGCCAAATGTGTTATCTGGCTTGTATACCATTGAAGAGGCTCTATTTGTTTTTGATCGTGTTTTTTATGGATCAAGACCATAGTTAAAGTAACCATATCTTACTATGCTTTCATATCATGCCTGCTGTTCTGAAAAATTACTTTGATGAGAGTGAGTAAGTGACCCAGTATACAGACTGTTTATTCTTTCTGAGGTTCAAAGGCTCATTATGAATAATGAGCTAGACTCTATTGAACTCTTGTCTTAAGACTGCTGTATCATACCGCTTAATTTGAAATCGAATTAGTATGTATGGCAGACTAGAGGTTAGTGCTTGAGGGCAGTGTTAGCGAAGTAATATGATAAATATTTGTCTTCTATTTTAGATAAGCTAAATTCATTGTTTGTATCAATTTTTTTTATGGTAATTTTGAAGTGTATAAATTACCCCACTCTTTAATAAGGGCAGTTATGTGTGTTGCACATTGCTTTTCTAAGTCGCTATAAATAGGTAAGCAGATGACATGCTCCGATGCCCATTTGGCGGCCACTGTTCGGGAGGAGTTGTGAATATTACTGCCTTTATAGACCATCTGCTGATCAATTGAAGGGTAAAAATATCGTCTTGCATATATATTGTTAAGTCGTAACCTATCGTACAACTCATCCCTTTTTAAGGGATAGCTATCCTCTACAATAACCGGAAAATAGGAGTAATTGCTTACACATTGTGTCGTAGGGTCGACGGGAGTGATACCTGCTATGCTTTTAAATTCAGCGCGGTATAGCTGATCAATTGATTTTCGAAGATTAATTGCTTTATCAATATGCTGCAGTTGGAGCAGCCCGAATGCAGCATTTACCTCGCTCATTTTTCCATTGATGCCAGCTGCGACAACCGTCACCTCATCAACTATTCCGAAGTTTTTTAAATTGTTGATATGTTGTTTCGTTTTTTTATCCGGGCAGATAATTGCACCACCCTCAAACGTATTGAAAACTTTAGTGGCGTGGAAGCTCACAGCACTCAAATCGCCATGCCTTAGAACGCTACCGCCTTCATCTTGAACCCCAAAGGCGTGGGCAGCATCATATATAACCTTAAGATTATATTTGTCCGCGATTGACTGAATGGCATCCACATCACATGGGTTACCATAGCAATGGACAGGCATTATCGCGGTGGTCCGTGGGGTAATAGCCGCTTCGATTTTATTAGGGTCAATATTGAAGGTGTTAGGGTCTATATCGACAAATACAGGTGTAATATCGTTCCAGGTCAGAGCATGTGCTGTCGCCACGAATGAGAATGGTGTAGTGATTACTTCACCGGTGATTCTCAATGCTTGTAAGGCCGTAAGAAGCGCGATAGTTCCGTTATTGAATAGCGCTATCTCAGGCACACCTAGATACTCGCACAGCGCTTCTTCCAGCTGTTGGTGCATGGGGCCATTATTCGTGAGGCGTTTACTTTCCCAAATTTTCTCCAAGTACGGGATGAACTCCTCTAGTGGTGGAAGAAACGGTTCTGTAACATAAATGGGCTTATCGCTCATGATTCTCTCACTAAATGTCTGATATAAGCGCCATAACCGTTTTTATTAAGACTGTGGCTATGCTCTAGGATTTCATCCTGGCTAACCCAACCTTGGTTAAAAGCAATCTCTTCAAGGCAGGCGATCTTATAGCCTTGGCGTTTTTCAATGGTTTCTACAAACTGGGCGGCCTCAAGCAAACTCTCGTGGGTGCCTGTATCCAGCCACGCAAATCCTCGGCCAAGCACCTCAACGTGTAGGTCGCCTCGCTCCAGGTATGCTTGGTTGATACTGGTAATTTCAAGTTCACCACGCTTAGAAGGCTTTACCTGCCTAGCAATGTCGATGACGTCATTATCATAGAAATAGAGGCCCGTAACAGCGTAGTTAGAGCGTGGTTTTATAGGCTTTTCTTCTAAACTGACTGCACGTTTACTGGTATCAAATTCCACGACCCCGAAACGTTCAGGGTCTTTTACTTGGTAGCCAAAAACGGTGGCTCCGTTTTTATGCAGTGATGCTTGGCGTAATTTGGGTGTAAAGCCTTGACCATAAAAAATATTATCTCCCAGGACTAAGCAAACGCTGTCGTTTCCAATGAACTGTTCGCCTATTACAAATGCTTGTGCCAGCCCCTCTGGTCTTGGCTGTAGAGCATAGGTCAGGTTGATGCCGAACCGGCTACCATCGCCTAATAGGCGTTTAAAGCTAGTTTGATCATCTGGTGTGGTAATGATCAAGATATCTTGTATACCGGCCAGCATCAGCACTGACAGCGGATAATAGATCATAGGTTTATCGTAGATAGGCAGCAGCTGTTTGGACACTCCCATAGTGATGGGGTACAGCCTAGAACCACTACCTCCCGCCAAAATGATACCTTTCATGGCTGCCACTCACTGTAGGGTGTAACAATGTTATCGGCAGTTTTCGCGGCTTCTTGATGCTGGTGGCGCTTGTTCTTATCGGCCATCCACACCTACTGGGTTTAAAACCGTTATTGCAGGTAACGCCAAGGTTTAACCGTTTTGCTCATGAATTACCTTCCGCTTTTTGCGTTTCCTGCTAAATTCGCTAAGGGGTGGGTGTTTCCACAGCGGAGAAATAGGCATGGGTAAGGTTCACTTTATTGGCGGTGAGAAGGGGGGAGTGGGGAAATCGATGACGGCGCGGGTATTGGCCCAGTACTACATCGATCACGATATGCCGTTTCTTGGGTTTGATTGCGATGCGTCCCACGGCACATTTTTGCGTTTCTATCAGGATTACGCTTCCCCCGTGGTCGTAGGCGACGACGATAGCCTAGATGGGATGCTTACAGCTTTGGATGAAAACCCTGAGCGAGATTTAATTATTGATTTGGCGGCGCAGTCTTCTCTGCCTATTAACCGCTGGCTTGAAGAGACCGATGTGTTTGGCCTGCTCAGCGAAATGGGTATGCCAGTGGTGTGGTGGCACGTGATGGATGACGGCGCAGATTCCGTTACGCTACTTTCCCAGCTACTTGCTCGTTATCAAGCTCAACCGGTAAGCATGGTGGTGGTGCAGAACCATGGCCGTGGTGAAAGCTTTTCGCGCTTTCAGCAGTCTGAAACCTTCCAGCAAGCCAAGTCGCAGGGCGCAACGCTAATTGAATTGCCGAAACTACATGCCAAGCTGACCCAAAAAATCGATTTCAACAACACTAGTTTCTGGGCGGTAGCTAACGATCGCAGCATTATGAATCTTGCGGAGCGCCAACGCATGAAAGTATGGCTTCGCAGCGCGTATCAGCAGTTTGGGTTTCTTTCATAGCCCACTGGATTAGCTCAATGGATCTTTTATTTCCCAATGGAATAAAAAATAACTTTTATATTCTTTTATTTGTCTTTTTGCTGGGGTTAAAATAGCACTCATTAGCGTTTAATGCTGACCATAAGGAAACGAATTTATGTTACTGACACGAAAGCTTAATTTCACCCTAGCTGCGCTTTCTTTAAGCGTCGCTAGTGGGCTGTTTGCCACTGCAGCTCAGGCCGATACATTACGAGTTGGTATGTCTGGTGGCTACTTCCCCTTTACGTTTGTCGAGCGCGATGAGCTAAAGGGCTTTGAGGTTGATGTCTTGAATGCAGTGGGTGAGTTATCGGGTGATGATATTGAATTTGTAACCGCAAGCTTCTCGGGGCTAGCGGGTATGCTTGAGTCTGGGCGTATCGATACCATCGCCAATCAAATCACCATCACACCAGAGCGGGAGGCTAAGTATGCCTTCACGGCGCCTTATGTGTACGACGGGGCGCAGGTGGTAGTACGTGCAGGCAACGATGCTATTTATGGCGTTGAGGATTTGTCTGGTAAAAGCGTTGCGGTGAATTTAGGCTCGAACTACGAACAGCTGCTGCGTGAGCAGCCGCATGCAGATGAGATTGATATTCGTACTTATGAGTCCAACATTGAGCAAGATGTTGCATTGGGCCGAGTAGACGCGTTTGTAATGGATCGCGTGAGTGCTACCCAGGTGATTAGCGAACGCGGTTTACCGTTAGAGCTGGCTGGCCAACCCTTCTCGACCATTGAGAACGCGCTGCCTTTTCGTGATGACGAGGCGGGCCGTGAACAGCGCGACCGCGTTGATGCGGCACTGGCAGAGCTGCGTGAAAATGGGACGCTACGCGAAATATCTGAAAAATGGTTTAATATTGATATCACTCAGCCGTAACGGCTGACTAAATCCGTTTTTTGCGGCCGTGGCAATGCCACGGCCGTTTGCTTATAAGCGATGTTGCTATGCTTAATTTAGAGTATATGTGGGAGCTATTGCCGGTTCTGCTGCGCTACTTGCCGCTTACCATCCAGATGGCGACGATCGCCATGTTCTTTGCGCTAATATTAGCGTGCTTACTAGCAGTTGTTCGCGTATCGCAGGTGCCGTTCTTAAACGGTTTTGCGCTTCTATTTATCTCTTTTTTTCGTGGCACGCCGCTGCTGGTTCAGCTGTTTCTGTTCTACTACGGCTTACCGCAGTTAATCAGTGCGCTAATATCGATGACAGGCGTCACTGCTGCAGTGCTGGGGCTGACACTGCACTTTTCTGCCTACATGGCCGAGTCAATTCGCGCTGCGATTGTTGGTATTGACCGCAGCCAAACCGAGGCTGCGCTCTCTATTGGTATGACCCAGTCGCAGCTGATGCGGCGGATTATTCTGCCTCAGGCGACTCGTGTTGCAACCCCCACACTGATGAACTACTTCATCGATATGATTAAAGCGACTTCGTTAGCCTTTACGCTGGGAGTGACCGAGCTGATGGGGGCCACGCAAAAAGAGGCTGCCGGCAGTTTCCTTTATCTGGAAGCATTTTTGCTGGTAGCGCTTATTTATTGGGCTGTCGTAGAAGTGCTCTCTTGGGGGCAACGTCGCTTAGAAATTTATCTTAACAAGGCTTACCAACGATGATTTCGCTGCAAGGTATCACCAAGCGCTTTGGTAACCAGGTGGTCTTTAGCGATATTGATTTGACCCTCTCGAAGGGTGAAATCATTGTGATTATTGGCCCTTCTGGCACGGGTAAGTCAACCTTATTACGCTGTATTAACTTTCTTGAAAAGCCCGACTCTGGTCACTTGCAAATCGGCAATCTGAGTGTTGATACCCAGCGCGCTACCCGCTCAGATATCCTGGCATTGCGTCGGCGCACAGCGTTCGTATTTCAGAACTACGGCCTGTTCGCTAATAAAACCGCGCTGGAGAATATCAGCGAAGGCATGATTGTGGTGGATAAATTGCCGAAAGCTCAGGCCTATGCGCGGGCTCGAGAGATTCTGGAGCGTATTGGGCTGGCAGATAAAGCGGATGCCTATCCGGCTTCGCTCTCAGGTGGGCAGCAGCAGCGCGTAGGCATTGGCCGCGCCATGGCAGCCAATGCTGATGTGATTTTGTTTGATGAGCCCACCTCGTCCCTTGACCCGCAGTGGGTAGAAGAGGTGCTGAGCCTTATGAAGCAGCTGGCCCTTGAGCATCAAACGATGATTGTAGTGACCCATGAAATGCAGTTCGCCCGAGAGGTGGCGGATCGAGTTGTGTTTATGGACCAGGGCAGTATTGTGGAGCAAGCCCCGCCAGAGGAGCTGTTCACTGCGCCAAAAGATGAGAGAACACGCCACTTTTTGCGCAAAATCCTGGCACCTACAGGGCAAACAGTGCCTTAACCAAGGCTCTATGGGCGTGTTGTAGCCCTGTTTTCTGCTATATTCTTTGAAGATATATATGCTGCTAAAGAAAGCATTCCCTGCGCTTTACCACCAGCGGTAGGCTTTAACGATTATCCCATTCAGCCAAGCGCCTGCCTTTTAGCAGGCGCTTTGGCGTTTTTAAAAGGTGAACTATGGCGACTATCTCTGCTGCGGCACCCGTGAAGCATCGCGTGCCGTTATTGGCTACTGCAGCGATTGTACTGGGTGCGCTGCTGATCGGCATGGTGTTTAGTGCCAATACTGGTCTGCTAATGATTGTTGGCGGCTTACTTGGAATGGTGTTGTATCACGCGGCATTTGGCTTTACTGCTGCATGGCGAGTATTTATTACTGACCGCCGAGGGCGTGGCCTGCGTGCACAGATGATTATGCTGGCCATTGCGGTGGTGCTGTTTTTCCCCGCACTTGGCGCGGGCACGCTGTTTGGTACGCCGGTGTCAGGATTTGTTTCTCCCATTGGCCTCTCGGTGCTGTTTGGTGCGTTTATTTTTGGCATCGGTATGCAGCTAGGTGGTGGCTGTGCTTCGGGCACCCTGTTTACGGCTGGGGGCGGTAATGCCCGTATGTTGATTACGTTGTTGTTCTTTATTGTTGGCTCTGTGATTGGTTCGGCACATTTTGCGTGGTGGCAAAGCCTACCCGCATTCCAGCCCATATCGCTTGTTAATGTGGCGGGGGTAGGGGGCGGTATAGGTATTAGCTTGGTGCTGTTTGTGGCGATTGCCATCTTTACCGTGATTATGGAAAAGCGTCGCCACGGTCATTTAGAGCAGGCGCCAATGATTGATAAGCCAGGGGTAGAGCGTTGGCTGACTGGCCCTTGGCCGCTGGTGGCTGGTGCGGTGGCGTTAGCACTGTTGAACTTTGCGACGCTAGCGCTGGCGGGCCGCCCATGGGGCATTACTTCAGCGTTTGCACTATGGGGTGCAAAAGGCTATGAGCTGGTAGGTGGTGATGTTAGCCAGTGGGGTTACTGGCAGGCGCCCGGCAACGCCGCTGCGTTAGAAGCCAGTGTATGGAGTGACATTACCACGGTGATGAACGTGGGCATTATGTTAGGGGCTCTGGCAGCGGCAAGCTTAGCGGGCCGTTTTGCACCTAACTTCCGTATACCGTTTAAATCAGTGTTGGCGGCGGTTATTGGGGGAATTTTACTGGGTTACGGGGCGCGTTTAGCGTTTGGCTGCAATATTGGCGCCTACTTTAGCGGTATCGCCTCTGGCAGCCTGCATGGCTGGGTATGGATGGTGGCAGCCTTCGCAGGCAACATGGTCGGGGTGAAACTGCGCCCATTTTTCTTTGGCGGGCAGGAGGGGCGCCAACCAACTGCCAAGAGCTGTTAAACGCTGTTTTTGAAGTTTTACATCTAGCGCCTCGGCAGTTTGCCGAGGCGTTTTTTTTGCACATTATTTACGACCCTTCCACCTTTGTCGTACGGTCATGTTACATTACCCGCAAACGCCGCCAACGCCCAGCGTTGCTGCATTGCAACAGCGATTGATATAAAAAGAGAGTGCCTATGTCTACTACAAGTAAACGCCCCTTATACCTTCCTTACGCCGGTCCTTCTTTACTCGAAATGCCGCTATTGAATAAAGGCAGCGCGTTTACTCAGGAGGAACGGCTAGCGTTTAATTTGATTGGCTTGCTGCCCCAAAAAGTAGAAACCATCGATGACCAGCTAGAGCGTGTGTACCGCCAGTACCAGCAGTGCCATAGCGATCTTGAAAAGCATATTCACCTGCGCGCTATTCAAGACGATAACGAAACACTCTATTTCCGACTGGTGTCTGAGCACCTTGAAGAGATGCTGCCCATCATCTATACGCCAACGGTGGGTAAGGCATGCCAGGAATTTTCCAACATTTACCGTAACCATCGGGGCTTGTTTATCAGCTACCCCGATCGCGAGCATCTGGACGATATCCTGCGTAGTGCCACTAAAGATAACGTTAAAGTGATCGTAGTGACTGATGGAGAGCGCATTTTAGGCTTAGGCGATCAGGGGATCGGCGGTATGGGGATCCCGATTGGTAAGCTGGCGCTCTATACTGCATGCGGCGGTATCAGCCCGGCGTATACGCTGCCGATTATGATTGATGTCGGTACTAACAATCAGGCGCTGCTTGACGACCCAATGTATATGGGCTGGCGCCATGAGCGGGTAAGCCAGGAAGAGTACGATGCTTTTATGGCGGAGTTTATTGCCGCTGTAAAACGCCGCTGGCCGAATGTATTGCTGCAGTTTGAGGATTTTGCCCAGGCTAATGCGGTGCCACTGCTGGAGCGTTATCGCCACGACCTGTGCTGCTTTAACGACGACGTGCAGGGTACTGCTTCTGTGGTGGTTGGTACTTTAATGGCGGCATGTCAGGCCCGTGAAGAGACCATCGCCCAACAGCGTGTGGTGTTTGTAGGTGGTGGTTCTGCTGGTTGCGGTATTGCCGAGCAGGTTGTTGTGTCGATGGAAGCCGAAGGGTTAACGGAGAGCGAAGCACGGGCGCGCATTTTTATCATTGACCGTGATGGTTTGATGACCACCGACCAGCCTTGGCAGCGTGATTTCCAGCGCCGCTTGGCCCACGACCCTGCCTTAGTGGCGGGTTGGAATGGTCAGGGTCTTGAGGAGACCATTGCGCAAATCAAGCCTACGATTCTGATTGGTGTGTGTGGCCAACGAGGTATCTTCACCGAGCAGGTAGTGCGTACGATGCACGCGGGCTGTGAACACCCGGTGATTATGCCGCTTTCGAACCCCACCTCTCAGGCAGAAGCTGTGCCCGAAGACGTTATCCGCTGGACCGATGGTCAAGCACTGGTGGCAACCGGTAGTCCCTTTGCGCCCGTCGTCTACAACGGCCGTACTTATCCAATTGCACAGTGCAACAACGCGTATATCTTCCCTGGCATTGGCCTGGGGGTTATCGCGGCTGGCGCAAACCGTGTTACCGACGAGATGTTAATGAGCGCCTCTCGTGCGCTTGCCCGTGAAGCACCACTGGTAAAAGAGGGCAAAGGTGCACTGTTACCGCCGCTGTCACGAATTCGTGATATCAGCAAATCGATTGCTTTTGAGGTGGCGGCACAGGCACAGCAAAATGGAGTGGCACTTAAAACCAGCGGTCCAGAGCTGCGTGAGCGGATCGAGAAAGCATGCTGGTTGCCTGAGTATCGTACCTACCGTCGTGGTGCCTTCTAAAGGGCGCTAGCCTGCATCAAGCGGAACAGCCATAAAAAAAGCCCCCACCGAGGTGGGGGCATGCAAGCATTGGTAAGGTTTTACCTTTAGGCTGCGCCGATCATCTTGCGCAGCACGTAGTGAAGGATACCACCGTGACGGTAGTAAGCCAGCTCGTTTACCGTATCAATTCGACACTTGGCATCAACGGTACGTTCGCCATCACTGTTTTTGATCACGATTTGCACCGTACCTCCGGGGCTTAAATCGCTTAAGCCCGCGATTGATACCTCTTCATCGCCTGTTAACCCCAGCGTGTGTCGGCTTTCCCCCGCGGGGAACTGCAGCGGGACAACACCCATGCCGATAAGGTTAGAGCGGTGAATACGCTCGAAAGACTCTGCAATCACGGCGCGAACGCCTAGCAGGCGGGTACCTTTGGCGGCCCAGTCACGTGAGGAGCCGGTGCCGTACTCTTTACCAGCAATGACCACTAGTGGTACGCCATCCTCTTTATACTTCATGGCAGCGTCGTAAATCGCCATCTGTTCGCCGCTTGGCACGTGGCGGGTTTCACCGCCCACGACGCCATCAAGCATTTCGTTTTTAATCCGCACGTTGGCAAAAGTGCCGCGCATCATTACTTCATGGTTACCTCGGCGAGAGCCGTAGGAGTTGAAGTCGACGGGCTTCACACCATGCTCTTGCAAGTAACGCCCTGCAGGGCTGTCGGGTTTGATAGAGCCCGCGGGAGAGATATGGTCGGTGGTTACCGAGTCACCCAGCATGGCGAGCACGCGAGCGTTTTCCACATCGTTAATTGCGTCCGGCTCACGCTCCATACCCTCGAAGAAAGGCGGGTGCTGAATATAGGTGGATTCTGGCCACTGGTAGACTTTGCTTTCGGGTACCTTGATCGCCTTCCAGGTAGCGTCGCCTTCGAACACTGCACCGTACTCTTTACGGAACATCTCGGTATTTACTTTTTCAACAGCGTTCGCGATGTCCGCTTGTGATGGCCAAATATCCTTGAGATAAACTGGATTGCCGTTGCTATCCTGGCCCAGCGGGTCTTTGGTTAAGTTGCACTGTACGTTGCCTGCTAGCGCATAAGCGACCACTAAGGGGGGCGAAGCCAGCCAGTTGGTTTTTACCAGAGGGTGAACGCGTCCTTCAAAGTTACGGTTGCCAGAAAGCACTGAGGCAACGGCTAACTCGCCATCGTTAATGGCTTTTTCAATCTCATCAGGGAGTGGCCCCGAGTTGCCGATACAGGTAGTGCAGCCATAGCCCACTAGGTTGAAGCCCAGAGCATTCAGGTCATCGCTTAAATTGGCAGCGGCTAAGTAGTCGGTGACCACTTTGGAACCAGGTGCCAATGAGGTTTTAACCCAGGGTTTGGTGGTTAAGCCTTTCTCACGTGCGTTACGTGCCAGAAGCCCTGCCGCCATCATCACGCTGGGGTTAGAGGTGTTGGTGCAAGAGGTAATCGCAGCAATGACCACCGCGCCGGGGTCAAGGTTGAAGTCTCGATTGCCGATGGTGACTGCTTGGCTGTCGCTGTGTTTAAAGTCGCCTTCGAAGCTACGATCAATGCCTACTGCTGTTTGCCCGCCCTCGGAAGCGAGTTTGCCAGCCTCCGTGCTGGGTGGCGCTTTGCCGTCTTCTTCCATCACTTGCTGGAATGCGCTGGGCATATCTTGCAGCGCCACTCGGTCCTGAGGGCGTTTGGGGCCTGCCAGGCTGGCTTCTACCTCGTTCATATCCAGGCTAAGGGTATCGGTGAAGATTGGCTCGTCATTTGGCTCACGCCACAGGCCCTGGGCTTTGCTATAAGCCTCCACTAAGGCAACCTGCTGATCTTCACGGCCAGTTAGGCGCAGGTAGTTGAGCGTTTCATCATCCACTGGGAAGAAGCCGCAGGTAGCACCGTACTCCGGCGCCATATTGGCAATGGTGGCGCGGTCGGCCAGAGGCAGGTCTTTCAGGCCATCACCGTAAAATTCAACAAACTTACCCACCACGCCTTTTTTGCGGAGCATCTCTGTAACAGTAAGCACTAGGTCTGTTGCGGTAATGCCTTCGCGTAGCTTGCCGGTCAGTTTGAAACCGATCACTTCGGGTATCAGCATTGATACTGGCTGGCCTAGCATGGCTGCTTCGGCCTCAATACCTCCCACGCCCCAGCCAAGTACGCCTAGGCCGTTAATCATGGTGGTGTGAGAGTCGGTGCCTACCAGTGTGTCTGGGTAGGCGAGGGTGCTGCCATCCTCCTCTTTGGTCCAGACTGTACGCCCCAGGTACTCTAGGTTGACCTGGTGACAAATGCCGGTGCCGGGGGGCACCACACTGAAGTTATCGAACGCCTGCTGTCCCCAGCGCAGAAATTCGTAGCGCTCACCATTGCGCTGCATTTCTATATCGACGTTTTGCTGGAAGGCCGCAGCATTGCCGAATTTATCCACCATGACCGAGTGGTCGATAACCAGATCTACAGGGGAAAGAGGGTTGATGCGGGCAGGATCTTCGCCAAGCTTTTCAACCGCGGCACGCATGGAAGCAAGGTCAACGACGCCGGGTACGCCAGTGAAGTCCTGCATCAATACCCGCGCAGGGCGGTAACCTATTTCGCGGCTGGATTTCCCCTCGGTCTGCCAGTCGACCAGGGCTTGCATATCATCTTGGGCGACGCTTTCGTCATCGGCGAAGCGCAGCTGGTTTTCGAGTAGAATTTTGAGTGTTTTGGGAAGCCGGTCGATATTGCCAAAGGTGTCGGCTGCTTTGGGTAGGCTGTAGTAGTGGTATTGCTGATTGCCCACCGTTAGGGAGTCTAGCGTATCGGGTGTCTTACTCATTGCCTTCTCCTCTGATTACTAAGTGGTTAGCGATGAATAACTCGCTATGCACGGTCTCTGCTTTTCTTTGTATAGATTAACAGTATGGCTTATCAGTATGGCTTACCTTACTAATAGCACATGGGTGTTTCATTCAGGGCTTTCAAGACATCTTTGTCTAATAGCCTAGATTAACCCTTGCAATAGCTTGTACTTGGCGCCATTTCAGGCAGACTCTCTCGCAATGTTATCTGCTCAATTATGACCAAAGGTGGTGTCATGGAAACGCGTCATGAACGTTTGATTATTCTGGGCTCCGGCCCTGCCGGCTATACCGCAGCGGTGTATGCAGCACGTGCTAACCTTAAGCCGCTGCTGATTACTGGGCTGCAGGCGGGTGGCCAGCTGACTACCACAACTGACGTGGATAACTGGCCTGGTGACGCCCAGGGTGTACAAGGGCCAGAGCTGATGGAGCGCATGAAGCAGCATGCCGAGCGCTTTAACACTGAGGTGCTGTTTGACCATATCAATGAAGTCAGCCTAGGTGAAAAACCGTACACCTTGAAAGGGGATAGCGGTATTTACACCTGCGATGCGCTGATTATTGCCACTGGTGCTAGCGCACGTTATCTCGGTTTGCCGACTGAGCAGCAGTTCATGGGCCAAGGGGTTTCGGCCTGCGCGACTTGTGATGGTTTCTTCTATCGCAACCAGGAAGTGATAGTGGTGGGTGGTGGCAACACCGCTGTTGAGGAGGCGTTGTACCTTTCCAATATCGCGTCAAAGGTCACCCTGGTGCATCGCCGCGACACACTGCGTGCTGAAAAGATCTTGCAAGACAAGCTGTTCGAGAAAGCTGAAGCAGGCAAAATTGTGCTTGAGTGGTTCTATGAAGTAGACGAAGTATTGGGCGATAACACTGGGGTCACCGGTGTGCGAGTAAAGTCGACGAAAGATGGCGCTACCAAAGAGATCCACGCACCTGGGCTGTTTATTGCCATTGGTCATAGCCCCAACACAGGCATTTTTGAAGGCCAGCTTGATATGAATGGTGGCTATATCAAAGTGAAGTCCGGCCTTGAAGGCAATGCGACTGCCACTAGCGTACCGGGCGTGTTTGCCTGTGGTGATGTCATGGACCATATCTACCGCCAAGCGATTACTTCTGCTGGCAGCGGCTGTATGGCGGCATTGGATGCAGAGCGTTATCTGGATGGCATCGCTTAAGATTATCTGGATGGTATAGCTAAACCGCTGCATGCATGTTGTTGAGAGGCCCCATTAATCAGAGCAATTAATGGGGTCTTCTCCTACCCTGGCGCGTCCAAACGGGTGGATGAACACCTCTTTCCCTTGCTGGTCAGCGCGTTTTTGAGTGGGGCAAACCTCGAGTGTCCGTGCTCCGTAAATGACGCGGCCTTGGTTGTTATAGGATAGATAGCTTGCATTAGCGTGCGTTTTACTCGTCGAAGTGGCACCTGCAATGGCGGGGAAAAAACGTACGATATCTTCGCTTGGTATACTCCCAGATGGCCTGCCGACAAAGACGACCCATTCACCGCCCCAACGGTCGGATCCTGCCAAACAAGCGTTCCGGCTACTGTTAACAGGGCACACTGTCGTATCTATGTTGCGCGTAATTGCTGTGTTGCGTGCCAGTGTCAGCGCGGTTTGCATGCGGTTCACTTCACTCGTTACCGCTGAACGCTCTTTGAGTGATTGGAAGTTCGGAAGTCCCCAGGCTGCAAGGATACCTATCAAAGCCAGTGCGATCAGCATTTCGATGAGCGTGAACCCTTGCCAGCGATAATGGTATGACACTTGAATATCCTGCATGGCTTCTCTCAGTAGCTTGACCTGTTTGATCTCGTCGCTATGCTGGCTCTTTGGTTGGCTGAAAGGCCGACTCCATTCTAGTGATAGCGGACAACTCTTGTGAGCGATTTCCTAATTATTGGCGGCGGGGTCATCGGTATGATGACAGCGCTGCAGCTAGCGGATGCTGGCCAAAAGGTAGTGCTGGTAGAGCGAGGCACATGTGGTCAAGAAGCATCCTGGGCGGGGGGAGGAATTGTATCACCGCTTTATCCCTGGCGTTATGCCTCCCCTGTCTCTCAGCTTTCGCGCTGGTCGGAAGGGGTCTATCCAACACTTGCGTTGCGCTTGCTGGAAGAGACAGGGATTGATCCCGAGTATCGCCAAAAAGGGTTACTGTACCTGAATGTTGACGACGGTGATGCTGCGCTGCGCTGGGCACGCCAGCTAGGCAAGCCGCTTGAGCGTGTAGACGAGGCATTTGTTCACCGGAAAGAGCCACTAGCCGCCGCGCCTGAGGGCAATGCTCTATGGATGCCAACGCTGGGTAGTGTGCGTAATCCGCGCTTGGGGCAGGCACTGAGAGCGCGTTTAGAGGCGATGCCTAGTGTAACGCTGGTAGAACAGTGCAGTGTGCATGGATTTATTCAGCGCGAAGGCAAAGTGGTGGGGGTTGCCACTAGCCAGGGTGATAGGTTGGCTGAACAGTTGGTGGTATGTGGCGGTGCCTGGACAGCTCAATTATTGGCAGGGTTAGATGTTCATCTGCCTGTGCGCCCCGTGAAAGGGCAAATGATTGCTTATCAAGCGCCGCCAGGAATGGTGCAGCGGGTTCTTTTAAAAGATGGCCGTTATATCATCCCACGTAGCGATGGCTTGTTGCTGGTGGGCTCGACGTTAGAAGAAGCTGGGTTTGACAAAACCACCGACGCAGACGCGCTAGCATCACTTAAAGCCAGCGCGGAAAGTATAGTCCCCGCATTAGCTAAACTTCCTGTTGTGCATCACTGGGCGGGCCTGCGACCCGGTTCACCGCATGGGCTACCTTTTATCGGTGCACTGCCTGAGTGGCAAAATGTTTACGTGAATGCTGGCCACTATCGAAACGGCTTGGTACTGGCTCCTGCATCTACCCATGTACTGGTCGACCAGCTGTTGGGGCGCGAAGCATTAATCGATCCAACACCCTTTCAGCCGACTGCGGAGCGGTTAAAGGTCCACCGTTAAACCGTCATAGAAGAGACTATAGCTGAGCTAGTGCTGAGTTAGTCGCGGTTCTCTTTGTCCTGCTTATCTTGCTGCTCTTGCTGAAAACGGTCGCGGTGAGCGCTAGAGCAAAACCACTGTTCGTTGTCTCGCAGTGCTTCGTCCTCAGGTACATGGACCTCGCACCACCGGCAACGAACCATTTGTCCGCCTTCATGGCGAGGAGGAGGGTTCTGCTGATGGCTCAGCATACGTTGGCGATACATGCCATAAAGCTTTAAACCTGCGTAAAGTAGTACAGCAAAAATAATCAGCCGAATGATCAAAAGGTTCATCCTTCAATTTCTCCCATCGTGGGATATATGTGGGATATAAAAGTTATAGCTGCCTAGCCTTTGCCAGTTGATAGCCCTTGCGGGACAATGCAGCTAGGAAGTGACAACTTGTTTAGTTAGTGACACCGTGTACTAAAGATTCTCAAGAGATTTTAACGCCCATGCAAGACTTAACGCTGGTAATGGCCCAACTCGACCCATTGGTGGGAGATATTCCTGGCAATGCCGCACGTGCAATTGAAGCCGTGCGTGAAGCGAGGATCGAGCATGGTGCCGATATTGTTGTTTTTCCAGAGCTGTTCTTATCCGGCTATCCTCCGGAGGATTTACTGCTACGCCCGTCGATGGAGGCAAGGTTGCGGGAAGCGCGTGCCAAAATGGCGGCAAAAATCTCCCGAGATGTACTGGTTATTATTGGCTACCCCGGTGTGCGCGAAGGTGAATGCTATAACCTGGCGGGCGTGTTGTATAACGGCCAGTGGGAGGCGGAGTACGCCAAACAAGCGCTACCCAACTACCAGGTGTTTGACGAACAACGCTACTTTACACCTGGCACCACACCTCTAGTGTACGAGCATAAAGGGGTCAAACTTGGGCTGTTGATTTGCGAAGATCTGTGGCAGGGCACACCGGTACAGGCTGCCCGGGACGCGGGGGCTGAGGTGTTGATTAGCCTCAATGCCTCGCCTTACCACCAGGACAAGCCCCGCGAGCGGCTGCGCCTGCTATCCCAGCGTGCCCAAGACGTGCAGCGTCCTATTATTTATGTCAATACCATCGGTGGTCAGGATGAGCTGGTGTTTGATGGTGGCTCAAGCTGTGTTGACGCCCAGGGCCAGCTAAAGGTGCTTGCGCCCTACTGGCAGGTGGGGTTGATGCCAATTCAGTTGCTGCAAACCAGCGCTGGTGCTTGGGAGCCCCAGCCTGGTGAAATCGAGCCAGATGTTGAGCCTGAAGAGAGCCTTTACTGCGCACTAGTGACAGGGCTGCGAGACTACGTTAATAAAAGCGGTTTTGAAGGCGTGGTGCTGGGGCTTTCCGGAGGTATTGATTCAGCGCTTTCTCTGGCTATTGCCGTGGATGCGCTCGGCCCACAGCGGGTGCAGGCGGTGATGATGCCGTACCACTATACGGCGGATATTTCTAAACAGGATGCTGCCGAGCAGGCTGAAATACTGGGCGTGCACTACGACGTGATGCCCATCGAACCCATGGTTGAAGCGTTCATGGGCACGCTGGCGGAGAGCTTTGCTGGCACCGAACGTGATACTACCGAAGAGAATCTACAGTCGCGCTGTCGTGGCGTGTTGTTGATGGCAATCTCTAATAAGAAAGGCTTGATGGTACTGACCACGGGCAATAAAAGCGAAATGGCGGTTGGCTACGCAACGCTTTATGGCGACATGGTAGGTGGCTATAACGCTATTAAAGATGTGTATAAAACTTGGGTGTATCGTCTGGCCCGCTGGCGTAACACTCAGTCTCCGGCGATCCCGGAGCGAGTCATTGAGCGTCCGCCCAGTGCTGAGCTAGCGCCGGACCAGCAAGATAGTGATTCGTTGCCCGATTACGATGTGCTGGATGCGATCTTAGTCAGCTACATTGAAGGGGATATGAGTGCCGAGGCGATCATTGCCGCTGGGTTTGATGAAGACGATGTTTACAAAGTGGTGAGACTGGTTGACCGCTGTGAATATAAACGTCGCCAAGCGCCGGTAGGTGTACGAGTCACACCCCGAGGCTTTGGGCGTGACCGACGCTACCCGATTGTGAATGGTTGGCAGCCGGGCGATTAGTGGGTTAATGCTGGGTTAAGTAAGCACCAATGACCAATGGAGGCAGTATTGCGCTGCCTCCTTGGCTAGCACTGGCTTACAGCGTAGTCCTTATAACGTAGTCCTTACAGCGTAAGTCCTTACAACCTGGTCCTTTCAGCGTAAGTCCTTACAATCTGGTCCTTACAACCTAGTCCCTACAACTTAGTCCTTACAACTTAGTCGCCTTGGTTAGCAGATTACCCACCCATTAACGCTGCGGCGTGATAGTAAAAACCACGCCGAAGCGTGGTTTTTAAGGTTTTGCAGCTTGGCAGGCTGAATAGCTCAAACGTTACTTGCTGCTGCCGTGTTTTGGCAGGAATCGGCTGCCTTGTAGCTGTGCGTGGTTGGGTGCGTTTTCACGTAGCACTGCTAGCACTTCGCTGGCGCGATCTTCCATGCCAAGCCCTTGGTAACCCTCTACCATGGTGGCAAGCGCATCGCGAGTGGCGGTGGCTTCGGGATAGTTTTCTATCACCCAGCGGCCTCGCTCAACTGCGGCCAGGTAGGCACCGCGACGTAAATAGTAGTCGGCAACATGCAGCTCATGCTGGGCCAGCAGCTCACGCAGATAAACAATGCGCTGCTGGGCATCGGGGGCATACTGGCTTTGTGGGAAGCGTTGGATCAGTTCGCGGAAGTCGTTGTAGGCATCGCGAGAAGCTCCCAGGTCGCGCTTGGAAATATCGATTAAGCGCAGACGTTCCAGGCTAAAGCGTCCTGCCTGCCAAGCGGAGAGGCCGCGTAGGTAGTAGGCGTAATCAACCTGCGGGTGGTCTGGGTGTAGGCGAATAAAACGGCTGGCTGCAGCACGTGCTTCTTCCCAATTGCTGTTTTCGTAATATGCGTAAATCAGCTCAAGTTGCGCTTGCTCGGCATGGGGGCCAAACGGATAGCGGGTGTCGAGAGCTTCAAGACGCTCAATGGCGATGGGGAAGCGGTTACTGTCTAGCGCTGTGCGCGCAAGCTCGTAGAGTTCTCGCTCTTGTACGCCCGCAAACTCATCATCATCTTCGGGGGTGGAGTTATTACTGGCACAGCCTGCCAAAAGGGCAAGGCTTAAGGCTAGGGCGCCAAAGCGGTTGGCAGCGGAAAAAGCGCGCATCATCATCCTCGTTGCAAACAAGCCTCAATCACCGAAAAGCGACGATGGCCATAAGTAGAAATGGTAGAATAGGTCGCAGTTCGCCCACTATAAATCACCTAGACACAAAACGCAGGCTTAGCGACATTCCATTATTGCTAATGAAGTGCTGCTAATGAAGTAAAGTAGCGCTCAGTAACGGCTAAACGGCCTGCGTCTTAGAGAGGTTATTCATGTCTCGTATTGTTGAAGCCACGCAGCGGGTGCCCGCGACGCTAGCAGGCGCACGCTTAGACCAAGCCGCGGCGGAGTTGTTCAGCGATTACTCCCGCGAGCGTTTGAAAGCGTGGATCAACGCTGGTGAATTAACGGTTGACGGCGCCAAACTAAAGCCTAAAGCAAAGCTCCATGGCCATGAAACGCTAGTACTTAAAGCCACCATCGAAGAAGACACCCGTTTTGAAGCTCAGGATATCGCGTTAGATATTGTCTATGAAGATGACGCGGTAATGGTGATTAATAAAGCAGCAGGCATGGTGGTTCATCCGGCGGCAGGTAATCCGGATGGCACGCTGCTGAATGCTTTACTGCATCATCACCCCTCCCTGGCAGAAGTGCCCCGGGCAGGTATCGTGCACCGTCTGGATAAAGATACTACTGGCCTAATGATGGTCGCCAAAACGCTGCCTGCGCAAACGGCGCTGGTTGAGCAGCTCCAGGCGCGTAGCGTATCGCGTCAGTACGATGCAGTAGTAATTGGCAAGCCGGTAGCAGGCAGCACCATCAATGCGCCGATTGGCAGGCACCCGAAAGACCGCAAACGCCAAGCGGTTACCACAGCTGGTAAGCCGGCCATTACTCATTATCGTGTGGTTGAGCGCTTTCGTGCCCATACCCACGTGCGCTGCCAGCTGGAAACCGGGCGCACCCACCAGATTCGCGTTCACATGGCCCACGCACGCTATCCGCTGATTGGTGACCCGTTATACAGTGGACGTGCCAAGTTACCGCCAGGCGCTGCTGAGCCACTAAAAGAGATTCTGCGCGAATTTCCCCGTCAAGCGCTGCATGCTCGCAAGCTCAGTTTTGTACATCCAGTAAGCGGTGAAACGCTCACCTTTCATGCCGATTTACCCGATGATCTGTTAATGTTGTTGGACTACCTGCGCGAAGACAACGAGACCATGCGATGAGCGATGCGATTGATCTAAAGCCCACGCTACTGCTGCCCGACTGGCCCGCGCCTGACAATGTGCGGGCGTTTGTCACTACTCGGGAAACTGGGCCGAGCCAAGATGATTTTGCAGCTTTTAATCCAGCGGCTCATGTAGGCGACAATAAAGATCACGTTACGCTTTGCCGTCGTCTTATCCAAAAAGAGGTCGGCGATGAGCGCCCGCTGCTATGGCTTAATCAAACTCATGGGGCGCGGGTGCAGCAGAGCTACCAGAGTGATACGCCAGAAGCCGACGCTGCGGTTGCTAGCAGTAGTGACTATGCCTGTGTTGTGCTGACAGCAGACTGCTTGCCGGTGCTGTTTTGTAACCGTCGAGGCACCCAGGTGGCGGTAGCTCACGCGGGCTGGCGCGGGCTGGCTGGTGGAGTGTTGGAAGCCACCGTCGCAGCGATGAACTGTGACCCCGACGAAGTTTTAGTATGGCTGGGGCCGGCTATTTCCAACGCTCAGTTTGAAGTGGGACCTGAAGTATATGGGGCCTTTGTCGCGGTACACCCCGAAACCACCGAGGCGTTTGATCATAGCCCATACCGCCTTGGTCACTATATGGCGGATCTTTATCGTTTGGCGCGCTTTCGCCTAGAGGCGTTGGGGATTCACCATATTAGCGGCGGCCACTTCTGTACCGCCTGTGAGTCACGCTTTTACTCCTACCGTCGTGACAATGGCAACACTGGCCGTATGGCAAGTGTGATCTGGATCAACGAACCTTAATAAAAGATTTCGCAAGCCTGTGGTTTACTCCTCGACCTCTTGAAAAGCGTGGAACTGGCTCCATTTAACTTGTCAAGCTAAGCGTTTTTAGCACATTTAAGACAGGTTATCGGGAAACGCCGTGGGTCCAAACGCACGGCCTCCCCCAGGAGGAACCCATGCGATTTGATAAATTTACTGCCAAGTTGCAGGCCGCCATTGCTGAGGCACAGTCCCTGGCAGTTGGCCGCGGCCATAATCAGCTTGAACCAGCTCATCTGCTGCTGGCCCTGCTAGACACCAAAGACACCGGTATTAAAGCCTTGGTTGAAAAAGCCGAAGGCAGCAGCTCTCGCCTGCGTGATGGGCTAATACAGCAATTGGATGACTTGCCCAAGGTGGGGCAGTTCGATGGCGAAGTGCAACCCTCGCGGGACTTCATCAAACTTTTCAATCTAACCGATCGCGAAGCGCAAAAGCGCGGTGATCAGTTCATTGCGAGTGAGCTGGTGCTGCTGGCTGCGCTGGAAATGAATTCGTCGATTACCAAGCTGCTTAAAGAGGCGGGCATTAACCGGAAAAGCCTGGAGGTTGCTATCAACAGCCTGCGTGGTGGTGCCAAGGTGGACGACCCTAATGCTGAAGATCAGCGTGAGGCGCTCAACAAATACACTATGGATCTTACTCAGCGGGCTCTAGATGGAAAACTAGATCCGGTGATTGGCCGCGATGATGAAATTCGTCGCACCATTCAAGTGCTGCAACGGCGCACCAAAAATAATCCGGTACTGATTGGTGAGCCTGGCGTGGGTAAAACCGCCATTGTTGAAGGTTTAGCCCAGCGTATCGTCAACGGAGAAGTGCCCGAAGGCCTAAAAGATAAGCGCGTGCTATCGCTGGATATGGGCTCTCTACTGGCTGGGGCCAAATTCCGTGGCGAGTTTGAAGAGCGCTTAAAAGCCGTGCTCAAAGAGCTTTCCCAGGAAGAAGGGCGGGTCATCCTATTTATTGATGAGCTGCACACCATGGTGGGGGCGGGTAAAGCCGAAGGTGCAATGGACGCGGGCAACATGCTTAAGCCTGCGCTGGCGCGTGGCGAGCTGCACTGCGTGGGTGCGACCACGCTGGATGAGTACCGTAAGTACATTGAAAAAGATGCTGCCCTGGAGCGCCGTTTCCAGAAAGTGCTGGTGGATGAGCCCTCTGAAGAGGATACCGTCGCCATCCTGCGTGGCCTGAAAGAGCGCTACGAAGTGCATCACGGTGTGGATATTACTGACTCGGCCATTATCGCCGCGGCCAAGCTCTCCACCCGCTATATCACTGATCGTCAGTTGCCTGACAAAGCGATTGACCTGATCGATGAGGCTGCTTCACGCATCCGTATGGAGTTGGACTCCAAACCTGAAGAGATGGATCGTCTGGATCGACGTCTGATTCAACTCAAGATGGAGCGCGAGGCACTTAAGAAAGAGACCGACGAGGCCACTAAGAAACGGCTTGAAGCGCTGAACAACCAGATCCACGAGTTAGAGCGAGAATACGCTGACTTGGATGAAATCTGGAAGGCTGAAAAAGCCAGCATTCAAGGAGCCGCCCAATTTAAAGCGGAGCTTGAGCAGGCGCGAATTGATTTAGAGCAGGCCCGTCGTCAGGGCGATTTGGGGCGTATGTCGGAAATTCAGTACGGCAAAATTCCCGAGCTTGAGAAGAAAATCAGCGAAGCAGGCGAGGGTGAAGCGGATACTGCTAGCCACCAACTGCTACGTTCCAATGTCACCGAGGAGGAGATTGCCGAAGTGGTCTCCCGCTGGACAGGCATTCCGGTCTCCAAGATGTTGGAGGGTGAGCGCGACAAACTGCTGCGCATGGAAGAGGCACTGCATCAGCGTGTAATTGGTCAAAATGAGGCCGTAGAGGCAGTGGCTAACGCGGTGCGCCGCTCGCGGGCAGGGCTTTCCGACCCGAACCGACCCAATGGCTCGTTTCTGTTCCTGGGCCCAACTGGTGTGGGTAAAACCGAGCTTTGTAAGTCGCTGGCCAACTTCCTGTTCGATACCGAAGAAGCGATGGTGCGTATCGATATGTCTGAGTTTATGGAGAAACACTCCGTGGCTCGCTTGATTGGTGCGCCTCCTGGCTACGTAGGCTATGAAGAGGGTGGTTATTTAACTGAGGCAGTGCGGCGTAAGCCTTATTCGGTGCTGCTGTTGGATGAGGTGGAGAAAGCCCACCCGGATGTGTTCAATATCCTGCTGCAGGTACTTGAAGACGGCCGCTTAACCGATGGCCAGGGTCGCACGGTAGATTTCCGTAACACCGTGATTGTGATGACCTCCAATATGGGCTCGGACATTATCCAGCGCATGGGTGGTGACTCTAGTGGTGATCAAGACAGTGACTATGAAGTAATGAAAAACATGGTGATGGAAGTGGTAGGTAATCACTTCCGGCCTGAATTGATTAACCGCATCGATGAAGTGGTGGTGTTCCACGCCCTTGGCCAAGAGCAGATTCAGGCGATTGCTGGTATTCAGCTGGAGCGCTTGAAGCTACGCCTTGCCGAGCACGACCTGAAGCTTGAGGTCAGCACGGAAGCTATGGCGCAACTGGCGGTAGTGGGCTTCGACCCAGTGTATGGCGCACGGCCACTTAAGCGGGCGATACAAAGCCGCATCGAAAACCCACTTGCCCAGGATCTACTGGCGGGCAAATATGCCCCCGGCGATACCATCCATATCAGTGCCGAGGAGGGTAAGCTGGTTTTTGCCTAACTGACATATGTGCAACTGAGTTGCCTGTGCGCAATTGAGCCGTCTTTGCGTAATTGAGTCGTCCTTGCGCAATCGAATAGTGAAAAAGCCCTTCTGGTTCAGTTTGAAGGGCTTTTTTTATGGCTTTCTACGACGTTTGTTGCGTTTGTCCAGGTAGGAGGTTGACAGGCTGAGAGAGCTAATAGAATCTTGTGAGTTCCTGATTTGCGGGCGCGGAACTAACGGGCAACCCCTAATCCCCGCGCGAAGGGTAGGCAAAGGCCTTTACCCGCCGAAGGACT
Organism: Halomonas sp. 'Soap Lake #6'; assembly: GCF_003031405.1. Lineage (NCBI taxonomy): Bacteria > Pseudomonadati > Pseudomonadota > Gammaproteobacteria > Oceanospirillales > Halomonadaceae > Halomonas > Halomonas sp. 'Soap Lake #6'. Next base: position 4,651,528 of record NZ_CP020469.1, read on the forward strand.
TCCGGGCTTGGGCTAACCGCTCGACCTGGCCAACGCCCCGACACGGCAAACCGTCGTGATGAGAGTGCAGGCCCTAACCGGGCCATATGCCAGGGTTTGGCATCAGGTGCCGGCATGGGCCGGCAGCGGCATACCGCCGCACTCGACACCGCAGGATGTCCTGCGGATCGCACTCGAGACCTTCAGGGGAGAAACACAGTGGAACTGCTTTCCGGCGCAGATATGATCGCCCGCTTCTTGCAAGATGAGGGCGTTGAGTACATTTATGGTTATCCCGGTGGCGCGGCGTTGCATATTTATGATGCGCTGTTCCGCCAAGATAAAGTGAAGCACATCCTGGTGCGTCACGAGCAGGCGGCGACTCATGCCGCGGACGGTTATGCCCGCGCGTCAGGTCAGCCCGGTGTAGTGTTGGTCACCTCCGGCCCTGGCGCGACGAACGCGGTCACCGGTATTGCCACCGCCTACATGGACTCTATACCTATGGTCGTGTTGTGCGGCCAGGTAATGAGCCATCTGATTGGCGACGATGCCTTTCAGGAAACAGATATCGTGGGTGTTACCCGCCCTATCGTGAAGCACAGCTTCTCGATTCGTCATCCGTCTGAAATTCCTGAAGTGCTGAAAAAAGCTTTTTACTTGGCGTCTACTGGCCGTCCTGGCCCAGTGGTGGTGGATATCCCTAAAGATATGACCGCCCCAACCGAGCGCTACGAATACGTTTACCCGAAAAAGGTTAAGCTGCGTTCGTACAACCCGGTTACTCGTGGCCACACCGGACAGATAAAAAAAGCTGTCGAACTGATGCTGAAAGCCAAGCGCCCGGTTTTCTATACCGGCGGCGGTGTGGTCACTGGTAAGGCAAGCGAAGGACTGACCGACTTGGTTAAACAGTTGGGCTTCCCGATTACCACCACGCTAATGGGTATTGGCGCATATCCGCAGAGCGATAGGCAGTGTCTGGGCTGGCTGGGCATGCATGGCTCTTATGAATCCAATATGGCCATGCATCACGCCGACCTGATTATCGCGATTGGCGCGCGTTTTGATGACCGAGTGACGAATAACACGTCTAAGTTCTGCCCTACGGCGAAAATTATTCACGTGGATGTGGATCCCAGCTCGGTATCTAAAACGGTGCGCGCTGATGTGCCTATCGTGGGGCCTGCGTCTAGCGTCATTAATGAAATGATCAGCCTCGTTCAAGGCCAGTCAATTTCGCAACCTGAAGCTCTGGCCGAGTGGTGGCAGAAAATTGACGGTTGGCGTGCTGAGCGTGAAGGCAAGCTGTACGAACCTTCCAAGCCAGGTGAAGTGCTCAAGCCTCAGGAAGTCATCGAAGCACTATGCCGCATCACCCGTGGTGAGGCTTATGTCACGACGGACGTTGGTCAGCATCAGATGTTTGCTGCCCAGTACTATAAGTTCGATAAGCCTAATCGACTGATCACGTCAGGCGGCTTGGGCACTATGGGCTTTGGCTTCCCGGCCGCCATGGGCGTTAAGCAGAACTTCCCTGAAGACGACGTTGTTTGCGTCACTGGTGAAGGCAGCTTCCAGATGATGATGCAGGAGCTGTCGACCTGTAAGCAGTACGGCGTAGGTGTGAAAATTGTAAACCTCAACAATGCTTCGCTTGGCATGGTGCGCCAATGGCAGGATTTGAACTACAAATCTCGTCACGCGCACTCGTATATGGAGTCGCTACCCGATTTCCATATGCTTATTGAGGCTTACGGGTTCACCGCGATCACTGTGAATACGCTTGATGAGTTGGAGCCAGCGCTAGAGCGCGCCTTTGCCAACAAACACGAGCTGGTATTCCTGGATGTGAAGGTCGACCCCTTCGAGCACGTCTATCCGATGCAGGTGCCGTTGGGTGCCATGCGTGACATGCTGCTGTCTAAAACGGAGCGTACCTGATGCGTCATATCATCTCGATTCTGATGGAAAACGAACCGGGTGCGCTGTCACGTGTGGTCGGGCTGTTCTCCCAGCGTAACTTCAATATTGAAACGCTTAACGTAGCCCCGACCGAAGACCCGTCGCTATCGCGTTTAACGGTGACCACTATTGGCGATGACCGAGTAATTGAGCAAATTACTAAACATCTCAATAAATTGATTGATGTGGTGAAGCTGGTCGACTTAACCGAAGGCAACCATATTGAACGCGAGCTAATGCTAGTGAAAGTGAAGGCGTTGGGCGCTGCCCGCGATGAAGTAAAGCGCACGGTAGATATTTTCCGCGCGCAGATCGTCGACGTGACGCCGAGCCTTTACACCGTGCAGATCACCGGTGACGCTTCGAAGCTGGATGCTTTTTTACAGGCCATGGCGCCGGTAGGCATTCTTGAAGTAGCACGCACTGGAGTCTCCGGCATTGCCCGTGGTGATAAGGTACTGTCGCTTTAAACGCTTAACACTGGTTGAGAAGGCCGCTCCTCTATGGAGCGGCTTTTTTATGGAGGGGTAAAGCGGCATTAGCGCGGGCTAACGGTGGCCCAAAATGCATCAATCATCGGATTTTTAAGCCGCCGGTTCAGTACGCAAAGCCCAACGTCATAGTGAGGCAGTTCGGGTTTTACACTGAGCACCTGCACCCGTTCGGCCAGCGGGCTGTTATCCAGCACAATTTTTGGTACCACACCCACGCCAAATCCTAATCCCACCATACTCACAATCGCTTCGTGTCCCGCTACTTGGGCATAAATGCGCGGTGTAATGCCCATGGCTTTAAACCACGTATTGGCGTACTCCCTTGAAAGTCCCGCTTCCGAAAGAATCATCGGCACATGTTGCCACTGCTCGGCGGTAGAACTTTCCGGTTGGCGTGGCAGCCAATCGTGAATTTCGGTGGGAGCGATAAACAGCAGTGGTGAGCGGGTAAGCGATTTGAAGGCCAGTGCGCTGGGTGGAATCCTTGGGCGCGGTGTAATCGCCATGTCATCCGTACCTTCCAATACCCGTGACATGGCATCGGCGGGGTCGCCAGTATGTAGTTTGAGCTCGATACCTGGGTGACGGGTGCGCACATCGCTCAATAGTTCGTATAGGAAGCTATAGCTTGCGGTAACCGAGCAGTAAATGCTGATTTCGCCGCGTAGCTGTGCTGTGGTGGCCGCCAGAGTGCGTTTCTGTGTTTCCCACTGCTCTAGTGTCTCTCTCGCGTAGTGCTGAAATGCTAATCCCTGGGGAGTGAGTGTGACGTGGCGGTTGTCACGTTCAAACAGGCGGGTGCCCAGCTCGCTTTCCACCTGCTGAATCGAGCGGCTTAATGTTGATGGGCTGATATGGCAAAGTTCACTGGCACGACCAAAGTGCAGAGTTTCGGCGAGTATTACGACGTGCTTAAGTAGACGAAAATCCATAGGTAGCCAGTGCCTTAGCTGTATTTCATAATATGAAATAGTATGTTGCAAATATAGCGTTTTACGCAATGGTGGTGTTGGCGTAGAGTAATCCCAACGCCTAATCCTAGTGCTGCATAAGACAGCGCAGGTGGCCATCAACGCTGACACGCGTCATACAAAAATCACCGCTATACAATGATCATTTTTTGATCAAATACTATTTCCGGAGCTTCGCCATGCACGTTTACTACGATAAAGATTGCGATTTGTCCCTCATTCAAGCCAAAAAAGTCACCATCGTTGGCTATGGCTCGCAAGGTCATGCCCATGCGAACAACTTGAAAGAGTCTGGCGTCGACGTCACCGTTGCACTGCGCAAAGGCTCCTCTTCTGCCGCTAAAGCTGAAGCCGCTGGCCTGAAAGTGTCAAGTGTTCCGGAAGCTTGCAAAACTGCTGACGTTGTCATGATTTTGGCGCCGGATGAAAACCAGAAAGCTATCTATGAGCAGGAAATTGAGCCGAACCTGAAAGAGGGCGCAACGCTAGCCTTCGCCCATGGTTTTAACATTCACTACAATCAAATCGAGCCGCGCAAAGACCTCGACGTGATCATGATCGCACCGAAAGCGCCAGGCCACACCGTTCGTTCTGAGTTTGTGAAAGGCGGTGGTATTCCTGACCTGATTGCCATCCACCAGGATGCATCTGGCAACGCCAAAGAGCTGGCGCTCTCCTACGCAGCAGGCGTTGGTGGTGGCCGCAGCGGTATCATCGAAACGACTTTCAAAGATGAGACCGAAACAGACCTGTTCGGTGAGCAAGCAGTTTTGTGTGGTGGTGCGGTTGAGCTGGTAAAAGCAGGCTTCGAAACCTTGACCGAAGCTGGCTATGCGCCGGAAATGGCTTACTTCGAGTGTCTGCATGAGCTTAAGCTGATCGTCGACCTGATGTACGAAGGCGGCATCGCTAACATGAACTACTCCATCTCTAACAATGCGGAGTACGGTGAGTACGTTACTGGTCCTGAAGTGATCAACGATGAGTCTCGTGCGGCAATGCGTAATGCCCTGAAGCGCATCCAGACCGGTGAATACGCCAAAATGTTCATTCAGGAAGGTAACACCAACTATCCGTCCATGACTGCACGTCGTCGCCTGAATGCTGAGCACGAAATTGAGCAGGTCGGTGCCAAGTTGCGCGGCATGATGCCTTGGATTGCAGCCAACCAACTGGTTGATAAGTCTAAAAACTAAGCGGTTATCACTGCTAAGTTAGTTATCACTGTTAAGTTAGTTGTAGCCTCGGGGCGCGCATTGTCGCGCCCCGAGTCGTTTGTCACTATCTATAAGCTACTCAGGCTATAAGCTACTCAGACTATAAGTTACTCACTTTAAGCTACTCACCAGCATTAGGCTGGCTGAGCGCTGTTCACCGTGTAGAATGAGGAGATCACTGTTCACGTGACTTCACTTTAAACGGATGACACTTATGACCCAGGACGCTCGTGATCAAGAGCATTCAATGAACTCCTCGGCGGATGCTCACGGCCCTAGTGAGCCGATCGGTAATGAGGATTTAGCCACTGTCTTTTTGCGTGAGACGGAAGTGGTGGAGGAGGCCGTCGAAGACGGCAAAAAAATCCGCCGCAAAGGGATCTATCTGCTGCCCAACTTATTTACCACCTCTGCACTCTTTTCAGGTTTTTTTGCGGTCGTCGCCGGGATCAATGGTGAATTCACCTCAGCTGCTGTCGCTATCTTTATTGCCATGGTGTTGGATGGGTTGGATGGTCGTGTTGCCCGTATGACGAATACTCAGAGTGCATTTGGCGCAGAGTACGACAGTCTGTCTGATATGGTTTCGTTTGGTATGGCGCCTGCATTAGTGGCTTTTACCTGGATACTGCAAGATATTGGGAAGACCGGCTGGGTTGTCGCGTTTCTCTACGTTGCTTGCGCCGCTTTACGTCTCGCGCGCTTTAATGTGCAAATTGGTAGTGTCGATAAGAAATGGTTTATCGGGCTGCCAAGCCCTTCCGCAGCGGCACTTGTGGCAGCCTGTGTGTGGACCTTCCATAGCTTCGATGCGGATGCAGTGGGTTTCAAACTACTGATGCTGCTTGTCGTTGGCGCTGCAGGTATCTTAATGGTGAGCAATATTCGCTATTACAGCTTTAAAGATCTGGACTTCAAAAAACCGGTGCCTTTCGTAGTGCTTCTGGCGGTGGTATTAGGTTTCGTGATGATCTCTGTTGAACCCTCAGTAATGCTGTTATTGCTGTTTGGTGCTTATGTGGCCTCTGGTCCGGTATTGGCTGTTATGCGTAAAGCAAAACCCAAAAGCTGACGTCTTCCCACACTTATTGAAAAAAGGCCTTGCCAAAGCGGCAGCGAATCCGTAAAGTACGCATCCGCTGCCGGGGACGCCAAGCGTTACCAGCGGTGAATGAAGTTGAAAAACTTCGGTTTGTCAGAGAGTTAGCGAAAACACTGCGGTGTCTTCAGTAGCTCTGTGAGACGAGTTGAAAAAGAGAGCGTGGTTATCTCGCTCGATTAGTTCACTCGCTTCACTCACGAAAAACAGTGATTGACAAACACCAGGAAATGCGTAGAATACGCCTTCCTCGCTGAGGCCAAGCAGTTCATCGATTGGCCGGGTAGTAACCACAGGTTACACAGCGACATTGCTCTTTAACAATTTGATCAGGTAATTCATGTGGGCGCTTGCCGATGAGGGTGATAAATCACCAAATATCAAGGCAAGCGGTCATGGCAATGTAAATTGAAATGAATTCGTTTGAACCTTGAGCCAAGTTTGATGCGCTTTTGTTACTTTCGGCTAGTCCTTAAGTAACGAGTAAGTATCACAATGATTTTAAACTGAAGAGTTTGATCATGGCTCAGATTGAACGCTGGCGGCAGGCCTAACACATGCAAGTCGAGCGGTAACAGATCTAGCTTGCTAGATGCTGACGAGCGGCGGACGGGTGAGTAATGCATAGGAATCTGCCCGGTAGTGGGGGATAACCTGGGGAAACCCAGGCTAATACCGCATACGTCCTACGGGAGAAAGGGGGCTTCGGCTCCCGCTATTGGATGAGCCTATGTCGGATTAGCTAGTTGGTGAGGTAATGGCTCACCAAGGCAACGATCCGTAGCTGGTCTGAGAGGATGATCAGCCACATCGGGACTGAGACACGGCCCGAACTCCTACGGGAGGCAGCAGTGGGGAATATTGGACAATGGGCGAAAGCCTGATCCAGCCATGCCGCGTGTGTGAAGAAGGCCTTCGGGTTGTAAAGCACTTTCAGCGAGGAAGAACGCCTAGTGGTTAATACCCATTAGGAAAGACATCACTCGCAGAAGAAGCACCGGCTAACTCCGTGCCAGCAGCCGCGGTAATACGGAGGGTGCGAGCGTTAATCGGAATTACTGGGCGTAAAGCGCGCGTAGGTGGCTTGATAAGCCGGTTGTGAAAGCCCCGGGCTCAACCTGGGAACGGCATCCGGAACTGTCAAGCTAGAGTGCAGGAGAGGAAGGTAGAATTCCCGGTGTAGCGGTGAAATGCGTAGAGATCGGGAGGAATACCAGTGGCGAAGGCGGCCTTCTGGACTGACACTGACACTGAGGTGCGAAAGCGTGGGTAGCAAACAGGATTAGATACCCTGGTAGTCCACGCCGTAAACGATGTCGACCAGCCGTTGGGTGCCTAGCGCACTTTGTGGCGAAGTTAACGCGATAAGTCGACCGCCTGGGGAGTACGGCCGCAAGGTTAAAACTCAAATGAATTGACGGGGGCCCGCACAAGCGGTGGAGCATGTGGTTTAATTCGATGCAACGCGAAGAACCTTACCTACTCTTGACATCTACAGAAGCCGGAAGAGATTCTGGTGTGCCTTCGGGAACTGTAAGACAGGTGCTGCATGGCTGTCGTCAGCTCGTGTTGTGAAATGTTGGGTTAAGTCCCGTAACGAGCGCAACCCTTGTCCTTATTTGCCAGCGCGTAATGGCGGGAACTCTAAGGAGACTGCCGGTGACAAACCGGAGGAAGGTGGGGACGACGTCAAGTCATCATGGCCCTTACGAGTAGGGCTACACACGTGCTACAATGGCCGGTACAAAGGGTTGCGAGCTCGCGAGAGTCAGCTAATCCCGAAAAGCCGGTCTCAGTCCGGATCGGAGTCTGCAACTCGACTCCGTGAAGTCGGAATCGCTAGTAATCGTGAATCAGAATGTCACGGTGAATACGTTCCCGGGCCTTGTACACACCGCCCGTCACACCATGGGAGTGGACTGCACCAGAAGTGGTTAGCCTAACGCAAGAGGGCGATCACCACGGTGTGGTTCATGACTGGGGTGAAGTCGTAACAAGGTAGCCGTAGGGGAACCTGCGGCTGGATCACCTCCTTAAACGATGCATCATCCCTCGCGGTAAGCGCTCACAATGAATTACCTGATCAGAATGCTGTTGATACGCAGTGATAAGCCAACCGCCTCCGGCGGTGTCTTATCACTGCGCATAGCAGTCGCTCTTTAACAATGTATATCATGCTGACACAAACGTTTTTAAAACGTTTGTACGTAAATTGTTTTGTGATACGTCTCAAGCGTATCCGGCAATCGTTAACATTGCGAGATACCAGACTCCTTCGGGTTATAGGGTCAAGCAATGAAGCGCACACGGTGGATGCCTAGGCAGCCAGAGGCGATGAAAGACGTGGTAGCCTGCGATAAGGCTCGGCGAGGTGGCAAACAACCTGTGACCCGGGCATTTCTGAATGGGGAAACCCACTGACCATAAGGTCAGTATCCTGCCCTGAATATATAGGGGTAGGAGGCGAACCAGGGGAACTGAAACATCTAAGTACCCTGAGGAAAAGAAATCAACCGAGATTCCCCTAGTAGCGGCGAGCGAACGGGGACCAGCCCTTAAGCGTGTGACTGATTAGGCGAAGGCATTGGGAAGTGCCGCCATAGCGGGTGATAGCCCCGTAGCCGAAAATCTGATCACGTGAAATCGAGTAGGTCGGGGCACGAGAAACCTTGACTGAAGACGGGGGGACCATCCTCCAAGGCTAAATACTCCTGGCTGACCGATAGTGAACCAGTACCGTGAGGGAAAGGCGAAAAGAACCCCGGAGAGGGGAGTGAAATAGATCCTGAAACCGTGTGCGTACAAGCAGTAGGAGCAGACTTGTTCTGTGACTGCGTACCTTTTGTATAATGGGTCAGCGACTTATATTCAGTGGCGAGGTTAACCGCATAGGGGAGCCGTAGGGAAACCGAGTCTTAACTGGGCGACACAGTCGCTGGATATAGACCCGAAACCGAGCGATCTATCCATGAGCAGGGTGAAGGTTGAGTAACATCAACTGGAGGCCCGAACCAGGATCTGTTGAAAAAGATTTGGATGACTTGTGGATCGGAGTGAAAGGCTAATCAAGCTCGGAGATAGCTGGTTCTCCTCGAAAGCTATTTAGGTAGCGCCTCACGTATCACCACCGGGGGTAGAGCACTGTTTCGGCTAGGGGGTCATCCCGACTTACCAACCCGAGGCAAACTCCGAATACCGGTGAGTGCAGCGTGGGAGACACACGGCGGGTGCTAACGTCCGTCGTGAAAAGGGAAACAACCCAGACCGTCAGCTAAGGTCCCCAAATCCTGGTTAAGTGGGAAACGATGTGGGAAGGCTCAGACAGCTAGGAGGTTGGCTTAGAAGCAGCCATCCTTTAAAGAAAGCGTAATAGCTCACTAGTCGAGTCGGCCTGCGCGGAAGATGTAACGGGGCTAAACCAGGTACCGAAGCTACGGGTTCATCCTTAGGGATGAGCGGTAGAGGAGCGTCGTGTAAGCCAATGAAGGTGGATTGAGAAGTCTGCTGGAGGTATCACGAGTGCGAATGCTGACATGAGTAACGATAAAGGGAGTGAAAAACTCCCTCGCCGGAAGACCAAGGGTTTCTGTTCTACGCTAATCGGAGCAGAGTGAGTCGGCCCCTAAGGCGAGGCCGAAAGGCGTAGTCGATGGGAAACGGGTCAATATTCCCGTACCGGACATGATTGCGATGGGGGGACGGAGAAGGCTAGGTGGGCCAGGCGTTGGTTGTCCTGGTGAAAGTGAGTAGGCCGAGATCTTAGGCAAATCCGAGATCTTAAAGCCGAGACACGAGATGAACTGACCACGGTCAGGAAGTCACTGATGCCACGCTTCCAGGAAAAGCCTCTAAGCTTCAGATCATGTGCGACCGTACCCCAAACCGACACAGGTGGTCAGGGTGAGAATCCCAAGGCGCTTGAGAGAACTCGGGTGAAGGAACTAGGCAAAATGGTGCCGTAACTTCGGGAGAAGGCACGCCGGCGTAGGGTGAAGAGACTTGCTCTCCTAGCCCGAACCGGTCGAAGATACCAGGTGGCTGCAACTGTTTAGTAAAAACACAGCACTCTGCTAACTCGTAAGAGGACGTATAGGGTGTGACGCCTGCCCGGTGCCGGAAGGTTAAGTGATGGTGTTAGGATTCGTCCGAAGCTCTTGATCGAAGCCCCGGTAAACGGCGGCCGTAACTATAACGGTCCTAAGGTAGCGAAATTCCTTGTCGGGTAAGTTCCGACCTGCACGAATGGCGTAATGATGGCCACGCTGTCTCCACCCGAGACTCAGTGAAATTGAAATCGCCGTGAAGATGCGGTGTACCCGCGGCTAGACGGAAAGACCCCGTGAACCTTTACTATAGCTTCACACTGGACGCTGATGTTGCCTGTGTAGGATAGCTGGGAGGCTTTGAATCTCGGACGCCAGTTCGAGGGGAGCCAACCTTGAAATACCAGCCTGGCATCATTGGCGTTCTCACTCAGGTCCGTTATCCGGATCGAGGACAGTGTGTGGTGGGTAGTTTGACTGGGGCGGTCTCCTCCCAAAGAGTAACGGAGGAGCACGAAGGTACCCTCAGCACGGTCGGACATCGTGCAGTGAGTGCAAGAGCATAAGGGTGCTTGACTGCGAGACAGACACGTCGAGCAGGTGCGAAAGCAGGTTCTAGTGATCCGGTGGTTCTGTATGGAAGGGCCATCGCTCAACGGATAAAAGGTACTCCGGGGATAACAGGCTGATACCGCCCAAGAGTTCACATCGACGGCGGTGTTTGGCACCTCGATGTCGGCTCATCACATCCTGGGGCTGAAGTCGGTCCCAAGGGTATGGCTGTTCGCCATTTAAAGTGGTACGCGAGCTGGGTTTAGAACGTCGTGAGACAGTTCGGTCCCTATCTGCCGTGGGCGTTGGATGTTTGAGAAGAGCTGCTCCTAGTACGAGAGGACCGGAGTGGACGACCCTCTGGTGTTCCGGTTGTCACGCCAGTGGCATTGCCGGGTAGCTATGGTCGGACAGGATAACCGCTGAAAGCATCTAAGCGGGAAGCCCCCTTCAAGATGAGACATCCCTGAGGCCTAGAGCCTCCTAAAGGGCCCAGCAAGACCAGCTGGTTGATAGGCACGGTGTGGAAGCGCTGCAAGGCGTTGAGCTAACGTGTACTAATTGCCCGTGAGGCTTGACCCTATAACACCCAAGGGGTCTGGTCGCAATGATAACGACAGGTTCGTAAGAACCCCGGATACGTACGCTGTGCCCTGAGAGGGTGTAGTGAGAGACGCAGACAAGACACTGATTACACGTACAGCATGATATACATCACCCGTTACGCCTGACGACCATAGCACGCGTGAACCACCTGAACCCATGCCGAACTCAGAAGTGAAACCGCTTAGCGCCGATGGTAGTGTGGGGTCTCCCCATGCGAGAGTAGGTCATCGTCAGGCACTTATTAAGAAAAACCCCAGTTCCAAATGGAACTGGGGTTTTTTGTTGGGCGCCAGTCCGCGTTAAGTCTGTTTTAATAAAAATCCCCCAGGGCTGATGCCTTGGGGGATTTTTTTATGTACATGTGTATGTGCATGGGATGGTGTTAATAATTAGCGGCAGATTGCCTCTAGAGCCTCTACGAGGCTATCCATCTCATCATCAGTACCAATAGTGATGCGCAGGAAGTTGTTGAGCATGTCGGTATTGAAATGGCGTACCAAAATACCCCTCTCACGAAGGCCTGCAAATAACTGGGCGCCTGCAAACTCAGGATGCTGAGCCAGTATAAAGTTGGCTTTTGAGGGCAGTACTTCAAAGCCTAGCTGCTCAAGGCGCTGACGGGTGCGCTCGCGTGTGGTGATAACGTTATTTCGACAGGCGTCAAAGTGCTGTTTATCTTTAAGCGCTTCAATGCCCACTAAGCTGGCTAAGCTATCAACTGGGTATGAGTTGAACGAATCTTTAACGCGTTGAAGGCCTTCGATCAACTCCTGTGAGCCAATGGCGTAGCCTAAGCGTAGGCCTGCCAGGCTGCGTGATTTTGAAAACGTTCCGGTTACCAGTAAATTGGGGTAACGGCCAACCAGACCCACTGCACTTTCTGCGCCAAAGTCTACGTACGCTTCATCTATCAAGACAACACGGTCAGTAACGCGCTTTAGCAGGGTCTCAATGGTTTCTAGAGAGTGGGCATGGCCAGTGGGGGCGTTGGGGTTAGCAAAAATAACACCACTGCGCTCTGTAACGCTGGCAAGGGCATCCATGTCTATTTCCCACTTTGTGTTCAGCGGGTGCTTGCGCAGCGTTACGCCGTATAGGTTGGCGTAGACAGGATAAAAGCTGTAGGTAATCGACGGTACATCTAGCGGCGCGCCATGGCAGAAAAAGGCCTGGAAGGCGAAGGCTAGCACTTCATCAGAGCCATTACCGACGAAGGTCTCTTCTACGTTTACTCCATAGGTCGCGGCAAGTGTCTCGCGTAGCGCCCTTGAAGTCGGGTCAGGGTAAAGGCGTAGATGATCTGTCGCATAATCGCGCAGTGCCGCACTTACTCCAGGCGCAGGTGGATACGGATTCTCATTGGTATTTAGTTTGATAACGCGTTCACGGGGTTGTTCACCCGGCACGTAAGGGGTTAATTCCCTAACGGCGGGACTCCAGTATTGGCTCATAAGAGTAACCTGATTATCCTAGCAGTAATGACAACATGGTCGCCTGATGGCTGTCATAGCGCAAGCATTCCTATGCTGTAGCGTTATAACAGCACTTCTGCCCTGACTAGGGGTGGGCGTTGCACCTTGTAGCGGTTATGCTGTCATAAGCGCGCGAAAAGAATGTATGTCCAACACGATAAGGAGACACCCAATGCAATTCAGGAGTTTGCTAGCCGGTTCGGCTATGTTGGCACTGCTGGCGGGCTGCGCAGCAGGCCCGACGGAACAGCGCGAAGAGGCGGGAGTGAGTGGGTCGCAGGTTAACTATAAAGGAACCCTGCCATGTCGTAACTGTGACGGCATTGATCTAGATGTAAATTTAGTGGGTGAAGAGACGAGCGCTCCTGAAGCAAGGACGTTCACTTTAGATGCAACTTACCGTAACCATCCCCAAACGCCGCCAGATGAAAATTATGCGGGTAACTGGGAGGTACTAACCGGTACACCGTCTGATCCAGATGCAACGGTTTATGAGCTAACGCCGGATGGCGACGGGCAGATCTATTACTTCATGCGTATTGATGCACGCACGCTTGAGTTAATTGATCCTGAACGCCGTCGTTTTGAGAATGGCGAGATGCTGCAGTTGAGGCGTCAATAATTCTGACGTAACACTTAAAGGCGGCCATTGGCCGCCTTTTGTTTTTTCTGCCGAGCAGTGTGTGATGGGAGCAAAATGGCAGTGGCGAAAGTAAAGAGTGCCTTTGTATGTACCGAATGTGGCGCTGAGTATAGGAAGTGGCAGGGACAATGCACTAGTTGCCAAGAGTGGAACACGTTGAGCGAGGTTCGCTTGGCCAGCGCGCGCCCTGGCAGTGGCACCACGGCCGGTAGGGCTGGATACGCAGGTGATTTATCCCGCGATGTGGTGGATCTTGGCAATGTTGATTTAAGCGAGGTGCCGCGTTTAACCTCCACTTTTGCTGAGTTTGACCGTGTATTGGGGGGCGGCTTGGTGCCTGGTTCGGCAGTGCTGCTCGGCGGTAACCCTGGGGCGGGTAAATCCACGCTACTACTACAGACTGCCTGTAAACTGGCCCAGCAGCGGCGCATTCTCTATGTCACCGGTGAGGAGTCACTATCCCAGGTGGCGATGCGGGCACACCGCTTACAGCTACCCACTAATGGGCTAAAGATGTTGGCGGAAACCAGTGTCGAAACTATTTTAGCTGTCGCCGATCGCGAGAAACCGGAAATTTTGGTGATCGACTCTATTCAGACCATGCACCTTGAGGATATTAGTTCAGCACCTGGTGGTGTCGCCCAGGTACGTGAATCGGCGGCGGCACTGACACGTTTTGCCAAGCAAACGAATACCGTATTACTGCTGGTAGGTCATGTAACCAAAGATGGCACGCTGGCAGGTCCTAAAGTGCTCGAACATATGATTGATGCATCGCTACTGTTAGAGGGTGGTGCAGACTCCCGATTCCGCACCCTACGTGGCCAGAAGAACCGCTTCGGTGCTGTCAACGAGCTGGGCGTGTTTGCCATGCTTGAGCAGGGCCTGAAAGAGGTGAAAAACCCCAGTGCGATTTTTCTGTCGCGCCAGGAAGAGCAGGCACCAGGTAGCCTTGTGATGGTGGTGTGGGAAGGTACGCGGCCTATCTTGGTTGAAGTGCAGGCATTGGTGGATGAGTCCGCTCTAGGTAATCCCCGTCGTGTGGCGGTCGGCGTGGATCAGAATCGCTTGGCGATGCTGTTGGCGGTGCTTAATCGCCATGGCGGGCTATTCACTGGTGACCAAGATGTATTCCTCAACGTAGTGGGCGGGGTGAAAGTGCTCGAAACCAGTGCTGACCTGGCGGTATTGCTCGCGGTGGTGTCCAGCCTACAAAATCGTGCGCTGCCCAAAGAGCTAGTGGTGTTTGGCGAGGTTGGCCTTTCGGGAGAAATACGCCCGGTACCCAGCGGCCAAGAGCGTATTGCCGAGGCCGCTAAACATGGTTTTTTACGCGCCATAGTGCCCCGTGCCAATGCGCCCAAGCAATCGCCAAAGGGGATGGAGGTGATTCCTGTCGATAAATTAAGTGATGCCTTAGAAGCACTGTAACGTAGGCTATGCTTTATAGAGTGGCTTTGATCCAGAAGGCTAACGTCAGGACTACGTTAAAGAGTAAGGAGAGGCATCATGAGTACGATTCGGTTAACTCAATATAGCCGCTTTGTAGGGTGCGGCTGCGAAATCGCCCCTGACGTGCTTGACGGTATTCTTACCAAGGCTGGCCCTGCCGCAGGGCATAAGCAGCTGATCGTAGGCAACCAGGGGCGTGATGATGCTGCGGTGTACGATCTAGGCGATGGCCGAGGCATGATCGCCACCACCGATTTCTTTATGCCGATCGTTGATGACCCCTTTGATTTTGGCAGAATTGCGGCTGCCAATGCCATTAGCGATGTTTATGCCATGGGCGGGACACCGGTGATGGCACTGGGGATTTTAGGCTGGCCGCTCGATAAACTTAGCCCCGAAATTGCAGGTGATGTAGTGGCCGGTGCTCAGGCGGTATGTCGCGAGCTGGGCATTGCCCTGGCGGGCGGACACTCGATTGATGCGCCGGAGCCAATATTTGGTTTAGCCGTGAATGGTCTGGTGGACCTTGAGCAGCTAAAGCTGAATAGCCAAGCAAAGCCCGGCGACCTGCTGTTTCTTACCAAGCCGCTGGGTGTCGGGCTATTAACCACCGCTGAAAAGCGAGGCTTGCTGGAGGCAGGCCACCACGGGCTTGCCCGGGAAACCATGCTAAAGCCCAACACGATTGGTATTGCACTTTCCAGGGTGAAGGGAGTCAACGCGATGACCGATGTGACTGGTTTTGGTCTTGCCGGGCATCTAGCTGAAATGTGTAGTGCCAGCGGAGTGATGGCACAGATTGATTTCCGCCGATTGCCACGACTTGTGGAAGCTGAAACCTATCGCCGGCAAAGGGCAGTCCCCTGTGGTGCTCTGCGTAACCGTGATGCTCTCGGTACAGCACTACCCGCTATGGATGAAGCCCATTGGCAATGGCTGTGTGACCCGCAAACCTCGGGAGGCTTGTTGATTAGTGTTGATCCTGCCTGGGAAGATGACGTTGAGAGAATCGGGCGTGAACACGGTATCAGCCTCGAGCCTTTTGGTGTCATGACAACACCACAGGGGAACGTGCAGATAGAGGTGATTGGCTGATCCTGCCACTCTCCTTGTGTTGTTTAGCCTTATTGGGGCAGGCCAGCCACGGATGTGTTAAGTGGTTTTCAGCCACTGGGTCATCATGCGGTCAAGCAGCGGTGCTAGCCTGTGAAAGCGAGTTGCGTCTTCTAAGATTTGCTCGTCGCTTTGCATAAAGCGTCCAGCAGCAGCGCTTTTGGGTTGAGGCCGCGTGCTTGTGCTAAGCAGAGTTGATACGCTGGCTGCGGTAGCTTCCAAATGGCACAGTAGGCCGACAACTCGTCCAGCATCCCATGAAAACCCTTGTAGTGGTGCTGCTGCACTGCCGCCTAATGGGAGCGCACTTTCTGGCAAGCTAAACACATAGCGATGCCACATAAATGCTTCAAACTGTTCGGGTAAATCAAAGGTGCTCTCTGGCGCTAGGGTAACGTTGTGCCAGCCGATTTCAGGATAGGTGCCGGGAGCAACAACGGCATCTAGCATGTCAGCAATCCATAGTGCGCCCAGGCCAATACCTAATACAGGCTTTTGTCCGTCTAGGTAGCGGTGGATCAGCTTGCGCTCTGTTTTGTGCCAAGTAGGAGGTTCTTTGAACATTAGCTCTGGGCCATCGAGTACAATAAGTGCGTCGCACTCTCCAAAGCGTGGGGTGAGTTCCCCTGCATAGAGATGAAAAACGGTGTAACTATGTCCCATGCTTTCAAGCCAGTCGGTAAGGCGGGCTGGGACATGGTCAGGGCCGTGCTGTAGCAGATGAATATGCATGGCAATCTCCTCGCCGGCCGATATATCAAACGCAGCGAGGGCTCTTCGCTGCGTATGTGCGACGATAACGTATCGCGTTCATTTCACCAATATTGTGAGTCAGGAAATCAGCATGGTGGCTAAACCCCAAGGATTTTATCAGCGTCTGCAACTGCTTCCGCTGCCCGCTCAGCAAGCATTTATGGCGGCACTGTGTGAGCGTCTGCTGCCCAACTATGCCCTGTACGAGCAGACCTCTGGCTATGGCGATGGGCATACCGTGCGTACCGTGCTCAACCTGGTATGGGAGCGTCTAAGCGTGCCCAATGCGAGTATTGATTTCGCCCGTCAGGCTGAAAAGCTTGCCGAGTGCGAGCCTCCTGAGTCGGATGAAAGCTTTGGTGCACGCCGTGCGCTAGACGCGGTGGTCTCGGTGTCGGCGTTGCTGGACACGCTACAGGGTGAATCTCCTGAAGCTGTGCTTGACGTTAGCCGTACCTCGCGAGCCGGCGTGCGAGCCTTCATTGAGCTGACCGAAGGTGAAGAGGATGCCCAGGCGCTTGCGCTGATTATCCGTGACCACCCTCTTATGGCCGATGAAAACGACTTTCAGGACGCCGTATTAGAGGCTGTGAGCGAGCCTATTAGTAAGTCCTCCCTTAAAGAGATTCGTCAACTAGGCCGTAACAACGGCATTAGTAATCTAGGGCTGTCGCTCAATGATGAGGGCGAGTAACTGGTCGATTAAAATCGCCAGCCAGCCGTTATCATCATCCCTGCTGTTCCGAATACGATAAGGTCTGACTCAAAGTTCCCCCACTGCATGCCAATGCTGGGCAATACTGCCGGTGCAATTTCGTAGTGGTTAAAAGGGATTTTGTCGCGAAACTCATCTTTGTAGCCGCGTAGCAAGCCGCCCGTCAGCTTGGCTCTTAGATGAATTTCCTCGGTTAGCTGGCCAAGCGGAAACTCTCGGCCAGCGTAAAAGTACCAGGTTGGCTGATCGAAGGAGTTTTTGAACCACGCGGTTCCTGCTAGCCAGCGATCTGGGTTGTGTAGCTCAATACTTACTAAATCCTGTTGATTAGTATGCTCCGGGTCTGGGCTGAAGTGGCGGGTTAGTAGGCTGGTTTGCACCAGCATATGATCAAGCTCCAGTACGGGAGGCCAGTCAGGCAGAGAAGAGGCAGAGGCGGAGGCGCTCAGCCAAATCCCTGCCAGCCCTCCCAACCATGGATAAGCGCGAGGCATGTCAAACTCCTAAAGCCGCATTTCGATACCGCGTTCCGCCATATAGCGCTTCGCTTCGGGAATTGTATGCTCACCAAAATGGAAAATACTTGCCGCTAATACCGCATCGGCACCGCCTTTAAGTACACCATCCACCAAGTGATCCAAGTTACCTACGCCGCCAGAGGCAATTACCGGCACGCTGACTGCCTCGGAAATTGCGTGGGTGATGCCCAGGTCAAAGCCAATTTTGGTGCCGTCGCGGTCCATGCTGGTTAGCAGCAGCTCTCCCGCACCAAATTCCACCATTTTTTTGGCCCATTCAATGGCGTCCAGGCCCGTGGGGCGCCGTCCGCCATGGGTGAAAATCTCCCAGCGGTCAGCTTCACCTTCTTTGGATACTTTTTTTGCGTCAATGGCCACGACAATGCATTGACTACCAAACCGCTCAGCGGCTTCGCGAACAAATTCTGGATTGGTAACGGCTGCGGTATTGATCGAGACTTTATCGGCACCCGCATTTAGCATGGTACGAATATCGTCGCAGGTGCGAATACCACCACCAACAGTCAGAGGAATAAACACTTCGCCAGCGATGCGCTCTACCATTTCAACCGTTGTGGCGCGATCTTCGTGACTGGCGGTAATATCTAGAAAGGTGATTTCGTCGGCGCCCTGTAGGTTATAACGCTGGGCGATTTCGACCGGGTCACCTGCATCGCGAATGCCAACAAAGTTAACACCTTTGACGACACGCCCGGCATCTACATCCAGGCACGGAATAATGCGCTTGGCCAAGCTCATGTGTTGCCTCCGGTAAGCTGGTCGCTCAAGCGTTGAGCTTCTGCTACATCCAAGCTGCCTTCATAAATGGCACGGCCAGTAATAGCGCCTAGAATGCCGCTATCAGCAACGTTACACAGCGCGTGAATATCATCCAGGTTCGTGACGCCACCAGAAGCAATCACCGGTAAGCCACCTTCACGGGCAAGAGCTGCGGTGGCTTCAACGTTAACACCTTGCATCATGCCATCACGGGCGATATCGGTGTAAACGATGCTGGACACGCCATCGTTGGCAAAGCGCTTGGCGAGTTCGGTTGCTTTAATGGTCGAAACTTCTGCCCATCCATCAGTGGCGACAAAGCCATCTTTAGCGTCCAGGCCCACAATAATATGGCCGGGGAAGGCACGGCACATCTCTCCCACGAACTCTGGCTGTTTGACCGCTTTGGTGCCAATAATTACGTAAGAGACACCCGCATTCAGGTAGTGTTCAATGGTTTCTGCCGTGCGAATGCCGCCGCCAATTTGAATCGGCAGGTTGGGGTAAGCACGGGCAATGGCGGTTACTGCATCGCCGTTCATTGGCTTGCCTTCAAAGGCGCCATTTAGGTCAACCAAATGCAAGCGTCGAGCGCCTGCTTCTACCCAGCGGGCAGCCATGGCAACGGGATCGTCACCATAAGAGGTTGAGTCTTCCATTCGGCCCTGCTTTAAGCGCACACACTGGCCGTCTTTGAGATCAATCGCGGGAATTACCAACATAGTGAAACCTCTCAGGGCGTCCAGGTGACAAAATTTTCCAGCAGGCGCAGGCCCGCACGGGAGCTTTTTTCTGGGTGGAACTGCACAGCAAACGTTGCGTCGCGGCCAATCGCCACGTGGGCATTCACTTTGCCATATTGGGTAGTGCCGAATACCTGTGCGTCATCGGCTGCATTCACGTAGTAACTATGCACAAAGTAGAAGTGCTCGTTATCGTCAATACCTGCCCATAGTGGGTGATCGTGATGCTGTGAAACTAGGTTCCAACCCATGTGGGGTACTTTCAGGCGCTGGTCGTGCTCGTCGCGCATATTGGCTGGGAAGCGGTCAACACTGCCTTGGAAAAAGCCCAGACAATCTACGCCACCGTTCTCTTCGCTGCGCTCTAGCAGCATTTGCTGGCCTACGCAGATGCCTAGCAAGGGTTTGGCCTGACGGCTCAGAATATCGTCCACTAAGCCGCGCAAATCGGTGCGTTCAAGCTCACCTACGCAGTCGCGAATAGCGCCCTGGCCAGGTAGCACCAAGCGCGTGGCACCTAGAATGCGCCGTGGGTCGCGAGTGATAATTACATTTTCATGGGTAACGTGTTCAAGCGCCTTCGCCACAGAATGTAAATTGCCCATGCCATAATCGATTACTGCGATGGTCATGAAGCACTCCTTATCGTCGTAGGCGAGGGTCTGCTAGCAGCAATATCGTTAGCAATAGTGCTCAGCATTATAAGCTTCCTTTGGTGGACGGCATTTGGCCCGCCATACGTGGATCTTCTGCGACTGCCATGCGTAGCGCTCTACCAAAGGCTTTAAAAATAGTTTCAGCCTGGTGGTGAGCATTAAAGCCCTTTATGTTGTCGATATGCAGCGTCACGCGGGCATGGTTCACAAAGCCCTGGAAAAACTCCCAAAAGAGTTGGGTATCCATGCGGCCAATGGTATCGCGAGTAAAGTCGACATTCATAAAAAGGCCTGGGCGGCCAGAGAAATCAATCACCACCCGGGAGAGCGCCTCATCAAGGGGGACATAGGCGTGGCCATAACGGTAGATGCCGCGCTTATCACCAATCGCTTGGTAAAACGCCTGGCCTAGGGTGATGCCCAGGTCTTCTACGGTGTGATGGTCATCAATATGCAGGTCACCGTTGGCCTGAATGTCGAGATCCACCATCCCATGCCGTGCCACTTGGTCAAGCATGTGGTCCAGAAACGGGACGCCGGTTTCACAGCGGAGACGGCCTTCGCCGTCAAGGTTGACGCTGACCGTAATCTGCGTTTCGTTGGTATCACGGCTTACCGTGGCAATACGCGCTGACATGTTGCATCTCCTGCGCTTTGGCGCACTCTAAGGGGTGTCGGTAGGTATTGGGTGACGTTACCACCGTATAATCAAGGCATAACCTATGGCCAAAACTGCCATTATAGAGAATCGGCGCCCCCATCCGCTACAATGCGCGAAATGTAGCCGCTTTTAATGGCGGTAGAATAGCAGTCTAACTGCTTCGGCAAAGAGGATTTCACCATGCCGGTGACAATGCAGTATGTCGACCAGGCCCGTTGGGAGGCAGAAGAGCAGGTGCGAATCGACTTGGTGCGCATATATGAAGATGCGCCCCAGGAGCGTATGCCTACCCCAACGGTTATGCCATTTATACAGCAGCATTTAAATCAGCAGCACTTTTTTGCCTGCGCACACTTTAATGATCGCCTGTTAGGAGCCGTGGCGGTCCAAGAAGCCAATGACCGTGCGTGGTGGCTATCTGAGCTGTGTGTACGCAAAGCCACACGGCGCAGAGGCGTAGGCACACGGCTGATGGCCTTGTTAGGCGAGCAAGCAAAACAGGACGGGCGAGTTTTGCGTATTGCGACCTCGGCATTGCCTCTCGCTGATCGAGTACTGCTCTCCAAGCTGGGTTACCGGCCGGTGGCAACTGAGCAGCTCGCCGAGCCAAATTCGCCGGCTACCAGTGATTTTGTTGAGCTAGACCCACAAGGGAAAGGGTAATGAAACAGCTATTACGTATTTTGCTGGCCGCGGTTGGTATTCTAGCAATGGTGGCTGTCGCCGCAGTGGTCTATGTCACCACCTTTTTAGACCCAGAAGACTTCAAGCCTCGCTTAACTGCCGTTGTTGAAGAGCAAACCGGGCTTAATCTTGCTCTTGAAGGTCCCATCACATGGTCATTTTACCCGCGTATTGGCGTTGGCGTTGAACGTGCACGCGCATGGCTGCCAGAGCAGTCACCTGATGATGCCTCCTTTGCAGCGATTGAGCGAGCAGAAGTGAGTGTTGCCTTTGCGCCGCTGCTGCGAGGCGAAATTGCTATTGATGGGTTAACCCTTGATGGTATGCGGCTAAATCTTGAGCGTAATGCAGAGGGCGAAGGTAACTGGCAGTCACTGCTTGATCGCTTGGCAGAGCAAAGTAATGAAACTGCCGAAACCGTGCTGGCGCCTGCAAGCGCGGGGCCTCACGTAGATGCTGGTAGCTTGTCGGTGGTACTCAACATTGCGAACGTAGAAGTAAAAGGTGCGGATATTCGCTTTCGTGACGAGCAAGAACAAGTGCTATGGCGGGTTCAGCCTTTGAATGTGTCAGGTAGCAACGTTAACCCGGTACGCTCCTTCCCGTTAAAAACAATGTTTACACTCACCAAACATAATCGCTTGGACGCTGAAGCATTGGAGCGCACGCCTGAGCTGACCAGCGAAGTAAATTTGGAAACCCGCTTACGGCTTGGGCTGGATGATGAGCGGCTAACCTTTGAAAATACTCAGCTAACTACCCGTACTCGGCGTGCCGATGACAGCGATCCACAGCAACTAAGCCTTAACGCCGCAGAAATCGTAGCCCGTCTGGGTGAGCAGCAGCTCACTATTAATGAGGGTGTATTAGAGGCAGGCTTACGCCACCCTGAAAACTGGCAGGGCAGCCTTGCGCTTTCACTGGCGTTTGGTTTGGAGGGGAACTGGGGGACACAAACGGCCCAGATTAAAGATGCTCAACTTACTGGGCCAGATGGTTTGAGGGTTAGTGGCCACGTAAATATTGAGCAACTCTGGGATGCACCGCAGTATCGTGGCCAGATTACCGCGGCGCCTTTTACCCTAAGGCCGTGGTTATCGCGGGCGGGCGTTACACTTAATACGGCTCATGTAGCCGCACTTAGTGATGTAGCAATGACTAGCCCGATTGAAGGTAATAGGGAACAAGTCTCTCTACCACGTCTGTCCTTAGTGGTTGATAGCAGTACTTTCACCGGTGCAGCATCTGCTGCGCTGGATGGCACGCAGCTAAGCTTCGATTTAGAAGGCGACCAGCTCAACCTTGATCACTACCTTCCAGGGCGTGCGATTGCGCAACAAGCGAGCCGTGGTTTACTACGCACCGCTTTCGCGCAAACAGAGGGCGCGCTGTTGCCCCAAGAGTGGCTTAGCACGTTGGCACTTGAGGGTGAACTAAGCCTTAATCAGCTCCAGCTGGCTGGGCTTACTTTCGGTGAGCCACGCTTAGAGCTACGCGGTGGCGATGGTGTGCATCAGCTATCGGCGTTCGAGTCGCGCTTTTATGGCGGTGAACTCAACGCCACTGGAAGCCTTGATGCTAGCGAGAGTGTGCTTCAATGGCAGTTCTCTCCGCGCATTAGCAATGTTCAGGTGGCGCCGCTGATTGAGACTTTTAGTGAGGAAGCATCGCCGTTGCGTGGGCGCTTCAACTTAGAAGGCGCGCTTACTACCCAGGGGAATACTCGCGACGTGCTCACCAATAATCTTAATGGTGGATTAACCGCTAGGCTTACTGACGGCGCTATTTTGGAGACCAATATCTCCCAGGAAATGTGTGAACTTGTCGCCCAGCTAGAAGGTGAGGGTACGCTGCGTGACTGGCACCCCGATACGCGTTTTGAGCGCTTTGATGCAACCCTTCAAGTACGCAATGGTGTGGTGTCTAGTGATGACCTACGGATCACGTTGCCAGGGATTAATATGCAGGGTGAGGGAGAGCTTGACCTCACTAGTATGAACTTCCTTACCCGGACGAACGCTCGCTTAGTAGATACTGCAGATGCTGCTTGTCGAGTTAACGCACGTTTAGAAGAGCTACCGCTCCCCGTACTGTGTGAAGGGCATCTGGGAGATGATAAAACCAAATGGTGTCGCTTTGATCGCACGGCCTTCCAAGCCTCTGTGGTTGACCTGCTGCGTAGCGAGGCTGGTAGCCGCGTAGCAGATGAGCTGGAAGAGCGGTTAGGCGACTCTCTTGACCGTATTGATGAGCGCTTGGGGGAAGGGGCTGGCCAGGAACTTCGTGAAGGCATCCGCCGCCTGTTTAACTAAGTTGTCCAACCTGCGTTGATGCAACACAACCTGCACGCGCCGGCCTTATCGCCGGCGCTTTTTCATGGTAAGCACCCTCAGGAGAGATCATGGCTGATATGCCGACGCCGTGCCTAGCGGCGGAAGAGTTTCAACGCCGTTTGCTTAATTGGTTCGATCTGCACGGCCGCCATGATTTGCCGTGGCAATCGCCTCGCAGCGCCTACCGAGTGTGGGTGTCTGAAATCATGCTACAGCAAACCCAAGTCACCACGGTTATTCCCTATTTCGAGCGTTTTATCGCGCGTTTTCCTACCCTAGCGGCTCTAGCTAATGCCCCCCAGGATGAGGTGCTACACTTTTGGACAGGGCTTGGCTACTACGCTCGTGCTCGTAACCTACATAAGGCAGCCCAGGTAGCTTTGCATGAGCATGGCGGCGAGCTGCCCAGCGAAAGCGTTGAGGCGCTGATGGCGCTACCTGGCATCGGTCGTTCTACTGCTGGTGCGATTATTGCCCAAAGCACTGGCCAGCGGGCGGCGATTTTAGACGGCAACGTTAAGCGCTCGCTCACCCGGCTGCACGCTATTGCAGGCTGGCCAGGAAAGCCCACAGTAGAGCGCCAACTCTGGTCTCTTGCTGAGTACTATACTCCTGAGACTCGCCTTGCTGATTTCACCCAGGCAATGATGGATTTCGGGGCAACATTGTGTAAACGCAGCAAACCCGACTGCTTGGTTTGTCCCTTTGACGATGTTTGCCGCGCCTACGCTCAGGGCGAGCCGCAGCGCTTTCCCGAATCTAAACCTAAAAAGTCCCTGCCTCAGCGAGAAACAATTATGCTGATGCTGCGTGACAGAGAAGGGAGGGTATGGCTAGAGCAGCGGCCGCCAAGCGGCTTATGGGGTGGCTTGTGGAGCCTGCCTCAGTTTGAGCGCCATAGCGAGCTGAATGACTGGCTAGAAGACAATGTGGCTGCTCCCGAGCGCCATGCAGCGCTGCCTAGTTTTACTCACACTTTTAGCCACTTCCGGCTGACGATTACGCCCCAGCCGGTCAGCTGCGATAGGCTGAGCGGCGTAAGAGAAAGCGGCGTATGGTATGACGTTAACCGGCCACCTGAGCTAGGCTTAGCAGCACCGGTGAAAGCGTTACTAAGCCAATTGGCGCCATTTTCCCTGGACTCGACTCCAGGGCCATCGCGTTAACGCCACAAGCTTGATTCAAATTTCCCTTTCGCACGATGTCTTTTGCACTATGTCTTTTGCACTATGTCTTTCACACTACGCCTTTCGCACTATGTATAGGAGCAATCCATGAGCCATACGGTTTTTTGCCGCAAGTATCAAAAAGAACTGCCCGCCCTGCCATTTCCACCGCTACCGGGTAAGCAGGGTCAAGAGATTCAGGCCACGGTTTCCAAGCAAGCCTGGGAAGAGTGGCAGGCCTTGCAAACGCGCTTGATCAATGAAAAGCATCTAAACATGCTGGATCCTGAGGCGCGGGCCTATCTGATGGAACAGATGCAGCGCTACCTGGACAATGAAGAAACAGACCAGGCAGAAGGTTATGTACCACCCACCCAGGCCTAGTATGTGCAGTGTCGTCTAGGCTAGCCTGTAGAAGAAGATCCCTAAAAGCCACGGAAGACGTGGCTTTGGCCCTGATGTAATTAGTATCTAGGCTGTCCTAACCGCGTGACTAGAAAGAAAGTTTCACAAAGGTATTGACGAAAAGCGGAGTTTTTAGTTTAATACGCACCGTTGGCAGCGGCCAGATAGCTCAGTTGGTAGAGCAGGGGATTGAAAATCCCCGTGTCGGCGGTTCGATTCCGTCTCTGGCCACCAAACGTTGGGGTATCGCCAAGTGGTAAGGCACCGGTTTTTGGTATCGGCATTCCCAGGTTCGAATCCTGGTACCCCAGCCATTGCCAACAAGATTTCTTGTTGATTGCAAAGCCTAACAGCAATGCAGTCATTTTCTCAAGAAAACGTGAAGCGCCGACATAGCTCAGTTGGTAGAGCAACTGACTTGTAATCAGTAGGTCCCGGGTTCGACTCCTGGTGTCGGCACCACTAAAAGTGGTTATAAAGCAAAGCGTTAGAGACATTAAAAGGCCACCTTAATGGGTGGCCTTTTTCGTTTCCATAGAACTCTACATAGATCTTTTCTTTATTCACTCTTCGCCGGGGTGATTAACCAACGGTACGCTTAAATCGTAGGTATCCATCATGGATGCTGAGCGGTGGCCGCTGGCTTCCTGCTTTTCGTGGCGTGTGCCTTTGGTATCTGTGATACCGCGACGTTTCAGGTCGTGAAGTCCGAAGCGCTCTTCTTCTGTAATTATCCCTTCTTCAATTGCCAGTTTTATCAGGCGCTGCCATGCCGTATCTAGGCTGGATTTTCGCAGCTCGCCACCATCGGCGGCGACGATTAGTGGGCGGTTTTCTGGATGCATGGGCACCGGCCTGCCTTTGGCCTTCCAGATCCCGGCGCGGCGCTCGGTTGCCGCTGTCCAGGCGGCGGTTAATCTTGGGTACCAGCGCACGACGTTATCTCTGGAGCCTTTGCGGCGGTTGGTCATCACGCCTTGGGCGGTGTTGTTGGCATCGGTAAGTGTGACGACTTCAATGCCTCGCAAACGGCATATATAGGCCAGCTCCATAACTATCCACAGATACGGCGCGCAAGCGCCTTTTTCGCCGCGTATTCGCTGCCCACGCTGTTGGGCAAATTCGGTTAGTCGGGCGATTGTGGCCAACTCGGGTAAGCGGCGCTGCTTTCGCTCTTTTGCTGACTCAACACCTTGGGCTGGGTTGCTGTCGCAGTAACCGCGGTTGATGCCCCAGCGGAACAGGCGACGCAAGTAGCGCAACAAGTGGTTGGCTTTTGATGGCGTGCCTTCGGCGGCGATCTTGTCTACCAGCCTCTGAACCAGCGCAGGTGAGAATTGCTTGGTGGGCAGATCCCCCAGCGGCTTGCCAAGCTTGGTAGGCATTTCCAGCAGTGCCGCGCGGCAGTATTCGTAATCCTGCTGAGTTTTTATGGCCAACTCTTTGAGCTGTGCCGATTCATGAAACTGTTTAGCCAGGTATCGAAGTGTGCGGCGATCAATGCCGCTGCGTTGCTCCATAATGCGATGAAGCTCTGACAGCGTTGCATCGGCATCGGCGATACGTTCGGTTTTGAGCTTGCCCGCTTCGTCGCGAAATTGAACGTACCAGCGGCCCCGGCCGCGCTTGTCGTAGTAAACCCCGTTGGGGAGTTTTGATTGGTTAATGTGCGCGGGTATATCGGGGCTGTGCTTACGGGGGCGTGTCTTCATAGTATGTCGCTAGGGCTAAGCTCTGTTACCTGGGCGGCCTCAATGCCACCCGCCTTGTTGATCAAGTCGATAGTCGTCCAGGGACCACGGCGGCCATTAAACACGACTACGCCTTGCTCTCTCAGGCAGCGGGCCGCATCAGCCGAGCGTTGGTAGCCTGTTATCTTCTTGATTTCCTCGCAGTCTAGTACGTTTTGTAGGCTCATGACTTATTCCTTGCCCGCCAGCGGTTGAAGCGGTTGCGAATCATGCGGAATGTTTGACGCGCCTGGTAGTTGCTATCCAGCTCGGCACGGCTGTTGATTTGGCAGGCGGCACATAGCCAGTCCCGGGCGTCCTGTTCGTTGTGGGTGCCGTCGGGCAAGGCGTTGGGCTCAATGCCAAACTTGGCACGGCGGCGTCGGTCCAGGTAGAGCTGGAAAGCGCGATCCTGGCAGAGCATGGCGGCTTGGCGTGCCACGGCACTGCCGCGAGTAGGTTGCTTTTGCGTCACGGCTGCCTCTTTGAGCAAAGCGCCTGGAGC
Organism: Halomonas sp. 'Soap Lake #6'; assembly: GCF_003031405.1. NCBI lineage: Bacteria > Pseudomonadati > Pseudomonadota > Gammaproteobacteria > Oceanospirillales > Halomonadaceae > Halomonas > Halomonas sp. 'Soap Lake #6'. The sequence goes on from NZ_CP020469.1 coordinate 4,678,783, forward strand.
TGCTGCGCAAGTGGGCAGGTATGCTCTTGCGCTTTTAGTCCCATTAGCGATATGGCCAGCCCCTCTGCTACCGTCTCTTTGGGGGCGTTGGTGAGTAAGTTATTCCAAACACGCTCGGCTTGGTCGTAAGGCATTAAATGGCGAGTCTGTTGGGTGACTAGGTACTCAACTGACGATAGGATTTTCTCTTTTTCATCATTCATGGTGGGTGCCCTCATGACGCAAGCGAACAATATTGAAAAATTTGATGAACTGATTGGGCAGGTATTGGCGCGTTTTTACAGCAGCTTCCCGATACCCGTTAACCTGTTGGCCAAAGACTTTGTCGAGCAGCCAACTCAGTATGATGAAATTGTTCAGTGCGATAGAGCTTCCCCTGATGCAGTCTTCTTTATCGCTACGGTGGAATGGTTGCGCCGAGCGGGGTATATCCAAGCGGATGAGCAAGATGGCTATGATCGAATCGTTAAGAACGGTGTGCTTACTACCAAAGGGCTTGAACTGTTGAAGATTAAGCCAACAAACCTTAGCAATGAGCCGAGCTTGGGCGACCAGTTGGCTGACGCTGCCAAAAAGGGTAGTAGTGACGCCGTTCGTAAAGCCGTCACTGAGGTTATGAGCCTTGGTGCCCGCTTGATGCTGCAAACAATTAATTGAGCTTTCAGCGAACATGTCGCCCCCTTAGCTCACGAATGCCCTGGCATTCGATGCAGGTGGTGGCCCAGGGTGCGGCTTGGCGGCGGGCGGCTGGGATCTCGTCGCCGCAGTCGTCGCACTCGTTGTTGGTGGCCTGGGTGGCGAGCATGGCGCGGCGTGCCAGTGTGGCTTCCAGGCTTTGTTGAATGGTGACCGCTGCTCGGTCGGCGTTATCTGCCATCGTTCTTCCTTTGGTTAACAGAGTTCGGGCGGGAAATACTCTTCCTGCTGGGTAGGTTTGGACGGCGCGAAGAGTTTTCGCGCGGCTTCTCTGGCGGCTAGGGCGTCCTGGTACTCCGCTTCCCTATCCACACGGTAAATTTCTGAGCGTTGCCACTCTTCTAATCGGGCAAGCTGGGCTTTTTTCTCTTCCGGTGATGGCTCGCGGGGCTGAATATCTGGCCCCTGCGTACAGTTAGTGACACGAGTCCAAGGGGACGCGGCTTCGCCGCCTCCCTGAACCCCCTGGGGGCCGCTGTTACGGCTGCGCACTTCCCACTTGTAAAAGCGGGTCAGGTATTCGTGTTCGTTACCTCGGCCATCGGATACGACGATGCCGAAGGTACCCAGCTTGCTTTCGCCGTGGCGGCCTTTGGCCTCTATGCCTTCGCGCACCTCGCCGGTGGCGTGGCTAAATTCAAGGCGGTCGAGATCCACGCGGGGCATCGTCCAGGGTTTGATCGGGCGCTGTTTGCGGGGCAGGTTTGGGCCGCCCATCAAGCGTAAGAATTGATCCCACTGACCTGCGTTGGCAGCTTTACGGATTTGCTCCAATCGGCCGGCAATGCGTTGGTTTGGGCGGGTGGCCTGCTCCCAGCTTTCCAGCTCATTGATGTGCTTTTCGTTTAGGCGGCGCACCTCACGCCACACGGTGACGCTGGGCAGGCCAACGAACTGGAACTGGCGAATGCCCCACACGGCCGCCCATGACTCAATACGTGGTGCGACGCTGTTTAGCTCATGGCCATAGCGGTCTTTGTCATCGTTTTGCACGCCATCACGCACGAACTGCTCGCCGTTGATGTTTTTCGAGATGTACTTGGCCACGTAGCCCGCCGCGGTACCGCGCTTGTAGTCGATCTTTTCTACCTTGAAGCGGGCGGTGGTCTTTTTACCGCGACGGTCGAACAGCTCTTCGGGGGTATCCGCTTCGGCATGGCTGCGCAGAATCTCGTTTATGCGCTTGGTATGCTCCGGCTTCATCCACAGCAACAGGTGCCAGTGGGGCGTGCCGTCGTGGTGGGGTTCGACCACGCGAATGCCGTAAATACCCAGGTTCTCCCGGGCTAGGGCGGCGCGGGAGCGTGCCCACACCTGCTGCAGGTGAGCTTGGGCTTCACGCGGAGTGGTGCCGTTGTACTTTGGATTGCGCACGCTGTTTTCGGAGATCACTGGGTGGAAACGGCTGGGCGCGGTGATGGTGTAGAACATGCCCACGTGGCCCATGCGGCGGGACTCCGCCTCGGTATCACTAATGCGCAGCATCAATTCAGCGCGGCGGTGGTCGGGGTTCGATAAACCCAGCTCGGCCAGTTCGGCTAAGGTGTACACCTGACCTTCCTGGTTGATGGCTTCCAGCGCTTCCAGCAGGGCGCGGGTACGGTTCTTTTGAGAACGGCGGCGGTCGAGAGTGACGTTGCTGCAGTAAATGCCTGCGCGTTTGTGCACACGATGCGCTTCACGCTGGACCTGTTCTAACCGGCGGCTGCACAAACGGCGCAGCTGCCGACGCCACCAATAAGGGTCGGTGAGCTTGGCGAGCTGAACGCTACTTTTCAGCTTGAGGCTAGGCGGGTTGATATCGTGAAGGCGCGCGCGGTGGCGGGCCTTTTCGAGCGCCATTTCATTGACGGCGGCGAGGTTCATCACCGGGGCGCGGTGCCACCGGAAAACAGCCATCAATGGAATGATGCCCAGGGGCGGGCTTAACGGGTTGCGTGAGGTGGCGATCTGTAGCGCTACTTCACGCGCTTGGCCGGAGAGGGTGCGCGCCTTCGGCGTTTTCAGGTTGAGCGGGGGCGGCAGCAAGCCCAAGCGCAGGCGGCGGTTATGCTCGGCAATGCCGCCTACCAGCTTGCTGTACTCGCGTTCCAGCGCCGTAGCTTGGGCTTGGGCGTGGTTTGTCATCGCTTCATCGTCGTGGGTGGCATTCAAGCCGTGCACCACTAAGCGATCCTGAACGCTGGCCAGCCACTCGCAGGCAGCTTTCAGCCCTTCGATGGTGGTGGAAGATCGCTTCACCAGAGCGTTAAAGCCGCGCTCCAGATCATGGGCGATGGCTTCAAAGCGGCGGTAGATGCTGGCTGGGTCGATAAGATCTTGGGTATGGCGGTCTAACCAGCGGTTGGCCGCAGCGTGACCATGCTGTTTGGAAACGTGCACATAACCACCCGCCAGCTTTTCAGCCAACGAGGGGAGGCGCTGGAAGTACTTCTGCAGATACAGGTAGCAATCCTTGGTGCCTGAGCTGTGCTCAAAGGCGAGTTCCAGCGCGGTGGTCATGCCACCCCCTTTTCGATCAGGCTTAGCCAGTGCAGCGCGGCTTTGGTGTTGCCTTCCGCCAGGGCTTGGCGGGCATGGCTGGCCAGTTCACGGCTGGGGTGTTGGGCGCGGTTGCGCAGTTGGTCTTTTAGGGCGCTGGCGTAGTCGCTCATACGGTGAATGGCTGCGCGGATTGCGTCGCGCTCCGGCTTGGTAAAGTGGCTAATCTGCTGGGTGGCATCACTGGCCAGCCCAGCGCTTCTTAGTACCAGGCGTCGTTCTGGGTAGGGCAGGTTTGCCCATACGCTGACAAGGTCTTGATCCGCCGCGCGGTTGTGCAGCTCAGCGCGGAGTTCGCCAAAGCCCGCCCGGTCAGTTTGAACGCGGGGCGGTGCTTGGCGTGTGGGAAGTGGGGTTACGTTGGCCATGGCGGACTCTCTCAGTATTGCAGCTTAGTGCTCGAGGACGATGGGGCGGCGGGTATCGGCATCGACCACGCGCGCCAAGCCTGCATCGCGGGCCTGCTGGATCATGCGGTCGAGGTCGCGGGCGGTGAACACCACCGGGCAGCCGTTGCGGGTGCGTAACACCACCACGTGGGGCGTGCTGGCGTTCAGGTCGATGCTGGCATTCAGGTTGACGCTATCCAGATCCGCGAAGGCTTGAATGGCAGCCACTTCGGCAGTGGCTTCCGCTATGCCGTAGTCGTGCACCAGGGTGCCGATGGTGATACGCAGCGCCTCGGCGCGGCTATCCCAGCGGTGTTGCCAGAGCACTTCGGTGGCGATATCGAAGGGGGCTTTTGTGGCGTTAATGGGTGCGACGTTCATGTTGTGGTTCCTTCTTGGTTTGGTCTTCGATACCCAGACGCATCTGGCCTTGTTGCTCCAAACGGGCGTGCCGCTTGAACCACGGGGAGTACGGAAGATCTACTTTTGGGTTTGGCCTGAAACTGGGGGCCAGCACATGCTTTAACGAAAGGTCTGCTGTGGTACGGAAGCCACAACCAAACACGTTGCTGCAGTGCAAATAGAGCACCCGGAAAATAGGTAGATGCGTCTTCGAAGTTCGCACCCACATATGTGATCCGCAGTGAGGGCAGTCGAACCGAAGTCGACTGTCCTGGTGTTCTACGCTTTCTGTTTCTTCTCCTTCGAGGTATTCCCCTTCGACGGAGCCCTGTTTCACATCGGTTTTTTCAGTCACTAGGCCCCCTTATTTCGTAGAGGGCGCGGCCTCGGCCGGTGAGGCTGGCCGTGCCCTTTCGTAGTCGTCGGCGGGCGAGCCACTCAGCGGCTTGGTCGAGCGTTTCAAGCCCTTGCTGTTGCCGCACTGCCTCCAGCTGGGTGTCCAGCTCTTCGTCCAGTGCTAAGCGAAACTCATGGGGCATTTTGGGTGCTCCTTTAGGGCCTTTTTTGTGCCTGCTTTTACGACGCACGTTGGCCCATACTGGTATTCACGATGTCGCTAACGCCGAGTGTTTCGAGCGCTTCTTTCAACACCAATTGGCGCAGCAAGGTGGCTTTCGACATGCCTGTGTAGTCGACCAGGGCGTCAATCAACTTGGCTTCGTAGTCATCCAAATTGATGGCGGCATAGCGTTGACGGATGCGACGGGTGTCTTGGTGCATGACGGCGTTCCTTATGCAGAAGCACGAACAACGGGTTAATCGGCGGAAAGGGTTTCTTGGTCGTACTGGGCGATACCGCGCAGCATGAGCATGCGAGCGGTGGCCGACATCGAACGCATTTCCAGCCGGGTAATGCGTTCCAGGCTTCCGCGCTCGGCTTCGGTGAGGTAGGTCATGATTGGCGAGTTACACCCTTTGGGCGCATAAATCGGCTTTGGGGCAATGGTGTTAGCGGTGGCCATGGGTTAGGCTTCCTTAATGAAGTAAAAGACTTTTAAAGGGTTGGGTAGAGAGAGCTAGGGATGAAAGCAGCCAATATTCGTAAGCCGCATGTGGTGGCCTTCTGCCAGCGGGTAGTTCCTGGTGCTAAACCGGTTTACGTCCCGTTTCAGGAAATTCGCTACGCTCAGCCGCTGAACTGCTTTTTCAACATACGTACGGCGCAGAAAGCTCTGGGCGGTGAAATGGTGGTGGGCTGGTCGATCTGGGAATGGCCGCGGGTGTTGATTGAAGCCGAATTTCACGCCGTGTTGCGCTTGCCGGATGGTCGGCTGATTGACCTGACGCCCCGCAATCATGAGCTGCGCAAGATATCGTTCATTGAAGACCCGAATGCTCGCGACGAGGGGCAGCGGGTGGATAACATTCGCGAGCCCTTGAAGCAGGACTCCACGATTGAGCAGTTGATAGCGCTGATGCAGCGACACTTTGATGTTACGAATGAAATTGAGGTGGTCGACGAGTGTGCCAAGATCCAGCTTGCCGAAGAAGAACGGCAGTTGGTGCATGAGATCGAAGTGGCTCGGGATCATTTGCAGCTGCGCTACGGTTAGGGCTTTTTTAAGCCACAACAAGCGAAGCGGGCGCGAAGTTGGTTTAGCAGCAGGTGTGGCCATGGCAGTGGCTCCCTTGCGGTGTGTTGTGAAGTAAAAGACATGAATAGAATGGTTCATAAAAATGAACCTGTCAATAAGGATGGTTCACAAAAATGATCATTGGCGAGCGCCTGAAAGAAGAACGTGAACGGATTGGGCTTAGCCAAACTGCTTTGGCGCAGATTGGTGGTGTCGGTAAAACGACTCAGATTAAATACGAAAAAGGCGCCAGTAACCCCGATTCTTCCTACTTGTCGGCAGTTGCTGACGAGGGAATTGATATCTTTTATGTGCTCAAAGGCCAGCGTTCAGAAACAGCAACCGTCCAATCTTTTGGGGTTCCGTTAAGTGAACCATCGCCTGGTTTTTCACCAGTGAAGATGTACGACATTGAAGCGGCCGCCGGGGCAGGGCGTAGTTTTGAAGGCGAGCCGGTTAAAACCACTTTGTACTTCTCCACCGCTGAGCTTGCCGAGCAGGGGCTAGACCCTGCCCAGGTGGTGGGCATTAAAGTGCGTGGCGATTCGATGGACGGCACACTGGCCGATGGGGATTGGGTGCTGGTGGATCGCAGCAATCGTGACCCTAAGCAGGAAGGTGTTTTTTTGCTGTTGGTTAGCGGAGAGCGAAGAATTAAACGGGTGCAGCGCCTAGCGGGCGGGGCGTTGTACTTGATCAGCGATAACGACCATTACCAGCCGGAAATGATCAAGCCGCAGGATATGCATGATGTGGAGATTCTGGGGCGGTGCGAGATTCGGATTGGGAGGATTGTTTAGTGAGTTATTATCCGCCTGAGTTTCAAGCCGGAGCATTCAATTGCCCATTTTGTAATGTTTACTCACAAATGAACTGGGTTCCCTGGAATAAGCATCAAAGCCACATAGTTAATTTACATCGAGCAAAGTGTCTAAAGTGCGATGAGAATTCCTATTGGTTTGGTGATGCATATGGTGAGAATGAGGGGAAAATGTTATTCCCTCTTGTATCAAATGCTCCGCCTCCTCACCCTGACATGCCAAAAGAAGTGAAATCCGACTACTTGGAAGCCCGTGATGTGCTTCCTCATTCTTCTAAAGCCGCAGCGGCTTTAGTGCGGCTTGCACTTCAGCGTTTATGTATTCACCTTGGTAAAAGCTCAAATATAAATACTGCTATTGGTCAGCTTGTCAAAGATGGCTTACCGCAAGGTGTGCAAAGGGCGCTTGATGCAATACGCATTATTGGCAATGAATCGGTGCATCCGGGTGAAATTCAAGACGAAGATATCGATAAAAGTGTTGGCGCTATGTTTGAACTTTTGAATTATATAGTTCAGGACAGAATTACACGTTTTAAAGAAATTGATGCGCTTTATGAGAGTTTGCCGGAAGGGAAGCGGCAAGGTGTTGAGCAGCGTGATAAAAAGTGAAATTTAAAAAAAACAATGAGAGATACGAATGTTAGTCGATAAATTGGATAGTTTCTTTTGTGAGCTTAAGCCCACTCTCGTTACTCAGCAATATGCAGTTAAAAGTCCATGTTCATTTTTCTTAAAATCAAACGGTGAACGTTCTTTTCAGATTAATGGTTTCGCAACTTCAGGCCTTGAGAAAAGTGGAGAGGTTGAACAGCAAGATAATGATGTCGGTGAAGGAACTATACACCTTAAAGGGTCGTTTGTAGAGTCTGGAAAGACTGTTTTTGTGGATTTTAAGGCTAGTTTTTTAGATATTGATGTTATATTCGGAGCTGGCACATGGGAGGAGAAAGTTGGTAATAGTATTCGACAAAAATACTCGGTAATTATTAGAGGAAGTGAGTTTTTAGCTGGGGAGAAAGGTTTTGTTGATAACCTCTTTGAGTCATATAGTCAGCTAGAGGAGAAGTATCAAACGCTTAAAGATAAGGTTGATGATGTTGAGGCTGAGGTTGATGATTTAGAAAGTAAAGCTGAAGAGTATGGAACTTCAACCCAAGAGTTTTTAGAGCAAGAGAAGGAGCTGATGTTAGCTTTAGAAAAAACAGATGGACTTACAGAGCAATTAAGTAGTGGTTTGGAAGAAGTAAATAAGTTAACGGCTGAGCTCGAAAGAATTGGAAAAAAACAAGATGAACAGTTGAAAAAGTCGAGCTCACTGAATGAGAGAGCAAATTCGGTCATTGAAAAGTCTGATGAAGTTAAAAATCGAGCTGACAAAGCTCTCAGTAGTTCTATAACTGTATCTCTTGCTAAAACGTTCAAGGATAGAAAAAAAGAGGCTATTCATCAAAGGTGGCTATACGATGTTGTATTCGTGATCTCAATAAGCATTGGTATATTGATGACTTATAATATGTTGGATCAAATATTGCCTAGTGGAGAGGGGGCTACTTATAATTTTGAAGCGCTTATTATTAGAATGCCATTTTTGATGTTTTTCGTTTGGCTAGGGCTTTTTGCCTCAAAGAAATCTTCACACGCAAGCCGGATCGAGGAATTCTATGCCCAAAAGCAAACCTTAGCCGAGTCTTATGAAGGATATAAAGGTGAAATAGCTAGGATGAGTGATAATACTAGTGAGCTTGAAAAATTAATGGCTATAAATTTGGTATCTATCAGCCAGGACTCTAGCCAAATTTTTGATGGCGTTCGAAAGGAAAAACACTTGCCCTTAGAAATTTTCACAGAACGACTTTTGGATAAATTCTCTTTAAAAAAGAAAGACGACCCTAAAGGTGAGGTGGAAAATCATCATAAAACTGATGAATAGCCTTCGTAGCTTTTGGTGGCTTGCTATAAAGTTGAGGCGTTGAATTAGCTAAGGGCATGATTAATTTATGATTCGTATCCTACAAAATGTTAAAGGAAGCGATATCAGCCGCTTCCTGAAAGCCAAACAGGTAAGCGACCAGTGCCCTCTTTGCACGGTGGGGCGTTTCTCTCTGTCCGTGCTAGATCCGGACGGTGTGCTGGAAGATGAAGCCCCTGCGATCCGTGTGATTCATTCCATGGATGATGGCTCTCACCGTGGCTATGGGGAGTTTTTACGCGTTTGTTCAAACTGTGGGTTCATTCACTACATTCGCGATATAGAGGTGTTGGATTTTATGGAGAGAGAGGGCGACAATGGCCAATAAGAGAAACGTTTATGACTTAAGGCCGCATGATGGCGGCGGGGAGCCACCGGATATGGAACAGCGCTTACGCCAATTAGAGCAAGAAGTGGCCATCATCAAAGAGACCATGGCCACCAAAGAGAGCTTGGCAAAAGTCGAGACCAACATCATTAAGTGGAACGTTGGTACCATTGTCGCCGTTTCAGCGTTGGTATTTGCCATTATCCGTTTCGCGGGTAATTGATTCCTGTTTTAGTTCGACTATCTCTCCTAGCTGCCCCTTCATCCGTATAAGCCACCATCAACTCATCCCAATTCGTCGCATAGCGCGGGCTTCGGTTCGCGCAGAGTGGGTACCGGGGGACGTTCTGTTCCGGTAGTCCTAACCACGAATTTCCATAACTCTTGTTAGCGACTGATTTTTTATACAGTATCATGCCCGTGAGAAGCGACAGGCAAACGCTAATATACGTCGCTTAATGTGGGGCAAGCACAGGGCAACAGAATGCGAGTAAATTACTTAGGGCCAGCAGTGGTGGGCGTGGAGCACCCGGCAATGGCGGAGATGGACAGGCGAAAATTTCCACCCAGCTGCTTTCTGGTGGAGATTGGTGAGGATGCGCGCCCAGGCGGGCCATGGATGGAGGGCGACGTGCTGGTGGTGGATGAAGCGCGCTCGTTTGGCCATGCTGATTTGGTGGTGGCTGAGGTGGAAGGCGAGTACCGGTTATTCAAAGCCCACCGCGTGGGTAGCCGTTGCCGGTTGTTGCCAACCAGCGGAGGGCAGGGGTGTTTTATCACTGCTAAGCAGTATCGAGGGGTGGTGGTGAGGCAAGCCAGGTGTTGGGCGGTGTAGACCTAAATTAAGCAATAAGCCTTTAGTCAGTGGCATGACTAAGGGCTTATTTTTGTTAGCTTTTCTTGCCTTTCCCTCCGCTCGGCTTGCTAACCGTTTGAACGAACGTGGTACTTGGTTTTGCCTTCACTTCTTTCGCTGAGACAAAACGGCCAGTTTTAGCACTCTTGTTGACGGTGGTTTTTGCCATGCTCACTATCCTCAGTGACTATATATTGTGCTCTATTATAGAGTATAATACTCTATATAGTACTGATCCCCTTTTTGGTCAAGGAAAGTTTAGCTATGGCACGAGAGGTATTCAGACTAGAGATAAAGGAGATGGTGAGGGCTAAAGGCACCTCCTGAAACCTTCAAACCGATGACGTAGCTTCATATTTGCCAGGGGGAAAGCATGACCAAATTGAGAGGATTATTGCTCAAGAACGGGGCGCTAGAGAGTACGCCTTCGCTTCCCCCGGTTAATAGGGTCGCGTTTCTGGTTGATGACAATGACAATTGCAAACTCACACCCTTAACCACTTCTTTTCTGGATATGGATTTCCCTGTCGGCGTTTTTACCCGCGTATATGAGGAGATGCATTACCTGGATAAAATTCTGTATAGGGCAAGCAGTGTACACGCTTTTAAAAAATTCGAAGCGGAATTCGGTGTGGGTTTAAATGGGGTTTCGGGTATTGCAGCAAACGCGCTTCGGCAGCTTAATTCACAAAATCCTTTTCAATCATTGGCCTTAAGTTCCAGTGTTTTAAATGGAGTGGCTCGAACACATAGTGATGTTGAAAACCTGAGTAGATTGGCTCAGAAGCATATCAATGCTGAAAGTCTTAGAAATCTAGCCCTATCACAAGCTAGTACTAAGGTGATGGAAAACTTGGAGTATTCAGCTATAAACGTTGACATATTGGGTGGTACTGATTATGAGGCTATGAAAGCTGGAATACAGGGTGCCCTGGATTCATCAATGATAGAAGCTGGTGTGGTGGGGAAACTAAATTCATCCGCTAAAGCAGCGGGTATGACGGGGGACTTGGGTTCGATAGCTAAAGCAGCAGGTATGGCAAGTAACTTAGATTCGATAGCTAGAGCAGCGGGCATGGCGGGAGACCAGGATTCGATAGCTAGAGCAGCAGGTATGGCGGGAAATTTGGATTCGATAGCGAAAGCAGCGGGCACGTTGGGTTCTACTAATCATTCATCTTTTATTCAAGACAACCATCAAAATCCATATGCATCTCTTTTGAAACAAGTTCCGAAGGTTCCAAAATTTGAGGATCATGAGGCTCGTGTATCCAACCACATAGATGGATATTCTGAGCAAATTAGAAAGGAAAATGAGCGCCAAGCTAAGCGACAAAAAGCTCGAGATGAACTTCAGCGGGAGCAGGTGGAGTTAAGTGCTAAGCATTTGAAGTTGAATGCCGAGCAATTTGAGGAGAGCAAGCGAGTACGAGCCAAGCAGGATCGAACCGAGAAATACATTTTTTTGCTGACTGCTTTTGTTGCCATAGTCACTACCCTTGCCTTCATAGTGGCCGCAATTAGTTTGTTTTTTGAAGCGCAGGAAATAAGGGCTTATTTAGGAAGTGCTAGCCAGTCAATTTTGGATCTATTTTTTACAGCTAAGAATACTACTGCGCTCTACATTAACTCTCTTTTTGAGAAAGATTTATGAAGAGCAGTCTCGTTCGATAGATGGTTGGTGCAACTTCCTTGATGGGTGAAGCTTGCTCGTTGCTGAGTAGGAAAGCAAGTGCCGTTTGTTTATAACCTACCGTAATGGCAGCCGCTGCTGCTTACTTCCCCCTGCGGTGGTCAGGGGTATTTTGTTAACGTTCAGCAGTTCAAGGGAGTGGTGGTTCGGCAGACGAGGTACTGGGCGGTGTAAGTGATCTCTTACAAATTCTATCGGTGATGGCTTACATTAAACCTAGCTAATAGTTGCCATAGTAGTGGTGTCGCCTAATAGCACGCGTTGCAGGAACGCTTCGCCAGAAGATTGCGGCAATAAAAATCCCCGACCATTTGGAGTGGTCGAGGGTTTTGTTTATGCGTTACTGAATGGCTTTCTTACGCCCTTTTAGCTTGGGGGATCTCACCCAGGTTAGGTCGTAATGCATGGGGCCTGGGGTGTCTAAGACCTCTTTTGATATGACGGGCCACCATTCAATCAAGCGCAACGCGGTTTCCCATACATTCTTCTTTTTCCAGTCGCTACCTAGGTTAATCGTGGTGATCCCGCAATTCTCGAAGGCCAACCTTTCAGGATCACCTTTTTGAAAGCGATCCTTGGAAAGGATAACCCAGGTTTTATCAGACTGTTTGAGCTGTTCTAGCCATACTTCATCCGGCATGCCCATGCCGCCGTTGGCTTCACGGGCATGCATGACGGTGTGATTCTCGCTGCAGAGTTTTGCTAGATGGTTAAGTGCGTTGGCAATGTGGGGACTGATATTTTCGTCAATGAAGAAGTGCACCCGATAAAATCCTTTCTTCGAATTTTACGGCGCGCTCCACTTCCTCTTGTGTCACATCATACGCACGGGCTGCATCTGCTGCGCTGCCTTCTACTTTTGCCGCTTGGGCTAGCGTAGCTGTCGGCATGCGGCTGGGTAGTACGATGGGCTTACCGAAGGCAAAGCGTGGGTCGATCACGATGTTTGAGTCTTCGGGGTCTGGATGCCAGCGCACAGGATCTCCCTTTGCATTGAACTCAATGCCTGCCCTGAGTGAAGGCACTATGACATCTTTGAAAGCATTTTGGCGCTTAACCAGGTCAATCACTGCTGTTTCGCCACTTTCTTCCAGTGCTTTCAGGAATACCTTTTGGCCATCTGTGCAAAGCTGTAGGTTGATGAGGGGGTAATCCCGCTGTAGCAGCTCGCTTAGCTCATGTAGTGCTTCACGAATGACCGATAAGCTCAGGTTGAGGCTACGGAATTTAGCCACGGCACGGAGTTCGAGCAGATCTTTAAAGCTGAGGGTGTCTTCTGCGCCTAACGCTTGGGGTTGGGGTTCCCAGAGAGGCCCCTTGGACGACCGCGCAGGCATGAGCCAGCGGCGAATCTTCTCCGCTTCTACGCCAATCAGGCGCTCTGCTTGCTTTGGGCTGTAAAGCCCGATATTAGTGAATGCGGTCATATCCTACCCCCTAGCGTGTTGCTAGGTGCTGAAAAAGCCCATCAATTACTGCGATTAACTGATGTATTTGAAGTGTTTTACTCTGTTGTACATGGTTATAGTCTGACACTTTAAGTGTACAGCGCAAGGGATATCGGACACAAAAGGTGTCATTCTGGTGGTTGTTTCGCTTGATGTCGGTAAACAATCAAGCCCTGGCCACTCCATGGCTGGGGCTTGTGTTAGGCGTAACTATGCGATTTTGCGTGCCCGGGCTAGCTCTGCCATGGCGACCCGCGATAGAAAGCCTGAGCGGGTTTTGTCGCCTGGGTGGCTGGCCACAAAATCATCAATCTGCTTAACCAGTAGATCGGGCAGGGTAACGTTGATTTTGTGACTTTTGCCCAGGTAGGGGGTCAGGTCGATATCGACCACCGCCCAGATCCATCCCTCGTAATCTGGATTATCCATGTGGTGTTCGATGGACGTTGCTTCGGGAATGGGGTCGCCGTAGTCTACGGCTACTTCCAGCCATCCTTCGATCGCTTCTTTCACATTGGCTAACGCCTCTTCAAAGGTGTCACCCGCTGAAAAGCAGCCGTGAAGGTCGGGGACTACGACGCCATAGGCGTGTTGTTCGTCGCCGCGTTCTATTGCAATGGGAAACAACATGCGTTGATCTCCTCTGTGGGGGGCAGCAGTGGCCAGCCTCATAAGAGGCCGGCGCTTTTTCTGATTCCTCTTACCAAGCCCGTTTTCAAATCCTTTTTGGGATGTGGCACGGTGACTGTGCCGGGTTTGGTAGGGTGTCTGAAGTGGTGGTGGCTGCCGTTGACTCTGACTAGTTCCCACCCATCCTTCTTCAGTTCCTTTATCAGTGCTCTGCTTTCCACCTCCTGCCCCTGTGTTGTCGAATATAGGGTTACTATAACCCCGTGTTCTTTTTGCGTCAAATTTAATAACCCTGATAACCCCATTTAATCCATTGGGCGGGTCTCTAGCTGCAGGGCGGTTGTGTAGCTGGTGTCGGTGAGGTTGTGGGTTACTTCGGTGATGATCCAGGGGGTGGCGTCTATTTGTGGTTTCCAGCCGATGCACCAGACCGGCGTTTCGGGGAACACGTCGGGGTCGCCTACCGCTTGAGTGATGCTGAAATAGGCGACGCCGCGTTGCAGGCGTTGCCATTCTGCTTGGGCGGCTTCCAGCGCTTCTTGTTCGCTGGCGTAGGTGTGGCGTAGCTGCTGGGCGTTTTGCGGGTCGCCGACAGTAACGGCTTCGCGGGTGGCGTGGGCTTTGTTATTCCATAGCGCGGTGACGCCTGTGTAAGCGTCGCGCTCTGCAACCAAGTAGCGGTGCTGGTCGCCGGTTTGGCGGCGGAGCTGGATGGGGGGAATTTCTAGCCCGCTGGCGGTGGTGGCTTGGCCTGCGGGGACAAAAATCAGGTGGCCTGTTTTGACGGTGGCCACGGCGTCGAAGCGTTCCGCCAAGCGTGTCAAAAAATGTAAATCTGATTCATCGGTTTGATCAATATGGACTACGCGGATACCTGCCAGCGTTGTGCCTACGCTGGGGATTAGGTCGTGGCGCTCCGCTATTGTTGTGATGATGTCGCGCACGGTGACTTCATCCCAACTTTGGGTGCGTTTGCCGGGCAGGCCTTGGCGCATATCTGCACTGGATGCGCGGATGTTTAGCGTATCCGGTGCGCCGATGTGTTCCACTTCATCGACAATGTAGGTGCCGCGCTCGGTGAGGGATTGTCCCTTCCAGCCGATGGCTAGGGTTAGCTCTGCGCCTGTTGGTGGTATATCGAGCATGCCGTCATCGTCGGTTAGCATGATGTCGAGTTGGTCGGCTTGCATGCCGCGCCGATCGTGGAGTGTGAGGAGTGCCAGGCGCGCGCGAAACTCGGGGCTAATCACTTGGCCTTGCAGGCTAATTCGATAATCCGGCTGCATGCTCATGCTATGGCACCTGTTATTGCGCGTAGCATGCTGCTTTGTAGTACGCCGATCAGTTCGGTTCGGTTGTCGTCGATTCGCGTTAGCTTCAAGTCAAACTCTATTTGTTTGGCAGCACCGTCTCTAAAGAACTCGCTTTTTCGCTCTTGCAGGCTGGTGATGCTGAACATGCCGTAATAGGTGCCGGTGCCTTCGATGAGTGGCCATGCGCGGCCACCATCTGCTAGGGCGCGGAGCATATCTAAATTTTGCTGGCCACCTGTAAACATGGGCAGCAGAGTGCCCGTTAAGTTGATGGTGTCATCGCCTGGGCCAAGGTATTGATGCACTGGGCGGGCGTTCACGCGGCTTTGGCTGACGTGCCGCCAGTCGGTTTGGCGCTGCAGCTCTTGGTAAGCTGCGGTGCTGAGGCCGAACACAAACAGGCCATAGGTCATCATCATGTGAGTGACTCCTGTTAGTCGTTATCGTAGAGGTTGCGTCGAGCAGCGGCGGCGGCGCGTCTTTCGGCGTCGCGCATTGCGCGCTCTACCTCCTGGCCTACCAGGCGTGCCAGGGCTTGCTCATCCATGCCGGGGGCGGGGTTAACCGTGATGCCGCCCACGTTGATAGTGACGTTAACCGGTTGCCCGCTTGCGTTATTTTGCAGCGGTGGACGGGCATCGATTTGTATGCCGCTGGTGTCGATGTTGGCGGCGCTGGCAGTGGTGGCCAGCCCGGCGCCGAGCATTAGCCCGCCCGCTGCGTTGCGTAGGTTGTTGGCGAGGCTGCGCACTTGCCTGATGGGGCTGTCGGCGTCGTCTTTGATGCCGTTGGCCAGGCCTTGAGAGACGAAGTTGCCAATGGTGGCAAACACGCGGCTGGGGGAGTTGATATCCAGCCAGCCGCGCACGGTGCTGGTGACATCGTTGGCGAGGTTGGCGGCGCTTTCGGTGGCGCGGCTGGCTCCGTCGCGAATACCTTGGCCCATACCGGCGGTGGTTTGTTTGCCCCACTCCATGGCTTGGCTGGCACCATTGCCGATGGCATCCCAAGCGTTGCCCATGGCGTCTTGCACCCAGCCTGCGATGTTTCCTGCCATTCCCATCACGTGGTCACGTAGCGCGCCGATCATGCTGCCGATGCCGTTGATAATGCCTTCGACGATATTGATGCCGAAGCCTTCAAAGACGCGGCTGGGGGAGTGGATGCCTAGCACGCCTTTGAACCAGTTGGCCATGCTGGAGGCAATGCTGGTAATGCGTTCGCGCAGGGCGGTGAGTTTGTTAGTCAGCCCGCCCAGCAGGCCATCGATAACAAAGCCTCCCAGGTTGCGGAAACCTTCGGGCACTGAGATGCCGAGCATATCGAGTGTGGATACAAACGCACTGTACAGCAGCCCAAACGGTGACCAATCAATCAGCAACTTAGCAATGCCGCCCATGCCGTCGCCAAAGGCTTCGTGGATAGTGGACCAGACGCTACTTGCTGATTGACGCACCCAGCCCAGGGCACTGTTCATGCCATTGGATAAGCCGCCGATCATCTTGCTACCCAGCTCTGTGAGTGAGCCGGGCAGCTCAATCCCCAGGCGGCCTAGTGCTGATGAAATTCCGCTATAGAGCAAACCAAGGGGTGACCAGTTGATCAGCAGGCGAGAGACGCCACCAATACCGTCGCCAAAGGCATCTTTCACCTGTTTCCATAGGCCGAGGAAAAAGCCTTTGATGGGTTCCCAGTATTTGTAGATAACCAACGCGGTGGCAGCTAGTGCCATGATGCCCCAGCCGATTGGCCCCATTGCGACTAGCAGCCCTTTTAGTGCAGTGGCCACCCAGGGGATAGCGGTTTTTGCGAGCCACACAAATGATTTTCCTAACCCCCCGGCTTTAATACCCAATGTGGTCATTGCAAAGCGGGTGAAGATAATCGGGCCGAGAATACTGGCCATCATCATCGTGACGGCACCGCCGACGGTTGCCAGTGCGATCAGGCTGCCCACCACCTTTGCGATAGTGCCCGCTAGCTCGGGGTTCGCCTTGATCCAGTCACCCACACCGCGCATAACTTCAGTAATAGTTTGCACCAGTTGCCTGAGTGGGCCTTCGTTAGTATCAGTGATGCTGATACCGACTTCTTCCCAGGCACTGCGCAGGCTCTTGAGGTCGCCACCAAGATTATCTGCTCTTACGCGTGCCATTTCGGCGTTTTCACCGGTGTTATTTCTCAGTTCTTCGAGCAGCTCAGTTAAGCCGCCTGCACCTTGCTGGTTAATAATTTCTGAAATTCCGGTACCCGCTTCGACACCGAAAATTTCTTGAAGTATTCCTGCCCGCTGAACATTGCCTAGATCCTTCGTTGCTTGGAAGGTGTCGTTCAGGATTTCTTCGATATCACGCATTCCACCTTGGGCGTTGGCTACTTCTATTCCGTATTGTTCCATTAGCCCTGCGGCCGTAGCAGTGGGCTTGGTTAAGCGGTTACCCAGGGCGCGGACAGCGGTACCTGCTTGACTGCCTTGTATGCCGATGTTGCCCATCAATCCTGTCATCGCGGCAGCTTGTTCAAGGCTGATATCTAGCCCTTCCAGGTTGCCAAGGTATTTGAATGTTTCCCCTAGCATTTCAAGATTGACGTTTGTGCGGCGGGCAGTACCCGAGAGGATGTCTGCTACCCGCGCGAATTCGCCTTCCCCTTCCAGGTTAACTTTGAAGCTGCTACCGATGTTGGAAGCGATATCCGCTGCTCGGGATAACTCGGTGTTATTTGCTAACGCGAGTGCCAGCACGTCGTCCATTGATGCTTTGATAGCGTCGCTACTCATGCCTGCGCGCATCAAAAACTCTTGTCCGGCACCCACTTCATTGGCGCTGAATGCGGTAGAAGCGCCTAAGTCGCGAGACTGTTGGCGTAGTGCGAGGTAGCGCTCATCGTCTTCTCCATACCCACCGACGGAGCGCAGGGCGCTCATCTGCTCGCCCCAGGCAACGCCAGGTGTTAGTAAGCGGCTGGCGGCGTAGCCTTTTGCAAGGCCGGTACCGAGCATGCCTGCCCCCACGCCTTGCATGCGGGCGACGTTACCCATGCTGTTTTGGTAACGGTCACGGGCCTGGGTTAAGCGGCGCTGACGGTCGGCAACTTCTGATAAGTGGCGTTTTTGTTGCTGTAGCGCGGTGTTTAGCCGTTCTTCTCGGGTTCGCAGCTCGCGGGCGCTTCTACCGAGGTTGTCGGTGCTGATGCCCGCTTCATCTAGCCGGGTTTTTAAGCCTCGCACGCGCTCTGTTTGGGTTGCGTGATTGCGGGTGAGCCGCGCGACTTCTTCACCTGCGTGGCGTGTTCGATTGCGGTATTCCCGCATTGCTCTTGCGGATCTATCGAACTCGGTTTGTTGGCCATGTAGACGAACTCGGGCGCGCTCTAATGAGGCGGTGAGCTGGTCGGATGGCTGTTTGGTTCGTAGTAGCTCTTTTGCCAGCCGATCGTATTCGCGGCGAGCGACTGTTAGGCCTGATTTGACGTTGGCGTGTGTTTGCCGCTGTTGCTCAAGCGCTTGTGTGTACTGGTGGTTGCGGGCGCGGGCATCGCGTATTGCGCGGGTGTTGGTGCGCATTGCGGCGTTGGCTTTGCGGTAGCTGGTGAGGTCGCTTTGGGTGCGCTGCAGCTCTTTGAGCTGGTCGCGGGTTTCGCGCATCACTTGGCCTGTTTGACCAGCACCTTGGCGCATGCGTTTAAGGGGGCCGGTGACGCGATCCACGGCGTTGAGCATGACTTGCAGGCGTAGATTTCGCGACATCGGCCGTTCCTATTTGCTGCGGTTACCGTTTGGGTTATTGCCTTCGTGGCGTTTGCGGGCGCGTTCGCGCCATTCCATTAGCTCTTCCAGATCCATGCCGTCCATGGCCTGGGGTTCCCAGTGGAACACCATGGCGAGATCCGCCATGGCGTCTTCGACGAACTCGGGGAGGGCTCTTTGTTGATGGGCTAGGCTTCGATCTCCTTGAATTTCTTTGGGGTTAAAAAACCGTTCAGCGCCGTGCCGAGTTGCACCAGGTCAACGATATCCATGGTTTTAAGTTCGGCTTCGGTGAGCGAAGGCGTGGTGATGCGGGGCATGACTTTTGTTAGCGCGGCTACGTCCAGGTTCATGATGTCTACCAGGGAGACGCCGCGCATACCGCCGCTCATGGGCTTACGCACGGTGATTTCTTTCACCAGTGTTTTGCCACGCTGTAGCGGGGTTTCCAGCTCTACTACCTCCGTGGGTACGCCAGGGGCGGTGGCGGTGTTTTTCTCAACGGCTGGGGTGTCGATGGTTTGGAGTTCGGTGCTTTGGTTTTCGGTGCTTTGGTTTTCAGTGCTTTGGTTTTCGGCCTTAGTGGTCATGGTCGTGTCCTATGCAATAAAAGGGGGTATGGCCACCGGGGTGGCCGTTGGGTGAAGGTGCTTTACACACCCAGGGCGGTGCGGCGCTCTGCCAAGCGATCCTTACCGCGTACTTTGAAGATGAAGCCGGGTACATCGCGCTCGATGACTTCTTCGCCATCAACGATTAACTTGAAGTACGAAAGGGTGGTGGTGACGCTGATTTGGTTGTTGTCGCCTTTGCTGGCATCGCCCATGGCGATGGTTTTGTGGCGGCCGCGCATAACTATCTCGACGGGGATGATGCCGCCGTCTTCGTCGGATTCGTACGAGCCGGTCATACGCAGCATGGCGGCATCGTGAATGGGGCTGCCGTAGCTGTCGTAGATATCGACAATCATGCCGCCCGCTGTCCATTCGAAGGTTTGCAGTTCGTTGCCGTGGTCCACTTCAATTGGGCCTTCCATACCGCCGCCTTCGTACTCGACCATGCGGCGGGCTAGCTCGGGCAGGGTGAGTTCGGGAATTTGGCCTTGCCAGTTGTTGCCGTCGCCGAAGAGGTTGAAGTCTTTAAGAATGTGAGGGAGTGCCATGGGGGTGTGCTCCTGTTAATCGCTGAACGGCAGCTTAGGCGTTGATGCGGTCGGCAAAATCGACCAGATAGCGGTCGGTAATGCGCTGTTGCAGCATGAGGTTTTCCAGCGGCGGCACCGGGGTGTAGTCGTAGTCGATGTAGAGCTTGCCGCTTTTCAGCACTTCCTTGCTGTTCAGCTCTGGGTCGAACCAGGCTTCGCCGCCGAGCAGGTAGCCTTTGCGGGTGAGCTCGCGGAACTTGGCGTTGATACCTTCGATAATGTCGCGGGCCAGTGATGGGTGCATGGGCTTATCGACTGCCCAGAAGTGCGCTTCGGCGATGGTGTCGGCGAGTACTTGGGCGGTGCGGGTGTAGGATTCAAAAGCGAACAGCGGATCTTCCGAGCAGGTGCGGGAGCCCCAGAAGCGGAAGCCTGATTTGTTGATCAGCGTGGTGACTTCGGCGGCGTTGAGGTAGCCCGCATCGGTGGCGGGGTCCTGCAGATCCCAGAACACATCGTGGGTAATGCCGGTGACGCTGTTTACGGGCATGTTGGAGAGGGTTTTATGCCAGCCGATTTCGTTATCCAACCGTGCCCGGTGGCCAAGGGCTTTGGCGACGGCGGAGAGCGGGCGGCTTTGCTGGGCATTTACGTCGAAGTTTTGGAAGTTGGGCCAGATCACCATGGCTTCCCGGGCGCCGAAGTTTTCCCGGTACATCGCTGCCTCTTCTTTGGTGTCGCAGCCGTGGGCGGCCACGTAGGCGAAGCCGCGCAGCTTGGTGGCCACGCTGATTAGGGCAGTGGCGACGTTTTCGTTATCCAGCTCTGGCACGCCAAGGATGCGCGGCTTTACACCGAAGCGCTGTTCGGCGGCTAATAGGGCTTGGATGCCGGTTTTCTGGCCTGCGGGGGTAACGCTGCCGATGATGTTGGCGGTGGTTTCGTTTTCATCGCTGCCTTGTGCCACCCGCACCACCACGCAAAGAGTGCGGGTTTCTTCGACAATGGCGCGCAGCGAGCGGGCTAGGGTGCCGGTGGTGCCCGCCGCGCCAATGGCGCTGTATATGTCGGTGGCCAGCACTGGGGTATCGAGGGGGAAGCGTTGGGCATCTGCCTCTGGGCCAGTGGCCACCAGCCCGATAATGGCGGTGGCCACGGTGCGGATGGGGCGGGTGCCTTCGTTGATTTCGACGACGCGGACGCCGTGATGGTAATCGGGCATGCTTGTCTCCTGCGCAGGTTCAAGCGGGTGCTGTTGAGGTGTGCTGCTATGGTGGGCAGGCTTCGCGCGGGAGGGTAGTGATGGGCGTTGTGCGGGGAGTGGGGGACAGGACTAGAATGACCTTAAGCACTAATGACAACTAGAAGGGGTAGGGAATTGGAAAATGTTAATAAGGGGCTGATCTTCGGGTTTGCTGTTATTGCAGCTGTGGCTATCGGCGCGTATACGTTTCAGTTTTGGGGTTGGCCACTATCTAGAAACCCAAGTGATTGGGCGCATTTTGCAACGTACCTTTCTGGCACGGTTGGAGTGACTGCGGTGGTGGCTACGCTAATTGTTTTGGTGAGAACGCTGGGGCAGCAGCAAGCATTGATTGATAGTCAGAGTAAAATGCTTGAAAAGCAGGAAGGACAATTAAAGCTAACGCAGCAGCAGGTAGATGGTGAGGAAAGTAGGCGACAAGTCGAACTTGCCTATAATTGTGCAATTAATATTGTTCCTACGATGATTAATGAGTTAGAAAAACAAAAAGACATGACACTCATTAATTATTTAGGAAAAGAAGGGCTGGATATTGAGTTGCCAAGAGAAGCTGATCTAGATATTACAATTAGGGCAATGTTAAAGGAAGAGGATTACTATGCTTGGTTGGAGCACCTGCAGACTGGCTGGATGGTAGCCACCTGCCAAGCGATTATTGGTAATGCTTATAGGTTGGGGGTTATTGTCTCAGATTGTTTGTATGTAGCATCTGAACTTGAAGACTACTTCAGAGCAATTATTGGAGCTGAAAATTTCCGCTTGATCCGGTGTGGTATGTTATTTAACAAAAATATGCCTGGCTCAAATTTTAATAAGCATCAACGGTCGTTAAGAATTGTAGATGGTCAACAGTCGAATGATGTAGAGCAATTCTGGCATGATCTTGGTGAAAAAGTTTATAAAAAACAGCCCACTGATTAGCGGGCTCTGTGCTGGGTTTGAGTGCCGCTCTTACTCGTTAGAATACGTGACTAATTTGCCATTGATGGTGATACGCGGATCTTCACCCACATCAATCGTTTCAAATTCATCGGGGGAGACGGATTTTTGCTCAACCTTTATATCTGAGTAGGGTGGCTCGCCCGGTACGTTATTGGAGATCCACTGGCTGTGCTCGTTTAAAAAGTCTTTCAGTTTCATAGCTTTGAGCTCCTGTTAGCTAGTGATGCCGTATTTTTCCATCATGAATTTTTCAAGCGTCAGGCGGTCGCCTTCATGGTCGGGTTCGCTTAGATCCACATCTAGTACGCCTGCCCAGCCAATTTGCCCCCGCATGGTGCGGAACATTTCCCACTCGCCTGCCTTGTAGCCGTAGTTGAGTGGGCGGCGGTCGTCGGGGTTCTCCGCTACTAGTTCACCATTCCAGAAGACTTTCAGCCCTTGGCGCACGGAGAACGTGCACTCGACCAGTGCTCGTGTGCCGCGCTTCTCAGTAGGCACCGCGTAACGTAGGCGCTGAGGTTGTTCAGGAGCAACGCTGGCGTTCTCATAGATGACCAGCGACCTTAGATCTCTGTTCATTCCGATGTTGAATGCCACTACACCAACGTTGTCATCATTGCTGGAAATAGTGTTGGTGGGGCTCACTAGCCGCTGGATCGCTGAGTTATTTGGCAGCGGTTCCATGACCATAAAGAGCGTCCAGGCGTCGGGGTTAACATCGGCATCTGTGTTGATGCGTACAAAGTTGCCATCCAAGTCGTCGGAGTCTGTGACAAACGACAGTGGACCCTGCTCGAAATTGCCGATGACGATTCGGCCTGAGTTGATCGGGATCTCTTCTTCACGCAGTGCTCGGTTGCATACTGTGTCGGCAGAAGGTGTGCAGTATGCTGGGTCGATAAAGGTATTCCAGCCATCAATGTGGCCCAGTGTTTGGCCTTCTGGCGTGAACGTGACTTGTTTTAGGTGGTGGCGACCCGCAACGCGGAGGCCGTGCAACACTTGCAGATTGATCATGGTTATCTCCTCAATCAGATTGAAAATTGCTTTTGCTGCTCGCAAATGCGTTTACACATAAACTCGATAGCGCGTGTGCCGAGTTGCTGACGGTCTGCACGCGGTGGCCCCCATTCACCGAAGCGGGTTTCCAGCAGAAAAGCCTCACAGCCGTGTACTTCGTGAATGTAGCGATCCATGCCGCCGTTAATGAGGTCGGCGAGTCTAAAGACGCCATTGCCTGTATTGAGGTTGTCACTCAGGCCTTCGTACTCACGCCGAGCAAGGCGGTTAACATCGTCGGAGACTGCTTCGGCGATTTTGAAGCCTGGCTCTGTTAGCGAGCCTATCCAGAGCAGCCGCTCCGTGGTTGTGCTGGAGAAGTTGTGGTGGCCGATATACACCGCGCTCGGGTAGCGTGGTGGGATGGCCATCACTGCTTGGGTTTCCAGTTCTGAACCAGGTGCGTCGCCTTTGTCGCTCGCTGTGCTCTCTTCCCAGCCTGCGGGGAAGTTGCGGTTAATATTGATGCCATTCGGGTTTTGTCGCCGGCGTTTGTCGTACCCATAGGGGCAGATAAACGGCACAAACACGATGTTGCAGTTCCAGCGTAGCCAGCTCATGATTTCGGAGTTTCGCCAGCCGTAAACCAGGTTCCAGATAAACTGGAAATTTGAGGCGCTGGCCCCTGTTTCACTGCCATGGATGTTGCCGAGTAGCACAATGGTGGGGCGTTCTGCGCGCCTCTCTGTGCGGTGGTAAACGTAGTCGGGGTTGAAGAAGGTGTATTCGCGGATCTCATTGCCGAGGCTGTCGTGCCCGATAATGGAGGCGTCAATGTAGGTCGGGAACTCGCTTTTCATTCGATCCAGCAGCGCATAGCCATCGGTATGCCCGTTGGGGAAAACATCGGTGACGACCCCATAGAGGCTGGCGTTATCGCGGCGCGGTAGGCTGATGACGCCGTAGTTGTCCCAGACATCGCCCTCTTTTACATGTCGTGAGCTGGTGGGGAGGTGGGTAAATTCAACATCCGAGCCGCTATTCGTTCCGTAGTACTGCGAGCCGTCACGGTTCCCGCCATAGATCAGCAAGCGGTCTGCGTTTATGTAGCCCCAGTCGGGCAGGCCATTGCCGTGGAACTCTTTTATCCAGCGTGAAATTGGCTGGCCATGTTCGTCTAGCTCTAACGCAATAGCTCCGCTTTCAGCGGCCAGTTGCACGCGGGCGGTGCTGGTCCGGCGCCCGGTGTGGAACTCCCTTCGGGCGGGGCCTGGGTTGGTGCTAACTCTGCCATTGGGTTCGATAGTGATAAGTTCGTTACCCGCACTATCCGTCATTGAGTACGCGGGGCTGTGGGGGTTGTTGCCGTGGAACTCTTTTTGCAGAGGTGCGGGACGTGATGAGGCGCGGATGGCATTGTTTAAGCGCGTTTTCAGCAGCTTGAGCGCTTTTCCGCTGGGGTAGGTGCCGTAAAAATCAGCGGTGCCCGCATTATTTTGGTAGAGCGCTACTAAGTCGTCGTTGTCTTTAATGGCTACCCAGAAAAACGCATCTGCCTCCGTGCCATCAATACCCGCTTGCTCGGTGTCGAAAATCCCAACGGCCAGTTGGGCGATATCCCGGGCGACTTCGGCTCGGCCAGCGTGCTCGGCGGCTTCATCAACTTTTTCATCCAGCAGGGTGAGCGCGTCTGGAATAGCGACATTAATGACCCAATCGCGGGTGGCGATAATGGCGTAACTGCTGATTTTAGCCGTCACATTTTGTGCATTACCCACGACGGTGTAGAGATCAAACACATTTTCGACCAGGGTGGCGCCGCCACCGGCGGGTAGAAAGTCTGGTTCGCTGCCTGCGGTGGTGTAGCTGTAGAGCTGCTCTTGGCCGGTATCCGGGTCTTCAGCAAATACCCCTAGCTCACGCACGAAGAAGCCGTTGGTCAGTGACTCATTGGTCATGATGACGCGCATGCGTGAGGTGCCGTCGCCTACTACCTCTATTTCCTGAATACTCAACGAGATCTTTTCGTTATTCAGTGCGCTCATGGTTTCAGGCGCGTTGCTTGTGCCATCGCCAAGCGCGACACGGGTGAAGTTGAGCGCGGCACCGGTCTGCGCTTTGGCTTGGAGGTTGCGGCCTGCGGTGGTTAAGACCAAGCCGGGGAAATTTGCCATTGGGTTAGCCTCGTATGGTGATGTGGCGATAGTCGTGGTAAGCGGTGGCCTGGGCGGTCGTTGCTGCTTGGATGGCTAAGCGCAGTTGCTTCGGCGCAATGCGAACGCGGGTGGCACAGTGCTGCGCTGCCGCTGCTTTTAAGGCGCTGGGTTCATTTCTGAGTGTTGTTGGGCTCGGCCCGAGTTGGGTGCGATTGCCTTGGGCGGTCGCTGTGGCCAGGGTGAGCTCATGGGTGACACGGCTGCGAATGATGATGGCTTCTAGGCGGCTGCGGGCGTTTTTGGCGGCTTCGATGATGCGGATCAGGCGGTGGTATTCGCGCTCACTGGTAAAGGCGTTGTCGCTGACGATACGAAAATGGAACGGTTGGCCACCGTAGTGGAACCACTCTTGCACTTCGGCATCGTCAAAGATGAGGTCCACAGCGCGCTGTACGGCAACGGGGGTGCCTTTGTGACGGTGCAGATAGACCGAGGCATCAATGGCGTTGCGCTTTTGCGATTCGCTCCACTGTTCATCCCATTCATCCACTGACAGTGCCCAGGCTAGCCAGGGGAGCAGCCGTTCTGGGCAGGTGTGGGGTTGCCAGAGTTCGCGGATGGGTACGCTAATGGTGTCGGTGCGGCTTAGGGTGCTGCTAATGGCGCGCTCTTGGGAGGTGGCATTGGGGGGTAGCAGGTGGTTAGCCATTGACCACCTCGCTGTGAAGTTCGATGGCTTGGCAGTAGGGCGCTTGCTTGCGGGTGGTGGTGATGGTTTCCAGGGGGCTGAGTAGCTCGACCCGTTGCACGCCGGGTTGGTGTAGAGCGGCATAAACACCGGATAGCGTGACCTGTGCGGCGATGCGGTGCTGTTCGTCGGTGTAGGTTTCAGCGGCGGCCAGGGCATTGGTTTTAACCACGGAGGCTTCTGGCCCCGGTAAAATATGTAGGACGGCACGAATGGTGTAGCCCACCACCTCGGCGCTTACCGCTGTTGGGTGGTCGGTAAGGGGGCGGGTATCCGTTGCGTTGACGGCGTTATTCACGGTGGTGAGCAGCTCGGCGGAGGCTGTGCCGTTGCCCTGTTGGGAGAGCACTACCACGGTGACTTCGCCGGGGGCTTCGCTGAAGGCATCGGCATCTTTAACTTCGCCGCTGGCCGTGAGGGTGTGGTAGATGTAGGCGCGCTCTGGCCCGGCGGTGCTTAGGCCATCTAGTGAGAGCAGTACGCGGCGGCGCAGGGCTTCGTTACTTTCAACGGTCGCTGGCACTGGCGGCTTGGTGCTGGGGTCTCCGGGGGCAATCTCTAGCCTTTCAATATCAAAAAGCGCTGCCAGGTGTTCGAGGTCTTCATCCTGTGCGTAGGCGAGCATCACGGCTCTGGCCGCTTCGTTGATACGCTGGCGTAGCAGTAGCTCACGGTAGGCGGCCACTTCTAATAGCTTGGTCAGCGGTTCACTTTCGAGGCTGAGGGTGTCGGCTAGCTCTGGGTCTCGACTGATCAGGTCGGCGATCATTTCAGCCAGGATAGTTTCAAAATCCAGTGGTTCTATTACTGTAGGGGCGGGCAGCCGTGAGAGGTCAATCGTGCTCATACCAGGGGCACTCCTACAGTCAGTGGCTGGCCATCTGTGGTCTTGCCGATTAGCTCTATCGTGGCGCGGCCGTGTTGCTCGCTGCTGATGTGATGGCGGGTACCCGTGATGGTGATGCGCGGTTCCCAGCGTGTAACGGCAATGACGGTGGCGGCGTAGAGCTGCATCATGAGCGCGTCACTCATGGGCATATCGATTAGCTCTGGCACTAGGCTGCCGTAGTCGCGGCGCATCACTCTTGAGCCTATCGGGGTGGTGATGATGTCGGCGATGGATTGGCGGATATGTTCGATACCTTCTAGGCGTTGGCCGGTTTGTGCGTTCATGCCTGCCATTAGATGGGTTCCCCTGTATTCGATGGGCCATCCTGAACGCCACTGTGTAGGTGGTCGCTGCCGGTGTTCTTGCCGTTGTGGGTGTGGGTTCCGCCTTGCTGGGCGTAGCTGCCTTCGCGCTGCATATCGCCCTGGTGGTTGATGCCGCCGCGCCACTGGGTGCCGCCGGGGGCTGATATCTCAAGGCGGCCGGGCAGGTTGATACGTAGCACGCTGTTTTGATGGTCGTATTCCAACAGGCCGCCATCGGGGTATGCCCTTGCTACTTTGCCGGGGTCGTTACTGGGTGGCTGGTGGTTGAGCTGGAACAGGCTGGGCATGGCTACGCCGTTGGCGAGGTCGCCGCCGGGTGATAGCACCATGACTTGTTCGCCGATGCTGGGTGGGTTCCAGTCGCGCGTTGTTCCTGCGCGACCATTGGCCCATGGCAGCCAGCCGGTGAGCAGGGCGCCGGAGCGTACGCGCACCGACGGCAGGCGTTCACCCGGTAGGCCGTGATCCACTTCGGCGATGGTGCCTAAGCGGAGTAAGTTTTCAATTAGGCGGAGTAGTTCGGCGGCGTTGTTCATGCCGCTAATGTTGAAAGCGTTACGCGCGGATGGGTAGCTGCGGGCGTTGTGCCAGCGTGGCTACACAAGCATTGGGTTATTTGGGTGGAGTGAGGTGGTTTAAAACGCTGTATCTGATGCGGTCGGTATCGGCTGCCGTGATACCTACCAGCTCCCGGCGGGCGTATTGGTGTTGTGGGCCGCCTTTCTCTACCCGGTCGCGCAGGCCGTAGTGGTGAATGCGGGCAATGCGGTTGACGCGGCCTATAAATCCTACGGCGGCTTCATCGGCGTTGGTTTTGATCTTGAGGTATTTCGCGGTGCGCAGTTTGGTGAACATGGTGCGGCGGCGAATGGCTCCGCTTCGGCCGCGTAGTTGGGTGCGTGGTTCAAAGGGGGTTCCATCGGGGCCGGTTTGCGCTTTGATGCGTTCGCGGTTGGCTATGCGTAGATCCCGTGCGATTTCCCGGGCCAGCACTCGGCGCTCTTTAGGGCTGAGCTTTTCAATTAGCGGTGTTAGCCAGTTATCCAGCTGTTGCAGGTCGTCGCTCATGTTGGATTTTCCCATTGTGCTTCTAGCGTGTAGTCATTCGCGCCGGGGTGCTTGATGTTGAGCTGCCAGTGAGTGGCGGGGCAGGCGTCAATGGGGAATGCTGGCATGCGGTGTTCGGCGTTGATGCGGCCGGTTTGGCAATCTACCTTGGCCACCACGCGCTCGGTTAAGCGCACGGTAATGGCCAAGTCCCAGCTTGTGTTGTTGAGGATTTCGGCTTCCAGTTGAACTGCTTCTTCTTCTATCAGGTCCGGTTGGTAGTGGTTGAGCCATTGGAGGAGTGGAATTATCACGGTGTCGAGACTGCCGCTGTAGTCGGTGATGACGATTTGCGCGTCTACCGCGTATTGGTGGCTAAGGGTTTGGCCCCGGGCGAATTTGATCTTGCCGTCGTTGATAAAGGTGTGGAGCTGTTCGGGGTTACGCTTTAGCTCGGGTACCGCGTTAAGTAGGTGTTGGCGTAGGGATTGGAGCTTGATCATTGGGCGGCTTCGTTGTGGCAAAGGATGATGGCATCTACCTCGGCGGCGCACTGGGCCCAGGCGGCTTCGGTGCGTTCCAGTTGTAGGTGCAGTTCGCCGTTGGTTTGTGGGTTACTCGCGGGGAGGCTGCAGGGGCTGGGCGCCGCGCACTGATTGATAGTAATCACGGGCACCGGTGGCGGCGGGGCGGTCGCGCAGGCGGATAACAGCAGTAGGCAGGCGAGTATCGGCCCAAGCGCGTAGCGTGGCATTTTCACGGTGGAGTTCCTCAATGGTGGCCTGCCGGTTGGCGGCGGTGTGGGTAAGCGCTGCCTGCTGTTCAGCCAGGGCGCGGCGTTGGGTTTCCAGGCGGCGGGCGTTTTCCCAGAGTGCGTTGATAATCACCTGGCTTTGCTGTTCTCGGTAGTGAGCTTCGGCGAGCCGCTGTTCGGCGAGCTCGGCGCGGGCCTCTGCTGCATTGGTGCGTTGCCATAGTGCCCAGGTGACGAGCACGACTAGCAGCAGAATGGCTAGGGCGGCGAGCAGGCGGTTCATGGTGCTGGTTCCTCTTTGATTCCTGCTAGACACAATTCACGTTCCGTGGCGCGGCGTTTGATCAGGCCATTTAGCTGCTTGCCTCCGGCATATACCCAGCGGCTTAGTTCATTGCAGGCGCCGCGTAAATCTCCTGCGTTGAGTTTGCGCAGCAGGGTGGAGCGGGCGAAGGCGCCTTCCCCGACGTTGTAAACAAACGAGGCCAGCGCGGCGCGGGTGGGGGGTGGCAATTCGACCTGGGCTCGGCGATCCACGGCGCTGAAGGCGTGGCCAAGGTCCGCCTGCAGCAGTTCGGTACAGCGTTCCTGACTATGCGTTTGGCCCATGCGCGCGGTGGCGGTGTGGCCATAGCAAATGGTGGCAATGCCTACGGGGTCGCGGTAGGCGGTGGGGCGGTAGCCTTCGTAGTAGGAGACGACGGCGGTGGCGATGCTGAGTGCTCCGGCGGTGGCTCCAATGGCAATGCGGTGTTTAAGACCCATGACGTGTTCTCCAGTAGTCACGTAGGCGTTTTAGGTAGCGCGGCACGAGCAAACCGATTTGCAGCGCGAGGTAAAGGAGCGTAAGTACCGTGACCCAGTCGGCTGGGGTCATACCGCCTACATGGAGTAGGGAGACGATGGCCGGTGGGGCTGCTTTTACGCTTTCGGTGGTGATTTCATACGGGTGGCTCATGGGCTCCCTCAGCTCCAAAGCTGAATTTTCGGTTGTTTGGTTGCGCGTGTTTCTGGTGGTGGCGGCAAACTGACCGCCGTGCCTTCTTTGAGCACCGGGCCTTGTTCGGCTAGGTGCGGGTTTAGCGTGAGCGTTTGCTCTGTAATGTCTGCGGTTTTGCCGTACACGCGGTAGAGCAGGGCATCGAGTGTTTCGCCTTGGTGGGCGTATACGGTGCGTTTCATATCAGCTCGACCGTGGTGTGGTGGCGGCCGGTGAGTTCGGCGATGGCCCAGTGGGCATCGGCGCGGTAGTCGTCTGCTGCCAGGTCTTTGGCTGCGCCGCGTTCGTCGCCTTCACTGGTGGCGGAGGTGTCGCGGTAGCGTTCGAGCAGATCTGCTTGGGTTTGGGCGTATACGGCACGTAGGTACAGCAGTTGAATATCACCAGGCGTTTGCCATGGCGCGAGGGGTATTTCTTCTGATGTTTTGCGTCCACTTTGCTGGTGTTGGTGCTGGTAGTCCGCTAGCTGGCGGTTGATATCGGCAACGGCGGCGCGTAGGGATTGGCGAATGCGCGGTGGTGTGACTTTGAACACGCGCTCCTCTTCGCGGAAGTCGTTGGGGTCGATATCTGGCCAGAAGCCGTTGTTGATGATGATCTCCAGCGTTGGGCTGGGGGGATTGGTGCCGTGGCCTAGCATGCTCATGTTGGCGACCTGTTAAAGAAGGGGGTGGACCGCTTTGCGCGTGGCTAAAAAGCCCTTGCTTGGCGGTGCCCCCTTGCCGTCGGGGTGCGACTCGGTTGGTGTCAGGCCTTGGCCTGGCCACCCTGTTTTTTGAGTTGGCTTTCCAGCCGCTGGATGTCTTGCTTTACGCCAATGCGTTCATCCAGGGCGAGTGCCTGCTTTAGCTGTTCCAGTGCGCCGTTGGGATCTTCGGCGGCGCGCAGGGCGTAGCCGTAGGCCTTGTGCAGCTTGGCCTTGATCTCATCGTGCATATCGTGGCCATCGACAATGGCGGCGGCGCGTGCCATGACATTGGCTAGGGCGTCGGCGTCTGCGCTTTCTTTGGTAAGCGCGCTTTTGACGCCTTCGGCGATCTCTTCGGCGAGGATGCTGACGGTGTCACGGGCGTAGCGGTCGGGGGTGTCGATGTTGTGCTTCACGGCATAGGCTCCAATGGCGAGCGCTTTTTCAAAATCGCCCACGTCGATACACCAGACCATCATGGTCATGAGCACGTCGTCTTTGGCGCCGTTGCCTTCGCTTAATACACCGTCGATGTAGGGCAGAAAATCGGGCAGCAGTTCGCGCTTTTTGTCGATTTTGGCCTGAATCGATTTGATGCTTTTTAGCGTTCGGGTGGCTTCATAGAGCGCGCGGGCGTGGAGTTCGTATTGCTCGCCTTGCTGCTGTTGGCCGGGGGTGGCAGCGCCCGCCGCTTTGGCGGCGGTCACTTGCTCGTAGTGCTTACGGGCTGGGCTTTTCATCGGTTCCCCTTATTCGGCTTCTGTGAGTTGGATGTTTTCAACCAGGCAGCCGAAGCCGTAATCCTCCACCACGTAGGCGTCGTTGCTGGATTCGTAGTTTTCGATGCGGTTGCGCTTGGGGTTGTCGATGACGTAGCGGCGACGGCTACCTAACTGCCAGTACAGGGAGAGGTTGGCCAGTGAGGTGATTAGCAGGGAGCCATCGGGTACAAAGGGGGCGCGCACGGCTTGCAGGCCACCGACACGCTTTTGGCTGACCATCATGTCGAGGTCACGGGCTTCGCTGGGGGTTTCGGCGAAGTTCTGGATCATGGGGAAGTATTTATCGGCCAGCATTTTGCGGCCCATGATGGCCACCAGGGCGGTGTCTTCACGGTGCCAGGGGTCGATCATTTCGCTGACCGCATCGAACACCAGGGCGTCGAGGTTTTTATAGTCGCCCGCCGGGCCGACGACGACTTTGCCCGCCGTGGCGCCTCCGGTGAGTACTCGGGCGGGGGCGTGGGTGCGGTAGTGGTGCAGCCAGCCTTTATTGACGTCTTCCAGCATGGGGTTGGCGGTGCGGTCGGTCTCGGTTGCGGCACTGGTGCCGTTAAAGCCGATCATGATGCGATCCAGCGCCTGGCGTTTGATGATGGCGTTGCGGATGCGCGCCTGAAAATCGGGGAAGCGTGACCAGGCATCCAGCTGTGCCCAGCGAATGTGGGTATCGAACTCGGTGCTGACACATTCGTAAGTGGTATCGCTGAGTTCGGTGACATCGCGTGTGGCACGGTCTTTTTCATCGACGTTGGTGCGTCCGGCGATAGGGCCGGAGACGCCCAGGCCGACTTTCTGGCCTTTGATCTCATCTACGCCGATGATGTTGATTTGGCCCAGAAAGGCGCTGGATTCCTGCATCTTGCTTTCCAGCGTTTGCTGGATGCTGGGCTCGACGTTGAACTGTTCGCCGGTGTTGTCGACGCCGTTTAGCTGGGCTAAGCGGGTTTTGAAGGCGTTGAAGGCTTTACGGGTATCGTTGCGCATTGGGGTTCCTTGAAGTGGTGGCGGTGGCCCTGGTTTCTACTGGCTGGCCCGCGCTTAGCAGTCGGTTAGCTGGGTGTCGCCGCCGGTGGCGGGGGCGCGGCGTGAGGTGTCCGGCGTGTTGTCGAGCTGGGTGTATAGCTCTTCAAAACGCTTTTTCAGATCGTCGTGGGCGGTTTGCAGCTGGCTGAACTGGTCGGCGGTGGGGCGGGCTTCCAGTTCGTCGGCCAGGGTGTTGTAGTGCTCGGCGACCACTTCCAGGGTGCCTTCCAGTTCAGTGCGAAACGCTTCAAAGCCTTTGGCGGTTTTGGTGTCCTGGCGGCTGAACAAGGCGGCGATTTTGGCTTTCAGGCCTTCGGCGGCGGGTGGCTTCTCTTCGCTGAAGTCGAGCTCTATTTCCACCGCTTCGCTGAATAGGTTGCCAGCGTGCTGCTTGCGGCTGGCCAGCGGCGAGGCTTCGCCCGCTTCACGGCTGAACTTGATCATTTCGGTGCCCAGCGAGGCGGGGGAGTCGGTGACCGCCAGGCCTTCCAGGTAGGCTTCGCCGGTGTCGCCAAACTTGGGGTTGACCTCGATGGAGCTGTAAACCTTTTGGCGCTTTTTGTTCATCGCCTTGAGTTCGTCGGTGGGGTCGATTTCGGCAAACAGGGCGAGCTTGCCGTCTTCTACGGTGCGGGCTTCCACTGAGATAACGTCGCCCAGGGCGTTGAAGGCGCTGTCGGCGGTGATGCCGCGAATGTGCTCCATCCAGACGCGGGCACCGTACTTATTGGGGTCGTAGTTGGCGGCCATCTGTTCGATCCATTCGCGTTGGATCTCGCGGCCGTCGGTGGTTGCGCCTTCGGTGGCGACGCGGAATTTTTTAGTTTTTCCAGACATGTGGGGCTTCCTGAGCTGGGCATCGGTTGATGTGTGCTCAGGTTCCGCGTGTAAGCGTTTTGGCTCAACGGTTGCGCGTTGTGCGGGCGTGGTAGCACAAGGCGCGGTAGGCGTGGGCTTCGCGCGCGGCGGGTACGCTGGCGACATGAAGACGACAGCCCCCATCGAACTGAAAGAATCGCCCCGCATGGCCGCCCGCCACCTGTATTGGCAGGGGTGGCGGGTTTCGCATATTTCCAAGCTGATTGGCGAGAAGCCCGCCACCATTCATAGCTGGAAAGCGCGCGACCGTTGGGATGACCTAACGCCCACCGAGCGGGTAGAGCACTCGCTGGAAGCGCGCATGGTGCAGCTCATCACCAAGCCGAAAAAAGAGCCGGTCGATTACAAGGAAATTGACTTGCTCGGTAGGCAGATAGAGCGGCTGGCGAGGATTCGCCAGTACCATGAGACCGGCCGCGAGGGGGATCTAAACCCCAACATTGAACGGCGCAACGCGGGGCCGAAGAAGAAGCCTCGGCGCAATGCCTTGGAAGAGGAGCAGATTGAGGCGCTGGAAGTGGCGTTTCTGGAGTCGCTGTTTGAGTATCAGTCGGTGTGGCTGGCTGCGGGGCAGAAGCACCGCATTCGCAATATTCTCAAAAGCCGCCAGATTGGGGCCACCTGGTACTTTGCCCGGGAGGCGATCGTCGATGCGTTCAAAACCGGGCGCAATAAGATCTTTCTTTCTGCCAGCCGCGCCCAGGCGCATATCTTCCGCAATTACATCGTGCAGTTCGTCAAAGAGGTGTGCGATGTGGAGCTTAAAGGCGACCCGATTGTTTTGGATAACGGCGCCGAGCTGCACTTTCTGGGTACCAACTCGAAAACCGCCCAGGGCTATCACGGTGATGTGTACCTGGATGAGTACTTCTGGATTCACCGGTTTGCCGAGTTCCGCAAGGTTACGTCCGGCATGGCCATGCATAAGAAGTGGCGG
The DNA here is from genome assembly GCF_003031405.1 of Halomonas sp. 'Soap Lake #6'. Taxonomy (NCBI): domain Bacteria; kingdom Pseudomonadati; phylum Pseudomonadota; class Gammaproteobacteria; order Oceanospirillales; family Halomonadaceae; genus Halomonas; species Halomonas sp. 'Soap Lake #6'. Next base: position 4,712,831 of record NZ_CP020469.1, read on the forward strand.
CAGACGTACTTCTCAACCCCTTCCAGTGTTGGCCATGAGGGGTATCCGTTCTGGAACGGTGAGCTATTCAACAAGCGGCGTAAGAAGTCCGAGCGTGCCGAGTTCGATGTCAGCCATGAGGCGCTGAAGAACGGAAAACTGTGCCCGGATGGCCATTGGCGGCAGATCGTGACGGTATTGGACGCCATGGAAGGCGGCTGTGATCTGTTTGATCTTGACCAGCTGCGCATGGAGTACTCGCCGGAAGAGTTCGACAACTTGTTGATGTGCGGCTTTGTCGATGACAGCCAAAGCGCCTTCCCGCTGGCGGTGATGAAAGCCTGCATGGTGGACAGTTGGGAAGTGTGGGACGACTACCGGCCCTTTGCACCGCGCCCAGTGGGAGACCGGGAAGTATGGATTGGTTACGATCCCACCGGTACCGGGGAAGATGGTGATGGGGCGGGGCTGGTGGTTGTATTGCCTGCGCGCTCAAGTGAGGAAAAGCACCGGGTATTGGAACGCCACCGCTTGAAGGGCCAGGACTACGAGGACCAGGCTGCCTTTATCGAATCCTTCCGCGACAAATACAACATTGGTCACATCGGTATCGACACCACTGGTATTGGCGGCGCGGTAGCGGAGTACGTGGAGAAGTGGTTCCCCACGGTGGTGCGCTACCGCTATGACGTTTCGCTAAAAACCTCAATGGTGCTGCAGGCCCAGCAGATTATGCGCAAAGACCGGCTGGAGTTTGATGCGGGCTGGTCGGATCTCGCCGCCTCATTCATGGCGATCAAAAAAGAGCTGACCGGCAGCGGCCGCCAGTTCACCTATGTTTCCGGACGCAGCAAGGCGACCGGCCACGCGGATCTCGCGTGGGCAACGATGCACGCCCTACATTTTGAGCCTATCGACGGCCCCGCCAGCGAAGGCGCTGGCTGTTCTATCATGGAGTTTTCTGACGATGACGACTAACACGGCGGCCAAGCCGCGCATTCGCGTGCCTGCTTATCAGGTTCAGCACGATACCGCCCCGGTAGTGGCCACCGGCAGCGGTCGTATGGAGGCGTTCACCTTTGGCGATCCGGAACCGGTCACCAGCATGCGCGATGTTTGGTATGAAGGCGTGTGGCTAACGCCGGATGAGTGGTATGAACCGCCGATCCCGCTAAGCGTGTTAGCCAAGAGTTACCGGGCCACCGCCCATCACGGCAGCGCTTTGCAGGTGAAGCGTAATATCCTGCTGAAAACCTTTATTCCCCACCCGCTGTTGAGCCGTCGGACCTTCAGCTCGCTGGCCCTCGACTACCTGGTGTTTGGTAATGGCTACCTTGAGGACGTGCGTGGGCGGCTAGGGCGGCGGCTGGGTCTGCAGCATCGCGGCGCCAAGTATATGCGGCGCGGTGAGAATGACCGCTATTGGTGGGTGCCCAACTACATGGAACGGGTGGAGCTGCCAGCGGGGCGCACTGTTCATCTGTTAGAGCCAGATATCGACCAGACCATCTATGGCGTGCCGGACTATATCGGCAGCCTGCAAAGCGCTTGGCTCAACGAATCCGCCACCCTGTTCCGCCGCCGCTACTACCTCAACGGCAGCCACGCGGGCTTCATCATGTACGTCAACGATCCGGCCCATGATCAAAAAGACATCGATGATATGCGCAAGGCGCTCAAGCAGAGTAAAGGGCCGGGCAACTTCCGTAACCTGTTCCTTTATTCCCCCAGGGGCAAAAAGGACGGGGTGCAGATCATCCCGGTGTCAGAAGTCGCGGCCAAAGACGAGTTCTACAACATCAAAAACATCACCCGTGATGACCAACTAGCCGGGCACCGTATCCCACCGCAGTTGATGGGTGTGGTGCCTCAAAACGCCGCCGGATTTGGCGACGCCGAAAAAGCCGCCAAAGTGTATGTCGCCAACGAGCTAGAGCCACTCCAAGCCACCTTCAAAGAGATTAACGAGCACGTGGGGGAGGAGGTGGTGAGGTTTAATCCGTATTTGTTGGATCTTGAGGCATAAAAAAAGCGCCTGGTTGCCCAGGCGTAACAGCACCGGTTATTCAATTAAATTCTGATTCGGTGATATATAACGTTTAGAAAATCCCTACCGTCCTGAAGCGGTAGGGATTTTTGCTTACTTATAAATTGCGACCGCTAGATATGCGGCATTCAATAGAAGTGTAAGTAATGCGATTGTATACATGCTTAATGCTCCTGTTGATTTAAGCGTGCGCCACCAATTTACAGCTCTCCATTGATTGTGGGGCTGCATCGCCTAATTAATGACAAGTAGTTTTAAGGCCTCTCATATAGGTAGCCTATTATGCAATGGAAGAGAGGGGGGAGAGGGATGGTCAACCCTACCTAGAGCTGATTGACCAAGAGGAGATTACCACATCAATGCGTGGATCTGTTGAGACTGTTTCTGTAAGAGAGTTTATTATTCAGTTAGTTGTGTGTTTGATGACTTACATAGGTGATGTAACTTATATAGGCTCTGGTAGGTTGAAATAGTTAGCGGCAGTAAATTAGCTATTGTTATACTTAGTTAGTATTTTTTAATTAGCATTAACAGTTACATCGACCTTTTGATTGTAGTTTTCATGATAATTTTAATTTTTTTTTAAAACGGCCACCATTTAAAGGTGGCTTTTTTTGCACTCATGTTTGCCAAATTGGTGCCATGCTTCAAGGGGGGGGGCTACTACCTATCTAACCACCCACGTCGCGCCATCGTCACCCCGCCCCGCCCGCGCGCTAAATGTAGTGGTTTTTATGCACCATTGCGGCAGGCGCTCAGGCCACGCCATTGCTGGGCGGGAGGGTGGTTTTAAGGGGGGTATTTTTCATGCGTTTTCATGCGCTTTTATGCACTTTTTTTGCGCGCACTCATTTGGTGGTTTTCTCTTCGTAGTACACTGCCATAAGCTATTGTTTTTATTGACTATAGATGTTTGATTTACATAGTCATTTTTCTTATATCACTTTGTTTATTATATTAAATTTATATATCTTGTAATCAGTAGGTCCCGGGTTCGACTCCTGGTGTCGGCACCACTAAAAGTGGTTATAAAGCAAAGCGTTAGAGAACATGATGAAGCCGTCCGAAAGGGCGGCTTTTTCGTATGTGCTTACAAAGTACCAATCGTGCGAATGGCTCGAAAGTAGGTACAGGTGCGCGGTAGATTTGGCATTTTTTGTGGTCATCAACCTAAGCGCATAGGTTCCAACGTGTCGGGTGCAGACGTAAACAGGGCTGTAACAGCTGCTTCTCGGTCACGTAGTTGGCAGTGATTGTGCTGGAGGGCGACCAAAGCGCCCTCCAGTGCCAGGATTAAATGTTGTTGCCTCGAGACACTTTCTGAAATATTGCCAAAGTTAGTTTGGCAGCTCTACCAGCTCGACTCGGCGGTTGAGGCTGCGGCCCTCTTCGCTTTGATTGCTAGCCAGAGGCGCCATCATGCCTGCGCCTGACGCCCTTAGTCGATCGGCTGGTATATTGTGTTGTTGTTCCAGATAAGCTTTGACTGCCTGAGCTCGGTCGGCAGACAAACGCAGGTTGTATTCAAAACTTCCATCACTATCGGTATGGCCAACAACCAATAGGCTTAGCCCTGTATTTGTTTGCAGTAATTGTGCAACCTCAGTTAGTGCTTCGCTGGACTCGGGCAGTATCTCTGCACTGTCAAAGGTAAAATGTATCTGCTGCAGGGCAACGCGCCCCTGACTGCCCAGGTTTGCGGCCAGCCTCTCTGCCGTCAGTGGCTCATGCGCCATCTCGCTGTCCATCTCGGCGGCGGTTACGACATCAAGTAACACAACCGGTGTATCGTGACGAGCTGGCATAAAAATCACTACTGAGGCCAGCACGTTCCCATCCGCTGAACGCACCGCAAGATATGCAACATCGGACACGCTCCGCTGACTGGGCAGTCTCATCTGAGGTCTAAACCCCATCATTTCAACAGCGCTGTATCGCCCCATAAAATTGATGCCGCGGTTATTATCCAGCTCATTATCTGCACTGCGCCCACTGAACAGCACCTCGAAACCAGCCCTTTCCAGTGCTTGCTGATAGCTACGCATGATCCTGAGCGTCGTGGTCGGTTCATCAAATAGGTAGACAATACGTAGATGCTCTCCCTCAAGCGTTTCAGTGCTCTCATAACCCTGATTACGGACGTGTAGTCCGGTCGGGATCGTGACACGATCAAAGTCGCTCCTGGAGAACCAGCCGATATAGGACCCCGCTACGCGCTCGATCAAAGGGTGATCGCCAGATCCTTCCACATCCTCATTGGCCAAGGCGAGATAAGGGAGTGCCATTAGAAGCAGTAGTACGGCTATTTTTTTCATGAGATATATTCATTTAAATTTGGAAATGAAAGTATAAACACTGCTTGTTGAATGAACCAGATGAGAGTACGTGGCGCTAATTATTAATAAAGATGCACGGCTTCCAGTTCCGCGAGCGGCTTGCCATTGGTATCTTCAAGGAGCAGGGTGCTGCCCTTGATTCGCCATTTAGCTACCTGCTTAAAGGTGCTGAGCATCTTCTGCTCATTTCTCATTTGCGTGGCGGCGCAGGCCATTTTTGTCGTAGCAACTTGCCCAAAGGTTAGGTACTTGCCTTCTGCCTGGTATCGGCCGGTAAACGAATTGCATCCGGTTGAACCCGCTAGGCGTGCATTATCCGTATGGAGCACCATGTGTGCTTCACGAAGGTTCTCTGCTGTGGTGACGAGATTGTCACCGAGCGTTACTAGCTTCCAATACGTATTGGTGAGGGGCTCATCTGGAAGATCGGATGTGTGCCCTACCGAGTAGGTGTGACAGCCTGCGACTAATATCGACAAGCTGATCAACCCAATTTTTAGCCATTTGGATTTCATAGTGTTATTCCCTGTTTTCATTAACTAGAGCAGTAGAAAATTTTTGTGATAACACACGTTATGATGTCATTGATTCTTACTTGCAGGCCTGCGCAGGTTGTCTACCTTTTCTACTGCATGGTGATTTCGCCTGTACAAGGGTTACGTTTCCATGCCTTTGACCTGAAACCTAATCATACAAGGAGTGGATTAGATGACAGTCAGCAATATGCCTCTTAAACCCGTGACTGCTTATAAGCAGTACAGTGAAATGGCCGATGGGCCATCAGCTCAAAGTGAGAGCGTAGAGGATATTTACCCTACGCGCTTATCCAGCGCTCCTGCGTCTCTTACCCAACCACGTCGCGATAAGGTGGTAAAGGGACGTCATTTAGCTGGTCCATTGACCCAGGCTCAATTAGATGAGTTTGAGCGGCAGGGGTTTTTATTTATCCCTGAGCTTATTAGTGGTGACGAGCTGGAGTCATTACGCCAGGAAATGAAGGCGTTAATGAACAACGATGATTATCGTGACAAGGACTTCAGCATTACCGAGCCAGAGAGCCACGAAATTCGCTCGCTGTTTGCGGTACATTTGCTTTCTGAGCGCCTGGGTAATCTTGCTCACGACGAGCGCGTAGCAGGGGCTGCCCGCCAAATTATTGGCGATGACCCCTATGTGCATCAGTCGCGGATAAATTACAAGCCAGGGTTTGCCGGTAAAGGCTTTAACTGGCACTCGGACTTTGAAACGTGGCATGCAGAAGATGGCATGCCGAATATGCACGCGGTAAGCGCATCGCTAATTCTTACTGATAACCATGAGTTCAATGGCCCTCTGATGTTGATCCCCGGTTCGCACATGCAGTTTGTGCCTTGTCTGGGGGAAACACCGGAGGATAATCATAAACGCTCGTTGAAAGCGCAGGAGATAGGCGTACCAAGCCGTGAGGCATTAACGAAGCTAGTAGCTAAGCAAGGTATTGAAGCGCCGAAGGGTAGGGCTGGTGGCCTGTTACTATTTGATTGCAACACGCTACATGCGTCAAACGCTAACCTGTCACCGGACCCGCGAAGTAATGTGTTTTTCGTGTTTAATCGACCCGATAATCACTGCGTTCAACCGTTTGCTGCGCCTAGGCATCGGCCAGAATTTTTAGCCCATGGGCCGGAAAGTCGTTAGTTGCGTGCCAGTATAGGAGGAAAAAGCCTGCGTTAGGTTGTGGAACATACGTATAGGTGGGGTAGACTAATGCGCCTGTCGTTGCGAATGCGGCACGCATAATGAGAAGGAGAGTATCCACCATGCGTTTTGTTCCACAGTTTACCGACGGTCAGGAGTTTCCCCACGCGTTGGGTAAGGTTGTATGCGTCGGCCGCAACTATGCCGACCATGCCAAAGAGTTGGATAACCCTGTTCCTAGTGAGCCACTGCTATTTATTAAACCAGCGACGAGTGTTGTCGATTTAACCAAACCGTTGGATCCGCCTTTTTCCAGAGGTGATATCCATTACGAAGTTGAGCTGGCTCTTTTGGTTGGTGAAACGCTTACGCATGCGACGCAAGATGAAGCAGAGCGGGCGATCACCGGTATTGGCCTAGCAATGGATCTCACGCTGCGCGATGTGCAAACGCAGTTAAAAGAGAAGGGACACCCCTGGGAAATCGCAAAAGCGTTTGATGGCGCTTGTCCTCTCTCGCCGTTTCTGCCGCTAAGCCGTGTACCTAACTGGAATGCACTGAGTTTTACGCTTGAGCTGGACGGTGAAGAGCGTCAGCACGGTGAAGGTGCCGACATGATTTTTGCTATCCCGACACTGGTAGCGGAAATGAGCCGCCACTTCACCTTGGAGCCAGGTGATATTATTCTCACCGGCACACCTGCTGGTGTTGGCGTGCTGCCGCGTGGCGCCAAGCTGCGCTTAACGCTGACCGGTGGACTGGAAATCGAGACCAGCGTTGTTGAGTGATGACTTGTCGAATAATAGATAGCGAAGTGATTAAAAGTCGACTAGATAGCTGAGCAGATAGCGGGCCACAAGCACAGGGCTATCATTAAGCTCAATAAAAACGCCACCCGTTAACCACGGGTGGCGTTTTTTAGTGTAGAGGTATCCAAGTTGTAACGATTGGAGCCTTAACTATCCATGTAAACCAAGACGATTCCAATTAAAGTTGTTCAAGCCAGGGCTATTCAATACAGGGTTACTCAAGATAAGTATAGCCTTCAAGGCCTTCGCTCAAACTTGCTGCAAAGCGAGCCTGTTCATCCGCAGAAAAGCCGCTTGCTGCAAGTTGAGCGGAGAGTTTGCGTTTAAGCACCTTGGCGTCAAAGTTGACGTAAGCAAGTACTTCGGCAACCGAGTCGCCAGCCTGTTGGTTAGAGATAACCCAGTTGCCATCGGCATCTAGTGCGGCATCAACCGAGTCGGTATCGCCGAACAGGTTATGTAGGTCGCCGAGAATCTCCTGGTAGGCGCCTACCAGGAAAAAGCCTATCCAGCGCTCATTCTCGCTTTTCCACTCTGGCAGTGGCAGCGTGCTTTCCACGCCTTGGCCATCCACGTAGCTATCGATGCGGCCATCGGAATCGCAGGTAATGTCCTGGATAACTGCACGTCGAGTAGGTGCTTGGTCTAGTCCGCTTAGTGGTAGCACAGGGAAAATTTGTTCAATCCCCCAAACGTCAGGTACTGACTGGAAGAGCGAGAAGTTAACAAACAGTTTGTCTGCGAGCTTCTCTGCTAACTCATCCATGATTTCACGATGGGCGCGGTTGCGGGTATCAAGCTGGCTGCGTAGCCTGGCGCAGGCTGCCATATAGAGCCGCTCGCCTACAGCACGTGCGTTGATATCGCTTAGTCCTAATACAAAGCGATCCTGCAGCTCGCTAACGGCCTGAAGCAAGTCGTGCCATGCTTCCACCAGTACCCGTGGTTCCTGGATCTCGGCCAACTGCTCAAATACACGCCACAGCACTTCTACTTGAGGGTCGTCCTGGGGCGTGCGCTCGGGGGGCGTATCATCGATACGCTCTTCGCCGATGACGTTGGTTACCAGCACTGCATGGTGTGCTGTTAGGGCCCGGCCAGATTCACTGATCAAGTGCGGCTGGGGCAGGTTAGCTTCTTGGCAGAGCTGCGCAAAAGCGCTCACTACATTACGGGCATATTCATGCATGGAGTAGTTGGCTGAGCAGTAGCTGCGTGAGCGGGTGCCTTCGTAATCAATCCCCAGGCCACCACCAACATCGACAGTATCAATGGGCGCGCCTAGGGTAATCAGGTTTTGGTAAAAACGAGCACACTCACGCAGGCCACGCTGAATATCGCGGATATTGGCAATTTGCGAACCCAGGTGGAAGTGAACCAGCTGCAGGCTTGCCAGTGCATCCTGGGTACGTAGCGTTTCCACTACCTCAAGAATTTGGCTTGCGGTCAGTCCAAATTTAGACTTCTCGCCACCGGTGTTCTGCCATTTGCCTTTACCTACTGAGGCAAGCCGTGCCCGTAGGCCAATGCGCGGGGTAACGTCTAGTTCGCGGGCTTCTTCTAAAATTAGCTGCAGCTCGGAGAGCTTTTCGACCACTAAATAGACCTTATGGCCGAGCTTTTCCCCTAGCAGCGCAAGACGCACATACTCGCGGTCTTTATAGCCGTTGCACACAATGAGCGACGAGCCGCCGTCTGACAGGGCGAGTACCGCTAGCAGTTCCGGCTTACTACCCGCTTCCAACCCTACGCGGCCGTTGCCGCGCTCGGCAGTAGCAAGGATCTCCTCAACCACACGGCGTTGCTGGTTGACCTTGATAGGATATACCGCAGTGTAGCCGCCCTGGTACTCAGCGTCCTGCATGGCGTTATCAAAAGCACCACAAAGCTGCTCTACGCGGTCGTGGAGAATATCACTAAAACGTACCAGTACTGGCAGGCGTAGCCCTGCCTGCTGGAGCTGGCGTACTAGGCCGCTAATGGGCAATGCAGGCCCCTCGGCATCGTTGCCCAGCGGACGAACCAGCGCTTGACCGAGATCGTCTACATCAAAGTAGCCGCTGCCCCATTGATCAATATTCCATGTGCGGCGTGCGCGAAGCGCAGGGCTGCTAAATACCGTTTCGCTCATTAAGAAGCCTCTGGAAGCGGTAGCGCACCAAATAAGGTGCGTGCTTTTAAAATGGTTCGGAAACGCTCAGGGTCATGGGGTGTTAAGTCGTGAGCCGGAGGATCCACGTAGACCACAAGCAAGCGCGAAAGCCAGTAACGCAGCGCTGTCATGCGTAACATCGTTGGCCATAGTGCTCGCTCAGCGGCGGTTAGCGGCCTGCGTGCTTGGTAAGCACTGAGAATCGCGTCATGGCGCTGCGCATTTAACGAACCATCTTCATTGGAAGCCCAGTCGTTAATCACAATGGCTAGGTCAAACAACAAATCCCCAGTGCAACCGTTGTAAAAGTCGATAATGCCGCCCAATTGGTTGCCGTCATACAGCGTGTTGTCACGGAATAAATCGCCGTGCAGCGCGCCCTGGGGCAACTCACCATGCTGGCTGAAGGCACTTTCAAAGTCATCAACCTCATCCTTCATCAGCGCCTGGTCTTCCGGGCTTAGGTAGGTAAGTACCTTATGGTGTACTGCCCGAAGCCAATTCAGGTCGCGTGGATTGGGGCGGTGGCCTTGAAAGCGCTGGGAGACCACGTGCAGACGGCCAAGCGTGTCGCCCAACACTTGGCACTGGGTAGTATTAGGCGCCTCTGGGTGGCGTCCTGGCAGGCGTGGGAACAGCAGGGCGGGTTTGCCCGCCAAACTGTGCAACGCGATGCCTTCGCGGTCATGTATGGTGCCGGGCACCGGTAAGCGGTGCTCGTCCAGATAATCTAATAAATCGACAAAAAACGGCAGCTCGGCATGCTCGCCCTGCTCAAACAGGGTTAGCACCAGCTCGCGGCGGTCGGTAGTAACAAAAAATGTCGAATTTTCCGTGCCGCCCGCCACACCCTGAAGTGAAACGAAGCTACCTACATCAAACTTTTCCAAAAACGCGGCGACCTGTGCGTCGCTAAGCGGGGTGAATACAGCCATGAGAGTCTCGCCCAGGTTGCTAAGCCCATTATTGTAGCGGCTTGCTGCGTCAGTTGGCAGCGTTGTTACGCTTTGAAGGTCGTTATTGATTACGGTAGTTTCTGCAGTGACCGCTTTGAACGCGTATCATAACCAGTAGACTTTTATCTGTTTTGCTAACAATGGAATTTGGTTATGGCCCGTGCCCCAATCGTGCTTGTCGATGGCTCTTCCTACCTGTATCGCGCATTTCATGCGCTGCCGCCGCTAACCACCTCTAATGGCCAGCCGACTGGGGCTGTGAAGGGGGTGTTGAACATGCTCAAGCGGCTAATAAAAGATTACCCCGAAAGCCCCATGGCGGTGGTCTTCGATGCACCGGGTAAAACTTTCCGCGATGAGATGTACAGCGAGTACAAAGCGCACCGCCCACCGATGCCTGATGACCTACGCAGCCAAATTAAGCCGCTGCACGCTTGTGTAAAGGCGCTGGGCCTACCACTGCTGTGTGTTGAAGGCGTAGAAGCTGACGATGTCATTGGTACCTTGGCCCACCATGCCACCCAGGCCGGGCGTAACGCGGTTATTTCGACGGGCGACAAAGATATGGCGCAGCTGGTGAATAGCCATATTACGCTTGTGAATACGATGAAAGAGGAAACGTTGGATGTGGCGGGCGTAGAAGAAAAGTTTGGCTTGCCACCTGAGTTGATAATCGACTTCCTTGCCCTGATGGGTGACAAGGTCGACAACATCCCCGGCGTACCCGGCGTGGGCGAAAAGACTGCCATCGGCCTGCTACAAGGTATGGGAGGCGGGCTGGAAACCATTTATGGCGACCTGGAGCGGGTAAAGACGCTCAGCTTCCGAGGTGCAAAAACCCTGCCCAAGAAGCTTGAAGAGCATCGCGATCAGGCGTTTCTTTCCTACCAGCTAGCCACCATAAAAACAGACTGTGAACTACCCGTAGGGTTAGATGACCTGGATATTGCCCACCCCGACAGAGAAGCGCTGGTCGAGCTCTATAAAGAGATGGAGTTCCGCCAGTGGCTAGGTGAACTGCTGGAGGGAAAAGACCAGGGCGTAGATGACGTTAAAGGCGGCGAACCTGCGCCTGCCAGCGTCGATGAAGTGGATGGTGAACTGAAGGGAGCTAGCAACCCTTCCCAAGAAAATTCCCGTGAAGATCACATCATCCTGGAGCAGGCAGACTTCGAGCGTTGGCTAGAGCGGCTGCAAAGCGCCGAGCGTTTCTGTTTTGATCTGGAAACAACCAGCCTTAACTACATGGATGCTGAAATTGTCGGCATTGGTTTGGCGCTGGAAGTGGGCGAGGCGGCCTATATTCCACTTGCCCATGACTACTTGGATGCACCAGCGCAGCTTGACCGAAAAACGGTACTGGCGGCACTCAAACCGCTATTGGAAGACTCGACAAAAACCAAAGTTGGTCAGAATCTAAAGTACGATATTTCCGTGCTGGCTAACTACAATATCGCCGTTGTAGGGCCATTGGCTGACACTATGCTGGCCTCCTATGTGCTCAACTCCACCGCCACGCGCCACGATATGGATTCGCTGGCGCTGAAGTACCTTGGCGAAAAAACCATCTCGTTTGAAGAGATCGCTGGCAAGGGTGCCAAGCAGCTGACGTTTAATCAAATTGCCCTGGAGCAGGCAGCCCCTTACGCCTGTGAAGATGTGGATATTACGCTGCGGCTTCAAGAAACTCTGCGGCCTCAGGTGGAGCGGGAAGGGCGTTTGGCTGAAGTGCTGGATAACCTTGAACTGCCTTTAGTCAACGTGTTGTCGCGCATTGAGCGCAATGGTGTGGCGCTGGATGCCGAGCGTCTCCACGTACAAAGCCAGCAACTTGAAAGCCGCATTCGTGAGCTTGAAAACGAAGCATTTGAGCTGGCAGGCCGCGAGTTCAATCTAGGTTCGCCCAAGCAACTGGGGCAAATCCTATTTGATGAACAGAAGATTCCAGTCATCAAGAAAACACCGAAGGGCGCCCCCTCCACGGCAGAAGCCGTGCTGGAAGAGCTGGCGCTGGATTACCCGTTGCCCAAGGTTATTATGCAGCACCGGGGGCTTGCTAAGCTGAAGTCCACTTACACTGATAAGCTGCCGCGCTTGCTCAATAAAGCCACTGGTCGAGTGCACACCAGTTACCATCAAGCGGTTACCGCCACCGGACGACTGTCTTCCTCAGACCCTAACCTTCAGAACATACCCATTCGTACTGAAGAGGGGCGCAAAATACGCCAAGCGTTTATTGCCCGGCCCGGTTACCGCATTGTCGCTGCTGACTACTCACAAATTGAGCTGCGAATTATGGCGCACCTGTCGGAAGATAAGGGGTTGTTAGAGGCGTTTGCCGAGGGGCGTGATATTCACACCGCGACGGCCGCAGAAGTGTTTGGTACCTCGCTGGACAAGGTCTCTGGCGATCAGCGGCGCAGTGCCAAGGCAATCAATTTTGGCCTGATTTATGGTATGAGCGCCTGGGGGCTATCGCGCCAACTGCATATTGATCGCAATCAGGCGCAAACCTACATCGACCGCTACTTTGACCGCTATCCTGGCGTTGCCCGCTATATGGACCGTATTCGCACCCAAGCAGCGGAAGATGGCTTTGTGGAAACCGTGCTCGGCCGCCGTCTCTACTTACCGGAGATTCACTCGCAAAACCGCAACCGTCGCCAAGGTGCGGAGCGTACCGCGATTAATGCACCCATGCAGGGTACCGCCGCCGATATCATCAAGCAGGCAATGATTGATGTAGATGCTTGGCTGGCAGACGGTAAGTTTGACGCGTTAATGGTCATGCAGGTACACGACGAGTTGGTGTTTGAAGTAGCTGAAGCTCAGGTAGAGGGCTTTATTGAGCAGGTACAAAAGCGCATGCAGGCTGCCGCAACGCTAAAAGTACCCTTGACTGTCGAAGCTCAGAGCGGTGCAAACTGGGATGAAGCCCACTAAGCGCTGTCACGCATAGCCTACTTAATAAAAAACCCCGTTGCCTTGGCAACGGGGTTTTGCGTAACAGCGTTAATACTAGACTAACGGGTGGGGTAGTACTTAACGCCAGTCGACGCGGTCAAAAATACGAATTGCTTCTGGGTTGTTTTCACCCAGGATGTTCATATTGATGTCGTCTCTAACGAAATCACCCCATGACTCTAGCACCGGGTTTTTCTTAATCCCATCGACTACGGGGAATTCGTAGTTACGCTCAGCGAGAATTTCTTGGGCTTCGTCGGAGGCGAGGAATTCCAGGAATCGGGTACCGTTTTCAGGGTTCTGAGCATTCGCTACTAGACCTGCGCCGCCAACGTTAACGTGGGTGCCACGGCCATCCTGATTGGGGAAGATAAGACCTACTTTGCGTGCTGCTTCACGGTCGGATTCGTTATCCGAGTGTAGCAAGCGAACGTAGTAGTAGTGGTTGGCAACACCTAAACCACACTCGCCGCTGGCAACGCCAAGAATTTGGTCAGTATCACCACCTTCAGGTGAGCGCGCCAGATTATTAACCACGCCTTGGGCCCACTCTTCTGCACCTTCTTCGCCATGGTGCTCAATCATCGCAGCGAGTAGCGATTGGTTGTAAATATTGTTCGAAGAGCGGATACATATCTGACCTTCAAACTGCGGGTCAGCGAGATCTTCGTAACTGGAAATCTGGCTAGGATCGAAATTATCGCGGTTATAAAAAATTACCCGTGCGCGTTGACTAAAGCCAAACCACTTGCCTTCCGGGTGACGCATAGACTCAGGGAGACGCTCGTTTAGCTCTTCAGAATCCACGGCTTGGAATAGGCCGTCTTGCTCGGCACGCCAAAGGCGACCTGCATCTACTGCCAGCATGATGTCTGCGGGGCTGGCGATACCTTCACGCCGCATGCGCTGCATTAACTGATCAGAATCCCCTTCAAGTACGTTTACTTTAATGCCAGTTTCTTCAGTAAACGCCTGGTAAAGAATCTCATCAGAGTCGTAGTGGCGCGCAGAGTAAATGTTAACTTCGTTGGCCTGAGCGCTGCTGGCAAATGCAGCACCAGCCATGATGGCTGCAACGGATACTGTGAGGTGAGTTTTGTTCATTAAAGTCCCCTAAATGTGCATGATAATAAGTTGCATTATCGTGATGGTATTCAATCGTTTCTTTGTGCTGACGTCAAGCCAAATGGTAACTGAAATCATTCCACATAATGGATGAAGCGTGCATCTCGCTGCAATAGAAATTAGAATGTAAATAACTTTCAACCGTGTTCGTAACTGTATTGCGTTAGCGGTGCGATGGTCGAACGAAACAATGGTCGAAGACAACAATGGTGAAAAAATGACGGCAACTGTTTCACTTACCGATGTTGCAGCACCGGCTCTGTCTCTGCGAGATATTCATCACACGTTCGCGGCCAACCAAGTCGTGAAAGGGATCGATTTAAATATCGCTCCAGGGGAAGTCGTTTGCTTATTAGGGCCGTCTGGCTGCGGCAAAACCACCTTGTTGCGTATTGCCGCTGGGCTGGAAGTACTTCAGGAGGGAGCGGTTAGCCTGGATGGTAAGCCAATTGCGGCGCCCGGTAAGCGTCATGTACCGCCGGAGAAGCGCAATGTTGGCTTGGCTTTTCAAGACTCCGCGCTGTTTCCACATTTAAGCGTGTTGGAAAACGTCACCTTTGGCCTCAAGCACCTGCCAAACCGTGAACGCAGAGAGCGGGCAATAGAGCTGCTCACTCAGCTAGGCATGGCGAATTATATTGAAACCTACCCGCACATGCTGTCGGGTGGGCAGCAGCAGCGTGTGGCGTTGGCACGTGCTTTAGCACCGACACCAAAGTTAATGCTATTGGATGAACCTTTTTCTAGTCTAGATGCACGACTACGTGACCGTATTCGGGACGATACGTTGCACGTTCTCAAGAAGCTTGGCTCTGCTACTTTGCTGGTAACTCACGACCCTGAAGAAGCCATGTTCATGGCTGACCGTATTGCGTTGATGCGTGATGGAAAAATTATTCAAACCGGCACCCCGCGGGAGCTATATTGCGCACCGATTGATCCCTTTGTGGTTACGTTTTTTGGTGATGTAAATGAGCTAAGCGGCACGGTTCATCAAGGTAAGGTGCAAACTCCGGTAGGCGCGGTAGATGTCAGTTGGCTGCCTGAGGGGAGTGAGGCACAAATCATGATTCGCCCTGAAGCACTGCGTATCAAAGAGAGCGACCTGCCTTTTGAAGCTCATAACCATAGCCATGTGGTTATGGCGAAGCTGTTGGGGCGCACCAGCTTGATTCACCTATGTGCCCATAGTGAAGATGGCCAGGAAGCGCACTTGCACGCTCGTGTACCAGGTGTCTTTCTTCCCGAGGAGGGCCAGCCGATTGATATCGATTTGGACCACTCCCAGGTGTTTATCTTTCCTCGCTAGCCTTTCTGTTTAGCCCGCAACGACTCAGCTTGGCTGCCCGGTCGCGCCCGGCGCATCGCCAAGCTGAGTAGTATCACTGGCAGAATCCCCACCACTACAATCGTTAGTGACGCAGTGGACGCTTCTGATAAGCGCTCGTCTGAGGCCAGGCTGTGGGCGCGCACTGCCAGCGTGTCGAAGTTAAACGGCCGTAGAATCATGGTGGCCGGTAGCTCTTTCATGGCGTCTACGAAAACCAAGATACCCGCTGCTAGCAAGCTGCTGCGCATGAGTGGGGTATGTATCCGGCGTAACGTTCCACCAGCGGTTTGGCCAAGGGTGCGTGATGCCGCATCCATGCTAGGCGTTACTTTCCCCAGGCTGGCTTCCACGGCATTGTATGAAACTGCCAGAAAACGTACCACATAGGCATAAATTAAGATAAACGCTGACCCGCTAAACACTAGACCAATAATTTTTCCATAGTGTGTATGCAGCCAAGTGTTGAGGGTGTTATCCAGCCAGGCAAAGGGTATTAAAATACCCACAGCAATCACCGACCCCGGAATTGCATAGCCCATGGACGCTATGCGGGTAAATATTCGGGCGCTTGGTGAGTTGTGCAACCTGACTCCATAGCTAAGTAGCACTGCCATACCCACGGCAATTAAGGCGGCGATCAGCGAAAGGCTTAGGCTATTAGTGGCAAAGCGGATAAAGCGAGTGCCAAATAGGCTATCGCCCTGGTGAATGGCTAGATTAAGCAGAATGCCGCTGGGCAGTAAAAAGCCAATCAAGATAGGTAGGAAACACACCATGGTAGCACCTAGCGCACGCCAGCCGCGAAGGTGGTATTCCGGCAACTGTTGATAGCGGTTGGTGGTGTGAAAATAGCGCCGTTTACCCCGTGAATAGCGCTCTAGCAGCACAAGCACAATGACAAAGGTAAGGAGGCAGGCGGCAAGCTGGGCGGCTGCGACCGGCTCGCCTAAGCCAAACCAGGTTCGGTAGATGCCTGTGGTGAAGGTATCCACGCCAAAAAACTGTACGGCACCAAACTCGTTGAGCGTTTCCATAAGCACTAGGGACACTCCACCCACTAATGCAGGGCGCGCTAATGGCAGGGCAACGCTGCTAAACAAGTGCCAAGGGCCACGGCCCAAGGTGCGGCCCACGTCCAACACACACACGGACTGCTCAAGGAATGAGGCGCGGGTGAGTAGGTACACATAGGGGTAGAGCACAAAGGTGATTAACGTAGCGGCTCCGCCTAACGAGCGTATATTCGGGAAGTAGTAATCGCCATACTGCCAGCCAAACCACTCTCTTAGCGTGCTTTGCAACGGCCCTGCCACCTGTAAAAAGTCGGTGTATGCATAGGCGATTACGTAGGTTGGTACTGCCAAAGGAAGTAGAAGGGCCCACTCAAATATTCGTTTGCCTGGAAAGCGGCACATCACCACCAACCAAGCAGAGCTCGCACCAATAACCAGTGTACCCAGCCCCACCCAAAGCACTAGCCAAAAGGTGTTGGAGAGATAGCGTGGGAGCACTGTGCTGGCGAGGTGTTGCCATACGCCATCAGTGGGCACCACGATGTGCCCCAAAACTACTAAAATAGGCAGCGCCACCGACAGTGCTATCAAAAATAGCGCAATAGACCAAGGGTTTAGCGATAGCGTAAAACGCGAGACCAAACCTGAAAGTAGAGCCAGCGGTGAACGGCGAGCAGGTAGTGGCACGTCGTTATCTCCTAGGTCGATGCGGGCAATGGTGGCATTGCAAATGCGAACATCAATGCGAAAAAGTATCGGGTGCAAATAGTATCACTTGCGCTTGGATGCTGCAGCTAACCCTCAGCCCATAATAAGAAAACCCCCGCTTGAGAGCGGGGGTATATACCACGTTTGTGAATTACCCTAAGAGTATTTTGGGCAGCCCTGTTACCAGCCATGGGAAGAACGCCATGAGTGTACAGGCCAGCAAAATCAAGGCAACGAAGGGGATGACCGCTTTATACAAATCGACAATTTCGACCCCAGGCGGCGCAACTCCTTTTAAGTAGAACAGTGCGTAGCCGAAGGGCGGTGTTAGGAACGACGTTTGCAGTACCACGGCGACCATGACCACGAACCAGAGTGGGTCAACGCCCATCTGCTGGACGATGGGTAGCATAATTGGGAAGCTGAGTAGCACAATGCCCGTCCAATCCAGGAACATACCCAGGATAAAGACCAGGAACAGCATCATGATGAGAGCGCCGGTAGTACCCCCTGGCATAGCCAGCAGCAGGTCTTGAATTACCTGCATACCTCCACCGCGTGAGAAAACCCCTGTAAAGGCGGTCGCCCCCACCAATACCAGCATCACCATGGTGGTCGTTTTACCCGCTTCAATTAGTGTGTTGAAGCAGGTTTTAATTTTCCGATCACCAAAAATCATAAACAGCACGAAGGCGATAAACACCCCGATTGCGGAGGCTTCGGTGGCGGTCGCAATGCCTGTGAAAAGTGCTCCCAAAACACCCAGGATCAACGACATCGGCGGCACCACATACTTGGCCAACATGACCAGCAGTTGCTTGGTACTGACCTCTGCACGTTCCTCTTTGGGTACTGGTGGGCCATACGAGGGTTTGAAATGACAAATCAGTAGCACGTACAGGGCGTACATCACACCAAGCATCAAGCCGGGGATCATCGCACCAGCAAACAGCGCGCCGACGGAAACAGGCGAGTAACTGGCCATCAAAATCAGCATGATGCTGGGGGGAATCAGAATGCCCAAGCAGCCGCTGGCCATGATAACCCCGGCACTTAGCTCTTTGTTGTAGCCATACTTCAACATCGGCACCAAGGCGATCATGCCCATCACCGCAATAGATGCCCCAACAATGCCGGTCGTGGCCGCCAGCAGCACCGATACAATAACTACCGTGAGCGCCAGGCCGCCACGTAGATTGGCAAGCAGCAAGCGCATGGCATCAAACATCTTCTCCGTGACGCCGGAATCGTTTAGAAACCTTGCCATGAGTACAAATAGGGGAATAGCAACCAGGACATAGTTGTCCATGGCATTACCAAAAATATTGTTAATCAGCGTACCCAGTACGCGCTCACCAGGGCCTAGGAATGCACCGATAACCGCCACACCACCAAGTACAAAGGCCAGCGGATGACCCATAAAAAGGCCGATAAGCAGGCCACCAAACATTACTAGCGCAAGTAGTTCAGGGCTCAGGTTCATACCGACTTCTCCTCGCGTAGCTGCATGATGGCTCGCAAAACGATGGCAATCGCCTGTAACAGAATTAAAACAGCGGCAACCACAATAACGCCCTTGATGGGATAGATTGGGATCGACACCATGCCATAGGTGGTTTCACCGCGGCTAAAAGAGCGTTCAAAGAAACGCCAGCCGTAGGTCAGCAACATCCAGATAAAGGGAACAAAGAACACCAGATAACCGATTATTTCGATCAGGGCTTGACGCTTACGGGAAAGTAACCGCTTAACCACGTCAACTTCGACATGGGCATGGTGGCGAAGCCCATACGCGGCCATGAGCATAAAGTGAGCGCCAAACAGCATTTTGGTCACATCGAATGCCCAGTCGCTGGGGCGACCAAAGAAAAAGCGTGATGCAATATCATAAAGAACAATCAGGGTGATGATGGCAATTAACGGGGCAATAATTCGCCCGAGTAACTCGTTAAGCGCATCGATCGCCTTGGCAATCGCATTCATGGAAGACCTCCGCGGTCAGCACAAAAAAACCGCCCCGGCTCGCCGGGGCGGCGCAGAAGCGCCTTATAGGCAGGCTTCGATCTCTTCCAGTGAGGGCAGGTTGTCCATTGTACGGCTCATGTTGAATGGCACAGAAACGTCACGCCATACGCCGTACTCTTGCAGATAGGTGAGCATGGAGTGGTAGACCTTCGCATGGTCAGCGTGCTCACAGGCACCGCGTATAATCACATCGTTAGTGATTTCCTGGATACGCGCCAGATCCTCTTCCGAGAACTGATTGATCGTTATACCGGCATCAAGAAATTTTTGGGTGGCTTCGCTGGATTCACGCTCTGACCAAGATAGTGACCATGCCATCGTTGCGTCAGCAGCGATTCTTAGCTTTTCCTGAGTCTCTTCGGAAAGGGCATCCCAGGCATCTTTATTAATCATAACGCCGAAGACGCTGGCCGACTGGTGCCAGCCAGGGGTGGCCCAGTAGTCGGCAACCTCTGCAAAGCCTGCATTGAAATCAACGCCTGGCGTTGAGAATTCACCAGCGTCAATAACACCGCGCTCAATGGCTTGATACACTTCACCACCGGCCAGTGTTACCTGGGAGCCGCCCAACTGCTCTAGAACACGGCCCTGGTCGCGGCCAGAAAGACGCAGCCGTTTACCCTCTAAATCGGCAAGGCTCTCGATGGGGGTACGGCCCATAAAGCCGGACTCGTTGTTGGTAATGCCGTAGGGCAAATAAATCATGTTGTACTGGCCGTAGATCTCTTCATAGAGCTCGCGGCCGCCCCACTGTTGAATCCAGTTAAGGTAATCGACGCCATTAAACAGGCTGGTGGTGGTGGCTAATGGTGAGAAAGCCGGGTTCAGACCTGCCCAGTAGCCAGGCCAGTCACCAGCCGCCTCGATGCTACCGGTTTCAGTGGCATCAAAAACCTCAGTGCCGGGCATCAGCGTGCCACCAGCGCGGAAATTGATTTGCAACTCGTCGCCAGCTAGCTTGTTGACCAAATCAGCCCAGTGCTGGTCGATCTTGATCAAATCCAGGTTGTCTGGCCAGGTGGAGGTCATTGTCCACTGTTCTTGTGCCTGAGCGGAGGTGGTAAGTGCGGCGAATGCGACCCCAGCCGCAAGACTGGTAAGAGCGAATTTTGTCATTTTCTTCATGATGTTTTCCTGGTTGGGCGTAGGAATTTATTAGTGTTTGTTACCTGGATGCAGGAAAGTAAAGCGTGGAGGCTGACGTTTACGTAAAGCGCTGCGCCGCCCCACTGCAAATCTAAGCTATCACACTCCTGCCGCTGCGGCGCAATATCAGTAATTTAAGGAAGTTAACGCAGCAGTAGCCGTGAACTGGGTTTTTATTTTTAAATTTAACAATAGTTTATGAGTTTTTTATGACGCAAATAAGAGGTGTTTCAGCGTTGAAAATCGACGGTTTTAATACCAAAGTTGCAAGCGAAATACCCGGGTGGAAGCTGTCATGAGTGCGCCTGACGCTAACGGTGATCGCCAGGTCTTGGTGTTGGTTTATCACGCGGTGCGCTTGCTGCGCCGCCGCTGGAGGCAGCTGGTGTGGCTCTCTGGGCCGCCAAGTGAGTGCCGCGAACAGGCTTTGCAACTTTGGCAAGCTGCTCCTTGGCAGTCGCCACTTTGGGTAAGCAGCGCACACGAAGCGCCGGTTTCCCCTAGCTTAACGGCGCGTAAGGCGCGTACCCGGCTAGGTGCCGAGCATCAATTAATGGTCATTGATGCTAGTGGCGACCAAGGGCTAGACCCAGATGCCTTAGGAGCATTGGCTGGAACGGTGACGGCAGGCGGGCTCTGTATTGTGATTACTCCCGAGTACTTTGGCGCCCGCCCAGACCCAGACTATGCCCGTTTTGCTGATCACCCTTGGCCCTGGGAGTCGCTCACTGCACACTACTTAGCGCGTTTGGCGCGTTTACTGGCATCTTCTTCCGCGGTTATTCGTTGGTCCGTAGGCAGAAAGCTGAAATTGCCAAAACTAACAGAGCGCGCTCCGTACGTTGTTGATGCTGACGATGTCGACTGCTTAACGCGCGATCAAGCGAGGGCAGTTGCCGGTTTGGTTGGGCTTAAACGACGCCGGCCACTGGTGATCACTGCTGACCGGGGGCGTGGTAAAAGCGCAGCGCTAGGTATTGCCTGTGCTCGGCTACTTGCTCAGGGAGTCGCACATATTGTAGTCACTGCTCCTCGGCTGAGTTCCCTTGACAGTCTCTTTGCGCGGTTAGCCGCACTTTGCCCCGAGGGACAGCAGATAACACCAGGGCGCTTTGTGCTGCCAGATGGCGCCGTGCTCAACTTTTTACCGCCGGATCGACTGACTGAATATGTTAACGATCAGCGCATTGGCGGTGATGGTAGTTACTTGCTGGTTGATGAAGCAGCAGCCATTCCGGCGGCGTTATTAGGCCAGTGGCTGGACGTGTTTCCGCGCATTGCCTTTGCTACCACGGTGCATGGCTATGAAGGATCAGGGCGTGGCTTCGCTTTACGGTTTCGCGATGTGCTAAATCGTCAGGCGCCCCAATGGCGTGGGCTTGAGCTCATTGAGCCGATTCGCTGGTCGCCAGAGGACCCCCTTGAAGCGGCTATTCAGCAACTGCTGATCTTAAAAGCTCCGCTGCCTCAAGCCACGCACGGTGCAGAGAGAAGCGTTCTCCTAGCCCAAGCCGAGCTCGCTAGGCAAGAGCCGCTGCTCGAAAAGCTATTTGGCCTTTTGGTGCAGTCACACTACCGAACCACTCCCAGTGATGTACGCCAGTTGCTGGATGGTCCTGGAACGCGGCTGCGCATCATTGATCACCATGAGCCCCAGGCGGTATTAGTTACCCGTGAAGAGGGCGGTTTTGCAGCTCCGCTTGCCGAGCAAGTGGCGCGAGGCGAGCGGCGCCCTCAAGGGCACCTGCTTGCCCAGTCATTGGCAGCGCATAGTGGCAGCCGTGAGGCGTTGACTGCGCGCTGGCGGCGGGTGTCGCGAATTGCTACCCACCCTGAGCGGCGCCGTGAAGGGTTGGGGCGGCAACTTCTGGTAGATGATATTGCGTTAGCTGCTCAGCAAGGCATCGCGCTTTATGGGGCGACATTTGGCGCTGAAGCGTCACTACTACGCTTCTGGTTGGCGCTGGGGTTTGTACCGGTGCGCCTTGGTGTTACGCGGGAAACGGCCACTGGTGAATATGCGGTGATGATGGCGCAGGCATTGAGCGCTGAAGGTGAAAAAGTACTGAGCGCGCTGCGGAGCCAGTTTGCAGCCTCATTACCTGGCCTCTTGGCCTTTGAGCTGACCACTTTACCCGCCGCTGTGCTGGTGCTTTTGTTACCTTCGCTTCAAGGCGAGCCAATGAGCGCACTGGATAGACAGGCGATTGACGATGTAGCGTACGCCCATCGCGATCCTGCACTTGCTAGAGTGTCTTTACAGACTCTAGCCCGGGAAGCAAGCCACTGGGAGTTGGATGAGCAGGCAAGCTTGGCACACCAGCAGTTGGCTGCCTGGGCGTTTCAAAACCAGCCCTTGGCGAAAGCCCGCAGTGACGCCATTAGACGGCTGCGCCAAGCTGTCCAGTGCTTGGCTAAAATGGATAGTAACTAGGAACTGAGCAGCTAGCAGTAGATAGTGAAGCAGAAGAATCCGTAGTTAGTTCAGCAGTGGATAGGCAGCATACGCTTTCCCGACGTGGTTCTGAGCGTTAGGATAGATCAGTTATCGATAATGAAGAGCTCCCATGAACGCACATTTAGAAGCGCTCGCACCAAACCTCGTTTGGCGCCATTTCCGTACGCTGTGTAATACGCCGCGCCCCTCTGGGCATGAAGCCGCGCTGGTAGCTACCCTGGAAGCTTGGGCTGATGCTCAGGGGCTTGCGCACGACCGCGATGCCTTCGGCAACCTACGGCTTTGCAAACCAGCATCGCCGGGCTGCGAGCAGGCGCCGGGAGTGGTGTTGCAGGGGCATTTGGATATGGTCGCCCAGGCAAATGTTGGGCATGACCATGACTTTACCCGTGACCCGATTAGCACCTACGTAAAAGAGGGCTGGTTGCATGCTGATGGTACTACCTTAGGCGCCGATAATGGGTTAGGTGTGGCGGCGATTCTTGCCGTTCTGGAAGATCCCGAGCTTACCCATGGGCCGCTAGAGGCGCTGTTTACCCTTGAAGAAGAGACTTCCATGGGCGGTGCGCTGAACTTGGCCGAGAACTGGCTGGAAGGCACGTTGCTGCTCAACCTGGATAGTGAAGATCGTGGCCAGGTTTATATCGGCTGCGCAGGTGGTGCCGATGTAGTGGTGGATGCCCAACTTCCCAGTGCGGGGCTGCAGGAAGACGAGCAGGTGTTATCACTAGCGTTGACCGGCCTGAAAGGCGGCCACTCGGGCGTGGATATTCACAAGCCCTTAGGCAATGCCAACCGCTTGTTGGTGCGTGTGTTGCGAGCACTGGAAACCTTTGACGCACGGCTTATCAGCTACCAAGGCGGCACTCTGCGCAATGCGATTCCCCGCGAGGCATTTGCCCAAGTGGCATTGCCTGCTGACGACGTCGAGGCTGCTTTAGCGACGGTGGCAAGCTTAGAGCACACCTTAAGAACAGAGCTAGGTAGCGGTGATAGTGGCCTGGTACTGACCGCTAAACGCACGGCGCCCACTGAGATAGAGCCACTAACGCGTGATGCAAGCGCTATGCTGTTAGCCGCCATGCACGCAGCCCCCTGTGGGGTTGAGCGGATGAGTGCAGATGTTCCGGGAGTGGTGGAAACCTCTAATAATCTGGGTGTGTTGAGTTTGGAGGCTGGGCGCTTCCACCTATGCGCGTTAGTGCGCTCGTTGCACGATAGCGCGACTGCCGCTATGGCTGACCGCTTTCAAGCACTGTTTGGGCTGATGGGCGCCAGGGTCAAAGTGGAAAACGGTTACCCTGGCTGGGCGCCCAATCCAGAAAGCGGCCTGTTGGCGATGTTTAAACAGCGCCATGCTGCACTGCTTGGACGCGAACCTGAGGTGAAGGTAATTCATGCGGGGCTTGAGTGCGGTATTTTAGGTAGTAAGTATCCGCACCTGGATATGATTTCGTTTGGCCCGCTGATTCGTGGCGCCCACTCGCCGAATGAGCGTGTAGAGCTGGACTCCGTGGCGGAGTTTTGGGACATGTTGCGTGCGATGATCGAGGAGCTAGCGACGAAGCGCTAGTACCGAGTAAGCGCTAGTACTGAGTGAGTGCTAGTTGCTATCCCCAGACGCAAAAACGGCACCTTTTCGGTGCCGTTTTTTTACTTGCCGTGTAGGCTGGTTTAGTAATGCTTATTTACCTAAATAAGCATTCAACATCCACACGGTTTTTTCCTGTTCGCGGATATAGTCGCCTGCTTGGGAGGCGGTACCCTCATCGTCGGCATCCGAAGCGATGGATAGTAGTTCACGCTGCAGTTCGATCAATGTTTGATAGCCAGCTAGCACCCCTTTCACACAGGTTTTGCCGTCGTGTACGTCTTTATCTTCCTGAATGTGGGATAACTTTATGTAATCGCTGTAAGCGTGTACGGGTTTATGGCCTAGTGTGAGAATACGCTCGGCGACTTCATCAACTTTGGTGAGTAGGTCAGTATAGAGCTCTTCGAATTTGGCGTGTAGCTCGAAAAAGTCGCTACCTTTCACATTCCAGTGGTAGCCACGGACGTTCATATAAAAAATTTGATAGTTGGCCAGTAGGTGGTTGAGTTTTTCGGCCAGTTGAGTAGCGCTGCCTTCGTGTAGGCCAATGCTGTTGGTATCTGTCATGTGGTGCTCCTCCATGGTTGGAGCCGCTGTAACGCTTAGCGGCCATCAAATCATTTGATTTAGCTTAAGGCGCTTACTCTAAGCTGCAAAGCAAGTTTTTTGCATCGAGTCGATAGCGCCATAACATTACGCTGACAGTAAGTTGACGGCACTTACTTCTCACTGAGAGATGTAGGCGCCGGTGGGGCTTTTCAAGGGCCGAAGGTAAACTCGCTCTATCGACCGGCTGCCTATCTAGCTAGCCACAGGCGAGCAATGCTCTCACAGCGTGCCTCTAAAAGCTCTGCTGTGCGTGGTAGGGCTTGCTCTAGGCTCATGGGGCCATCTGCCAGGGCAAAGGCGGCGGTGACGCCTTCTTCCAAACAGGCCTGCCAACCATCACCTAAACTGCCAGCTAAAATAATCACAGGCTTACCATGCTGGTATGCGGCGCGTGCAACACCAATCGGTGTTTTGCCTGCAAGGCTTTGGCCATCCAGGCGGCCTTCTCCTGTGATGACCAGCTCGGCTTGGGCGAGCAGCTCTGGAAGCTTGGTCTGCTGCATAATCATTTCGATACCTGGCGTGAGCGTGGCGCTGAAAAACGTGCGTGCGGCAAAGCCCATGCCACCTGCGGCCCCTGCACCGGAAAGCTCACGATTATCGTAGCCAAGCACCTCTGCACAGATATCGGCAAAGTGGCCAAGGGCGAGGTCCAACTGGGCGACATCTTGCGGTGAGGCTCCTTTTTGCGGACCAAAAATGGCGCTGGCTCCCCGTTCGCCCAATAATGGGTTATCCACATCCACAGCAGCCTCAACTTGGAGCGAGGCCAGACGTGAATCGAGCGTTGATAGGTCCAGAGTAGCTAGCTGCTGAAGCGCTACGCCGCCAGGAGGTAAAGGAGAGCCGTGTCGATCCAGTAATTTGGCGCCTAATGCCTGGAGCATACCTGCTCCTGCATCGTTGGTAGCGCTACCTCCGAGCAAGAGCAGAACTTTTTCGGCGCCCTCATCGAGTGCGGCTTTAAATAGCTCGCCCACTCCGTAAGTGGAGGTGTGCAGGGCATTGCGCTCTTGAACGGACAGGTGCTGTAACCCACTGGCTTCTGCTAGTTCGATAAACGCGGTACGCTGTTGTCTGAGCCAGCCCCAACATGCCTGGCGGGGCCGCCCTAAGGCGTCTTGCACGGTCAGCTCGCGACGCTCGGCATCGGTAGCGGCAATCAGCGCATCAAGGCTGCCTTCGCCGCCATCGGCCAGTGGGCAAACGGTCAGTGTGGCGGTAGGCATTGCACGCTTAACACCGTTGGCCATTGCCAGGGCGGCTTGCTCGGCGTTTAAGGCATCTTTAAAACTATCGGGGCAAAGCAGTACATTCATGGCACAACCTCCGTAACACAGCGTCTTTCGAGCATGGTTTTTAGAATGTGGTTTTTGTAGATGTCTTTAAAGCACTGTTTTTAAAGCACTGTTTTTAAAACGGCGTCTGTAAAACACTGTCTTTAAAACATTGTCTTTAAAACATTGTCTTTAAAACATTGTCTTTAAAACATTGTCCTTAAAATGCTGTCTTTAAGACGTCGCCTTTAAAATATTGTCCCTAAGGCACAGCCTTTACAGCATGGTTTCTAAATATGGTCTTTGAAAAATGGCCTTTAAAACACTTGCCTCAGTGTACGGCTATATATTCATCTCTGATGGCGAGCTTAGCGCGCTACCCAATGACACACCAGTCACGACAACGGTTAGAGGACTAACATGAAGACAATACCCCTTGGTATGAGTTGTCTGTTGCTCTTGGTGGGCTGCCAGACCATCCCCGACCGCTTACCTCAAGCAGAGCCGGCTCCGGCTGCTTCATGTTATTTTCCAGTGAACTCAGTAGCAACGCCACAGTCGAGTAGCGGTGGACACAGCCAAGCACAAACCCAAAAAGCACTGGACCAAAGTGTTGCTGTACTGGAAGAGTGGGGCTTTGAGCTTGTTTCGACGGATACCAGCCTGGGGCTTGTCAGCGCTAGCCGTCAGCGCGATCTGGTTGGCTACTATGACCCTTACGATAATGCCTACGGCTATGGACGTGGTATGCGGATGTTTGGGAGCGGCGGTCTGGGGCGCGGTGGGGCTAGCATTGGCTTAGGTGTTGGTGGAGGGTTCGGGGCAGGAATTGGCCAACGGCCAATCGAAGTTGAGCGTGTTTCGCTACTGGTCAACGACGGTTATGTGCGCATCTCACGGGATATTCGTCGCTTCGATCATCTGGGTGATCTACGTGAGTCTTACAGTGCCAGCAATGATGATTTTTGCCAGCGCTTCAAGGCAGCACTGCCGCAATCCACCACCGAGCGTGCGTTATGACCATTCTTCGAGTTTTATGCAGAGCGGTATTGGTAAGCACTTTAGTCGTGCTAGCTGGCTGTGCTTCCCAGCAGTCACTTGAACCGCGCGAACTTCACTACTCCTCACCTACCGAACAAACGTTTCGTCAGGCTGTTGAACTGATGATAGAGCAAGGGTATGTGGTGAGGCACGCTGATTTAGCCTTAGGGCGTGCAGATGCGGCGCTTGCCCGCTGGCCAGAATATCGTTTGCAACTCCAGGTCCATGAAGAGGGCACAGGCAGTCGGGTTCGGGTGTCAGCATCGCGGGGAAATCAGCCACTGCCCCCTTATTTATTAGACCCATGGTTAGTCAAGCTGCAGAGTAAGTTGGGAGAAGCTCCGTGACAGTAGTAACACCTATGCTCAGCGTATTAGTAGGTAAGTCACGTTCCTATGGGGTGTCTTTAGTTGTTGGCATTGCTAGCCTACTCAGTAGCACTGTGGTGCTAGCTCATCCTCATGGCTGGATAGATCTTAGTGTGCGGGTGGTCACTGATGAGCAGGGTGAGGTTAGTGCTTTGCATCAAACGTGGCGAATGGATCCATTTTATAGCTTGGTGGTATTTGAAGAACTTCAACAAGTACCAGACGCGAACTTGGAACAAGGGCTGGATCAGTTAGGCAGTGAAATCCGCGACAACCTGTCTCATCAGCACTACTTCACTGAGGTTCGCATTAATGGCAAGCGTCAGCCTCTAGGGGAAGTAACCGAGTATACGGCACTAGAACGGGATGGCCGGCTAATCTTTATGTTCATTTTGCCGCTGTCTGCATCTCAAGCGCTAACTGGCCACACTCTGGAGTACCAAGTGTTTGATCCTACCTACTACCTCGAAGTAGTTCATGAGGAGGAGGGCGGCAAGCCTGCTGCCGAAGCGCTCATTCTCAACGGAGAGCCAAGCTGCGAGCTAAGTATTGTGCCTGCGAACCCTGATCCTGAACTGGTCATGCAAGCTGCGCTGCTAGACGTTGATGAGCAGGCTGAGCCAGGGCTGGGCCGCCACTTTGCGGAAACAGGACGTGTAGCGTGCCACTAGCAGTTGGTAGGGTGAGTCGTGTATAAAGTGTTACTTTATAACTTTTTCTGGAGGGGGTAATGCCTCTAACGCGGCACCAAATTGTTTGGGGGGCGCTTGCCGTAATGGGGGCAGCGCTGATTATTTTTGTTGTGCAAGCCAATATTCAGGGAGCTAGCTTGCAGTTGCTGGCCTGGCAACGGGATTTACACCGTAGCTTAACCATGGCGATTACCGAGCTTTCTCGTACACCTACTACAGGTACTTGGCTATCGTTGCTGGGCGTTAGTTTTGCTTACGGCGTTTTTCATGCGGCGGGGCCGGGGCATGGTAAAGCTGTACTGGCAACGTATTTGGCCTCTCACGGGGGCGCAACCCGCCGGGCATTGGGACTATCCTTTGCAGCGTCGCTATTGCAGGGGGTAACTGCGATTGTCATGGTAGCTGTGCTGGTTCATGGGCTGGGGTGGGTCACCCGCCAAGCCATGGGTAGCGTGGTATGGGTAGAGCAGGCGAGTTTCATATTAGTGGCACTGTTAGGCGGTTGGTTATGCTGGCGAGCTACCAAGCAATTACGCCGCGCCTATGCCGGTGGGCACCACGCTGCTGTCAATCACGACCACAGCCACAGCCACAGCCACAGCCACAGCCACGACCATAGTCACGACCACGACCACGACCACGACCACGACCACGACCACAGTCACGATCACTGCTGCGGTGGTGCTCACCATATCGAACCTCAACAGGCGCTTGATTGGCGTACTGCACTGATAACCGTGGGTGCTATTGGGATGCGGCCCTGTACCGGGGCAGTACTGATGCTGGGGGCAGCAAGCCTACTGGGGCAGTTTTATGTGGGTGTTGCCTCGGTCATTGCAATGTCACTGGGAACGGGGATCACTGTTTCGGTGCTTGCGCTTGCCAGCATTTTTGCAAGGGGCTGGGCAGCTAAGCGCCTGCAGAAACAGCGCAGCCAGAAAGTTGTTGAAAAAGTAGCTGGCTGGGTGGCGCTCACAGGTGGAGCATTGATTATTGCGCTAGGCGTATCGCTCTCCCTTGCAGGCGCTGCCCAGCCAGCCAGCGGGCCACTGTTGAACGAGCCTGCTTCACGGCAGGGGCCTTCGTTATTGAGAGGCTAGCCTATCCCGTGGCACCAATGCTCGCATGGTTTTACATAGTGTTGGCCCTCTCCTCCTGGAGCTATAACGTTAACCTGTCAATTTGGGCAAGCAGCTGTTCACGTCGCTGCCCCTGTAGGGTTAATTCATAAGGCTCCGGAGTGCCATTACCCCATACTGGAGCGGGCCAGCTTGCATCATCCTGGTAACGTACTACCAAATGAATGTGCAGTTGGCTAACGACATTACCCAATGTGGCTATATTGAGCTTATCGCCGTGAAACGCTTCTTTCATCGCCTCTCCAAGCACTGTGGCTTCACGCCAAAGCTGGGCCTGTTCTTGAGTAGATAGTTCAAACACTTCGCTGACTGACGCAACTCTAGGCACCAGAACGACCCAGGGGTAGCGCGCATCGTTCATTAGCAGTGCGCGGCACAGGGGCAAGTCGGCGAGGGGGAAGGTGTCGGTAGCTAAGCGTGAATCGAGATCAAAGGTATCCAAATCAATAGCGCTCCAGGTAGCCAGTGAATGATTAGCAGCATAGCCGTTGCTTGCGCAGCTGAGGTAAAGCTTGGCAGTGCAAAATAGGCGCAATAGGCAAAACGCTGTTACGCTTAGAGTACTCCCAAGCGGTAACGCTGCCTATGGAGCTTCGCTATATTAACGGTATGTTGACGGTACCTCGACTGACTTGTTAAGGAGAACACAAATGAAAAAACTACTCGCTACCAGCTTTATTCTGCTCATCGCCGCAGGTGCGTTGGCGGGCTGTAATACAGTGGCAGGCGCAGGACAGGATGTGCAGGAAGGCGGACGAGCCGTTCAGGATGCAGCGAGCTAATGCTATAAAGCTAATGCTATAAATAGCACTATTAGTTAGGGTAGAAGAGCGGGCTGGGCATCACTGCCTAGCCCGTTTTACATGTGGGACAACCACAGATTGAACAAGGAAGAAGATTAATGGTTAACGTATCAAGCTTAAGCTACTCAATTAAAAAACAGTTGGGCAGCGGCTGCTTAGTGGTGCTGGCAGCCTCATTACTGACCGCATGTGCCAGTGCGACCGACCCTGTTAGCGCTCCCCCTCCACCCACCGCTGGTCAGGGTGAAACATCAACCGTAGGGGCTAGCTGCGATAGCGAGACTGTACAGTACGCAATCGGTGAGCTATTTGATGAGGCTAATGTCCCACAGCTACAAAGCGAGAGTGGTGCTCGGCAGGTGCGAGTGCTGCGCCCCCACAGCGCTGCCACAATGGACTATCGGGAGGATCGTTTGAATATTCATTTAGAGAGCAACGATACCATCGAAGCCCTGCGTTGCGGTTAACGCAGAATTAGCACGACACAAGCGGCGGTGAGTAACCCCATGGAGATATTAAAAGCTCGCCATGCACCGTCGCTTTTGATCCATTGCCCAATGGCTGTCCCGAAAGCTGCCCAGAGAGCAATACAAGGCAGAGCTACTATCTCTGCAAAACCTGCCAGCACTAAAGCATTAATAACCGGTTGGCCGCTTTCGGGCAAAAAACCTGCCATTAGTGCCAACCCCATTATCCATGCCTTGGGATTAGCAAATTGAAACATCGCAGCCTGCCAAAATGTTAGCGGAACACCCCGTTGATCGCCATCAAGGTTAGGTGGTGGCGCAGTCGCTATTTTCCAGGCGAGATAGAGTAAATAGGCGCTACCCACCCAGCGCAAAGTGATTTGTACCACCGGGAAACGCTCAAATAACACCCCAAGCCCCAGCGCAATGCTGGCAAATAGTAAAAAGCAGCCACCTAAAATGCCCCACATGTGTGGCATTGTGCGCCGAAAACCAAAGTTAGCCCCGGATGCTGTCAACATAATGTTATTAGGACCGGGGGTTAGGGTCATTGACATCATAAAGAGTGCAGCAGGGCCAAGGATTAGCCATTCACTGTTCATTTTTTGTATCCATACAATTTTATGGTTTGTTTGTGATTTAGGTACTATTGTTAGCATAATGGTAGCTAAAATTACGTCAAAGGTTTTATTGTCACCATGACAATTTGGATGCCTGAACTTGAATCAATACCGGGGCCGCGTTACCGGGCCATTGCCCATGCAATTGGAGAGGCAATTAGTACTGGCACGCTCGTACCGGGAGAGCGACTACCGCCCCAGCGGCGCTTAGCCGATGCACTGGGAGTAACCGTAGGGACGGTTACCCGCGGCTATGCGGAAGCTGAGCATAATGGTTGGGTTGTCGCGCGGGTGGGCAGCGGCACTTATGTCAAACAGCCCGTGTCGAGGGCCACGTTTGATATGGCGTGGCTGCCGAGTGACGACAGTGAAGTCATCGATTTAAGCCTAAGCTTGCCACCGCCTCATCCGCTACGTCAGCAGGCATTCAGTCACGCATTGAGCGCAGTAAGTGCGTCTCCCGCAGCATTAATGCGGGGCGTCTCCTATTTGGATGCCAGAGGCAGCGAGGGCCATCGTGACTTGCTAACAGAGTGGCTTGCAGAGCTAGGTATGCCGCTGGTCAGTGACGAGTTACTGATTACCCAGGGGGGGCAGCATGGTATTAGTTTGGTGTTAAATACACTGTTGCGCCCGGGTGAATTGATGGCGGCGGATGCATTAACTTACCCAGGGGCAATCAGCGCTGCTCAGCAAGCCCACCTCAAAATGGTGGGTATCACCTTCGATGAGGGGGGGATGAGTATGGATGCGCTGGAAGCACAGTGCGCCCGTCAGCCTCCTCGCTTAATCTATGTAACACCCGATCAGAACAATCCCACTGGTGTTTGTCTGAGTGAAGCGCGTCGCCACCAACTGGTGGCGCTTGCGAGGCGCTACGACATATGGCTATTGGAAGATGGTGTGCAGTATTTACCTGTTGAGCAACGCGGTATACCGCTTTACCAGCTAGCACCTGAGCGGACGCTATTTGTCTTTAGTACGGCGAAGGTATTGGCGGGCGGGCTGCGTATAGGCGTCCTGCGTGCGCCTAATGTGCTACTAGAGCGCCTTGCGGCAGGACTAAGAGCGCAGAGCTGGATGGTGCCGCCACTGATGGTAGACGTTGCCTGCCACTGGGTCACCCAGCCTGCCGCCCGAACGTTACTGGAGTGGCAAACCAAGGAGTTAGCAGCACGGCAAACGTTGGCGGCCGACATTTTATCTGGCTATCGATTGAGTAACCGCTCCCATGGCAGCAATATCTGGCTAATGCTTCCCGATGGGTGTCGCGCCCTCGAGCTATGTGAACGCTTACTGCATAGTGGCGTTAAGGTTTCCAGCGCCGAACCCTTTTGTGTGGGTAGTACGCCGGCCCCTCAAGCAATCCGCATCTGTATTGGCGCCGCTAAAGATCAGCAGACGCTAAGCAGTGCATTGGCGACGATTAAGCAGTGTCTTGCTCAACCGCCTAATGCTCCGGTGACGGTATAGTCACTCATAGCGATCTTTCCAGCGCTGACGGTGCACCTGCTCTTTGAGCATCTCCAGAATATCGTAGAGGACCTTCTCAGTGACATGGGCACTGCCTTCATCGACGGTTAACCAGCTATCAAAGCCACTTTCAGCCGTTTGCTCAACCAATTGGCGGAATTCTTTAGAGTGAATACCCAGTGCCAGCTCATCAACTAACCGCTGGGCAACTCCGCTTAATGAGGCTTGCATGGCGCTGGAAGCAGTCTGACCCATAGGCAGGCGGCGTAACTTTTGGATTTCAGGGCTTTCTCGTAGTGTGCGGCTTACCAAGTCATCAATTGCTTGCATAATGGCAGTGCGGTTCTGTTGGTAAGCTTGCCCGACGGTAGCTTCTAACCGCTGGGCTATTTCGTGAATGAGTTGGTCTTTACGCGGCATGATGACCCGGTCGATAACACGCTCGGTAAGCGAGTCGCTGGCAACAATTTGCTGCTGCACATTGCCAAGCAGGCGTAGAGCAATACGGTCTGAGAGCTCTTCTAGCAGGATATCGTAGTATTTGGCGGCAAACTGATAGCTTGACCAGCGGGTGACGTTGATCAAACGCAACCGGTGCAATCTATTCAGTAGCGAGACTACGCGAAGTACGCGCAGCCAGCGGAACCCACTCAGCGGGATACAGCCAAGCACGTCGTACCAGTGGACAAAAGGGTAAAAAAACCAGCGGTGATAGCGCCGTTCG
Organism: Halomonas sp. 'Soap Lake #6'; assembly: GCF_003031405.1. Classification (NCBI taxonomy): domain Bacteria; kingdom Pseudomonadati; phylum Pseudomonadota; class Gammaproteobacteria; order Oceanospirillales; family Halomonadaceae; genus Halomonas; species Halomonas sp. 'Soap Lake #6'. Next base: position 4,746,363 of record NZ_CP020469.1, read on the forward strand.
ACAATGGCAACGGCCCAGCCCAGCAGCACATCAGTAATAAAGAAGGCGACAAAAAACAGGTCAATGGTAGTAAAGCGGCTATGTATGGTTGTGTCGTAAAAATCGTGGAAGCCTGGTGCGATGGAAGCGACTGCTTGATTGAGCGGGCCAATCAGAAACAGTGAGTCAAACAGCAGTAGACTCAGATTGATGATCACCGCGGCGAGAACTAAAAAATCCCAGCCGATATGCGCATACTCAACGGTTTTAGGCAGGTGTGGGTAGCGCTCCCTGGCGGGCATGAAGACTCCTTGTCAGTGGGTTAATGGGGCACCATGGGCTAGGAATTTAGCTGATGGTGCTGTTGGGTTAACAGCTCTTCCTGTTCCGCCTGCTTGCGCAGTTTTTTGCGCAGAGCAGCTTTGTCATAGCGTAATTTTTGTAGTGGAGTTTCCAGGGCTAAAGGCGGCACTCTAGCGGGTTTGCCATCGGCATTTACCGCTACCATAGTGAGGTAGCAGCTATTGGTGTGGCGAATCAGCTTTTGCCGGATATCCTCGGCCACTACTTTAATGCCAATTTCCATAGAGGAGCGCCCTACATGATTGACGCTGGCTAGGAATGTGACCAGTTCACCTACATGAATGGGCTGCTTAAACAGTACCTGGTCCACTGAAAGCGTTACGACATAGTGCCCTGAATAGCGGCTAGCGCAGGCGTAGGCCACCTCATCAAGCTTTTTAAGAATAGCACCACCGTGCACTTTGCCACTGAAATTGGCCATGTCTGGTGTCATTAGTACGGTCATTGAAAGCTCATGCTGACCGGGCAAGGCGCTGTGTTCAAGGTTGGGTGTTTCAGGCATAGGGAAACCTTCCGGGCTGAAAATGCCCGCCCCGTGGGGCGGACGGTATGGTTTTGTGAGCTGATAGTGGCTCAATGCTCAGGACTACACTGCTCAGAACCACGCTACTTATTAGAACCACACTATTTATTAGAACCACACCAGGCCAACGGAGATGATAATGCCGGTAACAAATAGCTGAATCAGGCAGAAGCCCATAATGTCTTTGGCCTTTAGGCCAGCAATGGCCAGCACCGGCAGTGCCCAGAAAGGCTGAAGCAGGTTGGTCCAGGCATCACCCCAGGCAACTGCCATGGCAACGCGGGCAATGTCAGCGCCTAACGCTTCAGCCGCCGGTAGCATTACCGGCGCCTGTACTGCCCACTGGCCACCACCGGAAGGTACAAACAGGTTAACAATCCCTGCGCTGAGAAACGACCAGAACGGTAGCGAGGAGGCGGTGGCAAAGGATACTAGCCATTCAGACATGCTTTGTGCCAAACCTGATTGCACCATAATGGCCATAATGCCAGCGTAGAATGGGAACTGAATAACGATGCCAGCCCCCCCTTTAATGGCTTCATTAAGGCTATTAAGCAGATTGCGCGGGGTGCGGTGCAGCACAATGGCTAAGAATAAAAACAGGAAGTTGACCACATTTAGGTTCAAGCCGCCGCCACGTAGCAGAAAGTGGTCAAGCAGGAAGAGCAACCCAGGCACACCTACCAGCAGGGCAAGCGGCATGCTGTTTTCCAGTTTCTCTGCTGGACGAGTAATACGGCCTTGAGACTCTGGCGTATCATCAAGCAGCTTGGGGTCAACATAGACGCTATCTTTTTCATCCGGCAGCATCATGCGGTTTACCAGCGGTACGGCAATAAACAGACAAATCACGATGGCTACGTTAAAGAAGGCAAAAATAGTTGAGCCCGTGCTAATCACGCCGATCTGGTCCGCAGAAAAGTGTCCCTCAGTCGCGATAGTAAGTGGCACCGATCCCGCTAATCCACCATGCCACACCACAAAACCTGAATAGGCACTGGCGACCAGCAAGCGGTAGTCAACACGAATTAAGCGTGCTAGCTCTTTAGCAAAAAGTGCGCCGACTACTAGGCCAAAGCCCCAGTTGATCCAGCTAGCAGCGAGCGATACCAGGGTAACCAAAATAATGGCGCCGCCAGGGCTTTTGGCGGTACTGGCGATTTTCTGGAGTAATCGCTTAACTGGTGGAGAGCTGGCCAGCATAAAGCCTGTTACCAATACCAGCAGCATCTGCATCGAGAAGGTCAGCAACCCCCAGAAGCCGTCACCCCACATACGTAGCACGGCAAGGGGTGTTTGGCGCTCGACCGCAATAGCAGCTACTGCTGCGATAAGCGTCAGCAGTAGCACAAATATATAGGGGTCTGGCAGGTAACGCTCAACCAGCTTGACCGCTGGTTTAGATATGAACTTTAACATGGGATGCTCGCTTTATTCGTTATTAGGAAGTGCGTGGCTAATATAAGACGGCGCGGCGCATTTTTCATCTCTCGTCGAACAGCTGCTCAGGAACTTACGTTAACGTTAGCGCAGTTAGAAAAGAGAGAGCGTTTCAGGCTTCAACGGTCAATTAATCAAGGGGGAGAGGGCGCCAGCGGGTATGACGATAATGGTAATAATAGCTGATCAGCACGACAGAGCGCACCAGCGTGAAAAGGGTGAAGGCTAGCCAAAGCCCGTGATTCCCCAGTCCTTGGGTAAGCCACCAGGTAGGTAAGTAGATAGCCAGTCCAATGAAGATGCTATTGCGCATTTCGCGCACTGCGGTGGTGCCGATAAATACTCCGTCAAGTAGGTAGCCCCACACTGCCAGTAGCGGCATGGCGACCATCCAAGGTAAGTAGTTAGCAGCAGTGGCGCGAACGTCATCCAGTCCTGTGAGCAATGCTATGAGGGTGTTACCGCCTAAGGCAAATACCAGGGCCGCGACGGTAGCGGTCCAAAAAGAGAACTGGGCAGTAGCACGAACTGTTTTGGCAAACTCGTGCCAGTTACGTCGTCCGAAGGCGCGGCCCACTAAGGACTCTGCTGCATGGGCAAAGCCGTCGAGCGCGTAGCTGGTCAGCATAATGAACTGAAGCAGTACAGCGTTAGCCGCTAACACTGTATCGCCTTGGCGTGCCCCCTGAGCAGTAAAGAAAGCCATGGCAAACAGCAGGCCCAAGGTACGTACAAATAGGTTTGCATTGACATTAAACAGTGCCGAGTAAGCTGACAGTACTAACAGCCGCTGCCGCTGGAAGGTGCCTTCTAAATGGCCAAGCTGGCGCAGCACTAAAAATCCACCAAAGGCGAGAGCGCTGTAATCGGCAATCACACTGGCCAGCGCCACGCCGTTACTGGTCATACCTAGTCCGATCACAAACCAAAGGTCGAGCACAATATTGATGCTATTAGTGAGCAGCAAAATCATCAGCGTGACACGGGAGTTTTGCTGGCCCAAAAACCAGCCCAGAATCGCGTAGTTTGCCAGGACTGCTGGCGCCGACCACAAACGGATATTGGCGTACTCCTGGGCTAACGGTGTTGCTGCTTCGCTACCATCTAACAGCCAAAGCCCAAGGGAAATCAGTGGCGAGCCAAACACAATTAATAGTGTGCCAATAACTCCGGCTATGATCAGCGACTGCCCCAGAAGGTCGCGCACTTCGCTATCGTTTTCGCGGCCTATCGCTTGGGCGACGAGACCCGTGGTGCCCATACGTAGAAAGCCAAAACCCCAGTAGAGAAAGCTAAACAGCGTAGCACCTAGCGTGACTCCAGCGAGATAGCGTGAGTCGGGTAGGTGACCAACCACGGCGGTGTCCACCAGCCCCAGCAAGGGAACGGTGATATTAGAGAGAATGATTGGCCAAGCAAGGGCCCAAATGCGCACGAAACCGTGTCAGGCTGCGGTGATAATGCGGTACTTCGCCATCAGCTGCTCTTGGGTTTCTGGACGCTCCGGGTCAAGAGGAATGCAGTCTACTGGGCAGACCTGCTGGCATTGTGGTTCGTCAAAATGGCCAACGCATTCGGTACATAGGCTCGGGTTAATCACATAAATTTCTTCGCCGGGAGAGATGGCGTCGTTCGGGCATTCAGGTTCGCAGACGTCGCAGTTAATGCATTCGTCGGTGATCATCAGGGCCATGGGCATACCTCACGAATGGCTTGCCACTCGGGTATATGATACCCGAGTGTTTTACTCAACAATGTTGATAGCTAGGTAGTGTAGTGCTTACGCAGCGCCTCTGCGACCTCAGGGTGGACCAGGGGAGAAATATCGCCGCCAAGCTTGGCTATTTCTCGCACGATGGTCGATGAGATATAGGAGTTCTCAACTGCCGGGGTGAGAAATACACTTTCAAGCTCGGGGTTTTGGGCACGGTTCATGTTGGCTAGCTGCAGCTCGTACTCAAAGTCCGAGATAGCTCGCAGTCCACGTAGAATAATGGTCGCCTTTTGTTCGTGCATCATGGTGGTCAGCAGAGTTGAAAAGCCAATGACCTCCACGTTGGCTAGCGACGCACAAACTGACTTGGCGAGTGCGATACGGGTATCCAGGTCAAGGCTGGGCTGCTTACCAGTGCTTGCAGCCACGGCGATGATGACTTTATCGAACATCCGCGCGCCGCGCTCAATCAGGTCGAAGTGACCATTGGTGATTGGATCAAAGGTGCCTGGATAGACCGCGATATTTTCACGATTCGCGCTCATTCCGTTGCCTCCTCATCAAGCTGGCCAAAGGGGTTGTCAGCGGTAAGCGAGACAGCTTGCTCATAGCCTGGGATGTGGATGCGGTCGGCGTGGATCTCAAGTTCAGGGCCTTCCAACACTGCCTCGCCAAATTGGTAGCGGGGGGCATAGTGTCCACGGTCAGCGTCGGCCAGATAGGCAGCTGCGTTGGCTCTTACGGTTTCGCGCCGGCCCTTCCAAGCATCAATAGCGGCACTGCCATGGCGCTTGGTGAGCAGCCTTTCGGTGACCTCTGGGGAAAGCACGACGCCGGTTGCATTATTGCCACCAAACCCTTTGGCATTAATAAAGGCTGCATCGGCCTTAAACGCTTGCGGGGTGGTGAACAGCCGTAGTCGCTCAGCGTAGACATCGTCGGCGATTGCATCCAGCGTCGGGATACCAGGTAGTAAGCCATGGGCAAAACTGCCCAAGGCGCTTGCCAGCTGGTCACCGGCGGCAGAGCCCTGGGAGTGGCCGATAAATGCTTTTATCGCAACGATGGGCCAGTCACTGATGCCATTAGCACGGGCGATTTCATCTAGCACGTGGGATTCCGTCACACGGTTTTTTGGCGTGCTGGTGCCATGGGCATGCAGAAAGGTACGCTCTTTAAGCGCCTTATCACCCAGCATGTCTTTGACTAACGCGGCTGCTTTGCCCAGGGTAATGTAGTTGCCAATACCTGGCGCGGAAATTGAGCGTTTGTAACCATCGGCATTCACGAACACATCAGGCACTGCGCCAAGAATATCAGCACCCAGTTCGATGGCCAGAGTATCGTCCATCAGCAGAATAAACTGGCTGGCTTCTGCCATGGTAAAACCACAGTTACGTGCAAAGGGGCGACAGGCACGTTGGTAGTCGGCGTCTGTAAGTAGCTCTAGGGCGTCCAGCGCTTTGAGGCTAGCATCATCCGCAAGCGCGCCCATCGCACGGAATCCTTCAATAATTTCAGGCGTGATAGGCGCATCGGCGGTACCCACCATCACAACTCGTCTACGGCCTGAGCGAATATCGTCAAGCCCAAGGCGTAGGTTGTAGAGGAAGCTTGCACAGGCTCCCAACGCCGCGCCAGTACCACCTACGCTGCCTAACACGTAGGCATTGAGAAAGTCTGCGGGCATTTGCCCATAGCCAAGGGGCATCTGCTTGGAAGTAGCACGCTGACCGCTTACCAAGCTCTTTAGTAGTCCCCCCCAGCCTTGGTCATCTAGCTGGCCGATGGAGTTGCCCGCATAGACTGCAATATGGTCAGGGTTGAGTTGCTGACGGAGGTCCTCCCAGACAAAGCCACTGGCTCCTAGGCAGTCGCTGGCAGCAAACACTGCCATAGATAACCCACGGGGGTGGTGTACGCTACGGTAAAGGTTTGCAGGGTCGAAGCCACTGGGTAGCTGCGCTGCTGCGCACACTTTCGGTTCATAGGCGTCAGGAAAGAGTACCTCTAGAGTCCCCACTGGCACGGTAACCTCGACTTCCTTGGCATCAATATCCTGTATTTGCCAGTTGGCCGGAATTTGCTCAGGAAGCTGACGTCGACGCAGCGTAAAACGCAGCGGCTCGACTAGCGCCATATTAGCTTGGCGGTTACCAGGCAGCCCAGGCGCGAGAAAACGCGGGTCTTCATTGCGGCGAATGAGGGTGTGATTAAGCACCTGTTCGCGCAGCGTTTGGGCAGGGGAGTCTAGGGGCTGGCCTGTACTATCTTGCCAACCATTCTCAGAATGTTTAGCAAGACGCATAAGCGTCGCTAAGCCTTCCAATGTTTGGCGTTGCTGGTCAGCTGGAAGAGCATCAAGCACGGTGCGGCGGAAGGCCTGGTGGCCCGAGGTTCTGCCGGCGGGATTGATGCCGCCCATGCCGACAATCACCGGTAAGTGTGACAAGCCGGGTTCCTCGTGGTGCGGTGGTTTTTAGTAACAGTTATTGGCCGATGCACAGAAAAAAAACGCTGTTCATCTGCTCTTAATAAGGTTCTCAAGCGTGATCATAGCACCGGGTATACAACGGCGTCATGCCGCATCCACCGGAGACTGCTAGAATCACGCTTTTTTCCAGCAGGGGATGGCATGCAGCACAATTCGCGACCGGTAATTTCCAATCAGCCAGGCCCACATCACGATTTGGCACGCCGAGTAGCACGTGCGCTGGAGAACCCTCTGCGCAAGCCTATTGCAGCACATACCGAGCAAGCTTTTGAAGAGGCTCAAACTTGGTATAAGCAGCGTCAAGCACCGCTGATACTAGATGCTGGCTGTGGTGTTGGGTTATCCACCCGCCGCTTAGCGGCACAGTTTCCTGACTGCGTCGTCATAGGTGTGGACCGCAGCGAGGATCGGTTAGGGCGTGATCACGGCAACTTGCCTGCTAACGCACGGTTGGTGCGGGCGGACTTGGTAGATTTCTGGCGTTTGGCCGAGCAGGCGGGGTGGGCGCTAGAGCGCCACTATTTGCTTTATCCCAATCCTTACCCTAAAGCAGCACACTTAAAAATGCGTTGGCATGGCCATCCTGTCTTGCCGACCTTGCTGGCGCTGGGAGGCAAGCTGGAAGTGCGCTCTAACTGGTCGCTATACGTAGAGGAGTTTGCTCTGGCGGTAGCCCAGGTGACGGGGCAACAAGCAGAGGTTAGCGTGCTTTCCCCTGGTGGGGACTACTTGACCCCCTTTGAAGCAAAGTATGATCAAAGTGGCCAAACGCTATGGCGTTTATGCATAGAGCTGGAGCGCACATGACCTTTGTGTTTTTGACACTGGCGATTGTTGCTGAGGTGATGGCGACCAGTGCGCTAAAAGCGTCAATGGGGTTCACACGCCCGCTCCCTAGCCTGTTAGTAGTGATAGGCTACGGCGTGGCGTTTTATCTGCTGAGTTTAGTGCTGCGAACGCTGCCGGTGGGTATAGCCTATGCCATTTGGGCGGGCCTTGGCATTGTGCTGGTTACTCTGGTGGGTATGGTGGCCTTCGGCGAAAAGCCTGATTTACCTGCAGTCATAGGCATTAGTTTAATTGTGGCCGGTGTGGTCACGCTGCAAGTCTTTTCTAAAATGAACGTGCATTGAGGTAGCTGAACGTGACGTACTGTGTAGGTAAATACCGAGTTAAAAAATGCGCTAAGAGCTCGCTTAAGTCCCCCGCTGGCTGGTTGCGGGGGATTGTTGTAGCGAGTGTTGCCACCGCCACGTTTGGCGTAAGCACAGCGCTTTTTGCGGACTTTAGCCGATTGGGCCAACTGCAAAGTAAAGGCTTTTCAATCAGTGCCGAAGCGCGCCTGCTGGATGCGGATACTGGCAGTAATGCGCTTTTGGGCAGCCTAAACCCCGAGCGGCAGCTGTCACCCGCGTCGGTTACTAAAGCATATATGGCGGCTGCGGCGCTCAACCGTTATGGCCCTCAACACCGCTTTACCAGCCAATTGGTAAGCACTGGGGCCATTGATAGCGGCGTGCTGCGTGGTGATCTTGTGTTTGAAGGCGGTGGTGACCCAGGCCTCACTACAGAAGATTTATGGCGGCTCGTACAGCGCCTACAGATTGCGGGTGTGCGTGAAGTTGATGGCGCTTTGGTGATTAGTCAGTGGCGTTTTGGTCCAGTCGAGTGTATTACCACCGACCGCTGTAACGGGCGTGCTCGGGTGACTAACGCTTACAGTGCACCCTTAACGTCGGCTGGTGTTAACTTTGGCACCTGGTGTGTCAACGTCGCACCCGCTACCTCAGCGGGAGCTCCCGCCCGTGTAGCACTATGCGACAGCCCACAGCCGCTGATCGCAATTGATAATCAAGTGGTGACCCGGCCAGCCAATAGTGGTACAGAAATTAGTGCCGAACGTATTACCGACGAACGTGGCGATGTAATCCGCCTGACAGGGCAAATTTCGACCAATGCAACGGCCAGGGATATCTATCGCGGTGCAGGAGATGCGGCTGAAAAAACCGCCCAGGTACTGCTGAGTATGTTGAACCAGGCGGGTATTACTGTACGTGACCCGTGGCGGGTCAGCTCCACTCGCCCTGCCGGCGCGCAGCGTTTAGCGGCGGTAGATAGTATGCCGCTGCAGGAGCTGCTGCTGCGTACCATGAACTACTCAAATAACTATATGGCTGATGTGCTGGCGCTTAACCTGGTGGAAACACCTCAGGCGCAGCTACGTCAGGCAGGTCAAGCTATCGAGGCTTACGCCCAGAGCTTGCCAGGGCATGGCCCGATTACGCTTTCAAGTGGCAGTGGGTTAACCACCGATAACCGCACCTCTGCTCAAGGTGTCAACGTTATGCTGGAGGATATGTTTCATCAAGGGGCCCTGTTCCCAAGTTTTGTGGCGTCTTTTCAATCTCCAGCTAATGGTGTGATGCGTTTTATACGCCGTGGCTCGCCTAACTTCCAAAACAACGTCATGGTCAAAACCGGCACGCTGAACCAGCCGTTTGCGGTACGCGCTTTAGCAGGTTATTTCCGTACCGCCCAGGGGCGTTGGGGCGTTTTCACCGTATTGGTTAACGGGAGCGGCAGCACGCCCTATCTCAGTTGGCCCGAAGTGCTCGACCCACTGTCGCTGGACTTGGACGCGATGATATTGGCTAACTAACGATGAACTATTCACAGGGTGGGCAATGTGTATGAAGCCAAGGCATACCGGGTTAACTCACTTAGTACACTCCACACGCTACTCGTGGAAAGGCCTTAAAGCTGCATTTAGAAACGAAACCGCCTTTCGCCAAGAGGTGGTGATTGCCGCCGTATTGTTGCCCTTAGCCTGGTGGCTCGCAGATACATCAGTCACTTGGCTGTTATTGGTAGGCAGCCTGTTTTTGGTGCTGATAGTGGAGCTGCTTAACAGCGCTGTAGAAAATGTGGTTGACCGGATTGGTACCGAGCACCATGAGCTTTCTGGGCGGGCAAAGGATATTGGTTCGGCGGCGGTTATGCTGTCGCTGATTATGGCTGGGCTGACATGGGGAGTACTTGGCTGGCAGAAATTCTTTGGCTAGCTTTTTTCGACACGGCTATAACGAGCGCTGCTCATTAACACCCCTTAATTTAATAGGGGTTTTAACAATACGTTAAGTGTCGATATTCACTACACTTTTAACAACGACTTAAAATGCTTGGTAGTGAGGTGGTTATGCAACTGAACGATACGTTTTTACCTAGTGCGGCGCTGCCTTCAGTGCTCAAGCCGGTTGCGCAAAAAGCGTGGCAACGGCTGAGCGATGCACTTAGCCAGGCGGACAATATTGCTGAAATGACCAAGCAGTCGAAGCCTTCCTGTAGTTGGGAGGCTCTTTCCGATGCACGCCGGGAAGCCCTCGCTAAGGTGCTTAGCGTATCGACCTTTGCCTTAGATACCTTAACGCGTTTCCCCAACTGGCTGATTGAGTTGGATGTTGCTGGTGAGTTGGACACCGCTCCCAGTAAGGATGATCAGGCGCTCTGGCTACAAGAGCTGCTGGAAGGCGCTGATGATGAGGAGGCGATGCAGCGCGTCATCCGCCGCTTTCGCCGCGCTCGAATGCTAGGTATCGTCTGGCGCGACCTTAACCGCCCTGCGGGATATTCCATGTGGGATACCGCTCAGTCGGTGTCATGGCTGGCGGAAGTGTCTACTGAGGCGGCATTAGAGTGGCTAGAGCGCTTTTATGCCTCTCGCTGGGGCCTGCCCGCCCCGCGTAATGACGGCTCTCCCCAGCGGCTGGTAGTGCTGGGGATGGGCAAACTAGGCGCTGGCGAGCTGAATTTATCCTCAGATATTGACCTGATTTTTGCGTTTCCCGAGAAAGGTGAGACCGAAGGTGGGCGCAAACCTCTTGAGCATCAGGAGTACTTCACTAAGCTGGGGCAACGGTTAATAGCCGCGTTGGATGCCATCACTGCCGACGGCTTTGCTTTCCGGGTTGATATGCGCCTGCGCCCATTAGGCGATGGGGGCCCCTTAGTTGGCAGTTTCTCAATGCTTTCCAGCTACTATCAGGACCAAGGCCGAGAGTGGGAACGCTACGCTATGTTGAAAGCGCGGCCAATCGCAGGCGACTTAGATGCGGGTGACGAACTGTTAGCAAGCCTTAAGCCGTTTGTTTACCGCCGCTACCTGGACTTTGGTGCAATCGAGTCACTGCGCGAGCTAAAAGCGATGATTAATCGTGAAGTTAAGCGCAAAGGTATGCAGAGTAATATCAAGTTGGGGCCGGGCGGTATTCGGGAAGTTGAGTTCGTCGTACAGGCGTTTCAGCTTATTCGCGGTGGCCGTGATACCGAGCTTCAGGTTAGCTCGCTAAAAACTGCGTTAAACCGCCTGCCGGAGCTGGGACTGTTACCGCAACAGGTGGTTGACGAGCTGCTGCCGGATTACGCCTTCTTACGGGATGTAGAGCACGTTATCCAGGCGTTAGAAGACCGCCAAACCCAAATGCTACCAACCGATGACATCGACCGAGAGCGAGTGGCCTTTGCCATGGGGCATGATGACTGGTCTGGGTTGGTGGCTCAATTGGATGAAGTGCGCCAGCGGGTGCGTCAGCACTTTGATGCAGTGATTGCTGACCCCGAAGAGGACGTTGAAGAGGAGAATAACGAGGCAAGCCTAAGCTTAGGCGAATGGCGTTTAATCTGGCGTGGCGAACTAGAACAGGAGGAGGCGCTTGCCCACCTTGCCGAGGCTGGCTTTACAGAGCCAGACAAAGCGCTCAAGCGGCTGCACAGCCTCTACCACTCTCGCCAAGTACAGAGTATGCAACGCATAGGCTTTGAGCGTTTAGATGCCCTAATGCCGCTGCTGCTTGATGCCGTAGCAGATAACGAAACGCCAGATACAGCGTTGGCCAGGGTGCAGCCGCTGATTGAGTCGGTGCTGCGTCGCACAGCGTATCTTGCGCTGCTGCGTGAAAACCCCCATGCGCTTGAGCACCTGATGCGGCTATGCTCGGCAAGCCCATGGATTGCTGAGCAATTGGCGCGCTACCCTATTTTGTTGGACGAGCTGTTAACTCCAGAGACGCTTTATACGCCAGCGGACAAAGCGCGTCTTGCCGATGAGCTGCGCCAAACCCTCAATCGGTTGCCGGAAGATGACGATGAAGCGCAGTTAGAAGCACTGCGCGTGTTCAAACATGCGCAAATGCTGCATGTGGCCGCATCGGATGTGGCTGGAACGCGCCATCTAATGAAAGTAAGCGATTACCTAACTTATATTGCTGAAGTCATTTTAGACGCGGTGCTGGCCATGGCTTGGAAGCATGTGACGCGCAAGCACGGCGTGCCCATGGGCCTGAATGCCCAGGAGCCAGCGTTCCTGATTATTGGCTACGGTAAGCTGGGTGGCATTGAGCTGGGTTACAGCTCTGACCTGGATCTGGTGTTTCTCCACGACAGTGATGGTAACGGCACCACCGATGGTCCCAGACCGGTGGACTCTCCGGTGTTCTTCACCCGTTTAGGGCAGCGCATTATCCACTTATTAACCGCTGTAACCCCGGCAGGCAGCCTGTATGAAGTTGACATGCGCCTGCGTCCTTCTGGCAACGCGGGGTTATTAGTGACATCACTAGCAGCTTTTGCCGAATACCAGCGCCAAAATGCCTGGACCTGGGAGCATCAGGCCTTGGTGCGTGCCCGAGTCGTAGCGGGTAGCGAAAAACTTGCACAAGCTTTTGACGTCATACGGGGTGATATTCTGTGCCGCGAGCGTGAGCGTGAAAGCCTACGCGATGATGTCGTTAACATGCGCCATAAGATGCGTGACCATTTAGGATCGAAAGGGGCGGGGTCTGGGGGACAGGCTACAACAGATACGATCGCTGATGAGCAGGGAGAGCAGTTTGACTTGAAGCACGATGCTGGGGGCATGGTGGATATAGAGTTTCTCTGCCAATACGCTGTGCTGGCGCTGGCCCATCAGACACCGTCGCTGATCACCTATAGCGATAATATTCGCATTTTAGAAACCCTCGCTGAGAGTGGGCATATCTCCCAAGGTGAGGCTGACCAGCTGCGCGAAGCCTACTTGGCGTACCGAAGCCGCACTCACCGGGCTGCGCTTACGGGAGAGAAAACCTTGGCGAAGGCAGCAGAGTTTGAAGCTCATCGCGAATTCGTTATTACACTTTGGCAGCGTTTTCTTGAGTCATGATTGGCGGCTTGGCACTTTTTAAGTAGCATCAACAGGGAAGATAGCCTGATAACAAATTATTCAGAATAAATATAAGGAAGTAAGCAATGCTGGCACTGTACGACGTAACTGATCGTTCAGAAGTGGCGAGCTTATGATCGGACATATCCTCGCAACGCTGCTGCCAGTATTTTTAATTGCTGGCAGTGGTGCGGCCTACGGACGTTTTCGCACGCCTGATATCAGAAGCCTCAACACCCTTAATATGGAGCTTTTTGTACCGCTGTTGGTCTTTGCGGTACTCGCAGACCGCCAAGCGCCACTGGGGGACTATGCGTGGCTAGCTACCGCAGCAGTGGCGGTGGTTCTAGGTTCTGGGCTGGTGTTGTGGCCCGTCGCGAAATGGCTGTCACTGGATGTAAAAGTATTTCTGCCACCGATGATGTTTAACAACTCCGGCAACATGGGGGTGCCTCTTCTGGTGCTCGCATTCGGGCCTGAAGTGCTCCCAGCGGCGGTGGTGGTTTTTATCGTTGAAATGCTGCTGCACTTCTCGGTGGGGCTATATATGTTAGACCCGCGCACCTCGCTGTGGCGGTTACTACGCATGCCGATCGTCGCCGCAAGCTTAGCGGGCTTGGTGGTTAATGTCAGCGGGATGCCGTTACCCAGTTGGTTGTTGGAAGCGATGCATATGTTGGGCGGAGTGTGTATTCCGTTGATGCTTTTCGCGCTGGGGGTGCGCTTATTGGAGATTGACTTTAGTGACTGGCGCACCGGGCTGTTAGGAGCAGTACTTTGCCCACTTTCAGGCTTGGTCATTGCGCTACCACTCATGTGGCTACTGCCGCTTAATCCACTACAAACCGCCGTGCTACTGGTGTTTTCAGTGTTACCTCCAGCGGTATTGAATTATCTGGTTGCCGAGCAGTATAAGCTACAGCCACAGCAGGTGGCCTCGCTGGTACTGATTGGTAATTTAGGCAGCCTGATCGTAATGCCATTAGCACTGGCAGCAGCATTTGCCTGGATTTATTCGCCGCTTTAAACAGCACCATCTTTAAAAAGGTGTATGAACAAACGATCTAATAAAGAGCGGCGGCTCAGTAGTAGATGGTTCAATCATAGCGGCGCTGAGCAAGGGGCTACGTGATGGAAGACGCCGAGGTGAAAAACACCGAGCTGAAAAAACACCGAACCGAAAAAGCTTAGTGGCGGCGGGTTTCATCTTTAACTTCGTAGCTACCTTCAAGTGCATCATATTGGTTGGGTTGATGCTGAGAACCGGCGTAACCACCACCAATATCCTGTGCTTGATCGGCGCGCATCTGCTCCATACGTTTTTTCATTTTGTGGCGCACGAACGGCATCATGGCCCAGCCTATCAGTAAGAAAAATAAGCCGAGTACAACGCCAACAATCATCAATGCGCCAAACGCAAGCCAAGTGAGCAGTAGCTTTAGGCTACCTATTAAGCCCGTAGGCTGTGTTTGAGCTGCCCGTGCACGCCATTGATTGGCAGCCTGCCAAGCGGCGTTGCGTTGGTCACGATTCATCTGTGGCATGAGAGCCTCCATCGTTCATGTGCCCCATTGGAACATAGTGGGGCTATCAAGTTCATTTCCACATTACCTATTAAGCCACCGACATGCGATTGCAAAGCTCAAATGTTAGGATTTATCTATACGTACAGGACTGGCGTGCATAATACTCATCTAACAAGGTGGTTCTATGGCAAATCATGGAGGAAAGTCGGTGTTTATCGCATCTGCGGTAATCATTTTTGGCTTGGTTATTATTGGCGCAGCTTTTCCCGAAAGCTTTGGCAATGCAGCGGGAGCGGCACTGAGCACTGTTACTGAGCTTTTTGGCTGGTTTTATCTCTTTTCAGTGTTTGGTTTTGTCATCTTTTTATTTGGGCTAGCACTGAGCAGGTACGGCAAGGTTCGTTTAGGGCCTCAGGACAGCACCCCAAGTTACAGCTTTTTTTCATGGATTAGCATGTTGTTAGCTGCTGGCTTTGGCGTGGGGTTAGTGTTTTATGGTATGGCAGAGCCCATGAGTCACTATATCCAACCACCTTATGGGGACATGCCCGCGGAAACCGAAGCTGCCGCACGTTATGCTATCCAGTACAGCTATTTTAATTGGGGAGTTCATCAGTGGGCGGCATTCTCTGTCGTGGGTTTGATCATCGCCTATTTTCAGTTCCGTAAAGGTCAGGCTGGGCTGGTTTCGTCGGTGCTTTCATCTGTTACGGCAAAACACCCCCGGGTTCGCCCCTATGCCTCTTGGTTAGATGTGTTCGCGGTAGTGGCGACTGTGATGGGGGTTGCTACTTCATTGGGCCTAGGTGTTTTACAGATGAATGGTGGCCTTAACGCTGTGTTTGGCTTACCAGAGAACGGCTTGTGGCAGTTTATTATTCTCTTTGTAATGTTCTGTGCCTATATGCTTTCTACGTGGTCGGGGCTTGATAAAGGGATTAAACGTTTATCTAACTTAAATATGGTGATGTGTATTGGCTTAATGCTGTATGTGCTGATCACGGGGCCAACGATTGCCATTCTTGAAACCATTACGCTAGGTATCGGTGATTACCTACAGAATTTTATAGGCATGAGCCTACGTATTTCACCCTATAGCGATAATGAGTGGGCAAGTAGCTGGACGATTTTCTACTGGGCTTGGGTGATTGCATGGTCACCGTTTGTGGGTACCTTCGTTGCCCGTGTGTCCCGTGGCCGTACTATCAAAGAGTATGTCTTTGGTGTGTTATTGGTGCCGCCGCTACTGGCCTGCTTGTGGATCGGGGTGTTTGGCGGAGCGGCACTTAATATGGAACTCAATGGCGATAATGTAGGGCTTGCAGCCGCAACGGAAGCTAATCTTACCGCCGCTCTGTTTGAAATGTTTGAGTTAATGCCCTTCTCTAATGTGTTGTCGGTACTGGCGATGATGCTGATCTTTATTTTCTTAGTAACCTCTGCTGACTCGGCATCCTATATTGTGGCGCAAATGACCGATAACGGTTCTATCAATCCGCCTTTATACAAGCGAGTGATTTGGGGGGTGTTAATCGCCGCTATTTGCTTAACGCTGATCGTCGCTGGTGGTTTGTCTGGCCTTCAGTCGGCTGCAGTGCTGTCAGCATTACCGTTTACGTTTATTCTGTATATGATGATAGTAGTGCTGATGCGCGAGCTGCGTGCTGATCGCAAAGCGATGTTGACACAGCTCTATCGGCGCCACGGGGAAACCCCGGTAGGCGCAGATGCGTTTGAAGCCGAGCTATTGGGTGAAGAAGAGCGTTTACGGCGCGCGCCTAGCGTGGTAAACCGACGTATAAACAGCTAAATAATATTAAACCAGTTATTCGTGGGAGCGCACACATGGAGCGAGCGTGCTGATGGCTCGGCAGGTACGCCACGGTGCAACGCGCCGACAGCCTAAGCCTAGAAGCGTTGTATTTGACCGCTGGCTTGATCGCATTGTTACAGTGGCAGTGGTAACTGCCATTGTGATTGGGCTGGCTGCTGTCATTGCCCATTGGTTGCTGTGAAAAACGTACTTTCGCTATCGACCACTACTCTCACTACTACTCTATCACTACGCCCGGCTATGCCGGGCGTTAGTCGTCTGCTGTGGCCTAAATGCTTAAAAACACAGGCGCTCTATGACTCGTTTAGCTTGGAGTCACTGCAAGCGGTAGAGTGTCGTCTGTAAACCCATTAGAGAGATTCAGCATGCTGCCTGCTACTACTGCAACGGTTGCACCCAGCTACGCATCACGCCGCGAGATTTTTGGCTGGGCAATGTTCGACTTTGCCAACCAGGCTTACACGTTACTCATCATTACCGTTGTATTTGGGGAGTTGTTCACCACGGTGATTGTTGGTGACCGAGGTGATGGCTTTCGTTTGGCAAACTTTCTGTGGAGCTTAGCGCTGGCGATCAGCTACTTGATGGTTGTCCTTACCGCGCCGCTGTGCGGGGCGGTGATGGACTATCGTGCAGAAAAAAAGCGCTTTCTACTTATCAGTTACCTTGCCACGGTGGCTACCACTGCAATGCTTTATTTTGTGGAGCCTGGCTTTATTGTGGTGGGGCTACTGCTAATTGTGCTATCCAACTACGCCTACTCCATGGGCGAGTCTTTTATTGCTGCATTTTTACCGGAATTGGGACCGCCTGATGCGCTGGGCAAGATTTCTGGTTTTGGTTGGGCGTTGGGTTATATCGGTGGACTCTTTGCTGCAGGCTTCACGCTAGTGGTGCTTGGCGAAGCTACGTTGGACAATTTCGAGCGGATACGTTGGGTGGGGCCTTTTGCGGCCGGTTTTTTCCTACTGGCTGCGATTCCAACATTTTTATGGCTTAAAGAGAGGGGAGTACCACAGCCCCGCGGTGTTGCCTATCGACGTATAGCACAGCAGCGTGTCCTTGCAACGCTTCATGAGCTACGTTATTTCAAAGACTTGAGTGTCTTTCTAGTGTCGTTACTGTTTTCCATGGCAGGGGTTTACATCATTATTGCCTTTGCTTTTATCTATGGTGCACAGGTCATTGGCTGGGATGAAAGCGTTCGCAATATTATGTTTATCATCGTTCAGGTGACGGCTGCTGCGGGAGCTTTAGGGTTTGGTTTTATTCAGGATAAGCTAGGGGCGAAGCGTACCTATCTAATGACGCTAGCGCTATGGATAACCGCTATTGTGGCGATTTGGGCAACCCCAGAGTTAACTGCCTGGGTAAATAGCCGCTTTGGTTGGCAGTGGCAGCCTCAGTATGTCTTTTTAGTGGTGGGCTGTTTGGCAGGGCTAAGTTTAGGCTCTAGCCAGTCAGCGAGCCGGGCGCTTGTAGGGCTTTTCTCGCCGCTAGCAAAATCAGCCGAGTTTTTTGGGTTCTGGGGCTTGGCCAACAAACTGGCGGGTGTGTTGGGTATCGTTATGCTGGGTGTGCTACAAACGCTAATTGGCCTGCAAGCGTCTATTCTATTGTGTGTAGGGCTATTTATTATTGCTATGCTGATTTGTGCTGGTGTCAATGAACGGCGAGGCCGTGAGGCTGCCGTTGCATGGAAAAGCGAATAATAAAGCGAATAGCCTAGGGAGTTGCATGACAACACACACAGCGCAACGCGGCGGTATCGTCATGATGCTGCTTTTCTGGATCCTGCTTATTGGGGCTGGCACTTGGCTGGTAGATGGTGGCTTTAATAGCATTATGGCGCCCAATACCCACGTCATGCACGCCACCCCCGATGGTGGTCCTGTTACGTTAAAGCGTAATCGTGCGGGGCATTTTGAAGCGCCAGGGGAAATTAACGGAGAACCCGTAACTTTTTTGCTAGATACCGGGGCCACCTATGTTGCTGTGCCCAGGGACTTGGCCGTTAGTTTAGGATTAGAGCCAGGCCGCAGTGCTTGGTTTAATACAGCAAACGGGCGTGTTGAGGGAAACTTAACTATGCTAGACCAAGTAGCACTAGGCGGTATAAGTGCAAGTAATGTGCAAGGGTCAATTAGTCCAGGAATGGAGCGTGATACCGTGCTGCTTGGAATGAGCTTCTTGAATTTGCTGGTAATTGAAATTCGTGATGGTGAAATGGTACTGAGCTTACCGGAACGGTGAATCACGCTTGTAAGCGTCAAAGGGTTGTGCTTAGCTTTAAACTCATGGACGCCAAAATGCTAAGGAGTTGCTATGGGTATTGAAGTAGGTGGTTTATTAGGCCTGATCTGGCTCATTATTGTAATTTGGGCCGTTGTTAAAGTAGCCAAAAGCTCTGCAGGTGGTTTGGCGAAGCTGTTGTGGATTCTAGTGCTGCTGTTTTTCCCGTTTATCGGTTTGATTGCGTGGCTTTTACTTGGCCCCAAGGGGTAGCGCGTCAAGCGCTACTTCTTGCGAGCATGAAATAGGACTTAAAAGGCAGGCCTTACTGGGGCCTGCCTTTTTCATTGTTAGTTTTTATACGCTGAGCAGATATAGCGACAGCTGGTGCGTATTTAGTTAATCCGATGAGCCTGCTCTGCCATCAGGGGGAGCTTTGTAATGGCCGGGGATTTTTAACTTTTCCCCATTGGGCAAATCGCGCACCTGAGTGGGCACATAAACGCGTTTGATGACACTTTTGGCTTTACCACTATCCATGGCTTTCTCCTCCTGCCAGGTTGTTGACAGTTAGCATGACTTACATTAGCGCTTGGAGTAAAAGGACGCAATGGGGCTGAGGGGCAGCATGATTAGGTGCTCTATAAGATAAGATGGCTAAAGCAAAGGAAGAAGCAGGCGTTTATGCGGTTTTAAATTATTCTGGCTGCTATCATAGTCTGCCTTTTGCAAAGGGGAGTGGGTGATACCACATGCGGCCTAAAAGGAGTGAGAAAGCGGATGACCGATCACCTGGAAGAGAAATTTCAAGCACTTGGGTCACAAGAGCCGATAGTGCCTGACTATCCTGATCAAGACCATGTGCTGATTATCGAAGATGATAAGCGATTGGCGGAGCTTACCCGCGATTACTTGGAAGCAAACGGCTTTCAAGTCACGCTGGAAGCCGATGGTGCAAAGGGTGTTGATCGTATTTTGACCCTACAGCCCGATTTGGTGATCCTCGACTTAATGCTACCTGGAGAAGATGGGTTAGCGATTTGTCGACGTGTGCGGCCCAATTTCGCTGGCCCCATCATGATGCTGACTGCCCGCACTGACGACTTAGACCAAGTGCTGGGGCTGGAGATGGGGGCTGACGACTATGTGCCGAAGCCGGTGCAGCCACGCGTACTACTAGCCCGTATGCGGGCATTGTTACGGCGTGCCGATGGCCCCACTGCTGATGGTGAAATGCGCCTTAAGTTTGAGCATTTAGAGATCGACAACGCAACCCGGGAAGCATGGCTATCGGGTGAGCGTATTGATCTGACCAGCGCAGAATTCGACCTTTTATGGCTATTGGCTCGTAATGCTGGCCGTGTGTTGACCCGAGAAGAGATCTTTAGCGATCTGCGCGGTATCAAATACGATGGCCAAGACCGTTCAATTGATGTGCGTGTTTCACGCATTCGACCCAAAATTGGTGATGATCCTAACCAGCCGCACCGCATTAAGACGGTACGCAGTAAGGGCTATCTTTTCGTTAAAGACAGTTAATGTAGAGAGGTTCGCCTAATGCAGCGAGCGCTCAGCCACGGCTCTTCTTTAAGGTTCTATTTATTGCTGGGGCTAGCACTGTGCGTCGTATTCCTGATTGCTTTAGGGGGACGCTCGTTTATTGAGCAGGTTCGCCGCGAGGATTATCGAGAACAGCTTGCTGCACTACCCATGTCATTAATGACTCAACAGCTGGCGGATTTACCCATAGAGCAGCGTGAAGAGCGCTTAAGCCGCTTCTCTGAAGAGTTGGGTATGCAGTTAGCATTACGCCAGCTGCATGACGCTGGCCTTGGCTATTTTAAGCGAACCCGCATTGAGCGGGGCGCTGTTGTTGTCGATGAATCACCTTGGCGGCTTCGCCAGCGGTTACCTGGGGACAGCGCGTCGGATGATAGTTGGGTGCTGGAAGCCTCCTTGGCTTCGTGGAGCGAGCGTCAGTGGCAGGGGAGCGTAGCATTGCTGGGGGATTGGCTTGTTGCTATGCCCTCCAGTGAGCGGTCAGCCGCCATAGCGTCGCTGCGCCCAGGCAGTTGGCCACTAACGCTACTCTCTACTATGCCTGATGACCTGACGCCTGAGCAGCGGTTTCAGCTTACATTGGGCGGTGTTATTACACGGTTAACGACCGATAAACTATCGATTACCTTGCTCTATCAGCTCCCCGATGAAAACCAGTGGGTACAGGCTGGCCCAATCTCCCGTGGTGATACGTTGCCACTTAATCTGCATTTGCCGCTGCTGGTCGGTCTAATGATCGTGCTCAGCCTGATTCTCTACTTGATTATGCGTAGCATTGAAGCTCGTATGGCGCGCCTAGAGCTTGCCGCTACGCGCATCGCGAGTGGCCGTTTGGAGACCCGAGTAAAAGTAGAAAGCGGTGACTTTTTAGGCCGTGTAGGCATGGCGTTTAATGGCATGGCTAATCAGGTACAAACCTTGCTACGCGGCCAGCAGGAAATGATTCGTGCTGTTTCCCATGAGCTACGCACGCCTGTTGCGCGGATCCGTTTTGCAGTGCAAATGGTTGAAGATATGACAGACCAGCCTGCGATTCGGCGCCAGTTGCAGGGTATTGATGCGGATATTGCAGAGCTTGATGAGCTGGTTGATGAGATCCTCACCTATGCTCGTTTAGGTGGTGAAACCATCAACGGTGCTGAGCTGGCGATGGCGTTGGTCGAGTGCCGGGCAATGGCTGAGCGCGTTATTGACACCTTGTCACCGCTGCATAAAGAGCTTCGTCTAGCACTTATTTCAGGGCCGGAAATTGAGCTGCTAGCTGAGCCCCGCTATCTACAAAGAGCGCTACAAAACCTAGTAAGCAATGCCTGTCGCTATGGCAAATCCCAGGTGGTAATTCGTTTATGCGATGAACCGAACCTGGTACGTATTGATGTCGAGGATGATGGCCCAGGCATCCCCTTTGACGCACGAAGCGATATTTTTAAACCTTTTGCACGGCTTGATAATAGCCGTGCCCGCAGCTCAGGAGGCTATGGGCTGGGGCTTTCTATTGTGCAGAAAATCATGGCGGGCCATGGTGGTAGTGTGACCGTTGATACCAGCCCCACTCTTGGCGGCGCACGTTTTACGCTGCTGATTCCCCGTCGCGACATGCCGGCCTAATGCCGGTAAGTACGGCAAACGATGTTTCCCGCGCGGTGCGTAAAAAATCCTGCATCCATGGTGCTTCCAACGTATCTTCACGGATCGCGGCGTATAGCGTGCTCCAGATGCCGTTTTCGCCTAGCTTAACGGCACAAACATAATCGCGTTCCAAATACTCGGTTAGTGCCCAGTTAGGCAGTGCGCAAACGCCGCGTCCGCTGGCTACTAGCTGCATCATCATAATAGTTAGCTCGGCGGTACGGATCTCTTTAGGCCGCACGTTAGCAGGCGACAAAAACTGGCTAAAGACATCCAGCCGGGAGTGCTCAACCGGATAGGTTATCAGTGTTTCATTCGCAAGCGCTTTTGGCTCAATAAAGGCCCGCTTTGCAAAATCATGCTGACGGGAAACCGCTAGCAGCCCTTCGTAGCGGAATAGTGGCGCATAGTGAATTCCCTCTAATGGCTGGGGGTCAGCAGTAATCACTAGGTCTAGCTGCTCACGGGCGAGCGCAGGAAGTGGATCGAAGTGGTGCCCGCTGGGAATATCGATCTCTACTTCTGGCCAGTGGTCACGAAAATAATCCACCGTCGGCATCAGCCACTGAAAACAGCTGTGGCACTCAATGGCCATATGTAGCCGTCCCTGCTCGGTACCTGCCAAGCGGGCTAAGTCCCGCTCCGCTTTACGTACCGCAGGTAAAATCTCATCGGCCAGTGCCAGTAGACGTAGCCCTGCTCGGGTAAATTCAACAGGGCGTGTTTTTCGCGCGAATAAAGGGCTGTCGACTCGGCTTTCTAAATCTTTAAGCTGGTGCGACAAGGCGGACTGGGTGAGGTGCACGCGCTCGGCGGCTTCTACCAGTGAGCCTGTTTCCCGCAGGGCAAGCAGGGTGCGGAGGTGGCGTAATTCAATCATTGTGATTTTGATTCATGTTGGGTATTAGAAACTTTAGTTTGATTCACCTTATTGAGGTGGTCAGACTGTGTGAAATCATTCACGTTGGAAGGTTTCATCATGACAGTTTCTCATATTCTCGGCTATCCCCGCATTGGCGCCCAGCGCGAACTTAAGAAAGTAACTGAAGCTTACTGGGGCGGTGAGGTAACGCGTGAAGAGCTTGAGGCAGCTGGGCAGGCACTGCGTTTACATCACTGGCAAACCCAGCAAAGAGCTGGCCTGGATTTTGTTAGTGTAGGTGATTTTGCTTTTTATGATCAGGTGCTTAACGTTTCAGTAATGCTGGGGGCTGTACCAGGTCGATTTAATGCCCAGGAAGAAGTGGTAGCGAGGGACGTGAGCCTGGACACAGCATTTCGCATGGCCCGTGGCCGTGCCCCCAGCGGCGAGCCTGCTGCCGCCTGTGAAATGACCAAGTATTTTGATACCAACTACCACTACTTGGTGCCGGAGCTGCATGAAGGGCAGTCGTTCGCGCTAGCATCCAAGCGCCTGTTTGATGAAGTTGATGAAGCCTTACAAGCGGGGTTTACCCCCAAAGTAACCCTTACCGGACCGCTAACCTGGCTGTGGTTGGGTAAAACCAAGGGCGGTGACTTTGACCGCTTAACGTTGTTGGACAGCGTGTTGGATGTCTATAGCGACATTCTCTCTCGCTTGGCTACCCAAGGGATTGAGTGGGTACAGCTGGATGAGCCTGCGTTGGTGCAGGACCTGCCGCTCGCCTGGCAGCAAGCTTACGAGCGCGCTTACCACCGCTTGCAGTCGGCACAGGTGAAATTACTGGTCGCCACTTATTTTGGTGCCCTGGGAGACAACCTCTCGTTAACCACCCGCTTGCCAGTCGCGGGGCTGCATATCGATGCGGTGCGCGCTCCCCAGCAGGTTGAGAGCGTGATTGACTGGTTAAGCCCCCATCAAGTGCTTTCCATTGGTTTTGTGGATGGCCGTAATATTTGGCGCGCCGATTTAGCCGCGCTGCGTGAGCGTTTACTGCCGCTGAAAGTGCGCCTTGGACAACGTTTATGGTTGGCGCCAAGTTGCTCACTACTACACGTACCGGTAGACCTTACTCAGGAAACTGAACTTGATGCTGAGTTAGTTAGCTGGTTGGCCTTTGCCCGCCAAAAGCTAGATGAAGTCGTCACGCTTGCTCGCCTAGTCGATAACCGTGCGACTGCAGTCGATGAGCAGCGCGTGAGTGAAGCAACACGTGCTTTAGATGCACGCCGAGAGTCCGTACGCATTCACCAGCCGGCGGTGAGCCAGCGTTTAGCAGCGATTACCGAACAGGACAGTCAGCGGCGCTCCTCGTATGAGAAGCGGGCCGTTGCTCAACGTAGATCGCTTGCGCTGCCGCTATTCCCCACCACGACGATTGGCTCTTTCCCTCAAACCAATGAGATTCGCGCCGCACGGCGGGCATTTAAAGCCGGTGAGCTTAGCCAAGCCGACTATGAAACACGCATGCGCGAAGAGATCGCTTACGTCGTAGAGCGTCAGGAAGCCCTGGGGCTGGATGTGCCTGTACATGGCGAAGCCGAGCGTAATGATATGGTTGAGTACTTCGGTGAACAGCTAGAGGGCTTTGCGTTTACCCGCTTTGGCTGGGTGCAAAGCTACGGTACGCGCTGTGTTAAGCCACCGATTATTTTTGGTGATATAACACGCCCAACGCCCATGACGGTGCGCTGGAGCGAGTATGCCCAGACGCTGACGAAAAAGCCGATGAAGGGGATGCTAACTGGACCTGTAACCATTTTGCAGTGGTCGTTTGTGCGTGATGACCAGCCTCGCGCAACCACGTGTCGGCAGATCGCTCTAGCGCTGCGTGATGAGGTGGTGGATTTGGAAAAAGCCGGCATTCAGATTATTCAAATTGATGAGCCTGCACTACGTGAGGGATTACCGCTGCGCCAACATGACTGGCAAGCCTATCTTGATTGGGCGGTAGAAAGCTTTCAGCTAAGTGCGGCAGGGGTTGCAGATAGCACGCAAATTCATACCCATATGTGTTACTCGGAGTTTAACGACATTATTGGCGCTATTGCGGCACTTGATGCGGATGTGATTACTATCGAGACCTCACGCTCAGATATGCAGTTATTGGATGCGTTCCAAAACTTTGCTTACCCAAATGAGATCGGGCCTGGGGTTTATGATATCCACACCCCCAATATCCCTGATGTTGCCTGGATGGTTGCGCTAATGGAGAAAGCGTTAGAAAAAATTCCCGCTGACCGGCTATGGGTGAACCCGGACTGTGGTTTAAAAACCCGCGGTTGGGCGGAAGTAGAGCCTGCTTTGGCCAATATGGTAGAGGCTGCCAAGATACTGCGACAGCGCTACGCGTAAACGGCTAGCGCCAATATTAAGAAGATAAGGTCAGTTCCTCACACTGAGGGGAGCTGGCCAGGTTGAAGTTTGTCAATTAGCCCCGCTATGTTAGGCAGTGGGGCTTTTGTGTATGGCTAGCTCTTGATGGCGAACCCTTGATGGCTAACTCTTTGACGCGTAAGCATAGAGTAGCGTTTCCTGGGCGCTAATCGCATCGCCATTGCCTGGGTCCTGGAGTTGATAGCTGCCGTCGCTTTGCAGTAGCCAACTTTGACAGTTATCGACGAGGTAGGTCTCCAGGTCTTTGCGTACCCGGCTGGCAAGCTTCTTGTCCAGTAGGGGGAAGCAGGTTTCAACCCGGTGGAACATATTGCGCGACATAAAGTCAGCGCTTGAGCACCAGGTTTCCGGCTTGCCGTCGTTATGGAAGTGGAACACACGAGTATGTTCCAAAAAGCGACCAATAATGGAGCGCACGCGGATATTACCTGAGACGCCTTCAATGCCTGGCTTCAGACAACACATGCCGCGAATAATCAGGTCACACTCCACGCCTGCTTGTGAAGCGCGGTAGAGCGCTTTAATAAGCTTGGGCTCTGTTAGTGAATTACATTTGATAATGATATGGCCACGTTTGCCCTTACGCGCAAGCTGGGCCTCACGGTCGATCATTTCTACCAAACGCTCATGCAGTGTAAAGGGGGCATGGAGCAGGGTGTCAATTTTGCGTGCTCGGCCCATTCCAGAAAGCTGTTGAAACACTTTGTGTACGTCAGCGCATAGCGCTTTATTCGCGGTCAGTAGGCTGTAGTCAGTGTAGAGCTTGGCGGTTTTGGCGTGGTAGTTACCGGTGCCCAAGTGCGCGTAGTAGCGCAGTTCGCCCTTTTCCCGACGCACGATATGTAGCATTTTAGCGTGGGTTTTATACGCCATAATGCCGTAAATCACGATGGCTCCAGCTTCTTGCAGTCGCGAGGCCAATTGAAGATTATCAGCTTCATCAAAACGCGCCCGTAGCTCTATCACGACAGTCACTTCCTTGCCGTGGCTAGCCGCTTCTACAAGGGCGTTTACAATGGAAGAGTCAGCGCCGGTGCGGTAAAGCGTCTGCTTTACCGCCAGCACATCAGGATCGCGGGCAGCCTCACGAAGCAAGTCTTCAATAGGTGAGAAGGCTTGAAATGGGTGGTGTAATAAAATATCGCTTCTGGCAATAGCACTAAATAGGCTGCCGCCTTTTAATGCTTTGGGCACGTTAGGGGTAAATGGGCGATATAGTAGTTCTGGGCGGTCAACGTCGCCTAGCACCGACATCATACGGGTTAAGTTAACGGGCCCTTGTACTCGGTATAGGTCACTGTTTTCCAACTCAAATTGACGCAGTAAAAAGCTGCTTAAATCGTCGGGGCAGTTGTCTGCCACCTCAAGGCGTACGCCACTTCCGTAACGGCGAGCCAGCAGCTCGCCGCGTAGTGCCGAGGCGAGATCGGATACCTCTTCGGGATCGACTGTCATATCCGCATTCCGCGTGAGCCGGAATTGATAGCAGCCGCATACGCGCATGCCAGGGAACAGCTCCTCGGCATGCGCGTGAATCATAGAGGATAAAAACACATATTCTGAAAAGCCCTCTGCGCACAGCTCTTTGGGCAGGGCCATTAACCGAGGTAGTGAGCGTGGTGCTGGAAGGATCGCCATACCACCCGCGCGACCAAAGGCATCTTTTCCTTCTAGCTCAACGATAAAGTTAAGGCTTTTATTTACCAAACGGGGAAATGGGTGTGAGGGATCCAGGCCGATAGGACTGATGACGGGCATAATTTCGCTATCGAAGAATTCTCGTACCCAGGCTTTTTGGGCGTCGCTCCACTGATCGCGGCGACGAAAACGCAGCCCTTGACTTTCCAGGGCTGGCAGTAGTACCTCATTTAAAATTTGATACTGACGCTCAATCTGTTGATGGGCAACCTCGGATATTTCCGTCAATACTGCTTTGGGCAAGCGGCCGTCGGCGGCAGTAGTGTCGTCACCTAGCGCCAATTGGTGCTTGAGTCCTGCAACACGAATTTCAAAAAACTCATCCATGTTTGATGAGAAAATCAGCAAAAACATCAAGCGGTTAAGGATGGGGTGAGCATCATCTAGCGCTTGTTCTAACACGCGGATATTAAATTGCAGATGTGAAATTTCGCGATTGAAATAGAGCTGCGGGTCATCCAGGTCGGTTTCTAAATGCGACTCCCGTGCCTGTACACCGGTAGGCGTCCGATTAATGCGTAGTGGCAAGCTTTCCCCTTCGCCAACATATGGCTCAATAGGCGTTGATGGCATTGAGTCTGGTACTTGGTTGTCCATGGCTGCCCCGCGTAAATGGCTTATCTCAAGCATAGCGTGATAACGCTTCTTAGCAGCAGTATGCAGGGAGAAGATGACAAACAAGTGTCACTTGTTTGTCATCTTGGCAGCGTATGTATAAACAGTGGAGTGGTTGAAGGCGTTAACGCTGTAGCAAGCGTGCGGCTTCCATGGCGAAGTAGGTGAGGATGCCATCAGCGCCTGCGCGCTTAAAGCACATGAGCGACTCAAGTATGACTGCATCGGCCTCTAGCCAGCCATTATCGAATGCAGCGCGGTGCATAGCGTATTCACCGCTTACCTGGTAAGCAAAAGTAGGTACTTGCAACTCGCTTTTGACGCGACGAACCACGTCTAAGTAAGGCATGCCAGGTTTGACCATCACCATGTCAGCGCCTTCAGCGATATCCATGGCAACCTCGTGGAGTGCTTCATCGCTGTTGGCGGGGTCCATCTGGTAAGTGCGTTTGTCCGCCTTGCCCAGGTTGGTAGCGGAGCCGACAGCATCGCGGAAGGGGCCGTAATAGTGAGAAGCATACTTGGCGCTATAGGCCATGATACGTACGTTATGTAGGTGTTCCTGCTCCAGCACTTGGCGAATAGCGCCGATGCGGCCATCCATCATGTCTGAAGGGGCAACCACATCAGCACCTGCTTCAGCGTGGGAAAGCGCCTGCTTGAGCAAAGTGTCTACCGTGCGGTCATTTTGGACGTAGCCATGCTCATCAATAATGCCGTCCTGGCCATGGATGGTATATGGGTCGAGGGCGACATCGGTAATAATGCCCAGCTCTGGCAGCGCGTCTTTTAGGGCACGTACGCAGCGTTGTACTAGGCCGTTTGCGTTGTAGGCTTCTTCAGCCAGCTCGCTCTTTTGCTCCGCCCCAACCACGGGGAAGAGAGCAAGCGCTGGAATACCGAGCGTATACGCTTCGCGAGCTTGTTCAATAAGCAGGTCGATCGACAAACGCTCAACGCCTGGCATAGAGGCAACCGCTTCACGCTGGTTTTCTCCCTCTAAAACAAACACCGGTAGAATCAGGTCAGCAGGAGTTAACGTCACCTCCTGCATTAAGCGACGCGAGAAGTCGTCACGGCGCATGCGACGCATACGAGTGGCGGGGAAGTGGCGGGGACTTGATGTGCTCAAAGGAGTTCTCCACAAAACGCTAACATAAGGGTGCCCTTAGGCTTACAGTGAGTATATCAGCCATATCTTGCGGCGAAAGCCGCCTTGTGGCGGTTGGATGGACTGGCTAAAGTGGGTAGTTTGGCCAAGTCGCTAGGCATGTGGTGAAAAATAACGGCGACCATAAGGAGATAGGCATGACTAAACAGGTAGCAATCGTATTAGCAGGCTGCGGTGTTTTTGATGGTTCAGAAATCTATGAAACCACCTTGACCCTGCTGCGGCTGGATCAACTGGGCATTGGTTACCGCTGTTTTGCGCCTGATGTGGAACAGTACCACGTAATTAATCATTTAACTCAAGAGCCTGTTGAAGGGGAGCAGCGTAACGTACTACAAGAGTCTGCGCGATTAGCCCGTGGCGAGATCAGCCCTATTACTGAGCTAGATGCCGATGAATTTGACGCGGTGATTGTGCCTGGTGGGTTTGGTGTTGCTAAGAATTTGTCTGACTTTGCCGTTGCAGGCGATAGCATGCAAGTGCTAGAGAGCCTAAAAGAAGCGCTGGCAGGTTTTAAGGAAGAGGCTAAGCCCATCGGCTTGATGTGTATTGCTCCAGTCATGGTGCCACGCTTACTTGGAGAAGGTGTCGCGGTAACTATTGGCCATGATCCGAGCGTATCTGGCGCAATAAGTGCCATGGGCGGCCTGCATCGCAGCTGTGGCGTTGAGGATATTGTCGTGGACTTAGAGCACCGTGTGGTGACGACGCCCGCCTATATGCTAGCAACACGTATTAGCGAGGCAGCCACGGGGATCTTTAAGTTGGTTGATCGTATTGATGAAATGATGGGTTAAGTAACACCAAGCGTTGGCTAACACCCAAACTGCTTGCTGAGCAAAAAAGCCCCAGCTATCAAAAGGTAGCAGGGGCTTTTTAGTTGGTGCTTAGCTTAGCTGAGATTCGTAACCGCTGTTAGTTCTCTTGCTCGTCAGGCGCTTCAGCTTTGCGTTTTCGCACTAAACGGCCAAACAGCAGGCCTACTTCGTAAAGCAGATACATCGGTACAGCCAGCAGGCTCTGGGAAATAATATCGGGGGGAGTTAACAGCATACCGACAATGAAGCAGCCCAAAATAATATAAGGGCGCTTTTTGGAAAGGCTTTCAACGGTGGTAGCGCCCGAAAAAATCAGCAAAAAAGTAGCAATAGGTATTTCAAAGGCGACCCCAAAAGCGAAAAACAGCTTCAGCACAAAGTTGAGGTACTGGTTGATATCGGTCATCACTGCGACATTTTCCGGACCTGTTTGGGTGAAAAACTCAAACAGCAGCGGGAAGACGACGTAGTAGGCAAATGCAGCACCGGCGTAAAACAGAGCAACGCTAGACACTAAGATAGGAATAGCCAACGCTTTTTCATTGTCATAAAGGCCAGGCGCTACAAAGGCCCAGGCTTGGTGAAGCACAAAGGGGATAGCGATAAACACCGCAACCACCAAGGTCAGCTTAAAGGGAGCAAGGAAGGGGGAGGCCACTTCGGTGGCTATCATCTGAGAGCCTTCCGGCAGCAGAGCCATCAATGGCTCGGCAACAAAGGTATAAATGTCGTTAGCAAAGGCATAAAGGCCAAGAAAGATCACCAGGATGACCACGACGGCTTTAATAAGGCGTGTTCGCAGCTCTATTAGGTGCTCAATAAGCGGGGCTTGGCTTTGTTCGTTACGCGGCTCCTGTGGATCGCCAGACATGCTCATTGGTGATTGCTATCCTTTTTAACGTCAGCCTTTTTAAGATCAGCTTCTTTAACATCAGCCTTGTGAAGATCAGTGGCTTCAGTGTCTTCACGTACCATTTGTAGCGCCTCATCCAGCCGGGCGCTGGCATTGGCAACTCGCTGTTCGGTAGCGTGTTTTGCAGCAGCAGGCGTTGAGCTATTGGCCGACGGGGCATCGGCAATGCTCTCAACGTCCTGCTTGGCTTTCTTTAAGCTGTCATCGAGTTTTTTCTGCTGCTCATTCAGCTTCTGGCGTAGCTCTTCTGCTTCCAGTTGAGCGCTAATTTCACGCTGCATGCCGGATACCGTGCGCTTGATCTTACCAATCCACATGCCAGCAGTGCGCGCAGCTTTTGGCAGGCGCTCAGGGCCAAGAACCAGTAGCGCAACTATGCCAATAAGCATCAGTTCAAGGAAGCCGATATCCAGCATGGGTTATTTGCGCTCTTGGTTGCTGTCGGTAGAGTGGCTGTTGGCTTCTGCCGCACGCTTCTCTTCGGCTTGCACATCATAGGTATTACCAGCCTCATCATGGCTTACTTTAGCCTGGGGCTGGTCGGCATCTTTCTTGTCGCCATCTTTCTCTTCTTCGTGCATCGCTTTTTTAAAGCCTTTGACTGCACCGCCTAGGTCGGTGCCCACATTACGTAGCTTTTTGGTGCCGAAAATCAGGATGATAATGCCCAGAACAATCAGCAACTGCCAAATACTGATACCACCTAACATATGCATTTCCTCATCGGTGCAGGTTAACGTTGTGTGCGAGACGCTTTTTCGTCGTGACCAGAAATACCAAACCGCTTGGCTAGCTCATCTAAAACGCATTGGTGATCCAGCTCTAAATGCGACAGCATCACCAGGCTATGAAACCACAGGTCGGCGGTTTCAGCGATTAGAGCTTGTCGCTCTTGGTCGCCACCGTGTTCGGCATCTTTTGCAGCCAATAGCGTTTCTGTGGCTTCTTCGCCGACCTTTTCGAGTATCTTGTTCAAACCCTTGTGATGCAAGGAGGCAACATAAGAATCTTCTGCCGCTGCGTGGCGTCGCTGCTTCAATACCTCGGCTAAAGCATCCAGTACGGGCGTTTGGGTAGCTGTCGTACTCATGGCATTCCTTCTGTCAATCGGTAGGGCGTGTTCGCCTGGTATTAGCTTTTGCGTGTCTATTTATGGCCATAACATTATTGCCATAACAACAGCAGTAGCCCTACGCCTGCGGCAGCTAATATGGGCCACTCCTGGGTAGCTGCCCAACTGCTAAGTGGCTGCCAAGCTAGCGCAATAGCCACCAGAATCAAACCCACCCGCAGCCGGTAATGGCGCTTGCCTTGGCGTGTTAACTGGCGACGCATGCTGCTGATAGCGCTGACCTGCTGATGGCGCTGGCGGTGCTCATGCTCCATACGGCTTAACGCTTGGTGGGCTAATGCTGGCAGCTCCGGCAGCTGACGGGAGAGCTCGGGTGCTTGACGCTTTAATGACTCCCAAAGACCGCTTACCCCCGCGCGCTCTTTCATCCATTGCTCAAGATAGGGCTTTGCGGTGCTCCATAGGTCAAGGTCAGGATAGAGCTGACGACCCAGGCCTTCGATGTTAAGCAGCGTTTTCTGCAACAGTACCAGTTGTGGCTGCACTTCCATATTAAAACGCCGTGCGGTTTGAAACAGCCCCAAGAGCACCTGCCCAAAAGAAATATCCTTTAGCGGTTTCTCAAGAATAGGCTCACAAACGGTACGAATAGCGGCGGCAAACTCATTAGCACGCGTATTTTCGCCTACCCAGCCAGACTCAATATGCAGTGCGGCTACCTCGTAGTAGTCCTGGTGGAAAAACGCCAGTAAGTTGCGTGCCAGGTAGTCCTGATCTTCTCGGGTTAGGCTACCCACAATACCGCAATCGATAGCAATATATTGCGGATCCTCAGGATTGTCACAGTTAACGAAAATATTGCCGGGATGCATATCGGCGTGGAAAAAATTATCGCGAAATACCTGGGTGAAAAATAGCTCTACACCCCGTTCGGCGAGTTTTTTAAGGTTGGTGCCTCTGGCTCTTAAGGTCTCTAGGTCAGCCACAGGAATACCGCGGATGCGTTCCTGCACCATGACATGTCGTCGGGTGAAGGGCCAATAAATCGTTGGCACAAACAGCAGTGGCGAGTCTTTAAAGTTGCGCTTTAGCTGGGAGGTGTTGGCAGCCTCTTTGTAGAGGTCCAACTCATCAAACAGCGTTGACTCATAATCGCGGATGACTTCAACTGGGCGCAGGCGTTTAGCCTCGGGCACTTTGGCAAGCAGCTTGGCTACCTGATACATCAGCGCCATATCCTGGCGCATTATGCGGTCAATGCCAGGACGAATGATCTTTACCACCACGTCTTCACCACCATGCAGGGTGGCAGCATGCACTTGGGCTATTGAGGCAGAGGCTAGCGGCTCCCGATCAAATGCTGCGAATGCCTCGGTTAGCGACATCTCCAGCGCTTTTTCAACTCTTGCGGCTGCCTGCTCTCCTGGAAAAGGAGGCACCTGGTCTTGAAGCCGCTTTAACTCATCGGCAATGTCTTCAGGCAGTAGGTCGCGCCGGGTCGAAAGCATTTGGCCGAACTTGATAAAAATTGGCCCTAGCGCTTCTAGTGCTAGCCGCAGGCGTTGGCCTCTTGAACGCTGGCCGATGGGCACCAAACGCAGCGGTGAAAACCACATCAGCGTGCGTAGCCACAGTGGTAGGCGTTCAACTGGAATCAAGGTGTCTAGGCGGTGGCGGGTGATCACCCAGACGATTTTGAACAGCCGCAGGCTCATGGACGCTGCTCCTCGGTGTTTAACAGCGTTCGTGTTGGTTGCTCCGAGAGTAGCTGGGTTAAACGTCGCTGAAGGCGGTTCAACCGCGCTTCCAGGCGGTCAGTAGCAAGCTCAAGCTCGGTTAGGTGGTCACGCAGCAGATGACGCTGCTGGCGACCTGGTAATAGGCGAGCTTCTTCGAATACGTATTCCGAAACGTCTTGGAGTAGCTCATCTTTGGCGCGCAGTCCCCAGCGAGTCGCCCGGCGTATGCCTTCGGCC
Source organism: Halomonas sp. 'Soap Lake #6' (assembly GCF_003031405.1). Taxonomy (NCBI): domain Bacteria; kingdom Pseudomonadati; phylum Pseudomonadota; class Gammaproteobacteria; order Oceanospirillales; family Halomonadaceae; genus Halomonas; species Halomonas sp. 'Soap Lake #6'. Next base: position 4,779,435 of record NZ_CP020469.1, read on the forward strand.
AGGGAGTGTGCCGGGAGATCGCCTAGCCAGCGGGCCAGTTCACCTTCCCAGTCGATATCCAGGTCGAGCAGTAAGTCGCGGGTAGCTTCTACTAAATGAATGCGGCCACGAACTGAGAGCTTGCCATCAAACATCAGCCGCTCAACAGAAGCACCGCTAAGCCACTCAGAGAGGGTCTCTGGGGTAAGCTCTACGATGGCATCAACGTCTGTTTCATCCAAATCGTCGCCACGCAGCAGGTCAATACCGGCATGGTGGTAGTGCAGCACCAGCTGTAGGTGAGGCTTTTCTAGCCTTACCAGCAAACGGCTGCCTGCCAGCGCCGCCAATCGAGAGGGGGCTGCTGGGTCGCGTGCGAGGAGGGCGTTCAACGTGCGTTCACATCCGGCCAGCAGTAGGGTCGGGGTTACCAGCATGCTGACCTCTTGATCAGTAACGTCATGGTTTACAGAGACTTCATAGTTTAATACCGCGGTGAAGGGCGACAATACCACCAGTGAGGTTGGTATATTCGACCCGTTCAAGGCCTGCGGTTTCCATCATCTCTTTCAGCGTTTCCTGGTCAGGATGCATACGAATAGACTCCGCCAGATAGCGATAGCTTTCGCCGTCACCCGCTACAAGTTCACCCATTTTGGGCAGTAGCCGGAAAGAGTACTCATCATAAGCTTTGGAAAGCAATGGATTATTGGGCTTTGAGAACTCAAGTACTAAAAGGCGGCCGCCAGGCTTTAGTACACGGGCCATGGAGCGCAGTGCCGCATCTTTATCGGTCACGTTACGCAGGCCGAAGGCAATTGTAATGCAGTCAAAGCTGTTGTCGGGAAACGGTAAACACTCGGCATTAGCCTGGACGTATTCAACGTTGCCGCCTACGCCGTTATCCATCAGTTTATCGCGGCCGACTCTTAACATTGAGGCGTTGATATCCGCGAGCACTACTTTGCCGCTGGGGCCGACAAGGCGCGAAAACTTGAGCGTTAAATCACCGGTGCCACCTGCAATATCCAGGACGTGGTGCCCTGGGCGAACACCTGCGCGTTCGATAGTGAGTCTTTTCCATATGCGGTGAATGCCCATCGACATCAGGTCATTCATAACATCGTAGCGGGCGGCTACCGAATGGAAAACATCGGCCACTCGGGACGCTTTTTCGTCAACGGGAACTTCTTGGTAACCAAAATGGGTAGTGCGCTTTTCAGTGGGGCTCATGGGGCTGTAGCTCCCGAGTTCGAGGCGGTAATAGTCGACCCAAAGGTCGTCGCATTAAAAGGTTGGCGATATTGTAGCCTTCTCTAGCCCAATTTGTCTGCGCTTCACCTGGGACTCAGCGTCACAGTTGCTTGAATTGTATGCCAGCCGGCTCCCGCGAAGCACCAGCATCCTGTAAGCGCTGCAGATAGTTTTGCCAGTAGGTATCCTGATGCTGGGCAAGGTCGTAGAGGTAGTTCCAGCTATACAGGCCACTATCGTGACCGTCATCAAAGTGTAGCTTTAAGGCGTAATTACCTGCTTGGGTGATATTTTGCAGGCCTACGTCTTTTTTACCAACCTGAAGCACGGCTGTATCGCCACCGTGGCCGCGTACTTCTGCAGAAGGTGAATATACGCGCAAAAATTCGATAGGCAGGTGGTAGCGTTCACCGTTGGCGTAGCCAAGCTCCAGCTCGCGAGCCTGCTTATGGTAGTGAACTCGGGTGGGAGTGGGGGCGTTCATGGATGAATTTAACCTCTAAAAAGGCGTGGCGATGGCAGCGCGATTGGCTGTCATCGCCACACTCCATGGGTGCTGGCTTACAAAATATAGCGCGATAGGTCTTCGTCGACTGCTAGTTCACCTAGTTGGGCATTGACGTAGTCGGCGTCGATGACCAGTGGGCTGTCCATATCACCGCCTTTAAATGAGGCTTCTTCCAGCAAGCGCTCTAGCACCGTGTGTAGGCGGCGGGCACCGATGTTTTCGGTGCCTTCGTTAACCTGCCAGGATATCTCGGCAATACGTTCAATGCCGTCCGGGGTGAACTCAAGATCCAGCCCTTCGGTGGCTAGTAGCGCCTGATACTGCTTGGTTAGCGAGGCAGAAGGCTCGGTGAGAATCCGCTTGAAGTCGCCGGGCGTTAGCGCATCCAGTTCAACGCGAATCGGCAGGCGGCCCTGCAGTTCAGGAATCAGATCCGAGGGGCGCGCCAGGTGGAAGGCCCCTGAGGCGATGAACAGAATATGATCAGTTTTAACCATGCCGTACTTGGTGGACACGGTTGAACCTTCGATCAGCGGCAGTAGGTCACGCTGTACACCTTCACGGGAGACTTCACCGCCGCTGGACTGGCCGCTGCCCTTAGCGACTTTATCGATCTCATCCAGGAATACAATACCGTGCTGCTCTACAGCTTCAACGGCGCGTGCTTTGATCTCTTCTTCGTTGACCAGCTTGCTGGCTTCTTCGTCGCGCAGTAGAACTAGCGCTTCTTTCACGGTAACGCGGCGCTGTTCACGCTTTTGCTGGCCCATATTGGAGAACAGGCTCTGCAGCTGGTTGGTCATCTCTTCCATGCCCGGCGGGGTCATGATGTCGATACCATGGCTTTGGGAAGAGATCTCGATATCGATCTCTTTATCGTCGAGCTGGCCTTCGCGCAGCTTTTTACGGAACGTCTGGCGGGTACCGCTATCTTCCCTGGGTTTATCTTCCTGACCGCGAGGAGGGGGTAGCAGAGCATCCAGCACACGATCTTCTGCGGCGTCTTCTGCACGGTGGCCGACTTCCTCTTTAGCGTGCTCGCGAACCATCTTGATAGCGGCTTCCATTAGGTCGCGGATAATCGACTCAACGTCACGGCCCACGTAGCCCACTTCGGTAAATTTAGTGGCTTCAACCTTGATAAATGGTGCGCGCGCCAGCTTGGCTAGACGGCGGGCAATTTCGGTTTTACCTACGCCGGTAGGGCCAATCATTAGAATATTTTTCGGGGTAACTTCAGGGCGCAGATCGTCATCGAGCTGCATACGCCGCCAGCGGTTGCGCAGCGCAATGGCCACGGCGCGTTTAGCATCTTGCTGGCCAATAATATATTGATCCAGGGCGTGAACGATTTCGCGGGGTGTCATCTGGGTCATAAGGTGGCCTCAACGGTCGTTGATGTTCAGCTCTTCGAGCGTCACGTGGTGATTGGTAAATACGCAGATGTCACCGGCGATTTGCAGGGATTTTTCGGTAATTTCCCGAGCGGAAAGCTCAGTGTTTTCGAGTAGCGCACGGGCACTGGCTTGGGCGAAATTGCCGCCGGAGCCGATGGCGATAATGCCTCGCTCCGGCTCGACCACGTCGCCGTTACCGGTGATGATTAGCGAGGCGCTGTGGTCGGCCACGGCAAGTAGTGCTTCAAGGCGGCGTAGTGCGCGATCGGTGCGCCAATCTTTGGCAAGCTCAACCGCGGCTTTAGTAAGGTGGCCCTGGTACTTTTCCAGTTGCGCTTCAAAACGCTCAAACAGGGTAAACGCATCGGCGGTGCCGCCGGCAAAACCTGCCAGCACTTTACCGCGATAAAGGCGGCGTACTTTACTGGCGTTGCCTTTCATCACGGTATTGCCCAGCGATACTTGGCCGTCGCCAGCAAGGGCAACCTGGTTACCGCGGCGTACGGAGACGATAGTGGTCATGGAGATAACTCCTTGGGGGGAGGCGTGCTCCCGATGACTGATGGGCTGCTTACAGCGGCCGCAAAAAAAGCGATTCCCAACAAAATGCGGGCGGCCGATAAAAAATCAACCGCCCGTGCAATTTAAAGCCGCTAGATAAAGTAGGGCTTAGGCTATGTTCGGGAGCGTAGCAAAGGGGCAGGCTCGCTAGTTTTGCAGCTGGATCAGTAGTGGTTCAATGCCCTGAGTGCTCATAAGGTCCTGGGCCCGGTTTAGTTCTCGGGTATCCTCGTAGGGGCCCACCTGGACGCGGTGCCAGGTATCCCCACCCGCCTGAACTTCGCTAATCTGCGCTAGCAGGCTCAAGTTGCGCAGGCGACTGCGCAGCTGTTCCGCGTCGCTAAGCTCGCGAAATGAGGCGGCTTGCAGCATGTAGCGGTTTGGGACGCTGGGGCTGGCGGCTGCTTGCTGTGCAGCGGCAATTTGCTCATCCGGGCGCATATTCGCTGCAATAACCTGTGCAATTGGGTCATCGCCTGCGCTGCTATCCGCTGTGCTAGCTGCGGGCTGCTCGGCGACTTCTGGTCGGGTTACTGTGGAGGGTAGCGTTACGCCAGGTGCAATCACCTCAGTTTCAGGAAGCAGTGTGTAGAACTCAAAGGTAGGCATCGAAGGCTCCGCCGCGTTTTCTGTCTGGCGGGCTGCGCTGCGTTCATCGCTGCTAGATGGCTTGGGTAGTACGGTTGCCTGGGGTGATGCTGCACTCTGCTCTTGCCAGGGGGCAGTGCCGTGCTGGTGTTGCGCCAGGAAAAAGCCTACGACCACCCCGGCAAGCCCCCAAAGCCAGCCTGGGGCGCGCCATCCACCGCCGGAGCTGCGGGCAGATTTGCGCTGAGAGGTGGCGCCTCGGCGGGCGGGTTTATTGCTTGGGCTGGCCATGGATTACATCTCCTCTGGGGCGCTGACCCCCATGAGATCAAGTCCGTTGCGCAGTACTTGGCGAGTGGCTAAGCCAAGTGCTAAGCGTGTGTTGCGCAGGGTGTCGTCGTCAACCATCACTTTGACCGCGTTATAGCAGGTATGGAAGTCGCCAGCTAAGTCCAGCAGGTACTGGGCAATTTGCTGAGGCTCGCGATTCTTGGCGGCGTTTTCGACCACTTCCGGGTAGCGAGCCAAACGGTTTAACACGGCTTTCTCCTGGTCGCTATCCAGCAGGGCCAGGTTAGCCATGGCGAGACCATGGTCAAACGGCGTGCCTGCGTCTTCGGCTTTACGCAGCATGCTGGATACCCGCGCATGGGCGTATTGAATGTAGTACACCGGGTTGTCGTTCGACTGAGAGCGGGCCAGGTCGATATCAAAAGTCAACTGCGAATCCGCCCGACGAGCCGCCAGGAAGAAGCGTGTAGCATCGCGGCCTACTTCATCAATAAGGTCTCGCACGGTGACGTAGCTGCCAGCGCGTTTGGAGAGTTTTACCTCAACGCCAGAGCGGGTCACCATCACCATCTGGTGCAGTACATAGTCGGGCCAGCCTTTAGGAATGCCGACTTCCAGCGCCTGTAGGCCTGCGCGCACGCGGGTAACCGTGGAGTGGTGGTCAGCGCCCTGTTCGTTGATCACGGTTTTGAAGCCGCGTTGCCACTTATTGAGGTGGTAGGCCACATCGGGCAAAAAGTAGGTATAACCGCCTTCACGCTTACGCATGACGCGGTCTTTATCATCGCCAAAGTCGGTGGTGCGCAGCCACAGAGCACCATCCTCTTCGTAGGTGTGGCCGTTGGCGATCAGCTTTTCGACGGTGGCGTCTACCTTGCCATCTTCGTAAAGCGATGACTCCAAGAAGTACACGTCAAACTCAACTCCAAAGGCTTTGAGATCTAGATCCTGCTCTCGGCGTAGCCAAGCAACCGCAAAGGCTTGAATGGCTTCTAGGTCGTTTGCATCGCCTTTTGCAGTGACTTCGCGATCGTCAGCGGTCACCGTTTTGCCTGCCATGTAGTCGTTGGCGACATCGGTAATGTATTCGCCGCGGTAGCCATCTTCCGGCCAACTGGCGTCGTCGGGCCCAAGCCCTTTCGCACGGGCCTGAACGGAAAGCGCCAGGTTTTTGATTTGGGCGCCAGCATCGTTGTAGTAAAACTCGCGGGTTACGTCGTAGCCGGTGGCTTCTAATAGGCGGCATAGGCAGTCGCCTATCGCTGCGCCACGGCCATGGCCAACGTGCAGTGGGCCAGTGGGGTTGGCTGATACGAACTCCACCTGCACTTTTTCGCCTTTACCAATTAGGCTACGGCCAAAGGCATCGCCGCTATCTAGCGCCTGGGCGACGATTTGTGCGGCGGCATCGGCGGCGGCAAAAAAGTTAATAAACCCGGGGCCCGCAATCTCGGTTTTTTGAATCGCGTCGCTGGCGGGTAGGGCTGCCACCAACGTGTCAGCAAGCTCACGGGGCTTAATGCCCGCGGGCTTTGCCAGCATCAACGCTAAGTTGGTCGCGTAGTCGCCATGGGCTTTATCTTTGGTAGGGTCAACCTTGATGGCTGGCTGTAGGTCGTTGGGCAGCACGCCTTGGTGCTTAAGCGCGGTGACCGCGCCTTCGAGCAAAGAAATAATCGTGTCTTTCATTAAAATATCCGAATGTCGTCGTTGGCGGCGTGTGCAGGCGCCCAGGTGATGCAGCGGCAAAGTGTTCATTATCGGCAATTGGCGCGCAGTTTCAAAGCCGTATCGGTACCGGTTAAGTTAAGTCCGGCGCAGACATATGCCATTAAGCTAGCGTTTGTGGGTCAATATCGATTGACCAGCGTACTTTGCGTGCCTCGCGATTGGCCTCTAACCACTGTACCAGCCAGTTGGCTGCAGCGTGTCGGTGGCTGCGTTTATCTGCTGCCAACATTACGTGGAGATGATAACGATTCTGGCGCCGTTCCATGGGGGCTGGCACTGGGCCTAAGCAGCGCACGGGAATGTCGGCTACTTTGATCCACTGACGAAGCGCCTGGGCGGCTTGCTGCGCCAAGGCAAGCACTTCGTCTTCTTTAGGGCTCTCTAAGCGTAGCAGTGCCATGAAGCAGAAGGGGGGAAGCTTGGCGATGCGGCGCTCCTCTAACAGGCTTCGCGCCAATACGCTATAACCGTGTTCGGCAAGTTGGCCCAGGTGCGGATCGTCTGGGTGCAGTGTCTGTACCAGCACGCGCCCTGGGTGAGCGGCGCGTCCAGCGCGCCCAGCGACTTGCTCTAATAGCTGGGCACTGTGCTCAAGAGCGCGGAAATCAGCTGCATAGAGGCCTCCATCGGCGTTAACCACTACGACCAGCGTAACATGGGGGAGGTGGTGGCCTTTTGCCAACATCTGGGTGCCCACTAGCAGGCAGGGCTCGCCGCGCTGAATTTCTTTGAGTATTTGCTCAAAACTCTCTTTTTTACGCGTACTGTCGCGATCAATACGGTGAACGGTAACGTTAGGAAACAAGCCTTGCAGGGTCTCTTCGGTTCGCTCGGTGCCACTACCTAGCGCTCGTAGATCGCCGCTACCACACTTCGGGCATGCATCTGGCAGGGCACGGCGGCTATCGCAGTGGTGGCAGGCAAGCAGTGGTGGCTGGCGGTGCAGCGTCATACGGGAGTCGCACTGGTCGCACTCGGCTATCCAGCCGCAGCTATGGCAGGCAAGCGTTGGTGCAAAGCCGCGGCGATTAATAAAGACCAATACCTGTTTGCCCGCGTTAAGCGTGCTTTGGATGGCCTTGATTGCTCCAGGCAGCAGCCCTCCCTGACGACGCTGGTGACGCAGGTCGATCAGTTCAAGTTTGGCTGGGGGGTGGCGGCTGGGGCGCTGAGTTAACCGCAGATGTCGATAAGTGCCGGAAAGTGCCTGCTGCAAGCTTTCAAATGAGGGGGTTGCGCTGCCCAGTAGCAGCGGAATGTTATGGTAATTCGCTCTGGCAACCGCGAGGTCGCGGGCATGGTAGCGCAGCCCATCGTGCTGTTTGTAGGAACCGTCGTGCTCTTCATCAACAATAATTGCCCCGGGATTAGCGAGTGGTGTGAAAATCGCCGAACGAGTGCCGATGATGACCAAGGCGCGGCCATTGGCAGCGGCCTCCCACACATCCAGGCGCTCTGGGTCGGTAAGTCCAGAGTGCAGCGCCACGACAGGTACACGAAAACGGCTTCTAAAACGCGCTAGGGTTTGGGGGGTTAAGCCTATTTCGGGCACTAGTACCAAGGACTGTTTGCCCTTGGCGGCCAGTGCTTCGATTAGCTGTAAATAAATTTCAGTTTTGCCGCTACCGGTAACCCCTTCCAGCAGACAGGGGTGGTAGCTGTCGAGCTTCTCGTGCAGCACGGCAAGTGCTGCCGCCTGCTCGCGATTAAGCGACAGTGAGGGGGAAGCCAGCAAGCTACCGCTGGAAGCTTTGGGGGCTGTTAAGATAATCTCTTCAGCGCGCACGAAGCCCTTTTTCTGCAGTGCTAATAATTGATCGCGGGTGAAACCGTGGGCGCTAATTGCACGCCCTGCCAAGCCGTGAGGATGTTGGCGCAATAGTGCATATAGCTCGGCTTGTTTAGGGGCGCGCTGCAGGGAGGCTTCATCGTGTGTCTCAAGCGCTAGCCACAGGGTTTGTGTTCGGCCTGCCATGGTGTGTCCTTGGCGCAGGCGTGCGGGCATGGCCAGTTGCATAGTGTCACCCAGGCTATGCTGGTAGTAACGGGCGGTAAAATGGCACAGCCACTGCCAGTCGCTTGGTAGCGGCGCATCATCAAGTACATCGCTGATGGCACGCAGCTTAGAGCGGGGCAGTTCACTGCCGGTCGCCAGCGCCACAATGACACCGACTACTTCCCTGCGGCCAAAGGGTACGCGTACCCTCAGCCCAGCCTGCCAGCCGCAGGAGGGGGCTGGGTGAGCAGGCAAATAGTCGAATAGGCGGCGCAGTGGTGACGGTAGGGCCACTTTTAGCACCTGAAAAGATCCCAGGGGCGGCTCTTCAGTGAGTGTCTGAGAAGAAGCAGAATCGGACAATTGGCCTCCGGCGTTAAGTTTGCTAGAATGCGCGGCCGCTTCGAATCTATAGGATTGGGCGGCTAACCGGTTAGCAGTTTTTTCACACCCGTATGCGGTGCCTGGCAACGGATCAGGTGGCGGCATACAGCTCATGAGGCTCAAGATGAAACAAGGTATCCACCCGAATTACAACACGGTCACCGCCAACTGTTCTTGCGGTGCAACCTTCCAGGTTGGTTCTACCTCTGGTCAGGACTTCTCTCTGGACGTATGCTCCAACTGCCACCCGTTCTACACTGGTAAGCAGAAGCAAGCGACCACTGGTGGCCGTGTAGAGCGCTTCAACAAGCGTTTTGGCGCTGCAGTCAAGCGCGGTTAATCCTAACGGATTTTCCCTTCCGCGGGCACGTCATGTGCCTTGCGCAAAAAGCCCACACTTCGGTGTGGGCTTTTTGTTGGCCATAAGAAAATTGGTTGTAAGAGAAGTTGTAAGAGAAGTTGAACGAGAAATAGCCTATGTGACGCACTGAATAGCGCAAGGCACTAAATCTAGTATTTGATCTAGTATTTGGCTGAATGCTGCACTGCATCAATAAGCAAACCGTTATAGCTGAAGTGCTGATGTATAAGTTGCAGCAAATGGCTGCTAAAAGCATCGAACGTGAGTAAAAGTTCGCTAAAACGGTTGTTTTCTGGATGGGTTGACTGCGTGCTTGAGGCGCTTGGGTTTTTTCTATATTCTGAAACGACTTAACTATTTTAGGCTGATTGGACCCTGACAATGATGGATGCAAACAAGCAAGCGGCTTTGGATTATCACGCTAAACCGATTCCCGGTAAGCTTTCTGTGGAGTTAACTAAACCCACTGCTACCGCTCGGGACTTGGCACTGGCGTACAGTCCAGGCGTTGCTGAACCGGTGCGTGAAATTGCTCGCGAGGCGGAGAATGCGTACCGCTATACCGGTAAAGGAAATCTTGTGGCAGTGATTTCTGACGGTACCGCAATTTTAGGGTTAGGCAACCTTGGTCCGCTGGCGAGTAAGCCGGTAATGGAAGGTAAGGGAGTACTGTTTAAGTGTTTTGCTGGGATTAACTCTGTCGATATCGAAGTGGATGCTGAAAGCCCGCAGGCATTTATCGATACTGTTGCTCGCATTGCTGACACCTGGGGTGGCATCAATCTTGAGGATATCAAAGCCCCTGAGTGCTTTGTGATCGAAAAAGCGTTGATTGAGCGCTGTAACATTCCTGTTTTCCATGATGATCAGCACGGTACGGCAATTGTGACCGCTGCAGGTATGTTAAATGCCCTGGATATTGCGGGCAAAACCATCGAAAACGTTAAGATTGTTTGCATGGGCGCTGGCGCGGCGGCTATTGCCTGTATGCGACTGTTAGTCTCTTGCGGCGCTAAAAAAGAGAACTTAGTGATGCTTGATCGTCGTGGGGTTATCCACACCCACCGAGACGGCATTAATGAGTATAAAGCTGAATTTGCACGTGATACCGAGATGCGCACGCTAGACGATGCCATCGATGGTGCCGATGTATTTATCGGTTTGTCTGGCCCAGGCCTGCTTTCAGCAGAGCAGGTGAAGAAAATGGCCTCGGACCCGGTAATTTTCGCCTGCACCAACCCTGATCCAGAAATTCATCCAGACATTGCCCGCGAAGCTCGCCCGGATGTGATTATGGCGACTGGTCGGTCTGATTTCCCGAATCAGGTTAATAATGTACTGGGTTTCCCGTTTATTTTCCGCGGAGCGCTGGATGTGCGTGCCACGCGCATTAACGAGGCCATGAAACTGGCAGCCGTTCATGCCTTGAAAGACTTGGCCCGTGAGCCTGTCCCCCAGGCAGTATTGGATGCTTACGAGCGTACTGAAATGAGCTTTGGCCGCGAGTACATTATCCCCACTCCGGTTGATATTCGTTTGCTGGATCGTATCTCCTCTGCGGTAGCACAAGCGGCGGTGGACTCTGGTGTGGCACGCAAACCTTATCCGGCACACTACCCACTGAAAACCATTGACGACGTTTATGGCGACTGCTGATTGCACATAATATCGTTAAGCCTACGCCCGCTAATTAGCGGGCGTAGCTGTTTTAGGAAGAAATAACTGTTTTAGGAAGAAGTAGCTGTTTTAGAGCTTGGCTATTTTATGGCTAGCTATTTAGGTGGCAGCTGCTTTGAGGCTTAGCTCTGTTGTTGTGGAAAGGAGGCTTAACTCTGTTGTTTTGAAGAGAAGGAGTAGCGGGTTAGGCCTTCTTGGGCGGTAGATGCCACTAAGCGGCCATCGCGCTGATAGATGTGCCCACGTGCCAAGCCCCGTGCGCCGCCTGCCCAGGGGGAGTCAATGACATACAGCAACCAGTCATCCAGCCGGGTATCTTCATGTAGCCACAGCGCATGGTCTAGGCTTGCGATGCGTAGTTTAGGGTCGGTGAACTTGATGCCGTGGGGAATTAATCCCGTCGTCAGCAGATTAAAGTCGGATGCGTAGGAGAGTAAATGACGGTGTAGCGCGGGATCGTCAGGCAGAGTACCGCCTATGCGAAACCACAGGCACTGGCCTGCGGGCAAGCTGTTATCGGGATTGCCTGGTAAGTGTAAAAACTCGATGGGGTGGCCGGGAAAGCGAGCATGTTTAACGTCGCCGCTTTCAATTAGTGCCTCGGGCGTTGGTACGTTTGGCATGCTGCGCTGATGGTTGAAGCTCTCTTCAGCGCTTTGGAACGAGGCGCTGCAGAAAAAAATAGGCCGACCTTTTTGAATCGCGGTTACACGTCGAGTGGTAAAGCTGCCGCCATCGCGAATAGTGTCTACTTGGTAAACTACCGGGCGGTGAGGATCGCCGGGGCGCAGAAAGTAACCATGCTGGGAGTGGGGGCGGCGCTCGTTGGGTACGGTACGGGCTGCTGCGGCGAGTGCTTGACCTAATACTTGGCCGCCGTACAGCTGTGGAAAGCCCAAATCCTGGCTTTGACCGCGAAATAGGGTCTCTTCGAGCGTCTCCAGTTCTAATAAATTTACCAGCGTATTCAGCGCATCATTCATTCTAGTATCCTTGGTGCTGTCTATTTTTGCCGCCAATGACTACAAGCGTACCTTAATGCGGCTGCCAAACTATTTAAAACGATCGTTTTGCTACCTTAGCGGAGTTTGTCTTGATACGCAGCGATGAATTTTACATGCACCGGGCACTTGACCAAGCACACCTGGCTTTCGAAGCTGGTGAGGTACCGGTCGGCGCTGTGGTAGTAGATGCCCTGGGCACGATTGTGGGGGTAGGGTGCAACGCTCCGGTAGCCAGCTGTGATCCCAGCGGCCACGCTGAAATTCGCGCCCTGCGCGAGGCTGGGCAACAGTTGGGCAACTATCGTTTAGAGGGATGCACGCTCTTCGTGACGCTCGAACCTTGCATGATGTGTGCTGGTGCCATGGTGCATGCACGCTTAAGTCGCTTGGTGTATGGCGCGGCAGAGCCGCGTGCCGGTATGGTCGAATCAAAAGCCAATTTACTTGCCCAACCTTGGTTTAACCATCAGGTAGCAGTGACCGGTGGCGTACTGGCGTCCCCAGCGAAAAAACTGCTAAAGCGTTTTTTCATTGAGCGTCGGGCATCATCTGGTGAGTAGGCGTTGAGCATCCCCAGGGCGCTGTGCTCAAGGGTAGTGGGGGAAGTCCCTGGGCCAGTGACTGCCATCGAACGGTCGACACCTAGTTAGCACGAGTGCTGTTGATGTAACGCTGAGTTGAGTGGCCATCAGTGTAACGGCAAAGCCGGCAGCAGTTATTGCTAGCCGCGTGCAGTGGGCATAGACATTGCGTCCTCGCGTCAATTAAGCGGTGGCACAAGCTCGAACAATAGCAGCGGGTCATCGTTGACAGGCGTTTGTTCTAGTTGGAAAAACTGGAGTCGGCTACGCTCAACGTACTCAAGCATTTCATAATAACGGCGTATGTTACGCACATAGATGACTGGCTCGCCTCCACGAGCGTAGCCATGCCGAGTTTGGCTGTGCCATTCGCGCTGCTGCAGTAGCGGTAGTGCGGTACGTACATCTTGCCAGCTATCTGGATCTCCACCACGGCTTTCTGTGATTCTACGCGCATCGTAAAGGTGCCCAAGCCCCACGTTATAGGCCGCCATGGCCAGGTATAGACGATCATCGCCGGTAATACTGTCGGGCAGGCGGTCTTTAATGCTGCGCAAATAGCGTGCTCCGCCGTCGATGCTCTGCGCCGGGTCGGTGCGATCCGCTATACCCATTTCGCTAGCGGTTGGGTGGGTTAGCATCATTAATCCCCTTACCCCTGTCGGCGATACAGCATGTGGGTCCCAGTGAGACTCTTGGTAGCCCACGGCGGCCAGTAATTTCCAATCGAAGCCCGTTTTACGGGCAGCCTGTTGAAATAATTCGGTATACGCTGGCAAGCGCTCATCAAGGTGCGCCAAGAAAGTACGTGTTCCTACGTACTCTAGGTAATCGTCATGCCCAAAGTAGCGGTTGACTAGTTTCTCTAGGGAACCGTTTTCCTGTAGCTCCAGCAAAAACTGATTGGCCGCTTCCAGCAGTCCTAAGCCTCGGCCACTAGGTACCGCCCAGACGAGCGACAGCGGGTCGCCTAGAAAAAAACCCCGCTCTACGCTCGGGAAAAATAGCCGGTTAAGGCGAAACTGATGATCAAAAATGATTGCTGCATCTAGCGTGCCATCTTCAACGCGGGCGAGTAATTCGGCGACTTCAAGTTCCTGAGACTCTTTCCAGCTGAGGCGCGGGTAGTCATTCTGTAGTGCACGCAGTGCCTCGCTAGTACCCGCGCCGCTGAGGGTGCCAAGCTCCAGGCCGACTAAATCCTTAGGTTCACGGATACCGTTTAAGCCGCGCCGATAGACGACGAGAGGCTGCATCTGAATAATTGGCCGTGTGTAGTGAATGCCTGGTGAGTCCGGCAAGAGCGGCAGCATGGCGGCACCCAGATCGCCCTGCTCGCGCACCGCAGGCAGTACGCTTTCAGGGTGATGGCTGGCGTTAAGGTTCAAGCTGACACCCAAATAGTCAGCAAACCGCTGCATCAGCTCATACTCAAAGCCGGTAGGGCCTTGGCGGCCTTCATAGTAAGTGGTGGGCGCATTGCGGGTATGGATGGTAATAAAGTCTTTCGCAGTGATCTGCTTTAAGTGCTCGCCAGGAGGTGTCCACGAAATTCGTGGCACAAGTACAAGCAAAAGCGTCGCGATTATCGCGAGATATACCCGGTAATGGGTAAGAAAATGTCGGCAAATCAATGTCGGCATGATGTCTTATCGGTATGAAACAAGTGGCCACGATACCCAGCCTAGATGATGCTGTCACCTTGTGGATTTCGTGTGGCCGCTGCTTTCCAGTATCATAGCCCCTAATCCGTGCCATAAAAGAGGGCCGCACTGCGGCCTGGTGATTTCCTGCTCGAACTCTTCCTGCTTTAGAGGCTCCCAGATATGCTCGAACTGCGAGGCGCACCTGCCCTTTCTGCCTTCCGTCATGAACGGCTGTTAACGGTGTTGCGTGAACGTGTTCCGGAGGTGGAGGCACTGTCCGCCAATTACGTCCACTTCATTGATCACCATGACGAGCTTGATAACGCCGCTCTAGAGCGTTTGGCTCAGCTGCTCGACTACGGTAGCCAAACAAGCCAAGCCACCCCAGACAATTCCCAGCGTTTTTTAGTTGTACCGCGCTTGGGCACTCAGTCTCCGTGGTCCTCTAAAGCAACCGATATTGCCCATAACTGTGGGCTACACCAGATCAGCCGCATTGAGCGTGGTGTCGACTACCGAGTGGGGCTGCGAGGTGAGCTCAGCACCGAGCAACTGGACACTATCAGCGCGCTGCTCCACGACCGTATGACTGAAAACGTGCTCGCGGACGTGGCTGATGCCGCCAAGCTATTCGCCCACCATGCGCCTGCACCGTTGGGCAGCGTTGATATTCTAGAGGGTGGCCGCGAGGCGCTGGTAACCGCTAACCGCGAGCTAGGCTTGGCGCTGGCGGACGATGAGATTGACTACTTGGTGGCCGCGTTTATTGAGCTTGGCCGCAACCCCAGTGATGTGGAGCTAATGATGTTTGCCCAGGCGAACTCAGAGCACTGCCGTCACAAAATTTTCAACGCGGACTGGATCATCGACGGCGAGGCTCAGGGCCACTCACTGTTCAAGATGATCAAGAACACCTTTGCGACGTCGCCGGATAACGTGTTGTCGGCCTACAGCGACAATGCAGCGGTAATTAAGGGTAGCCATGGGGGGCGCTTCTTCCCCACGCCGTTAACCGGTGCTGAGGGTGAGCGAGCCAGTTACGATGCCCACCCAGAGCCGATTCACATTCTGATGAAGGTGGAAACCCACAATCACCCAACGGCGATTGCACCCTTTCCTGGCGCAGCGACCGGCTCCGGCGGTGAAATCCGCGATGAGGGCGCGACCGGCATCGGTGGCAAGCCGAAAGCGGGGCTTTCGGGCTTTACCGTTTCTAATTTGCGCATTCCTGAGTTTGTGCAGCCCTGGGAAGCCTTTGATTACGGCAAGCCTGAGCGCATGCAGTCGGCGCTGCAAATTATGCTGGATGGCCCGATTGGCGGCGCGGCGTTCAATAATGAGTTTGGTCGCCCCAATCTGACAGGCTACTTCCGCACGTACGAGCAGGATGCGTTGAGCGATGGCGGTATTGCACGTCGTGGTTTCCATAAGCCGATTATGCTTGCCGGTGGTTATGGCAATATCCGTGCTCATCATGTCCAGAAAGGTGAAATACCCGTCGGCGGCAAGCTAATTGTCATGGGTGGCCCTGCGATGCTGATTGGTCTGGGCGGTGGCGCGGCCTCAAGCATGGCCTCTGGTGAGTCTAGCGCGGACCTGGATTTTGCTTCAGTGCAGCGGGAAAACCCTGAGATTGAACGTCGTGCCCAAGAAGTGATCGATCGCTGCTGGGCGCTGGGCGATAAAAACCCGATTCGCTTTATTCACGATGTTGGTGCCGGTGGACTTTCCAACGCGCTGCCGGAACTGGTGAAAGACGGCAATCGTGGTGGTCTGTTTAACCTGCGTGCAGTGCCCAATGCCGAGCCGGGTATGAGCCCGCTGGAAATTTGGTGTAACGAAGCCCAGGAACGCTATGTACTGGCTGTTGCCCCAGAAGACCTCGATACCTTCGACGCGTTGTGTAAGCGAGAGCGCTGCCCCTATGCCGTGGTGGGCGAAGCAATGGAACACCACCATCTGGAAGTGCGCGACGGTCATTTCGACACCAAGCCGGTTGACCTGCCAATGAGCGTGCTGTTTGGCAAACCGCCCAAAATGACCCGTTCGTTTGAGCGCCAAACGCCCGAACTCTCCGGCATCATGCTCGACAATCTTGATCTGCGTGAAGCCATGGATCGTGTACTTCGTCTGCCCACTGTGGCGTCGAAGAGCTTTTTGATCACCATTGGCGACCGTTCGATTACTGGCCAAGTGGCTCGCGATCAAATGGTTGGCCCCTGGCAGGTGCCTGTGGCTGATGTGGCCGTCACTACCGCGAGTTTTGATACTCATGCCGGTGAAGCCATGGCCATGGGCGAGCGTCCACCGGTGGCACTGATTAATCCTGCCGCTAGCGCCCGCTTGGCAGTGGCAGAGGCGATTACCAACCTGGCCGCAGCACCTATTGCCAAGCTTTCGGATATTAAGCTCTCCGCCAACTGGATGAGTGCTGCCGACTACCCTGGTGAGAACCAGGCGCTTTATGATGCGGTTCACGCAGTAGGTATGGAGCTGTGCCCTGCGCTTGGCATTGCTATTCCAGTGGGCAAGGACTCAATGTCCATGCGCACCGCCTGGCAGGAAGGTGGTGATACTGACGAAAAAAGCATTACTTCGCCGCTGTCGCTGGTAGTCACCGGCTTTGCACCCGTGACCGATGCTTTGGCTACTCTGACGCCGCAAATCAACTTGGAGCAAGACGAGTCTGATTTGATCCTCATCGATCTGGGGAATGGACAGAACCGCTTAGGTGGCTCGGCGCTGGCCCAGGTATACGGTCAGGTGGGAGACGACTGCCCTGATGTGGACGACCCCGAAGACCTGAAAGCGTTTTTCGAAGTGATTCAGGGCCTAAATCGCGACGGTAAGCTATTGGCCTACCATGACCGCAGCGATGGTGGCTTGTTAGTTACATTGCTGGAAATGGCCTTTGCAAGCCATGCAGGACTGGAGATCAAGCTGGACTGGCTGATTGATGAGCCGGTGGAAGCCTTCAACGCGCTGTTTTCGGAAGAGTTAGGCGCTGTGATTCAGGTTAATCGCGAACACACCGAAGAAGTGCTGGCCCAGTTTGCCATAGCGGGTATCGAGACCTGCGGCGTGATTGCCCGTCCGCGCTATGATGACCAGGTGCGTGTGACGCTATTTGAAGAGCCGCTGCTGGAAACTACTCGCCAATTGACCCAGCGCACCTGGGCCGAAACCAGTTACCGCATGCAGGCGCTACGCGATAATCCCGAATGCGCCAAAAACGAATTCGACAATCTGCTCGATGTACGCGATCCCGGCCTAAGTGCTGCGCCGACCTTTGATATTAACGAGGATATCAGCGCGCCGTTTATCAACACGGCTAAACCTGCTGTAGCGGTACTCCGCGAACAGGGGGTCAATGGTCAGGTAGAGATGGCCTGGGCGTTCCATAAAGCGGGCTTTGACGCCGTGGATGTGCATATGAGCGACATCCTGGAAGGGCGTGTGTCTCTGGATGAGTTCAAGGGGCTGGTGGCCTGTGGTGGCTTCTCCTACGGAGATGTACTCGGTGCAGGTGGCGGCTGGGCGAAGTCGGTGCTGTTCAATGAACGTGCCCGCGAGCAGTTTGCGAGCTTTTTCACCCGCGATGATAGTTTTTCTCTGGGCGTGTGCAACGGTTGCCAGATGCTCTCGCAACTGAAGTCGCTGATTCCAGGTGCCGAAAACTGGCCCGCCTTTGTGCGCAACGAATCCGAGCAGTTTGAAGCGCGCGTGGCCATGGTTCGGGTAGAGAAGAGTCCCTCGATTCTGCTAGCGGGTATGGAAGGCTCTAAGCTACCAATTGCTGTGGCCCACGGCGAAGGTCGTGCCGAGTTCCGTGATACGGCACACCTGCGTAGCATGCAGTCCAATAGCCAGATTGCGCTGCGTTATATCGATAACTACGGCCAAGTCACTACGCGCTACCCGGCTAACCCCAACGGCTCGCCGTCTGGTATTACCGGTCTCACTACGCCAGATGGCCGCGTCACTATCATGATGCCCCACCCTGAACGAGTGACCCGTGCGGTCACCAACTCCTGGCGTCCGACGGAGTGGACGGAAGATGGTGCTTGGCTGCGCCTATTCCGTAACGCACGCGTATGGCTGGACTGAGCTCTACCCTAGCTTATGAATTAGCGGCCTACGGGCCGCTTTTTCCTGTGGTGGAGACGTGATTCCTGTGAGGGCAGGTGTGAGATAAAACGTTTGTTTGAAAAACACTCGTTCTCGCGCCACACTCAGCTCACAAGCACGGTTATCGCCAACCGGTGGCGAGCCAAAGGAACCTTCTGGGAGCTCGAATGCATCAAATCTTCAATGAACGTGTGACGCTGACCTTCACTGACCATGTAGCTGAGGTCATGTTGTCGAGACCTGATCATCACAATGGTCTGGACTGGGCCATGATCGATGGACTGCTAGCTGCCCAGCAGTGCTTAGCCCAGCTCGACGGAGTGCGTGCTGTGGTCTTGAGCGGCGATGGTGATAGCTTTTGCGCTGGGCTCGACATGGCGTCGATCATGGGTGAGGCGGAGCGGTTGCCCACCTTACTGGCACACGACGCCGCGGGTATCAATCCGGTTCAGCGCCTAGCCCTAGGGTGGCGCGAGGCTGGCGTTCCCGTGGTGGCCGCCTTGCACGGCCATATCTATGGCGGTGGTTTGCAGATAGCTCTGGGTGCCGATATACGCATTCTTCACCCGTCCGCACGTCTGGCGCTGTTGGAGATCGACTGGGGGATCATCCCCGATATGGCGATTAGCGTAACCGGGGTGGGGCTGCGTCAGGATGTGCTCCAGGAACTGGCGATAAGCGGGCGTAAGGTGTCAGGAGAAGAGGCTTACCAACTGGGCCTGGGCAGCCGCCTGAGCGATACGCCCCGAGAAACCGCCCAGGCAACCGCTGCGCTTATCGCCTCACGTTCACCTAGGGCTGTCGCTGCGGCTCGTGAGTTGTTCGCTCGGGGGCCGGGCCTGGCCCACCGTGAGCGGTTGGCCCTTGAAGCGCATTTGCAACAGCAGCTGTTGGCTGGCGCCGAGCATCGTGAGGCGGTAAACGCACGAATGGAGCGTCGCACCCCGTGTTTCGACTGACATGCCTCGATTAAGTCCCTCCGCCGATGCTGACTCGCCACCATGCTTGCGCCCCTATCAAACCGAGGCAGTGAAACGGGTGGTGAGTCACTTTCGCACCACCAGTGCCCCAGCCGTTGTGGTACTGCCCACTGGCAGTGGTAAGTCGCTGGTGATTGCCGAGCTGGCCAGGCTCGCGCGTGGCCGTGTACTGGTTCTGGCGCATGTGCGTGAGTTGGTGGAGCAGAATCATGCCAAATACCAAGCCTACGGATTAGCGGCCGATATTTTTAGTGCCGGGTTAAAGCGCAAAGAGGCTAACCGCCAAGTGGTGTTTGGCTCGGTACAATCGGTGGTACGTAATCTTGAGCACTTTAATGATGCCAACTTTACGCTGCTGGTGATCGATGAGTGCCACAGGGTCTCGTTAGAGAAAGAGGCAAGCTATCGCCAGGTAATTGATCATTTACAGCATCAAAACCCTCACTTGAAAATTCTTGGCCTAACTGCCACCCCCTTCCGTTTGGGGCAAGGGTTTATCTATCACCGCCACCACCATGGCATGGTGCGCGGAGCAGATGACTGCTTTTTTACCGACTGCGTATTTGAACAGCCGCTTAGGCTGATGGTAAAGCAAGGGTTTTTGGCTAAGCCTAACCGCTTGGATATGGCTATTGAGGGCTATGACTTTTCTGCTCTTATACCTGCATCAAGCGGGCTTTTTCGCGAAGAGGAGCTAAATCGCGTCGTCGCGGGCAGTCGCGCCACTCCAGGTATTATTCAGCAGGTGATCGAGTATGCTGCCAACCGCCAAGGGGTCATGATTTTTGCTGCCACCGTGGCCCACGCTGAAGAGATTGTTAGCTATCTGCCCGCTGATGAGGCGGCGCTGATCACCGGCGCCACCATATCTCAAGAGCGCACAGCACTTATCGATGCGTTTAAAGCGCGCCAACTGAAATACTTGGTGAATGTTGCAGTTCTGACCACTGGGTTTGATGCCCCTCATGTGGACTTGATTGCCATTCTTCGACCTACAGAGTCGGTAAGCCTCTACCAGCAGATGGTTGGCCGTGGGCTACGCCTCTCGCCGGGAAAAACGGATTGCCTGATACTCGACTATGCAGGCAATCCCTGGGACCTATATGCGCCGGAAGTAGGCGAGCCAAAGCCTGATAGCGACAGTGAGCCGGTGCAGGTAGAGTGCCCAGCCTGCGGTCACGCCAACCTGTTTTGGGGGAAGCGTGATGGTGAGCTGGTGATTGAACATTTTGGTCGCCGCTGCCAGGGGTTGGTCGAACAGCCCAGTCCGCCTGCCAGGGGGGGCAAGAGTAGGCAGGGGGCTGTATCGGGCACCTATAAAAAACAGTGCGACTTTCGCTTTCGCTTTAAAGTCTGCGATAGCTGTGGCGCTGAAAATGATATTGCCGCCCGGCGTTGCCATGGCTGTCAGCAGTTATTGGTGGATGCCGACGATAAGTTGAAAGACGCACTAAAGTTAAAAGATGCCAAAGTGCTCCGCGTCAGCGGTATGCAGTTGGATGCCACTACCAATGGGCGAGGGCTGCCGCGTTTAAAAGTGACATACCACGATGAAGATGGCGCGAGCCTTGCCGAGTGGTTTGCATTGGAAACGCCTGCTCAGCGCCGCGCATTTTACGCTGCTTTTTTGCGTGACCACCTGCGCGCACCAGGCGCTCAGTGGCAGCCGATGTCACCCTGTGAGGTGGTGGAGGAACAGCGACGTTTGCGCCACCCAGACTTTGTCGTGGGTCGTAAAGTCGGGCGGCACTGGCAGCTTCGCGATAAGCTGTTTGACTATCAAGGGCGTTACCGCAAAGCCGCTGAGGCCGGCTAGGTGCCGCGGCGGCTTGCACGCTGTTACACTGCCGGATATTTAACTAATTAAAGGAAACCGACCCGCGTGAGCGAGACGCCAAGCTCTCCCGTTGATCAGGACGCCGTTGAGTTTACTGCCGAGCCGGTAGTGGAAGCGCTTGGGCGCCTGTTTGATGAGCCGATTATGGAGCTGCCGGAAGATCTCTATATCCCGCCGGAGGCGCTGCGGGTGTTTTTAGAGGCATTTGAAGGTCCGCTTGATCTGCTGCTCTACCTGATACGCCGACAGAATCTGGATATTTTGACGATCAACGTAGCGACCATCACCCATCAGTACATCGAGTACGTGGAGTTGATGAAAGCGATGGAGATCGAGCTGGCGGGCGAGTACCTGTTAATGGCAGCCATGTTGGCGGAGATCAAATCTCGCACGCTGCTACCGCGGCCGCCGAAGGCGGAAGGTGAGGAAGACGAGGACCCAAGGGCCGAGCTGATTCGCCGCCTGCAGGAGTATGAACGCCTTAAAGAAGCCGCCGAAGCATTAGACACGCTACCCCGAGTTGGGCGTGACTGGTTTAGCGTACAGGCTGGGCTGCCCCCGTTGGAAACCCGGGTTATACACCCGGATGTGGAGCTTGATGAACTGTTAGGAGCGCTTTCCGATATTCTTAAGCGCGCTGAGCTGACCCAGTCCCACCAGATCAGCCGCGAGGTGCTCTCTACACGTGAACGCATGCTGAAAATCATGGAGCAGTTAACCCTCGATAGTGCTCAGCAGCGTTATACCCCTTTTGAAGCGCTGTTTACCTTAGAAGAGGGGCGTGCTGGCGTAGTGGTAACCTTTATGGCCATTTTAGAGTTAGCTAAAGAAGCCATGATCGAAATTGTTCAAAATGCGCCGCTATCGCCCATTCACGTGCGTGCGCGCCCAGCATCACTTGCCGATGAAGCATTTGAGGATGAAGGCGCATTCGAGCCACTCGATACAGAAGGAGGTGCTTTTGAATCTGTTTTTGAAGAGCCCGCGTTTGAACCTGGCGAGGAGTCGCGGTGAGAGACACCACGTTAGATGATATTGTTGAAGCGGCACTGCTAGCGGCGGGGGAGCCGCTAGACATTGAGCGTCTTGAAACACTGTTTTTGGCCGATGAGTGCCCGCCGAGGAAAGCTCTGAGGGATGCCTTGTCGCGCCTTGCTTTGCGTCACGAAGCGGGCGCGCTAGAGCTTGTTGAAACCGCTTCTGGTTTTCAACTGCGTATTCGGCCACGGCTAGCACACTGGGTGTCGCGCCTTTGGGATGAACGCCCCCAGCGCTACTCCCGAGCGTTATTAGAAACGCTGGCGCTGATTGCCTATCGTCAGCCGGTTACCCGGGGGGATATCGAAGATGTCCGCGGGGTAAGCGTCAGTAGCTCGATTATTCGTACCCTAATGGAGCGTGGCTGGATCCGTGTAGTGGGGCACCGTGATGTACCAGGACGTCCTGCCGTTTACGCCACCACCCGCAGTTTTTTGGATGACTTTGGCCTGAAAACCTTGGATGCACTGCCGCCCATGCATGCGTTGGTCAATGCTGTTGATAGCAACGACGCCAATGAGCAAACCGATAATGAACAAAAAGATAGCAGCAGTGACCAAGAAGAGGTGCAACCCGCACTGGACGAAACGCCAGAAACCGTGCAGGATGCGCCACCCCAGAAAGAAGAGATAACCGCGGCTGAGATAGCCGATAAGCACGCCGAGACGGCGTTGAACCCGCCGCTGAGCTTTGCCGATTTAGAGGCACGTTTAGCGGCACGTGCGCAGCGTAGTGATGACGCGCGTACGCAGACCAACGATGTGAGGTCAAACGACCATGAGTCAGAGTAACAACACTACGCCTGTCACCAGTGAAAAACTGCAAAAAGTACTTGCCCGTGCAGGGTTTGGCTCGCGCCGTGAAATGGAAACCGCTATTTCTGAAGGCCGGGTAAAGGTGAATAGCCAAGTGGCTAAGCTAGGCGACCGGGTAGAAGCCCGGGATAAAGTCAGCTTTGATGATCGCCCGGTAACGCTGCGTTCTGAAGAGGAAGCGCCACGCCGTGTGATTATGTACAACAAGCCGGAAGGTGAGTTGTGTACGCGCAAGGATCCAGAAGGCCGACGCACCGTATTTGAGCGCCTGCCGCGCTTGAAAGGCGAGCGCTGGATTGCAGTTGGGCGGTTGGATATTAATACCAGCGGCCTATTGCTGTTTACCACTGATGGCGAGCTAGCCAACCGTTTAATGCACCCATCCACTCAGGTAGAGCGTGAATACGCAGTACGTGTGATGGGCGAAGTGAAGCGCGAGCACATTGTGGCCATGGTGGATGGCGTGATGCTGGAAGATGGTCCTGCGCGTTTTACTGATGTGCAGGAGTTTGGTGGCGAAGGCATAAACACTTGGTTCCACGTGGTGATTTTAGAAGGCCGCAACCGGGAAGTACGCCGCCTGTGGGAATCCCAGGGGCTGACGGTTAGTCGTCTAAAACGCGTGCGCTACGGTAATATTTTCCTTGATAAGCGTGCCAAAGCAGGGGAATGGGTTGAGCTTTCCCAGGATGAGGTTGATGACTTATCTACGCTGGCGAATTTGGAAACCCGTAAAGTGCCAGTGCTGACACCGGATGAGAAAAACCGCTGGAGCCGCGATAAACACAAACGTCGCCCGGTTCAGGCTATGCGCAAGCCTAAAGGTAATCGGAACTAAACTACTCATACCTCCCTTGGCGCTTAACTAATAGCGCCTCAGCACACCACAATCAGGGTCCTGAAACCAAAGCGTTTCCAGGACCCTGATTCGTTTCTCATGCAATGGCATTAAGTTTTGCTTGAGCATAGCGTGACACTCCCCCTCCTTCTGATAGTTGTTTCTGTATCACATTGTGACATTGTGAATATTTTCATTACTGTCACGTCATCGGATCTGACGAGACATTGCTTAGCTCAACTGGCGCGCTGGCAACAGGCATATTGTACTTTCCTTTGTCCAAGTCTCTTTCCCCAGACCCTTTCCCAGACCCTCAACATTGCGTGCCACTACGTTTTCAGTGGGCAGGGTAGATGTTTACCGTGCCCTATATTGGCTGCTTGTTTACCTGATCAAGGTGGGCTTATGAATCGATTCACCTTGTTAACAGTAATGGAGCAGCTACTGCTTAAGTTATTAATTTCTTAGGTTATTCATCTATCAGGGTACTCATTCTTTAATCTCTCCAACTAGCTGTATAGATCAAGGTTAAATCTTATTAAGAGAGTAAGTGCAAAGCTGGCATTGCATATTCTGCGCTATCTAATTTTTGACTTTTACTATGTTGTACACAGTTTTTTCATTGTGAATGGTTTGTCTAGATATGTGGTTTTCTTAA